>JBAZZX010000013.1:0-57197 GCA_041658585.1 Thermodesulfovibrionales bacterium
TTGAAACAAAAAATGGTCTCGCACATGAGAAAGCTTCAGAAACTGCCCGGAAGGATTAGAAAATACTTTGAACACCCGAAAATCAAATATGCAGCGTAACTTACATATTAAATTGCCGGGTTAATAAATGCAGTTCGACCGAGGAATCATCACGCATAACTACATCCGGGTGTTTTGTGTAAACGGTCAATTTCCCTAATATCTCCGGCTTTCCCTCAAGGTCGGATTTATTTCTTTCCTAAATTGAGCGATTCTTTTAAGGTTGTCATTGCGAGGAGTAGAGCGACGTGGCAATCTTACACACTTAAAGAGAGATTCTTCGCTTCGCTCAGAATGACAATTTTAAACGGTTTATACATAAGAATCGCTCAATTTATTTCTTTATATGTTCCCGTACAAAGTCATCAATATACATATCGGTGACGGCGTCGTTGAACATGGCCATATCAAGCTGTTTGGTATAAGCCGTCAGTTTGCCCATAACCGTCAGATACTTCTCTGTAGTTGCCTGGCTGTATTTTGTAAGGATGGCGTTGATGACGTCTTCTTTGACATTTACCCTGAACCCCATTGTTTTGAGGATTTCCGTGATTAGCCTGACCCGCCTTAACCGGCGGTCAACGGCAGCTCCGCCGCCCTTAAAAAAGAACCGGATATAATTGTCATTGAGATTGTCTCCGGCGTATGCCTCGATCATGGAGAAGTGATAGCCGAGACGGATGCTGAAATTAACATAATTCTTTGTCAGGATGGCAAAACTCTTTCTCGCCGTCTCTCTGAGCTGCTCTTCAGGGATTGAGGCCGAGTGGGCAAGCATTCCCATAAAGCCTCCGGCATCAACCGGAGGCGGCGCCGGCCATCTCATGCTCTTCATGCCGTTCAATAACGCGATAAAAGGGATCGAGAGGATATCTTCATAGGTCGCCTTTCTTAAATTCCCGTTTATTCCGCCCTCAATGTCCACCATACACACTCCTACAGGAATACCTGCCGAGAGATCAGTAGTCACGTCGTCTTCAATCTGCTTGTCATCCCCGGCATTGAACATCTCATGCATGGCCATTTCATGAGCGAAACGGGTTATATCATGATAGGTTTTACAGGATTCCGGCCTGAACGTTTCACTTTGGGGATCGGTCAAATTAAGAGGCACTATACATTTCAGGACCTTTTCAAGGGTTTTGAACATATGCGTATCCTTATAAGGTTCTTTCCTGTTCCTTGCATATTCAAGGAGCATTTCGACTTTGCCCTCATATATGTTGCAGTTAATGGCATCCACCGTTATCTCCTGTCCGTGCCGGATGACCGCAGTTGCAACCTCGGTGTTAAGAATCGTAGGAATCTGGTATTCCCTCGATAATGAAGCCATGTGTCCCGTAGCGCTTCCTACATCGGTAATGATGGCTGAGGCCTTGTTCATAACCGTTACGAATTTCGGAGAAGTATGCTTTGCGATCAGCACGGAACCTTCGGGGAAATCATTCAGTTCTTCTTCCTCTTTCAGGACAAATGCCTTGCCGAACCCGATGCCTTTACAGGCAATGACCCCTTTGTCGAGAAGGACATTAAACCCCTCAAGGCGTGTCGGCAGGCATATGTTCGGCGCTGAAAGCTCCGTAAATGTTCTCAGTTGCCTTGATTGAAGAATATAGAGTTTTTTGTTTGGACCGATAGCCCATTCAATATCCTGGGGAGTTCCATAAAAGGTTTCCAGTTCGAGGGCATATTTTGAGAGGAGTTTTATCTGTTCATCGGTGACGCACTGCTTTCCCCTTTGTTCTTCAGGGACCGGGACCTCCTGCAGTTTGCCGTCTTCTCCATTGATAAGCATTTTTTCCTGATCTACTATCCTTTTGTCAAGGATTGTCACGGCAGGATGCCTTGACACGGTATATGAGTCAGGGGTGATCGTACCGTCTACGACCCAAAGTCCGAGGCCGTGTATTGCATTTATCAGTATATGATCGGAGTGAGGGTCATTGGGGTCCCTCGAATACATGACCCCTGCAGCGGCGGCGTCTATCATATTCAGCACCCCGACCGCCATAACCATATCTCCTTCTGAAAAACCCTTGGTCTTGGAATAGAAAAGCGCACGGGGGGTAAATAGACTTGCAACTACTTCTTTGTATTTTTGAATGACTGAATCACCGGTTACATTAAGAAACGTGGCATACTGACCCGCAAAACTGAATTCGCTGTCTTCCCGTATAGCGCTGCTTCGCACGGACACCGTTGTTTCCCTGCCGAGCTTTTTACATAATGATGAGTACGCTTCGGTAATAGCCTTCTGTAAATCCGGCGGGACCTCCGATTGTATGACCATATCATAGATTTCCCTGCTGACTTTATTCAGCTCTTCCAGGTTTTCGATGTTCAGCATGGAAAGTCTTTCATTAAATTTTTCGATAAGCCGGTTATGGTCCATGAATTTTATAAACGCATAGGCGCTGATCGAAAAGCCGTCGGGCGCCGGGAGATTAAGCGCGTTTTTTATTTCGCCAAGGTGAGCGATCTTTCCGCCGGCAATGCCTGTTTCCTTGCCGCTCAGCTTTTCGATCGGGATTGTCAGGTCGCTTACAGGCACTTCCATTTTGTATTCGAGCACCTTTTCTATTGCGTCGCCAATATCAATATGAATTTTATTGAATTGCGTATATTTATCTCTGGAAAGGGCGTTCAGATGCTCAATAATATTTCCGACCTTATAGCCAAGAATTCGGGAATTCGTTTTTAGAAAATGCACGTCAAACAGGTATTCACCTGACAGCTTTTCTTCCATATCAGCCATAATCTCGAGCACTTCATTGTTTGTGGTGAGCAGCTTCTGAAATGCCTGATATTTGACCTTAAGGGCCTCTGTGACAACATTGCTTCTTTCTTTCACTTCAACGGTCTTTTTGAAAAATTTTGAAAGATTGAACATTGCTAAATTATAACATAAAAATAATGCCTTAAAAAAAACTCTTGACAAGTTCATTTTCCATCATTATACTTTATTCATTACTTTATAAGTTTGTAATAACAATATAATAAACGTTTGTATGGAACTAATAAACAGAGAAGATCATCAGAAACTTTATTTGCAGCTCTACGATATCCTGAAAAAGAAGATCGAGAGCGGAGAATGGGCACTCAATTCCCAAATCCCCACTGAAGAAGACCTGTGTTCAATGTTCAGCATCAGCAGGGCAACGGTAAGGACAGCGGTCCTCGAGCTCGTCAGGCACGGTTATCTGAAGCGTCAGCAGGGCAAAGGCACTTTTATATGTAAAAATGTCGTATCCGAAGGTTTGAGTATGCTGACGAGCTTCAGGGAATCCCTGTTTGAAGAGGGCCTGAATTTCTCCACCAGCCTATTGGCCCGTACGGTCATGATGCCTGTTGACGATCTTGACGCCAGGCTTGATATTCCCCCGGACAAGCATATTATCTATATAAAAAGGCTCCGCCTGACGGGCAGTGAGCCTGTTTTATTGCAGGAAAGTTATGTCCCATACCACATTTGCCCGCTCCTACTTGAGGATGATATTGAAAACATTTCTCTATTAGAACTTTTCGAAAAGAAGTACGGAATAAGGATTACAAGAGTTAGAAACCATATAGATATCGCTTATCTCAGCGCCGATGAAGGCAGGATTCTCAGACTGCCGGAGAACTCGGCAGCCATACTCTTAACGCAATATTTCTATTCAGGAGAAACACTTTTTATGTATACCCGTTCGGTCAAGAGACCGGACAGGTTTCAGATTTCGATAGAGCTTGAGAGAAAAGCTAATTAAAAAAGGAGGGAATCAAAATGTCAAACGGCAAAACAGCAAAGGATGTGATGATCGGTATTTTTGAGTATCCTCATGTGCCCTACTGGTTTTCGATCGGTCAGGCCATCAGGATCGTCAAGGTATCATTCATCAGCGCGAAGAAGTACCCTGACCCGATGGCGATACTCGTATTCGATGAGAAGTACAATCTCATGGGCACCCTATCGCTCAAGGATATCCTGAAGGGTCTCGAACCACGCTTCATGAAACCCACCACAAAGGCACAAGTCCCTGAAGAGGATGAATCAGGGCTGGCATTGATCTGGGACACACTGTTTACAAAGGGCACAAAGGAACTGGCTGAAAAACCTGTCAGCGAGATCATGACGCCGGCGAAGAAGTTTGTTGAGCCGGGCGACCCTATTACCAAGGCAGCATACCTGATGCTTCATAACGATCTGGTACTTGTCCCTGTGCTGGAAGACAAGAAAAAGTTTGTCGGGCTCGTCAGGATGATCGAAGTCTTCGATTCAATCTCAGATGCAGTCCTGAAGGAATAGGAGGCGAGAAATGGCTGATATTGAACACAAGAAAACAGAAGGCTTACCGGAACCGCCTCCGGAAATAGTTATTGCTGAAACAAAGTCTGCATTCGACTGGAAGAGGGTCATGTTCATCCTTATCGGCTTGGGTCTTTTCCTCTGGATTTATTTTATGCCGCAGTGGTCTGACGCTGTTGACCCCGGAGGCAAGCATTTCGTTTTATCAACGCAGGGGAAAGGCGCTATAGCGCTTTTTATCCTGGCTTCTACGTGGTGGATTTTTGAAGTGGTCCCTATAGGCGTCACAGCCATAGCAATCGGCGTATTTCAGGCATTATTTGCAATACGCTCGACAAAGGATGCCTTCAGGGATTTTATGGACCCGTCTGTTATGTTTATTTTTGCGTCCGTTGTCGTCGGCCTTGCATTTACAAAATCAGGGCTTACAAAGCGTCTCGCATATAAAATGCTTCAGGTAGTCGGCGAAAAGACAAACATGATCGTATTGGGAGCTTTGGTAGTAACGGCAGGACTTGCCCATGTCATGGCGCATACTGCTGCCGCGGCCACTGTATTCCCGATACTTCTCGCAGTCAATTCTCTCTATGGTGAAGGAGATAAACCGACAAAATTCGGCAAGTCTCTCTTTATCGGTATGGCTTATGCCGCCGGCGCAGGAAGCGTTATAACATTTCTCGGTTCTGCCCGTGCAGCCGCAGGCGCAGGTATGTTTGCGGAATTTACCGGAAAAACAATCGGTTTTTTTGAACTTTCAAAATTCACCTTTTTGATCGGCTGGTCAATGGTCTTCCTGATCTGGGTTTATCTGTCAGTATTCATGAAACCGGAAAAGAAGGTCATCCATGGGCTTAAGGATAAAGTAGCAAAACTCTCGAAAGAACTGGGTCCTATGACAAGAGATGAAAAATTCGTCATTATCACAGTTCTGGGCGCTATAGTTGTAATGTCCATGCAGTCATTCGTCCCGGCATTGAAGTCGTTGGACAGGGCGGCGATCATGCTCGTATCAACACTACTTTTCTTTATATTCAAAGTCCTGACCGTGAAAGAGCTTGAAGATATCCCCTGGAATATCATCTTACTTTTCAGCGGCGCCATGAGCATCGGTTTCTGCCTCTGGCAGACCGGAGCCGCACAGTGGATGGCCGTCAACTGGCTTGTCATGTTCCAGCATGCGCACTGGCTGGTATTTGTTCTCAGCATAGCAACCTTCGTTTTGATTATGACTAACTTTATTATGAACGTTGCCGCCATAGCGATTTCGCTGCCTGTTTCTCTGGTTATAGCGCCGTACCTTGGAGTTGCCCCTGATGTAATTTTCTACTCATCATTGATTACTGCGGGTATGCCTTTTGTGTTGCTGATTGGCGCGGCCCCGAATGCTATAGCCTATGAATCAAAAATGTTTACCCCGGGTGAATTTTTCAGACATGGTCTGCTGTTGAGCGTCGTCCTGGTGGCGATCATCGGCGTAGCTATCCTGACATTCTGGCCGATGCTGGGAATGCCGATATTAATGCCTAAGTAAAAGATCAGTTGAACAGTTGAATGGTTGAAAAGTTAAAGGTTAAACATGCAACTCTTCAACCTTCAACATTCAACATTCAACGTGTTTTGGAGGAGTTATGGGGTTTGAGGAAGTAATAAAGGATAATTTTGACAGGGTCATTAAAGAAGTCGAATATGTTAAAAAGACCTATAATGCCCTGAAGAAATTCGGCTTCAATGAGGATAATTCTATAGCTGCCGTCTGCGTCTGCAGGGACGAGATATCCCAGACCGTCAGGAGCATCATCAAGCACATCTGGGGAGAGGCTTTCAATTTCTCCAGTCTTGCGGCAATGTTTACGGCAGGGAAAACAGGGCTCAAGGCCGCCATGCACCATGCACCAAGGACGGGCGGCAAAGAGCGTTATGTCTTTTATGTGATACCTCATACGGCAATCAACGAAGACGGCAAGACCGGCTTCTGCAAGCGCAGGGGGATCAAGGATGAATCCAGCGCCTGCGGCGCGCTCTGTCTTTTTCTCGACGAACTCTATACAGGCAAGCTCCATATCAAGATAGACGAGGAGGATATCGAGGAAAGTCTTCTTAAAAGGAGGCTTATCAAGGAAATCACCTATGGCGATATCCCGAGTCTTCTTGAGCTTACAAAGATAGCCCGCAAAGTCATACAGGAAGACCTTGAACATGCCATCGGGAAAGTCATCGACACGTCAAAGAGCGATTATGCAATGCTCACAGGCATACAGATTCACGCGCCCGACGCCAATTACATCTGGCCCGCAGAGTCGTATGTGGTTATCGACGGAATAAAACAAGAAATAAAAGTTGAATAGTTGAATGTTGAAAGTTGAAAAGTTGAATGGACAAAACAATTAAGACATTTGAAGAATTAAACGTTTGGAAGAACGCAAAGGAACTTGTAAAGAAGGATATAAAGAGACAGAAGTCTTAAACTATGCAACTATGCAACTAAGCAACTTAGCAACTATTCAACTATTTGTATTAGCAACTGTGCAACTATTTTCTAAGGATTTGGAGGTTTTATGAAGGCAAAGGATTTGATGATACCGGTGCAGGACTACCTGAAACCGGACGATACGCTCAGAGATGCCGTGAATCTCCTGAAGGTTGCTCAAAGGGGTGAGGAACGGGTCGGAGTAAAGGGACTGCCTGTACTTGATGAAGCCGGAAAACTCGTCGGGATGCTTTCTATAAGGGACATCCTTAAATCAGTGCATCCTACCTATATGGATTTGATGAATCTCGGAGAATTCACCTGGGACGGGATGCTTGAAGAGACGGCAAAGAAGATTGCCGACAAAAAGGTGTATACCCTGATGACAAAGGATGTCATAACGGTGAAAGAAGACTCTTCCCTGATGGACGCCGTTGACCATCTTATCAAAAGGAATGTCAAGAGATTGCCTGTCATTGATAAAACAGGCAAGGTGATCGGGATGCTCTATGAAAGAGACGTCTTTTTTGCGATTGTAAAAGCAATGCTGAATGAAAATACGGGAGGTGGGAAATGACCGAAGAAGTAAAAGCTGCTACTGAAGTTGTCATGGGGACGCAGTTCTGGATTGCAACAGCGATATTCGTGCTTGTCTATGGTCTGATCATAGCAGACAAGATACATAAGACAATACTCGCTATAGTCGGCGCTGCATCAATGATCATTTTACGAATAGTCACACAGGAAGACGCGTTTCACTCAATGGAACTCGGGATTGACTGGAACGTCATATTCCTTCTGGTCAGTATGATGATTATCATTAACATTATGAGACCGACAGGCGTCTTTGAGTATATTGCCATAAAAAGCGCAAAGGTGGCAAAAGGGAGACCATTTGCTATCATGGCGATATTCTCTGTTGTCACGGCTGTTGTATCCGCATTTCTTGATAATGTGACAACAGTTCTTCTTATCGCTCCGGTAACACTGCTCATCTGCCAGGCATTGGATCTCGATGTGGTGCCATTTCTCATTACAGAGGCAATCGCGTCGAACATCGGCGGTACTGCTACCCTTATCGGTGATCCCCCGAATATCATGATCGCTTCAAAGGCGCAGCTTGACTTTATGGCCTTTGTATATAACCTTACACCGGTAATCATAGTCGTGCTGATAGCATATGTAATAACCATCAAGTTCATATTCGGCAAACGGTTGACAGTGAAAGAGGAGTTAAGGCAACGGGTCATGGCAATGAATGAAAACGAAGCCATTAAAGACCCCTTGCTGCTGAAGAAATGCCTTGCTGTTCTTGCTATAACGGTAACAGGTTTTATCTTCCACGGCATGCTCCACTATGAGCCTGCAACCATCGCCCTTGCCGGCGCCGGACTTCTGCTCCTGGTTTCCGGCACAAAAGAGCCCCATCATATTCTTGCCGAGTGCGAATGGGCAACCCTCTTTTTCTTCATGGGCCTGTTCATGATCGTCGGAGGTGTTGTGAATGTAGGGCTTATAAAGTGGATGGCAATCAAGGTCCTTGATATTACACAGGGAAGTCTTTTGGGAACTTCGACGGTTATATTGTGGTTCTCGGCCTTTGCATCGGCCTTTATCGACAATATTCCTTATGTAGCCACCATGAACCCGCTGGTTATCGACATGGCAAAACAACTCTGGCCGGGTGTGACGGGAATAGACCTTCTCCACCATCCCGACCTGATGCCGATCTGGTGGTCATTGGCCCTCGGCGCATGTCTCGGCGGTAACGGCACAATGATCGGTGCATCCGCGAATGTTGTAGTCTGCGGCATGGCTGAGAAAATGGGCAAACCGATATCCTTCAAACAGTTTATGCTCTATGGAATGCCGCTGATGATAGAATCAGTCATTATCTGCCATGTGTATATTTGGCTAAGATACTACGTGCTGAAGATATAAGCAAAATAGCGCTCATCCGTACTATCCCCTTTTGTCCCCCTTTGTTCCCCTCGGCGAATCAGCCGGGGTTGATAAAAGGGGGATTTTTTTTGAAGAACGCCGACAATATATTTACTAAGGAGTTCATAAGAATAGCCACATTTAAACACCCTCCCCTCAAGGGAGGGGAAATAATTGATCCCCTCTCCCTTGAGGGGAGAGGGTGAGGGTGAGTGGCTTTAATTATGAATTCCTTAGTAACTACGGCGCCCGGAGTGTGCCTTAATTTTCGTTTGGATCGATAAAGCGGTTGGAGAGAGCCTGCAGTCTTTCGCTGTATCTCCGGAGCTTTTCCCCGGTACGCTTGTGGTCGAGTATTTCGCTCTCAAGTTCCCTGATAACCGCTTCAAGCTGCATAGTGCGCTGGATGACCCGATGTTCGAGTTCCTTATTCAGCCTTTTAATTTCTTCCTCGGCCTTTCTGCGTTCCGTAACATCTCTGATTACAATAACCGCTCCGGTTATCTTATCCTGTGCAACAATGGGCGCACTCGTATATTCGACCGGGAATGCTGTTCCGTCTTTTCTCCAGACCACTTCATCGGTAATGTTAAAGAAACTCTCTCCTTTTAAAAGCGTAGAGAGGATCGGACAATCTTCCCGTTCATAAAGGGAGCCGTCGGATCTGGAATGACGCAGGATATAGTGGAGGTTCCTTCCGATAAGCTCTTTCTCCTCGTAACCGGTCATCCTTAAAAGGGCGGGATTGACAAATATAGTATTACCGTTCATGTCGACTCCGTATACCCCGTCGCCGACCGATTCTAATATTGTTTTAATATGTACCAGGTTTCTTTTCAGGGCTTCTTCATAATGTTTATTCTTCGTAATATCGGTCACTACGGCAAAGGCACCCTTAAAATTCCCCTTGCCGTCAAAGAGCGGCTTGGGAGAAATAATGGTATAGATATCCCTCAGGTCTTTTCCTTTGGTTCTCAGTTCAAAAGGGTCGATGATTTTTTCTTTTACTTTTTCAAAACGGGCTTTCAGTATCTCCTGATTTTCCCTATAGAGAAATTCCATGGCAGGGCGGCCGATGATTTCGTCCCATGTGTATCCCGTAATCTCACAAAACTTATCGTTGACAAATGTCATAGCCAGTTCTTCATCCACAATCACAAGCCCGTCGCTCATGGTCTCGATCAGTGTCTGATAGCGTTCCATGCTCTTCCTGAGGGCCGTTTCCGTGATCTTTACTCTAAGTATCGCCTGTATGCGCGCCAGGAGTTCATGGCCGGAAACAGGGCGAGCAATATAGCCGTCCGCGCCTATTTCAAGGCCTTTAATCTTGCTGCCCGAAGAAATCTCCATACCGGATATCAAAATCACATAGGGACCGGTAAGTTCCGGGTCCTCCTTGATTCTTTTGCATATATCGAAACCGCTTGCATCGGGGAGCATCACATCAAGCAATACCAGATCGGGCCGATCTTCTCTGACTCTGCACAGGCATTCGTCCCCTGAACAGGCCTCGACCACAGTATATCCTGCCGATTGCAGGATGCTTGCATTTATTTGGAGCAGGTTTGCATCGTCGTCAACACAGAGGATTTTTGCCTTTGAAGCCGTCATATTCCCCCTCTTCTTATCGTTTTTTTAGTATATCAAAAACCGCAAAGTTATAGCGATACATAACGATCATCGTATACAATAAAAAATGAACTATTTTCTCTCACCTGACGCCGTTCTCAAATGGCTTGAAATACCGTCCATATACCATATAAAAAAAGACGACCTTTATGAGCTTGATGAAAAATCCTTTCGTTTTCTGAAGAAATGCGCGGCAGGCAAAGGCTGTAGTTCGGAGGAGAGAGAATTTATTGATTATTGCCTTGGCGAGGGCCTGTTGACTGAAAACAGGGTTTTATTAAAGCGCCCTCCTGTCCTGAAATCTCCGGTACCGTCGCTGCGGTACCTTGAGCTGCAGATAACGGACAGATGTAATCTCAGGTGCAGGCATTGTTATATCGGGGACAATATTTATTCAGAGTTATCGGTAAAACAAATAGAAACCATACTCAGGGAATTCGAGGCTATACAGGGTTTGAGAGTTATGATCACGGGCGGCGAGCCTCTTATGCACGGCAAATTTCAGGAAATCAATGCAATGCTGCCCGGATTTTTTGTGCGGAAAGTCCTTTTTACCAACGGTTTATTGCTACATAAGAGCCTGCTGAAAATACTCAACGTTGACGAAATCCAGATCAGTATCGACGGACTTGAGGATGCTCATGATGCCTTGAGAGGCAGAGGGACATTCAAAAAGACTTTGCACGCGGTAGAACAAGCTGTTGGTTCCGGATTTGAGGTCTCTGTCGCCACTATGGTTCACAATAAAAACCTTGGTGATTTCGATAAGATGGAGAGGATCTTTGGTAAAATTGGAATAAAAGACTGGACAGTTGATATACCGTGCCTTACCGGGCGGCTCAAGGACAATCCTGAATTCATGATACCCCCTGAAGTCGGAGGAAAGTATCTTAAATACGGTTATGGAGAGGGACTTCACGGCGGGGCCGAGGGTTATGCCTGCGGCCTGCATTTAATGGCGGTTATGTCCGATGGCAGGACCGCAAAATGCAGTTTTTATGGAGACAAGCCTGTCGGCTCGATAAAGGAAGGGCTCAGGGAATGTTGGCGGAAAATTAAACCTCTCAGGCTTGCCGATTTGCAATGTGATTGTGATGCAGTCGAAATTTGCAGAGGCGGCTGCAGGTACAGAGCTTCTCAGCAGGGTAATCCGCTGGGAAAAGACCTTTACAAATGTTTTTTTTATGATAAAATATAAAAACAAAGAACATCCGGGCACGAAGCCCGGGTTCCTCTACGAAAGGGGGTGTTGCTGATGACAATCAAGAAAGTTTCCAAGAGGGTCTCATTGACCTGTAAGTGCAAAAGTTCCTGCTAATCCACGAACTGAATTAACCACAGAGTACACAGAGAAACTGTAAAAAACCTTTTTTGTATTTAATAATCTCTGTAATCTCTGTGGTTAAATTTTTTCTTCTTTTTTTCCCTACTCAATCGTTATTGCCTGAACAGGGCATGTATCGGCTGCCTCCTGGCAGTTGCAGGTATTGCATTTGTCCGGACCTACAACATGGGCCTTGCCGTCGTCGCCGATCTTGAACACCTCGGGACACATCTCTTCACAAGTCGCACAACCCTCGCATAAATCTTCATTTACTACAGGCTTTGCCATAATATCACCTCCTTTGTATACCTAACCTGGATTATTCATGAATTTTTTATGATTGAACCGAAGATAGAGTATTTGAGCTCATTCTCGGTCGTTCCTCCCTCCGAGGCTTTTGCCTCTCTATTTTTATATTCCGTATTTGACTATCGGCAAAAAAAACCGCTCAAATATTCTATCCTCGGTTGCTGTTGCAATTTTCATAAATAATCCATGCTAAACGTTGCAAAACAGATACTCAATTTGAAAGGGAGATATGATAAAAAAGCTTTTAGGCGACTCCTTAATGCACTATTAACGCTGTTCGATATGCATTTATCTGAAATACATATAATGTTAAAAGCGCCGTCAGGTGAATATGGATTATTTTTTGTCGCGTTCTAAATGGTTTTTTATCATGTCTCCCTTTCATTATATGCAACTGATAACATTAATTACGAGTTATCCTTCAACAATGCTGTGCTCGTCCCACATAAACCAGTTCCCGGTATCGGACATAAAATTATAGGTATTGGCAAATATCGCATAGTGCTGCTCCTCTTCTTTCACAAGCCGTTCAAAGAGCGCCTTTTCTTTTGCTGCCGGCGCCTCGGCCTCCGCCTTTTTGTAAAACTCCACCCCTTCTTTTTCCATATGCATCGCAATTTTGAACGCTTCGAGTTCATCCTTACTCGCTGCGACCTTCTGCATCATAGCGTCTTTCATTGACTGAAATACCGTCTGAATATTCTTCATCGGACTGACATTTTCGAGTTTTATATCGATCTCCTTGAATATCTGCGAGAGCATTTGGAGGTGTCTCTTCTCATCTTCAGTAATGGAAAGAAACATCTTCTTCCCGACAGGGTGCTGGACCCTGCCCGCAGCTTCCCTGTAAAATTCTATTGCATCCTTTTCCATCTTGATCGCTATTTCGATTGCGTTCATATTCTCCTCCGGGTTTATAATTTTTCTCCTGCCTGTAAGATAAGCATAATATTTTTCATAAAGATTATCAAATTTTACCTTTACCCGGCAGTTGCAAAAATTACTAAAGAGTTCATAAATAAAGCCACACACCCTCACCCTCACCCTTACCCTCTCCCCTCAAGGGAGAGGGAACTTAAGAATCTCCCCTCCCTTGAGGGGAGGGGATAAAGGGGAGGGTGTTTAAATGTGGCTTTATTTATGAACTCTTTAGTATGTGTTCGGAATATAGTCCTCTGTCGCATTATTCCCGAAAGCTTTCGGGATTCATCGTGTCTGCCCTGCCGGTTATGCAACGTTCAGGTTTACGCGACAAATCTCGGTGACGTCATAAGGCGTCAACGCTCCGGTTAACAATATTATCAAAATTTATTATAATAAATACTATAAAAATGAAACATCCGGCATTTATACAATTCTACCCTACATTGAGATGCAATCAAAAATGCGGTTTCTGTTTTAACGGGAACATATCAGATCCGGGCTCTTACAGAGACATGAATAAACATGAAGCGTTCCTGCTTGTTGATATGGCCGTAAAATACGGCATTTCGGAAATAGATATCCTCGGGGGAGAACCTTTGCTTGTTCCCTGGATAAAAGATTTTATCTCTTATGCAACAGATTCAAAGCTTGCCGTCAACATAAGCACCAACGGAAGTCTTTTGGATTCGGTCATTAATCTTGCTGAAACAGGCGCTGATTCGCTGAATATCGGTTTTTCAATCCTCGGCTTTTCTGAAACCCACAATGCATTAACAGGGTCGGATAATTTTTCAAAGGCTATCGCAGGGATTAAAAGACTGGTTTCGGATGGAAGAGAGCCTATAGTTAAAAGCGTGCTCATGCAAGAAAATAAAGACGAAATATTTGATCTTGTCGACTATCTGGCGGAACTCGGCGTGAAAAGATATTTCCTTCTGCATGAGGACATGATAGGCAGGCAGGGATATCATGCTCTTTCTTTTCCCGAATATTATGCTTTCTATTCCGAATTGAAGAAAAAAACGGACGGGAAACCGGACATAGGTTTTGTGGCAGCCTCTGGATTTTACAAGCATGGAGCTTATTCAAAATTCAGGTGCGACGCCGGAATTACAAAAATTGCGGTAATGCCGGACGGTTCAGTCTTCCCTTGCAATTTACTGGCAGGCTCACAGAATTTCTTCCTCGGGAACATTTTCAGGGACGGCATTGAGAAGATATGGCGCAACCCGGTCCTGGATTATTTCCGTAATCATCGAGTTGAGAACCAATGTATTAACAAAAAGTGTCTGCATTTCACAAACTGCACCGGCGGATGTCCCGCACACGGCTACTATTTTTACGGCACGATGGATGCAGTCGATCCGCGCTGCAAGGCAATGTCAAAAGTTTCATAAAAAAAGATAGGAGGGAATTAAATGAAAGCTATCAAAATTAAACCGGATATTTACTGGGTCGGCGCAATTGATTGGGCGATACGTGATTTCCACGGTTATATAATACCGAACGGGACGACCTACAATAATTATCTCGTCATTGACGATCAGATTACCCTGTTTGACACCGTCAAACATGAATTTTCCAAAACCACTATTGACAACATTAAGAGTCTTATTGACCCTTCAAAGATAAAAAATATCGTCATTAATCATATTGAGAACGATCATGTGACAAGTCTCGCCGATGTTATGTCATTGACGCCCGATGCAACCATTTATATTACCGACAAAGGCAAAAAAGGTCTGGGCAGGTTCTTCGATATATCAAAATGGAATATCAAAGTAGTAAAGACCGGGGACACTTTGAATATCGGCAAAAGGACCCTGCTCTTTCTCGAAACCCCGATGCTCCACTGGCCTGATTCGATGATGACATATATAAAAGAAGATAAACTGCTCATCAGCCAGGACGGCTTCGGCCAGCACTATGCATCATCGGCAAGGTTTGATGACGAGTTTATAACCTGCCATTCCGTGGCGGAACTCGATGAAGCGATTAAGGACTATTATGCCAACATCCTTATGCCCTTTGGAACCCTCATAAAAAGCAAGATTGCGGAGATTCGGGAATTAGGTCTCAAGATAGATATGATAGCTCCGGACCACGGGATCATATGGCGGAAAGATCCCTCAAAGATTATTAATATGTACCTCGACATGGCCAACGGCAAGGCAGACCTGCGGGTCGCAATTATTTACGATACTATGTGGCAGAGTACGGAGTTGATGACCGTGCCCATCATGCAGGGGATATGGGATGAAGGCGTCGATGTTAAGGTGATAAAACTCAGGGCCAATCCCAACAGTATTGCAATAAAGGAATTCTGGAAAGCAAGGGGCTGTCTTATCGGCTCGCCAACCCTGAACAATTCCATGTTCCCGACTATTGCGGATTTTCTCTCCTATCTGAAGGGACTGAGGCCTAAGAACCGTGTCGTAGGGGCCTTCGGCAGTTATGGCTGGGGCGGCGGCGCAGTCAGGGACATGTATGAAGAATTCAAAAAAATGGGTCTTGAAACAATGGGACCGGGAATTCAGGCCCTCTACAGACCATCCGCCGAGGATGAAAACAAATGCTATGAATTCGGCAGGGAATTTGCGAAAAAAGTAAAAGCTTATCACACGCAATTCGAGTAAGAAAACCTAACCCGGATTATTTATAAAAATTGGCACAGCAACCGAGGATAGAGTATTTGAGCGGTTTTTTTTGCCGATAGTCAAATATAGTATTTGAAAATAAAGAGGCAAAAGCCTCGCAGGGAGGAACGACCGAGAATGAGCGCAAATACTCTATCCTCGGTTCAATCAGAAAAATTAAGATAATCTGATAGCAAAGGAATACCTCTAATGGTACACTTATATATATGAAAATCGAAACAGTTCTTCTTATACTTGAGTCGATCTTGCTTATCGCCACGATCATCCTGCTCCTTTACAGCATCAGGGAGGGAAAAGACAGGAGGAATCTTCTTCTGGAGGTAGGAAAGGCTACCAAGATACTCACCCGTCAGGAATACTTTCTTACGGTCAAGGATTCCATGATGGATGCGAAGGAAGAAATTTCCGGTTTTATAACCGGCAGACCGCCGTCGGAAGACGACCATAAGAGGGTCAAAGACATCATACAGAATATTGAGCGGCTGACTTCACAGGGGATAAAAGTAAAATACCTTATGCCCAAATTCCATGACAGGCTTCAGGTAGGATATCTCTATACACAGGCAGGCGCCGAGGTCAGATACAGCCCTTGTGCCATCGCGAATAATATTCGCTATATCATTATTGACTATCGCACGGCAGTAATCGGAATGCCTGAATGCGTTGGAGAAAAAGAGGCGACACGGAAAGGCTACAGGATTCCATCGGAAGGTCTTGCCTCGATACTAAAAGATCATTTTTACGGATGCTGGGATCAAAGCGTCCCTTATGAGGACTACGCTAAAGATGTCATCAGGCAGACCGGCGCAACGCCTAAGGTGCTTGAGAAAGAGCTGCATATAGACGGCAAGGAATTAGAGAGACTTGCTGGAATACAAAAGGAGGTTTAAATATGTCCAAAACTGAAAAAAATCTTCAGGAAGCCTTTGCAGGAGAGTCACAGGCAAACAGAAAATATACGGCTTTTGCAAAAAAGGCCGAAGCGGAAGGCTATGCACAAGCGGCAAAGCTTTTCAGGGCCGCCGCAGACGCTGAAACAGTGCATGCATTGAATCATCTGAAAGAACTTGGCGGGATTAAGAGCACTAAAGAAAACCTCATAGAAGCTGTAAGCGGTGAAACTCATGAGTTTCAGAGCATGTACCCGCAGATGATCGCCGATGCCAAAGCAGAGGGGATAAAAGGCGCTTTGAGGAGCTTTAATTATGCCAATGAAGTGGAAAAGATACATGCCGGCCTTTACAAAAAAATGCTGGATGCCCTTGGAAAGAATGAAGACGTAGATTATTATGTATGCCAGGTATGCGGGAACACCTTTGAAGGAGAACCACCCGACAAATGCCCGATTTGCGGCGCATTGAAGAAGAGTTTCAAGAAGGTTGAATAATCCCGTTAGTTGCATAAAATGAAAGGCAAGCATGCCGAAAAACCTTTTGAATGCGACAAAAATTAAGCCATATTCACCTGAAGGCGCTTTTAACCTAAAGTGCATTTTAGATGAATGCGAGTTGCCCGGTGTAAATAGTACATTATGGAGTCGCCAAAAGCTTTTTCATCATGCTTGCCTTTCATTTTGAGAATGTCTTTTGTAACGTTCAGGTAAATAAGGAGCCGCTTATGAAATTATTTAAATTCATTGTATTTTTTTCATTACTTTTCTCTATATCTTTCTTATCCGCAGTTTTTGCATCTGAAGAAAAGCCGGAGGCGACAAACGAAATCCCGCTCAGCCCTGCAACCAGGACCTGTATCGGCTGCCATAGCAATATTACTCCAGGCATAGTAAAAGACTGGCTGACCAGCAGACATTCCAAAATGATTCCTGAAGAGGCCCTTAAGAAACCCGCACTTGAAAGAAGGGTCTCTGCAGACAGTTTATCAAAAGATATTGCCGGGTATGCAGTAGGTTGCTATGAATGCCATAGCATGAATAACTCAATCCATAAAGACAGTTTTGAACATATGGGACGCACAATACATGTTGTAGTTACCCCTGAGGATTGCAAGACCTGTCATCCGGCGGAGGTCGGACAGTTCTCGGGAAGTAAAAAATACCATGCCCGCAAGATACTTCTGGATAATCCGGTCTTTAAGGCGTTAGTTGATACAACAACAGGCATCAGAACATTTGAAAATAATACGTTAAAGGCAAGCGCGCCTTCGGAATCCACTCTTCATGAAACCTGCCTTGGATGCCACGGCACAAAGGTTGAGGTAAAAGGTCTTAAGAGTATTTCCACTAAAATGGGTGACATGCAAATCCCTGATTTGACGAATTGGCCGAACCAGGGAGTCGGCAGAGTAAACCCGGACGGCAGCGCCGGAGCCTGCACGGCCTGTCATCCAAGGCATGGCTTTTTGATCGAGGTTGCAAGAAAGCCCTATACATGCAGTCAGTGCCACCATGAACCCGACGTGCCTGCATGGAATGTTTATGAAGAAAGCAAACACGGCAATATCTATTCATCAAAAGGCGCAACGTGGGACTTTACGAATGTGCCGTGGCAGGCAGGAAAAGATTTTAAAGCCCCGACGTGCGCGGCCTGTCACAACAGTCTCCTTGTATCATCAAACGGGGATGTAATTGCGGAGAGGACGCATAATTTCGGTTCACGTTTATGGGTAAGGCTCTTCGGTCTGATATACAGCCATCCCCAGCCAAAATCAGGAGATACGACAATCATTAAAAACAAAGACGGACTCCCGTTGCCTGTAACCTTCACCGGCGAACCCGCATCGGAGTATCTTATTGACAAAACCGAACAGTCAAAGAGATTAGGCGCTATGATCAATATCTGCGGCTCTTGTCACGGCTCGCAATGGTCAACCGGTCATTTTGCAAAGCTCGACAATACGATAAAAGAGACTGATGAGATGACCCTGACGGCGACAAAACTCATGGCGGATGCCTGGGGCAAAGGCATCGAGGACAAAAGCAATCCTTTTGACGAAACAATCGAGCAGATGTGGGTAAAGCAGTGGCTTTTCTATTGCAACTCCATCAGATATTCTTCGGCCATGACCGGCGCGCCCGATTATACAAGCTTCAAAAACGGCTGGTGGAATTTGAATGAAAACCTCCGGCAGATGAAAGACTGGATGGAATTGAAAAGAAAAAGGGCTGATAAAGAATGATGAAGGTTATCGCATTTCTCGGCAGCCCGAGAGAAAACGGCAATACCGAACTGCTCCTCAGAGAGGCGGTCAGAGGGGTTGAGGAATCGGGTTCGGCTGTGCAGGTCTTTAATCTGAATAAAATGAATATAATGCCCTGCCAAAACTGCGGCGGTTGTGATGAAACGGGTGTTTGCATTTACGAAGATGATATGACACGGATTTACGAAGCTATTCGAAATGCCGACAGGACCATACTCGCTTCACCGATCTTCTTTTTTGCTTTAAGCGCACAGACAAAGATCATGATAGACCGATGCCAGGCATTCTGGTGCGAGAAATATCTCCTCAAGAAACCGATACCCGAGGGGCCGTATGGGAGAAAAGGTTTGCTATTGCTCGTCGGAGGGATGAAGAAAGAGATCGGGGTCCAATGCGCGGAAGCAACTGCAAAGGCTTTTTTCAGGACAATCAGCGTCCCCGAACATAAAACATTGGCATATATAGGAATCGATGAGAAGGGTGAAATTTTAAAACACCCGACAGCCTTAAAGGAAGCCTGTCGGGCAGGAGAGGAACTGGTAACGGTTTAATTATTTAAACATAAGGTATTGTATTAATTTAACTATTTGTTTATAGTTAAGTGGTAATTTTAAATTTTCAAATAAGGTAATTTTAAAAAACCTGAATTGAAAGACCGGGGAAAATCAGTCGACAAGACCGCTTCATGCGATCCCTTGACGGGGCTTCATAATAGAACCGTCTTCTTTAATTACGTAACTCAGGCGATTGCATTAGCGACCCGGCATAAAAAGATAGCGGCTATTTTGTTTGTCAGTGTTGATCGTCTAAAGCTTATTAACGATACGCTTGGGGAAGCCTATGGTAATAAGTTGTTAAAGACTTTAGCAAAGCGTCTCGAAGCTTGTGTTAGAAAAAGCGATATTGTGGCCCGACCCGGCAGAGATGAGTTTATGATCTTGCTCCCCGAAATCAGATATGCCGAGGATGCAGCCCTTATAGCCAGAAAGATATTCACCTCTTTGGAATCACCTTTTACCCTTAAAAACCATAAATTGATTGTGTCAACAAATGTCGGAATCAGCATCTATCCAAATGACGGCGATAATGCTAAATCTCTCCTCAATACATCTTATACGGCCTTGCAACGCGCGAGGGAACTCGGAGAAAACACATATCAATTCTATTCGCCTGCTTTAACTGAAAGGGCATTTGAGCGGATGGTGATGGAGAATGATTTGAAATTTGCTCTCCAACGTAAAGAGTTCATCCTTCACTACCAGCCGCAAATTGATCTTAAATCAGGAAAGATAATCGGACTGGAGGCCCTTGTCCGCTGGCAGAAGCCGGGAGGCGACCTGATTTATCCAAAAAGCTTCATTTATTTGATCGAAGAAATGGGTCTCATAGTGCCTTTCGATGAATGGGTCCTGCACACAGCCTGTAAACAAAATAAAGATTGGCAGGAAGCCGGCATCAGACCTTTACGTATTGCGGTCAACATCTCATCCCGATACTTTCATGAAAAAGATATAACACACATCGTAAGCAGAGTACTTGAAGACACCGGCCTTGAACCGCAATTCCTTGAACTTGAATTGACGGAGAGCATTTTCCTGAAAAACCTCGAGCGTACCGTCAAAGCGCTCAAAGTTTTAAGAAAGATAGGCGTGAATATATCGATTGATGATTTCGGTACCGGCTACTCGTCTCTAAGTTACCTCAAATATTTTCCTATTAACAAATTAAAGATTGTCGAGCCCTTCATATCTTCCGTCTCATTCAGCCATACGGACGAAGTGATTGCAAGAGCGATTATCGCTTTAGCTCATTCATTGAATATGAAGGTAGTAGCCGAGGGTGTGGAAAAGAAGGCCCAGATGCAACGCATTCGTTCCCTCGAATGTGACGAACTTCAGGGTAATATATTCAGCCTTCCCCTTCCCCCTGAAGAGATAGATAGACTTCTCAAAAAAGACAAAAAGTCGATATTATAACAATTTCTCAATTATTCCTGATGATTAAAAGATCGGACACAGGCAATAAGCGTTTCCCAAAAGATATTAGCATACTTTACGAAGACGGTGACATCCTGGTAGTAGTCAAGCCGTTCGGCCTTTTGACAATGGGCACGGACAGGGACAAATCGCGAACACTCTACTCTATACTGACCGATTATGTCCGGAAGGGTTACTCCAAATCCGCAAAGCGCATCTACATAGTTCATCGGCTGGATCGTAATACATCCGGGATACTTATTTTTGCAAAGAGCCTGGAGGCCAAACTGCGGCTGCAGGGCCGATGGGAAGAAACGGAGAAGAAATATATTGCCGTTGTTCACGGCAGGTGTAAAAAAAAAGAGGATACGATCACAACATACCTGGCTGAGAACAAGGCCCACGTCGTATATTCCACCACCGACGCCTCAAAAGGAAAACTTTCTCATACTGCTTACAGGGTGCTAAAGGATACGAAAGAGTTTTCCTTGCTGGAGGTCAATCTTTTAACAGGCAGAAAGCATCAGATACGCGTGCATCTTGCCGGGATCGGACACCCCGTTGTGGGGGATGAGAAGTACGGGAAAGTGAAAGATACGCACAAACGTTTAGCTCTTCACGCCAAATCGATTTCCTTCATACATCCTTTCAGCGGCAAGCGGCTTACGTTCGAAACCGGATTCCCGGAATATTTCAATAGACTGGTCGGAAGTAAAGGACAAGATGTCTAAATTTATTTTTCGATACAGTAGTTTACTTATATGTGATAAGTAAAGCCCATCGGCCGGTCTTGGCAATTTCCTTATCCGGAGTACCCGCAGAGCTTATAATTTCATCTATAAAGAGATATATTAGGCGTATGACGAATAACAATAAATATGATTTAAACCAAACACTCATAATGGTCTGGGGCAGATTTTATCATACTGAAGTCCTCATTGACAGAAATTGCCAAATAAATGTAGATTTGATTAGTAATCTATAGTGGGGATAGACGAAATAACTTCGCTTTTTTATCCAAATTTGGGGGTATAGACGAACTTGAGTTCGGATATGAACAAGTTACCAGCAAGGCAATAACACTCTTCGACGATGAAAATTGAGGATTATAGACTTTATTCACTAGGGCATCCAATTACAGATGAACAACGTGATTTATTTAGTATAAACATCAAATATCTCATGGATAAAAAAGAAACAAAGAATTGTTTAATTTTTTATAGAGGTGAAAATAAGACAGAGATGTTTAAACAATATAATTCAAGTGATTTCACAAGCTTTGGTCATATCCTTTTTTTAATAGGCAACAAAGGAAAGGGATTCCTAAAAATATTATCAACACAAGCAGATAAGATAGATAAGTGGAGAGTTGATGATATTTCGATAAATGTCTATGAAAAGATTTTTAATATACTAAGATCGATATACTCAGATCATGATCTCTCTTCTAATCCTGATAAATTTGTATCCTATTTTAAAGATGAGAAAAAGTTATTCGATTTTAAAACAAAAATAAGTAAGCTTAACAAAGTAAATAAAATTAAATTTAGAGATTACTATTTAACTCTAATCCATCAATCTAAGAAGGATGAAGTTTTTTATCCTGTTTCAACAATGTTATCAGTATCAATAGATAAGAATGTAGCGGCTCGATATGCAGGTAAAGAGAAAGAAAAAATCATATTAGTTGGATGGATACCAAAGAAACGAATTTCTAATAAATTTTCTATTAGATTTGATTATCTGAATTCTATTGAGAAATCTAATATTGGGATTGAATTACCTCTTTGGAATAAGTCATTCTACCCCGAAGATCATGAAATTACTCTCAAAGGAGGGATTTTACCTCATTACTTAATTGGTTATATTTTTGAGGATTTTGATGGAACTGAAACACTTGATATAAATCCAAGTTTGATTGATTCTAAATTAAACTCTAATCACTGGTTTGAAAACGGCTTACCAATTGATCAAGCCGAATTCTGGAATGTGCTTAAAGAAACAAATCATTCTGGTGGATTCTTTGTTAATTTGAATGGAGAATATTGGAGCAAGAATAGATAATAAACAATGCCCTGCTGGTAACATTGGCTATATGCCGTGCGGGTTTCAGAGGGTTGCTATTGTCCGTGCTTTCTATTACTTTTGGTGTCAGACCATAGTGACGCAGTTCTAAATCCCTCACGGCATTATATAGCTTTAAAGCATCTATAGTAATTGCTCCACTATGGGGGTAATTTAAGTAGGGGAGAATAAGCATGGGTAAAGAAGAACGGTTTATTGCAGTTTATATGATTGTCTATGTCGCACTATTAATTGTCTCCTTTTTGATAATCAACTTCGTATTGATAAAAAAACATAGAGTTTCAAAAGGCAAAAATAACGAGGCGACGGACTCAGTGAGCACAATTGACCCAGAGCAGGATGAGAAAGGGGAAAACGTACAAAAGGAGGTTACAATGAAGAACTTAGGGGTGCTTTTGTTTGTCATAGGTGGGTTGTGGCTTTTCGTATCATTCAATATGGAGACTACCGTAACTACAGGGTGGGGGGCTGTTAACAATATCGGGTTGATGGATCAAAGACGAAATCATCTTATGATATCGGGTCTACTCATTGTTGTTGGTGTCATTCTGTTTGTATTTGGCAATTCAAAACAGTCTGATAGTTCCCCGTCACAGTTGCCTAAACCATCAACCAGAGGCATACAAATTGAGGACAACCGAAAGTGTCCATACTGCGCAGAACTCATTAAAGCTGAGGCGATAAAATGTAAACATTGTGGTTCAACTTTGACTCAAGCAGAAAGTCTTCAAAATGCGAAAATAACAGTACCAAACAAAGAACTCTTGGAGCAAGCATATGCCCGTTATAACAAAATGGATATCAACGGCGCGCTGGACTTATTCAAAACGATCATCCTCGATAATCCTAATAGCCCTGAAGCTGAGGCAGCAAAAACTAAAATCAGGAAAATATTAGTCGCCAAGGAACTTCTTGAAAAAGCCTGTAACATTTACTATAAAGCTAATGACTTGGGATTCTTCAGGGTTGTTATCGAAGTATTTCCTGAAAGTCCTCAAGCAGACTACGCTAAGCAACAAATAGAAAAAAATACGGGAAACGGCTAACAATCGCTTTGAGAGTGACGCGGGTTCAGCCAGTTTGTTTTTCAAACCAGAGGGGTTCGCCCCGCGCCAGTTAGCTCGCCGTTACTTCTCCTGATAATCCTCAGTCATTGAAATACCTTCGAAACGTTTCTTTGTAGGTACATGCCGCATCCCTGTCAGATCGTAGAGCATGCTAATTTTCTGAGGAAACAAGCGGAATAATCTGATAACGTAAAAACGTGGACTCCTCTGAGAAAAAAAGATATACCTGAACCGAAAAATTCAATCCTATATGTGCCCCATACTGACGCTGCTTTTTCATATAAATTGGACTCATAACCTGAAGTGCCATCTGCATTCCACGGGGAGCAGAGGTTGTTATTAACAGTTGTATGATTGAATGCACATTTATTAGAAAATCTCCCCTCCCCCCTCTTTTCCAAAGAGGGGCATATTTCCTCCCTTTGGCAAAGGGAGGTTAGGAGGGATTTATAAAACTAATGTCGTTACTATTTTGAGACTTTTAATAGGGGTTAACCCTCTTCCATCTCCTGTGGATCCAGAGCCATTCTGTCGGGTGTTCTTTAATATAGTTCTCAATATAACTTGAGAACTTTGCGGTGTCTTCCTTCACCGCCGTTTCCCTGTCATTATTCCCGGATAATTCTACCTGGGGATATAATGTGATGGTATGTCCTCCGTCATGCCTGTGCATAAAAACCGGCATGGCGGCGGCTTCCGTCTTCCTTGCAATAAGGGCGGGCGTCTTTGTCGTCCATGCGCCCCTGCCAAGGAAATCCAGCACATAGCCTTCTTCGGGTATCACAGCCTGGTCCATCAGGATGCCGATACATTCGTTGTTCTTCAGTTTCTTCATTATAGGTTTTAATGCGCCCTTTTTATAAATCACCTCGTTGCCGTATTTCCGTCTTACTCTCTCAATAATTTTATTCACATATGGATTATTGATCGGCCTTGCTATACCGGACCCGCTTGATATTTTCAATGACATAGCAATGGCAAGGATCTCCCAGTTGCCGCAATGACCTGATAGTAACAAAATACCCTTTCCTTTTGATTGGGCCGTTTTAAAATGTTCAAGACCTTCAATGCGGACAGAGCGGATGATCTTTTCCCCAAGGCCGTAATATATCTTTATGACCTCGATGAACGACCTGCCGAGGTTGATGAAATTTTTTCTTATGATCGTTTTGGCAGGCTCCGTAATACGTATTGCGCCGGCTGATACGCACTTTGACAGGTTATCTATCGCAATCCTTCTTCTGCTTCCCCATACATGAAAAAGCAAAAGGCCGAGCATGTCCCCAACCTTCAATGCAAGCCTCAAAGGCAGTATTGCCAACGGAATCGACAACACAATAAACAAACCTATCTCGATAATCCATACCGCCTTTTTCATTTATTATTATAGTTCTTTCTCATTTTGTGTGGGTAATTACATCCCCTCCCTTGAGGGGAGGGGATTGAGGGGAGGGTGTCCTATGAAGCCTCTCCCTTATAACTTCAAGAACTCCGCTTGTATTCGTCAACACCTCATTATCGGTTGATCTTTTTCTGAGGCCTTTTGCAAGGTGTGTTAAACCTTTTGCCATTGATTTAATCACCCTCTCCCAACCCTCTCCCCTCAAGGGAGAGGGACTTTAACCACTCAGTTTGAGAAAGAACCATTACTTTGTTTTGCCCTGCTCTTCCTTATTTTCTTTCTTCTCCTCTTTTTCCTCCTCTTTTTCCTCTTCTTTTTCCTTCTTCTTTTCCATCGACTCCGAGATTTCGGTAAGGCGTTTCATGACAAGGTAATTAATTGTGCCCTCTGGATATGCGCCGTCTTCGCCGATATCGCCGACCGGCGTCCCGGTCATGATCTCAAGGCCTTCGTCAACCTTCTCTATGGCATAAATAATAAATTTACCTTCCCTTACCGCTTCGACCACATCTTTCTTTAGCATAAGATGCCTGATATTTCTTGCAGGGATAATAACGCCGTGGCTTCCATCAAGTCCCTTAATCCTGCAGAGGTCGAAGAAACCTTCTATCTTCTCGTTGACTCCGCCGACGGGCTGCACATCACCGTTCTGGTCCATAGAGCCTGTAATGGCTATATTTTGCTTTAAAGGGACGCCAGCGATGCTGCTCAATAACGCATAGAGTTCCGCACAAGATGCGCTGTCTCCTTCAACCGTATCGTACAACTGCTCAAAGGTTATAGACGCGGACAGACTGATCGGCTTTTTTACGGCATAGCGACTTCCAAGATAATGGGAGATAATAAGTACGGCCTTTTCGTGTATCTTGCCGCTCATCTTTGTCTCTCTCTCTATGTTCACGACGCCGGCCTTTCCCACATAGGTCCTTGCAGTTATTCGCGAGGGCTTTCCAAAACTGTAATCCCCGAAATCAAGCACGGCGAGTCCGTTAATCTGACCGACTTTCACGCCATCGGTTTCTACTATAAGCGTCCCTTCTATAATCAACTCCTGCATTCGCTCTTCGATCCGGTTTGTCCTGTAGATTCTTTCGTCCACAGCCTTCTGAATATGTGCGGCGCTCACAACCGTACCGTTCGCTTTAGCCGCCCAATAGCTTGCTTCTCTCAAAATATCCGCTATATCGCTGAACTTGCCTGACAGCTTGTTCTGATTATCGGCAAGCCTCGAACTGCTTTCTATTACTTTTGCAACACCCGTTCTGTCTAACGGCAGAAGGTTTTCCTCCCTGCAGATAGTCGCTATATAAGACGCATATTTATGCATATTCTCTTCGGTCCTGTTCATCCTGCTGTCAAAATCGGCCTTGACCTTGAAAAGCTCCCTATACTCCTCATCAAGGTTGTAGAGTAGATAGTATAGGTAAGGATTGCCCACGAGTATCACTTTTACGTTGAGAGGGACCGCCTCCGGTTTAAGGGTTGTTGTTGATATCAGACGGTACTGCTCCCAAATATCCTCTATTTTTACCTCTCTGTTTCTGACGGCCCTCTTCAGCGCGTCATAGGCAAAGAGGTTCCTCAACAAATCAAGGGCGTTGATAACGAGATACCCTCCGTTTGCCTTCTGCAGGGAGCCTGCCTTGATCATCGAGAAATCGGTCAACGCAAGTCCGTACTGTATCTTGTGTTCAATCCTGCCGAAAAGGTTGTAATAAGTCGGGTTGCTCTCAAAGATACAGGGCGCTCCCTCGCAATCCTTATTGTTGACAAGCATATTTACGGTATATCTTGTAAAGGTAGGCTCGGCCTTTTGCAGCTTCATAAAAGGTATCTGGGGGGCATGTTCTTCCTCAATTTTGAAGTCGTCGAGATGTTCAAGAATATCGTTCTTTACGGCTTCGAGATATGTCATAATCCTTTCATGGTCCTTATACCTGTTCTTCAGTTCGTCTATGAGATGCCCCACTGCCGAAAGCGCGGCGTCCTTTTCGAGTTTGGCAAGCGCCTCCTTTACCGTCTTTTCGTTTTCTCTTACGATACGAACAATATCATTAAGCTTCTCCTGCAGGGACTTCCCTGTTTCGTCAAGCTTTTTTCTTTTCTGCTCTTCGAGCTGTTCATATTCCTCCTCCGTAAGCGGTTCTCCGGTCTTCTTCACAGGCACTATAATCAAACCGCTGACCGATTTCCGCAGGGAGAAGCCTTTTTCCCCGGCCTCCTTTTCAAGGGCTTCAAACAGTTCTCTCTGCCGTTGCTGTGACTCGGCGATTATCTTGTTTTTCTGCTTTTCATATTCCTTTGACTCAAATACCTTGGGGATCTCAACCCTTAGTATTTTTATCATCTCATCCATATCTTTCTGGAATACTGCCGCTCCTCCGGGTCCGAGGGAAACGGCTATCGGGGCGTCAGGATCCTTGAAATTATAAACATAACACCAGTCTGCGGGAGTCGGTTCATTCAAAGCCCTTTTAGAAAGAAAGGATTTCACCGTCGTCATCTTTCCGGTGCCGTGTTCTCCAAGGATGAAAATGTTGAACCCGACGCTGTCGAGGCTCAGGCCGAAATCAAGGGAGTGTATCGCCCTCTCCTGGCCGATGGTCTCCTTGAAATCCGCCAGGTCTTTTGTCGTATTAAAAGGAAACAATTCAGGATCGCAGGCTTTATACAACTCATCGAACCTTAATACGCGCGGCATTTACAACCTCCGTTTAAGTTTATTGAGTTTGCACAGTTTACTCGGTTTACAAAGTTTACACGGTTTTCCGACAAGTTTCAACCGTTAAGATCATCTAACCCGGATACTCATAAAATTGGCAACAGCAACTGAGGATATAGTATTTGAGCGGTGTGAACCGTATGAACTCTTCAGGCCCTTGGATGGTGTTTTGAGTAGACTTTCTTGAGTCTGTCCATTGTCACTTTTGTATAAACCTGCGTTGTTGATATGTCGGAGTGGCCGAGCATCTTCTGCAATGACCTAAGGTCGGCGCCCCCTTCGAGCAGGTGAGTTGCAAAGGAATGCCTCATAGTGTGCGGAGAAAGCGGTATCCCCAGTTTCTTGCCCGTTTTATTGATTGTTTGCCAGAAACGCTGCCGTGTCATTGGACCTCCCCTGTTCGTTACAAAAAGATAAGTAGAAGTTTTCTTTTTCAGGATCTCCATTCTCTCCCGTTTCATATAATTTTTTATCTTCTCCAGCGCCCTCATGCTGACCGGCACGATCCTTTCCTTTGAACCCTTCCCGACGACCCTGAGGAAACCGGCGTCGAAATGTATATCTTCAAGCCTGAGAGATACAAGCTCGCTCACGCGAAGACCTGAAGAATAGAGCAGTTCGATCATCACATAATCTCTCACAGCGGCAGGGTTACGAGAATTCTCTGTTATGCTTTTTTCAAGCAGTGATTTCACTTCCGAAATACTGAGGGCCTTTGGCAGCCGTTCCCACTTTTTTGGGGACTGAAGGTTTTCAGCCGGGTCCTCCTGAACGATATTTTCGATAATTTTATACTTGCAGAGCCCTTTGATTGACGAGATAATCCTGCAGATACTCGAGGCGGAATAGTCCTCATGCCTCAGCTTGTCAATAAAATCCACGATATCGGATCTTTTGAATGAAGAAAGGGATCCTTTTTTTGATATCAGGAATTCGTCAAATTTTTTAAGGTCAAAGGCATAGGACTCGATAGTGTTTTTTGAAAGGCCCTTTTCAGCCGTCAGATATGTCAGGAAATCATTTAACGTATCCATTAATCAATTAGGTCGATTTTATCCGTATATCTCCAGCATTTCTTCAGTATAACTCCCATCGTCTTTGTAGAGAAAGAGCGGGTTTTCCACTTTTAGTCCTGTTCTCCCGCCTTTTACCGCTTCAACCAGCACCATTTTTGCCTCGGATGACTGCTTCGAATGGACAAACCTCAGTCTTTTCGGTTCCAGATTCTTTTTCTTCAACGTGTCGAACAGCTCTGATAGCCTGCACGGATGGTAAATGATGCAGAACCTCCCTTTTGCTTTTAATAGACGGTATGCGGCAGCAACAAGGTCTGAGAGGTCCAGTGTGATCTCGTGCCTTGCGATAGCCCTCTCCTCTTCAACATTGATCCTGCCGCTTTTAGTTTTTCTGAATGGCGGGTTAGAAACAACGAGGTCGTATTCGCCCGGCCTCGCATGTAAAGCAGACAGTATTCTGATGTCACATTGAATCACTTTAGCTCTACCATTGAGATTGTTGAGAGATATGTTTTTCTCTGACAGGTCGACAAGCCCCTCCTGGAGTTCAAACAAATCGACTTTAGCTTCAGGATACTTTTTTGCTATAAGGATGCCGATAATGCCGGAGCCGGTTCCGAGATCAGCGACAGCAAAAACATTCTTAAGATTGACAAAATCAAAGAGTAAAAGCGCGTCTACCGAAAACCGGTAGCCTGTTTTTGACTGGTAGATTTTTATATCACGAATACTGTCGAGAGTGACGTCCATATTATGAGAACATTATAACGGAATAATTTGCCAAATATCACAAAAAAGTCTTTCCTTGTTTTTTACAACCGACGGGCTTATTGAACGAAATTTATTTTAGACGTCCTTCGAGGTACTCTGCTCTTTAAGAATAGCAAGAAATATTTCAACAATATCCGGGTCAAATTGTATCCCTGAATACTTTTTTAACTCCGCTATGGCCTGATCTACCGAAAGGGCCTTTCTGTAAGGCCTGGTTGTAGTCATTGCGCCGAAAGCATCCGCAACAGCAACTATTCTGGCTCCCAACGGAATAGCTTCACCCTTAAGGCCGTCAGGATAGCCTGAACCGTCATAACATTCCTGATGGTGTTTAACGATTTCTCGCGCTTGTCTTAAGGGTTCTACCTGCTCTATCATCTTCGCGCCTGTTGAGGGATGTCTCTTTATGATCTCCATCTCGTCCTCGGTAAGTTTACCCTCTTTCATCAGGATATTGTCAGGGACCGACACCTTTCCGAGATCGTGCAGAAGCGCGGCCTTTCTGATATTCTCTATGTCCTTTTCAGAGAGGCCCAATTTTTTAGCAATTTCAACGGAATATTCCGCAATATCCTTCATATGCTTGTCGGTATAAAGGTCTTTTGCTTCTACTACGCCGGAGAGGGTAACTATTGTGGAAAGATAGGAACGTTCCAATTTTTCGTACAGGCGGGTGTTTTCTATCGCTGCAGCGGCATGATCACTCAGCACGGAAACAAGTTCAACCTCTGAAGGGGTAAACGGTTGCTCGCCGGTTGTCCTGCCGATACAGAAAAACCCTATAATATTACCCCTGACTGCAAGCGGAACACACACGCCGGAAAGAATATTCTCGCCTTTTCTGAACTCCTCAAATTCAGCCGGCAGCAGGATATCCGGGCTGATTAAAAAGGGCCTTTTGTTTTCTAAAATATATCTCGCAATATCTATTCCATATGTCCCTTCAAAATCACGGATGAAATCCGCCGAGAGATTATAATGCTCCTTTACCTGCAATTTCTCCGTAATTTCATCTATTAAGGCAAGACATACCTTGTCCGCCTTTGCTTCTCTCAAGGCAAAATCAACGATAAGTTTTAAAAGCCGCTCAGGATCAACCTCTCCTATTGTTTCCTTGCTCACTTCAAAGAGCGGCATCAGGGCGCGCATTCTGATATTCTCGCCGAGCAGCCTTGTCTTTTCAAGGGCGTCTGCAATCGAGGCCCTGAGTTCCGCAGGCGTAAACGGCTTAAGGATAAACCCCTGGGCGCCTAACCTTAGAGAACTTATTGCAATGTCAAGCGTTCCATTACCGGTAATAACGATAATAGGAATCTCTTTATTGACGGTCCTTACATGCCTTATAACATCGAGTCCGTCTATTTTGGGCATTTTGATATCGGTGAGTATCAGATCAAAGGGTTCTTTTTCAAACAGTTTTATCCCTTCGTTGCCGTTGTGGGCTGTTCTTACCATATATCGGCTTTTTGTCAGTATATCCCTGGAGAGATTCAGGATATACTCTTCATCATCTATGATAAGGACTTTCTCTTTTTCCATAAGGTTCCGCGTCTAAAATACGATTTCAGTTTTTTATACCATACAAAAGACTCAATTATCAATTTCTAAATTTATATATGCTTAAATTTTCATCTTACAAATAAAAAGGCCATGCTTTTATGCATGGCCTTTTAAAACATCCGGAGCGTTCTTTAAAGTTTATACGCCGCGTTTTTCCGCTATCTGTGCCCTCATTACGGCTCTTTCGAGTGACGCTGTCGACCTTGCAAAATCGAATTCTTCTATCTTTTTCAGCCTCTCTTCCGCCCTCTTCATTGCCGCCTTTGCCCTTTCAACATCTATCTCTTCAGACTTTTCAGCGCTGTCAGCGAGAATCATTACCCTTTCAGAACTGACCTCTGCATAGCCCCAGTTGACAAAGACATACTTCGTAGCATTTCCCTTTTTATAGATAAGCATCCCGACTTTCAAGGTTGTAAAGAAAGGCACGTGGCCCGGAAGCACTCCGAAATCTCCCTCGCTCCCGGTGCATGTTACTTCGTCGACATCCTCACTCAAAATAAGTCCGTAAGGCGTAACGATCTCAAGTTTTAATTTACTTTCCTTCTCCATGAATTATTCTCCTGCCTTAGCCTTTATTTCTTTATACCTGTCTGCTCCAGCCAAGTTTCTTAGCTTTCTCTTCAACCTCTTCAATTGGCCCAACCATATAGAATGCCTGTTCAGGCATATCATCGTATTGTCCTGCCACGATAGCCTTAAATCCTTTTATGGTATCCGCAGTCTTAACATATTTTCCTTTTTGACCGGTAAATGTTTCTGCAACATGGAACGGCTGGCTCAGGAACCTCTGAAGTTTCCTTGCCCTTGCAACGAGCATCTTATCGTCTTCGGAAAGTTCCTCGATACCGAGGATGGCGATGATGTCCTGAAGCTCTTTGTATCTCTGAAGCGTTTTCTGAACACTCCTTGCGACGGCGTAATGCTCATCGCCGATGACCTTTGGGTCAAGAATCCTTGATGTAGAATCCAACGGGTCAACCGCAGGATAAATACCGAGCTCTGAAATCTGTCTTGAAAGAACGACGGTTCCGTCAAGATGGGTAAATGCAGTCGCAACCGCAGGGTCAGTAAGGTCGTCCGCGGGAACATAAATTGCCTGCATGGATGTGATAGCGCCTTTCTTTGTAGTGGTAATCCTCTCCTGGAGAGCTCCCATGTCAGTGCCAAGCGTAGGCTGATAACCGACCGCTGATGGCATTCTGCCAAGGAGGGCCGAAACCTCAGCCCAGGCGAGTGTATATCTAAAGATATTATCAATAAATAAGAGAACGTCCTGTCCCTGGTCCCTGAAGTATTCAGCGCAGGTCAATGCGCTCAATCCTACGTTTGCCCTTGCTCCGGGCGGCTCGTTCATCTGACCGTATATGAGGGCTGCCTTCGGTAAAACGCCTGAGTGTTTCATTTCAAGGTACAGGTCATTTCCTTCTCTTGTTCTCTCGCCAACACCGGCGAAAACAGAGATACCACCATGGACCATTGCGATGTTATTGATCATCTCCATGATAATAACGGTCTTGCCGACTCCGGCGCCACCGAACATTCCCATCTTGCCGCCGCGGACGAATGGTATCAGAAGATCAAAGACTTTAACACCTGTCTCAAATGCCTGAGTGGTAGCTTCCTGCTCAACAAAATCAGGGGCCAGTCTGTGAATAGGCATCCTCTCTGTTGTCTCTATCGGTCCCATTTCATCAACAGGGTCGCCAACAACATTTATGATCCTTCCTAATGATGCCTTCCCGACGGGAACTGTTATGGGCTGACCGGTATCTACAACCTTCATACCTCTTACGAGGCCGTCTGTCGGTCCCATAGCAATGGTCCTCACCTTATTTTCACCAAGATGAATAGCGGCCTCGAGGACAATATGAATCTCGGGTACGCCCTTGGATGGGTCACCCGGATGATCAACCCTAATCGCATCTTTAATTTTTGGAAGTACCTTCTCGAATTCTATGTCTACAACTGCGCCGATTACCTGTGCTACTTTTCCTTCGTTCATTGTGAACCCCCTCAACTATATTAAAATTCGTTAATCCTTTATTCCTTAATCCTTTAATGCCTCAACACCGCCGACAATATCCATCAGTTCTTTTGTGATGGACGCCTGTCTCACCTTATTAGCAAGGAGTGTTATCTTGGTAATAAGTTCTGAACAGTTCTTTGTAGCATTTTCCATGGCAGCCATCCTTGCAGCTTCCTCTGCTGCCGAGGATTCGAGTAATGCCCGGTAGAACTGTATCTCGATATATTTCGGCAGCAGTCTCTCGAATATGGCAGCCCGTGAAGGCTCATAAAGGTAATCTGCTGTCATAGATGATTCTTTCCGGCTTGCTTCTCCCTCTATTACGCCAACCGGCAGAAGCTTCATGATAGTAACTTTCTGGGCTATCATCGACTTAAATTCATTGTAAATGACCACAACCTCATCAAAGGTCTCGCCGGTATATCCTTCAATGATGTTACCTGCTATCTCCTGGGCATTGACATACGATATTCTTCCGGAAAAGCCGAGCCATGCATTTCTCATCGGGATGTTTCTCCTTTTGAAAAAATCGCGGGCCTTTCTGCCGACAACACTCAGGTTTATCCCAACACCTTCTTTCTTCAGGCCATTGATATAATTATTTGCGGCCTTCAGGATATTGGTATTAAAGGCGCCGCAGAGACCTTTATCGGATGTGACGACAATAACCTCTACGTTCTTTTTCATCCTCAAAGCAAGGAGGGGATGCAGCTCGCGCTCAGCTACGCTTGCAAGGTCCGTCAGGACGGTTCCCATCCTTGAAGCATAAGGCCTGAAATTCAGCATCCGGTCCTGCACCTTCCGCATTTTTGCCGCGGCAACCATTTTCATGGCAGCGGTAATCTTCTTGGTACTCTGGATTGCTTTTAATCTTTTTCTTATATCCCTTAAAGTTGGCATTTATCCTCTCCTATCATAACTTGTTATGCTGAGAAGGTTTTCTTGAATGCTGTAATCGCCTCGGCAAGCTTAGCTTTAAGGTCATCATCCAGTGCCTTCTTTTCCATGATCTCTTTCTTCAGGTCCTGTTTTTCAGCCCTGATATATCTCATAAACGCTTCCTCAAATGTCTTTATTGAATCAACCGGGACATCATCGAGGAAGCCCTGGGTCCCTGCGAAAATAACGATGACCTGATCATCAACCGACATCGGGACAAACTGGTCCTGCTTCAGAAGCTCGACCATCCTTCTTCCTCTTTCAATCTGTGCGAGAGTTGCTTTATCAAGGTCTGATGCGAACTGGGCAAATGCGGCGAGCTCTCTGTACTGTGCGAGGTCAAGTCTGAGCATACCGGCGACCTGTTTCATTGCCTTGATCTGTGCAGCGCCACCGACACGGCTGACTGAAAGACCGGCGTTAACAGCAGGTCTGATACCGGCATAGAAGAGTTCCGGCTCAAGATAGATCTGACCGTCTGTAATAGAAATAACGTTTGTCGGGATATAACCGGAAACGTCACCGGCCTGTGTCTCAATAACCGGGACCGCCGTAAGTGAACCGGCGCCCATGGCGTCACTCATCTTTGCCGCCCTTTCAAGAAGCCTTGAATGGAGATAGAAGACGTCGCCGGGATACGCTTCGCGTGAAGGAGGACGTCTCAGGATCAGGGAAAGCTGTCTGTATGCCTGCGCCTGTTTCGTAAGGTCATCATAAGCGATAAATGCGGCCTTGCCGTTGTCTCTGAAATACTCACCCATGGTGCAGCCGACATACGGCGCTATATACTGCATCGGCGCCGGCTCACTCGCTGTCGCAACAACAACGATGGTGTGCTCTAATGCGCCCATTTCCTCAAGCTTTTTGACGGTATTGACGACAGCCGGTCTGCGCTGTCCGATTGCGACATATATGCAGGTAACATCGCCGCCTTTCTGATTAATAATGGTATCAATAAGGATAGCAGTCTTTCCGATCTGACGGTCACCGATGCAAAGCTCTCTCTGACCCCTTCCGATCGGTATCATGGCATCGATCGCCTTGATGCCTGTCTGGAGAGGCTCATGTACCGGTTTCCTTTTAATGATACCCGGCGCAACAACCTCGACCTTTCTTGTCTGCTTGCAGTTGATCGGCCCTTTTCCGTCTATCGGCTGTCCGATAGCATTGACTACTCTTCCCTTGAGTTCCTCTCCGACCGGGACTTCCATAACCCTTCCGGTGCGTTTTACGATATCGCCTTCCTTAACATTTTTGTCCTCACCGAAGAGGACCGCACCGACTGAATCTTCTTCAAGGTTCAGCGCCATACCGAAAACGCCGTTCTGGAACTCAAGCAACTCCATAGCCATACAGTTGTCAAGACCGTAAACCTTTGCAACACCGTCACCGATATATGTAACAGTGCCGATCTCGCTCACATCAACCTTCTTCTCAAAATCCATGATCTGCTTCTTTAAAAGTTCGCTTATTTCTTCTGTCTTAATCTCTGGCATAATGTCACCCCTTTATTAGCTCATCTTTTAAAAGCCTTAACTGGCCTTTTATGCTGGTATCATACATGGTGCTTCCCATCTTTACAAGAATTCCGCCGAGAAGGGAAGGGTCTATCACATATTCCAAATCCACATCCCTGTCCGTTATCTTTTTGAGGGATGCCTTCAGCGTGTTCTCACGGTCTTTGCTTATTGCAATCGGAGTCATCACAACGGCCTTGGCCTTCTTTTTCTTTTCGAGGTATAAATTGGTGGCAATTCTGATGATATCAGAGAGGGCCACGATCACTCCGACTTCCGAGACATGCAGGACGAATTTCAGAGTGCTCTCGGAAAGCTTTAAACGTTCCGAGATAGTTTTGATGACGCCCGCTTTCTCTTCAGTTGTAAACCGTGGGTTTATAAGGAGACTCCTGAACTCCCTGCTCCTGACCATAAGGTCATTCACCGAAATGAGTTCGGTAAGCGCCCGAGGCGCGTTCTCCATGCCGACGTTCCTCAGCAATGCCTTTGCATATCTTTTTGCCTGCTTTACTGGTTTCAACCTTTGCCTCCTATCTTGACCAAAGAGTCATCAAGAAGCCTTTCCTGTTCGTCTATTGTTAATCTCTCCTTGAGCTTCTTTTCGGCAAGTTCCATGGCCAACTCAACAGCCTCAGCCTTGATTATTTCCTTGGCCTGTTTCAGTTCAAACTCTATGTTAGTTTTGGCCTGCTCCACTATCTTTTCTTTCAGTCTCGCGCTTTCTTCAATGATCGTATTGCGATCCAGTTCGCCGGAACGTTTTGCAGCAGCAATTATCGCCTCAATCTCGGCGTCCTTTGTCTTGAGTCTGCCTTCCACTTCCCTGAGAGCTTTCTCGGCTGCCTCTCTTGCAGCCTTGGCTTCCTGGAGGGTCTTTGCTATCGTCTCCGATCTTTTCTGAAGAAAATCAGCAAAGGGTTTTTTGGCGAATTTGTACAGGACGATAAAAAGGATTAAAAAATTGAGGATTTTCCACATGTACTCTTTCCAGAGGGGAGTATGTTCTTCCCCCCCGCCGCTTGCAAAAGCAAGCGATGTTACGGTCAGGATAAAAAAACCGGACAGTAAGATGGGAAAAAATTTTGACTTTTGTCGACCGGGTCGACTTGCCGAGGCGAGAATTCCGAATTTTGAACTTTTCATTGTGCATTTTCCATTTTGCATTTTCTCTCTCATACCTTCACCAGCTTTCTGACGATTTCGTCCGAGAACTTATCGATGTCAGCCCTTAAGCCGGCTCTTGCCTTTTCAGCATCGGCCTTAATCTCGGCCCGTGCTTTTTCGATCATCGAAACCGCCTCTGCCTCTGAAGCAGAGATGGCCTCTTTCTGTTTTAGCACTCCTTCACCGCGCAGCGCTTCAAACACTTCTTTTGCCTTGGTCCTTGACTCGGCAAGTTCCCTGTTCAATCCGGCAATGCCCTCTTCCCTTTTGTCCGCCATATTTTTTGCGCCGTCAAGGTCTCCCTTGACAGTATCTTCACGTTTTTTGAAGATTTCCATAAGGGGCTTAAAGAGAATGGCATTTAAGACGAACATCAGAACAATAAAGTTTATTGCCAAAACAAAAAGCCAAATAGGTTGAATGTCTAACATATTTCACCTTCCATTGAGAAGATTAAAAAACAGAGGAAGATTACCACATGATTCAAAAAATTGTCAATAGGTTTTTAAGAAAAAAATCAGGCCGACTGAAATTTTATGTTTATTCTCATATCCGTCTCTATTGATTCTGTTAAAATACCCTATGTTTTTGGAAAAACTGGAAATTCTGAAAAAAGAAAATTTATTGAGATATATAACGGACCGCGACTCTGCGCAGGGACCGGGAATAGTAATTAGCGGCAAAGAATACATCAATTTTGCATCGAATGACTATCTCGGTCTTGCCGGGCATGCTTATATCAGAGAAAAGGCAAGGAATGCGATTGATTTCTATGGCTTTGGCGCCGGCGCCTCAAGGCTCCTCGGCGGCGGATGCGCCCTGCATAAAGAACTTGAGGAGAGGACGGCCCTGTTCAAAGGTACGGAAGCCGCTCTTGTCTTTAATTCCGGATATGCGGCAAATGCGGGCATTTTACCGTCTATAGCGGATAAAGATTTTACAATTTTCAGTGATGAGCTCAATCACGCAAGCATTATAGACGGCTGCAGATTGAGCGGGGCAAAGCTATACATTTACAGGCACAAGGATTTATCACATCTCGGGGAATTAATAGAGAAGGGGCCTTCGGGGAAAAAGCTCGTAGTAACGGATACGGTTTTCAGCATGGGCGGCGATATAGCTCCTCTCGAAGGCATTTATGAAATCTGCCGGAACAACGGCACCCTGTTATACATTGATGACGCCCATGGAACAGGCGTCCTCGGCAACGGCAAGGGGGCCCTTTCCCATTTTCAGATACGGCCCGAACCCTGGATTATCCAGATGGGCACATTCTCAAAGGCCCTCGGGTCTTACGGCGCCTTTGTTGCGGGCAGTTCCGCCGTTATCCAATGGATATTGAATACGGCCCGAAGTTTTGTATTTTCAACCGCCCTTCCTCCCTGTATTGTTGCCGGATCGTTAGCGGGGCTGGAACTTGTGGAGCACAACTCTGAACCACTATTTAAACTCCGGTCAAACAGAGAAAAGCTTGCGAATAGTCTTTCAGCTCTCGGGTTTGATATCATGGGCAGCGAAACGCCGATAATACCGATAAAGACAGGGACCATAAAAAATACGCTGAGAATATCACGGCGTCTTTTTGAAAAGGGCATTTATGCGCCTGCTATAAGACCGCCGACGGTAAAAACACCGCGAATAAGAATAACGGTAACTGCCGTGCATACGGACGAAGATATTGAGAGGCTGATTGAAGCACTTGGAAAGGTATAGAGCATGGTGCATGGTGCAAAAGGTTTTTTCGTAACCGGCACTGATACCGGCGTCGGCAAGACGATTATTACTGCGGCATTGATCAAGGTCATCTCCCGTCTGGGATTTACAACAGGCGGTATGAAACCCATTGAATCAGGGTGCCTGCAGCAGGGAGATGTGCTTGTTCCCTCGGACGGAATGTTCATCAAAACAATCGCTCATATGGAAGAAAACATCAGGCAGATCACTCCATGCTGCTTTAAAAGTCCTTTGGCCCCGCTCCCTGCGTCTGAAATTGAGGGCCTTTCGGTTGACTTAGGAAAAATCCGGAAAGCATATGATTATCTTTCAGCAAGATATGAAGCAGTTGTCGTAGAAGGGATCGGCGGCCTCCTTGTGCCGATCACAAGAAATTATTCCGTCATTGATATGGCAAAAAATTTTAATCTTCCGCTTATTGTCGTATCAAGACCGTCACTTGGCACAATAAATCATACGATGCTGACGGTCAACTATGCGATAAAGGAAGGACTCCGGGTTGCAGGAATCATTATCAATTACAGTCAACCACCTGAAAACACTCTTGCCGAGACAACTAACCCGGAAATCATAAAACAGATCAGTCCCGTCCCGGTTATCGGTATTTTCCCCTACCTGACAGACATGGAAAGCACTACCATCGAAAAAGCAGCGGGGGAAAACCTGGACATCGAACTTGTCAGCGCGTTTTTACAGCCTCAATAGAATTTCATCAAAATGGATCAGGGCTGAGACACATAAATCCGGCGTCAGCGCACTGCTTGCAGCGTCAAAACGCAAGCTGAGTCTTGTAGATTGTGTTAGTTTTGAGGTTATGCGTAATTTGGGAATCAAAACAGTCTTTGCTTTTGACCCTCATTTTGCGGAACAGGACTTTCAATGTATTCCGTAATAGAAGCAATATAGAACCGTCCCTGTTTCTTTAATTCAGCGGCACGGGGAAAACCAAGACTTAAAAATCAAGCCGCGTTAATCCCGTGTCTGCCGGTTTTTTTTGTTAGGTAATTTTTGTCTTTTATTCAGCCATTTTTTGAATGAAGCCTGACTTTCACCTGATGGACTCCCTAATAACAGACCCTCGACACTGATGTCTTCGTCTATATCCTCCCAATGAATACCATGACCTCTCCCGATCAGCTCCCAGTTATTTCTTTCTTTTCGTGTTGCATATAACAAGCGGGGGAACCATGCCAGAGGGACCGAAATTGACCTGCCGTCGCTTAAATCTATGCTCAGGGTATCATCTGTGACTGTAAGAGCTTCAGCCCTTGGGACTTCTACTTCAATTACCGAAGTACTCATGCCATGCCTCCAATAGTCTCTTATGGTTATCGTTAATAATTTTGTGTATCTTGTTTATTTCCAACCGGTTAAATCCTCCACTACTTTGAAGCCTTATAGGGTCAAGCCAGAACTTTGCAATATTTTCATCACATGCGACATGTATATGAGCAGGTTCAGCCACATCCCCTGCGTAAAAGAAATAACGATACGGCCCTATTCGTAATATTGTCGGCATCTTTATATTTTATTATAGCCTACCCTGAAACACTAAACGGTATGTGAAACCTAAATTGAGCGATTCTTAATAATAGAATCGCTCAATTTAGGTTTAAATATGTTTTTAGATCAGCTTCAGATCAGCAAGAACCTTCTGCAGTTTCTCTCTGTTAGCCGGAGACATCTCGCAGAGCGGAAGCCTGAATTCTTCCTGTATCTTACCCATCATAGCCAATGCCGTCTTGGCGGGAATCGGGTTTGTCTCAATGAACATGGCTGCATTCAACGGCTCAAGCTTGAAGTGCATCTCCCGCGCCTTATCGTACTGACCTTTCAGCATAAATGCGCACATCCTCGAAACCTCTTTCGGCATGATGTTGGCGCTTACGGAAATAACCCCTTTTCCACCGAGGGCCATGAGAGTAAGCGTAGTGAAGTCGTCCCCAGAGATAACGGTTATCCTGTCTCCGCAGAGCCTGATGACCTCGCTCACCTGTTTCATATCGCCGGTCGCTTCCTTTATCGCCACGATGTTCCTGATCCCGGCAAGGCGCGCGACGGTTGCCGGCAGGATGTTTACCGCAGTCCTTCCCGGCACATTGTAGAGAACCAGGGGCATATCGACCTTTTCCGCAATCGTCTTATAGTGTCTGTAAAGACCTTCCTGTGTCGGCTTGTTATAGTAAGGCGCCACAAGCAATGCCGCATCGGCGCCTGATTTTTGTGCATGTTTTGTTATTTCAATAGTCTCGTCGGTGGCGTTAGCGCCGGTCCCGGCAATTACCGGGATTCGCTTATTGACGACCCTTACCGCTATATCTATAACCTTGTAATGTTCTTTATAATCGAGCGTCGAAGCTTCCCCTGTCGTGCCGCAGGGGACAATGGCGTTTGTTCCCTGAGATATATGCCATTCTATGAGGTCTCCGAATGCCTTTTCATCAACCTTTCCTTTTTTGAAAGGCGTTACGATTGCAACTATTGACCCTTTAAACATAGCTGCCTCCTTTAAGATATGTTGGTTCATACGAACTTCAACCCATACGGCATTTGCCCTAAATTATTTTCTACAGGCATGTTTTATATTTCCCGATGGTTTTTATTGTCTTATTATACCTTCAAAGACCTCGACCGCGGGTCCCGTCATATAAACATGATTGTCTGAAGCCCGTTCGATGAGAAGGTCGCCGCCGAGCAGATGGACAGTAACATTTCCATCAGTAAGACCTTTTACATTCGACGCAACTGCCGCCGCGCAAGCGCCGGTCCCGCAGGCCATTGTTTCACCGGCCCCTCTTTCCCATACTCTCATTTTAATTTCTTTCCCTGAAATAATTTCAATGAATTCAACATTAGACTTCCTGGGAAAAATCGCATGGGCTTCAATCATCGGCCCGTAATATGTTACAGGGAACTTTGCAACATCGTCAACGACAATTACGGCATGAGGATTCCCCATAGAGACACAGGTAATCCTGAATTCTTTATCCGCTATCTGCAGGGGATAATCAACTATACCGCCTGAGGGATGAGGGATGAGGGATAAAGGATGAAGAAGGTGAACGGGGATTTTCTCCGGTTCAAATATCGGTCCACCCATATCGACCCTTACCATCTCTCCGGCTTTTTCGGGTTTGATGATGCCGGCAAGCGTTTCTATAGCAAGAACGTTTTTGCCGGAAAGCTTCCTGTCCCAAATGTATTTTGCAAGACAGCGAATGCCGTTGCCGCACATCTCAACCTCGCTGCCGTCGGCATTAAAGATCAACATTTTAAAATCGGCGGTTTCCGAACGCTCAAGGACAAGGATTTGATCGGCGCCTACTCCGAGTCTTCTGTCACAAAGTTTTTTTGCCGATACGCCGAATGCCGAACGGTCAGGGCCGAACGAATGTTGCAGGCAGTCTATCAGGATAAAATCATTCCCGAGCCCGTGCATTTTAGTGAAGTTAATTATCATTTCAAAACCTTAGGTATCTGTTCATTCCTTACAAGGTCTTCGTATGTCTCCCGCTTCCTTATCAGAAAATGTTCTTTGCCCTTTACCATAACCTCGGCAGCCCTCGGCCTGCTGTTATAATTTGAACTCATCGAAAACCCGTAGGCGCCGGCGCTCATGGCAGCCAGATACTCTCCCTGCTTCACTCTGTTTAGTTCTCTCCCCCTGGCAAGGAAATCGCCTGATTCGCATATCGGGCCGACAACGTCACTTAGTACCGTTTCCCTTTTATTCTTAACGACGGGCTCTATCCGGTGGTATGCGTCATACAAAGAGGGCCTTATCAAATCGTTCATCCCCGCATCTACGATAACGAATTCTTTGTCCTCGCCCTCTTTCAGATAAAGGGTTTTTGTCACGAGTATGCCTGCATTGCCGACAATGGATCTGCCCGGTTCCATGATAAGGGTCAATTTTCTGCCTTCAAGCAGGGGGATAAGTTTATTGGCAAGGTCTTTCGGCACCGGAGGTTCTTCGTCTTTGTAAGAAATGCCGAGGCCGCCGCCAACGTCGAGGTATTTTATCTCCGTCCCCTGTTCATTAAGCTTGTCTATAAGAATTAAAATCCTTTTTAAGGCGTCGACAAAAGGCGCGATCTTTGTTATCTGAGACCCTATGTGTTTATGGACGCCGACTACATTTATGTTCTTTAACTTTGAAGCGAACCTGTAATACTCCAGGGCCGCCTCTATCGGTATACCGAATTTATGCTTCTTCATTCCCGTTGTGATATAGGGATGCGTTCCAGGGTCGATATCAGGGTTGATCCTCAGAGCGATAGTGGCCTTTGTCTTCATCATGCCTGCAACCCTGTCGATCTCTTTGAGTTCATTTTCGGATTCCACATTGAACATTAGTATCTTTGATTTCAGCGCAAACCTGATTTCATCCGCCGTCTTTCCGACGCCGGCATAGACTATCTTTTTCGGCGATATGCCGGCCTTTAAAGCAACATAAAGCTCTCCCCCTGAAACTATGTCGGCGCCGCCGCCCTGTTTTGCAAAAAGGCTGATGACCGAGGTGTTCGGATTGGACTTGACCGCAAAACATATGATATGCGGATAGCCATTGAAGGCGTCGTCATAAGCCTTGAAGTGCCTTAAAAGAGTGTTGTAGCTGTAGACATACAACGGCGTGCCGTATTTTTCGGCAAGCTTTTTTACGGGGACGTCTTCGGCGTAAAGTTCATTTGCGCGGTATTTAAACAGATTCATAGGGGCTCTCCATGCGTTGTGATATTATTTTACGCTTTATTTTACACATATTTAAACGCTTATCTCAAGGGATGTCCGGAGATTATCATGGATTTCATTACGGCATATGTTGAAAGGCGGTTTTGGAATTTATTACTTCGGATATGGTAAATTTCTTTGTAGGGGGAGTATTAACCCTGCCCCTGCTACAATATACAATGCCGTCATTTTACGGAGGGAAAAATTGGGAAAGAACATCGTTGAGAAAATATTCGATTCGCATAAGGTTTACGGTGAGATAAAACCTGATACAGCGGTCGGCTTAAAAGTCGACGAAGTATATACTCAGGATGCGACCGGCACAATGACCTGGCTGCAGTTCGAGGCGATTGGAATTGACAGGGTAAAAGTGCCTCTTGCGGTTTCATATGTTGATCATAATATGGTCCAGTCAAATTTTATGAACCCTGACGATCATATATTTCTGCAGACAGTGGCGGCACGTTATGGGGCCTGGTTTTCGCGGCCCGGAAACGGCATCAGCCATCAGATAAACCTTGAGAGGTTTGCAGCGCCCGGCAGGATCGCCCTTGGAACCGACAGCCATACTCCGACAAACGGCGGCATGGGTATGATCGCCATCGGCGTCGGAGGACTTGACGCTGCAACGGTTATGGCCGGCGCGCCTTTTGAACTGAATATGCCGAAGGTTGTCCTCATAAAACTAATCGGAAAACTGAACAGACCATGGGTAACGGCGATGGATGTGATACTTGAAATCCTGAGGAGGCTCACGGTTAAAGGAGGCGTCGGAAAGATTCTGGAATACGGCGGTCCGGGAGTAAAAAACCTGAGCGTTCCCGAAAGGGCGACAATTACCAATATGGGCGCAGAGCTCGGCGCCACCTCCTCAATCTTCCCGAGCGATAAAAAGACGCTGAATTTCCTAAAAACGCAGGGAAGGGAATCAGACTGGGTCGAACTTCAGGCAGATAGGGGAGCTAAATACGGCGAGGTCATCAGAATCGATCTCGGCTTAATCGAACCTATGACAGCGCAGCCCCACAGTCCCGACAACGTTGTTCCGGTGAGAGAGCTTGCAGGCACAAAAGTGCATCAGGTCTGCATCGGAAGCTGCACGAATTCTTCATATCAGATGCTCGCAACAGTCGCTTCAATGCTCAAAGGGAAAGCCGTTGCAGAAGGGGTGGACCTTCTCATTAATCCCGGATCAAAACAGGTCTATGAGATGCTCTCACGCAAAGGTTTGATTGCCGATATGATAGCTTCGGGCGCAAGGATTCTTGAAAGCTCCTGCGGTCCCTGCATCGGCATGGGCGGAGCGCCGGGCTCGGGGCAGGTCTCCGTCAGGTCGTACAACAGGAACTTCAAGGGCAGAAGCGGGACAAAGGATGCATCGGTATATCTTGCAAGCCCGGTCTCCTGTGCGGTCTTTGCTCTGAAAGGCGAGATGACGGATCCCCGTGAATCAGGCTTAAAGATAGACATACCCCGCGAACCTTCATTAAATATCATCAATGATAATATGCTAATAAAACCGCGGGAAGATGTTCATGCAGTAAAGGTCCTCAAAGGTCCTAACATAAAAGAGGTGCCTGTAAAAGGACCCGCGGGAGAAAAGATAGAGGCAGAGGTATTATTGAAGCTCGGCGACAACGTAACAACAGACGATATCATGCCTGCGGGCTCGACAATATTGCCGTTGAGATCGAATATCCCCGCTATTTCCGAATATGTTTTTTCCAATGTTGACGGCACATTCAGCTCAAGGGCAAAAGAGGCCAAAGTAAAAGGCGGCGGGATTATAGTGGGAGCGGAAAACTACGGCCAGGGCTCTTCACGGGAACATGCCGCACTGGCGCCGATGTATCTCGGCATACATGCGGTGATCGCTAAATCCTTTGCAAGAATCCACAGGTCAAACCTTATCAACTTCGGGATACTGCCTTTGCTTTTTAAGAGCGCGGAGGATTATGAAAAAACGGAACAGGGCGACAGGCTGATTATAGAAAGCATTAAAAATTCGCTTTCCGGAAACCGGGATATTATTGTTTTCAATCAGACAAAAAATTATTCATTCAATGTCACTTCAAGCCTCAACGACAGGGAAAAAGAAATCATCCTGTCAGGCGGCCTTTTGCCGAATACAAAGAAACATATTGTGCAAAATGCTTTCAAATAATTTGACAAGAAAGCCTTTTTTCAGTTAAATTATTATTTCCGGGCCGCTAGCTCAGTTGGTAGAGCAACGCCCTTTTAAGGCGTGGGTCGTTGGTTCGAATCCAACGCGGCTCACCAAAGCGTCCCTATCGTCTAGCCCGGCCTAGGACATTGCCCTTTCAAGGCAGTAACACGGGTTCAAATCCCGTTGGGGACGCCATTAAATCAAAGGTCCTCCTATTGAAAAAATATTTTCTCCGGTAGAGAATGCTTTCGGGCAGGTTATTTCAATTCCCCGGGTTTTGAAGCATTCAACAATAGACATTATCTCTTCTTCATTGCCTTATTTACAGAATTTTTAAGGATTAGAGACAGTTCGAGAGATGTTTCGATATTTTTCCCATTTGGTTTTTGAGTCTTCTTCATAGTTCCGTTCTATTTCAAATTATATAGAGAGAGAGGATTCCTTTCCCTCTTCATATATAGACGACCTCTTTCAGTATGCCTTTCTTGAGCTCAGGCCGAGTGCCGCTTTTTATAACCACATCGACTTTTTTTCTGAGAAGCTCCTCAAGATACATTTCCATCTCGATCAACTTGAGAAGGCCGGGGATATTTCTCGGTTCGAATTCAACGAGGATATCGACATCGCTCCGCCGTTTCTGTTCGCCGCGAACAAAGGAGCCAAAGATGCCTATTTCGCGCACGCGGTACTTCTGGACAACCTCAGCCTTGTGCTCTTTCAGGATTGCCTTAACCTCTTCAACACTTTTGGCTGCTTGTTTCATCTCCATATTGTATCAGTTTTGTTTTGAGTTTGTTGAGAACTTTCTTTTCCAATTTGAATGATTGAATGAATATTGCCCTTTTCTCTGAAAGCCGGGAATAGGGGAAAAATCGAAAAGGAAATACAGTCCTACAAGAGGAAGATTGCTTATCTGAACAAAATCATACGTGTCAGGTGAATAACAGAAATAACCTTTCTATTTATAAATCTCTCTTCTATGTCCTACCTTGTGTATAGTAATCATCATTTTGGTCACGATCGATATCATAGATAACTCGCCAGTCACCGATTCGTAACTTAAACAGTCCTTCATAGTTCCATTTTAGGGGTAGAGGTGAAATAGCTTCGATATGCTGGGTAAACCATTTGAGCTTATTTAAAATCCTTTGAGCGACCGCTTTATCAAGCAATGAAAAGGATATCTTCCCTTCATCGCTGAAATCCAGATTGCAATTTACCACTTAAGTCCTAATTCAGAAGCTACTTTTTCAACAGGAGTTCTTTTCTTCGATTTTATTGATCTTTTTAATGACTCCTCTACTGCAGGCTTGAGTCCCAACCCACAATCAGGGTCAATAAGTTCCTGTAAGGTGTCTCTGATTACAGACTTAAGCTCTTTAACTGTCATGTCACTGACCTTTCTTTCCTTTACGGCTGTAGACATCTTTAACCCCCTTTCAGTATTGAATATACACTATTTTAACTGAAATGAACAGGATACAACATGCTAAATTCACAACCTTTCATGCAGCCTTCTCCATCATCTATGTTCGAAATTCATTAATAAAGGGACGCCAATTATAATTCTAAATAATCAATGTTTTCGCCATCTCTATTGCATCTTCACGGTTGGCGACTTCCCCGGAATCCCGGGCCGTTCTGACCTGAGCGAGTATCCTTCCTATTTCAGGCCCCGGTTTCATTCCGAGGGCAATCAGGTCGTAACCGGTTATCAGATCGGGGCTTTCGATCTTTGCCTTTATTCCTTTGTAGTAATCTATGACACTTTCCACCGTCCACCTGATATGGCGTTCTCTATATTCTTCCGTTGAGTCCGGCCCCAAAATACCCATAACATCAGCCATGCTCAGGATAATGGCAGGAACGGAATCATCACCCATCCTGCGGAACCATTTCATCTTTGTAGCCGATTTCACTGCCTTGGAGGCAAGGTGAAGGATGTGCAGATGTTCCGCTACCATAAGAACCATGAAATCCCTGCTCCGGCTTGACATCTTTAATCTCTCTGCAATCAGAGAGATAAGTTTTGCCCCTTCTTCATCATGTCCGTAAAATGTGATCCGTCCGGTATCCGGATTTAAACCCCTGGTTGCCGGCTTGCCTGTATCATGAAGCAAAGCAGCCAGTTTCAATAGCGGCAGACGATCGTTTCCCGCAAGATTTTCCGCCACTCCGGCGCTTGCATCTTTAAAATATTTCGAAGAGTTATTGATAATCTCCTCGCAGCTTTCCATAACCAGCAATGAATGCTCCCATACATCCTTATGGTGAAAACCGTTCTGGGGACATCCCTTCATCGGCTTGATCTCGGGAAAAATAATCTCCAATATGCCAAGGTCGTCCATCTGCCTGAAAAAGCGGGAACTCCCCGGGCTTTTCAGTATTAAGCAGAGTTCCCCCGTAATGCGTTCGGATGATACATCCTTAAGTAGATGAGCTGATCTTCCGATTTCTTCCAATGTCGTATGCTCTATAGAGAAGTTAAGCATTTCGGAAAATCTGATAGCGCGAAGGATACGCAGAGGGTCCGAGACAATGGACTTATCATTTATAATCCGGATAATCTTTTTTGTAATATCCCCGGCGCCGTTCAGAGGATCGATAATTTCACCCAAAGAACAGTCCTGATTTATTTTTACTGCAACGGCGTTTATTGTAAAGTCTCTATGATCGAGGTCCTCATATATGGTTTCGCCCCTCATTTCGGCTATATCGAGAAAGTTGTCCGGGGTTTGTCTGTTCACAATTCTGTAGCACGGCTCATCCGGCTTCTTTTCCATAGGCACCAACGCGGCGTTTTTCCGGCCGGCAATATTGGAAGCAAGTTCTTTGGCATTCTTGCATACAAGGTCGATGTCTTTGGGAAAGTTATTTGAAAGCAGGTCGCGGACGGTCCCGCCGACAAGATACAGGGGAGATGGGCCGGTTGATTGACTATCCAACCACTTCCGCAGTAAATCAGTTATATTGTTCATGATAAAAACAACATACGACAAAATTTGAACGGTCAGGCAGCGGGCTTATCAAGTGAGCGTATAAATTCATTTAAAATATCCCTGTCTTTTTCCGGCATTTCGGTAAATTCCATCCCTATGTTATAGTGCATAGGTTCCCGGTCCGTGATCATGATACATGAGACAACCCTTCCGGCAACCTTCAGGGATTTATCTTCAACAAAATAAATCTCCAGAGGCACAATGCTTTCGAGCTCCAGAGCATGCTCACTCTCGATCCGCACGCCACCAAGACCGATGTTTTTTACTTTATACTTTTCATCAACTTTCAGCACCGAGTGCTCGGGGTTTTCGATAAACACCCTTACATAAAGCCTGCGGCCGCTGGGGCTGTACAGATCGACCTGTTTATCGGCATCTTTCATATTATTTAGTATGAACGCTTCAATTTCCTTTATTTTCTCCTCTGAAGTGTCCGTGAATTGCATCCCGGCAGAGTAAACCGGGACAAAATTCCCCCGTTGGTCTTTAATGCTCTCACTAAGAGTAGCCCTTACAATGATTCCTTTTACGGTTAATTCCCCGCCCCTGCTTTCCATCTTCAGGGAATATTCACTGCCCATATTCAGTCTCCTGTTCGCCTTGAATGAAACGCCGCCGATGCTTATATCAAGTATCTTTACATAGGTCGCCAATACCATCTTGCCGTTGATATCCATGATATCCACTGAAAATCTCTTATCTCTTCTTTTTTCTTCCATATTATCCTCTCTTGCTATTCCCTATTGAATTATCTTAATCATAATCATAGCAGATTTTTTATTCAACGAATATGGCCGGACATAGCGGAGAAGTTTTGAACTTGCAAGCTTTTCAGCTTCTAAGCTATTATCCATAATATGAAGAAACGGAAAAAACTCCGGCCAGGCTGGGACGAATATTTTATAGGGATCGCCAAAGCCGTCTCGACAAGGGCTACATGCCTGAGGAGGAAATACGGCGCTGTTATCACGAAGGATAACAGCATCGTCAGCACGGGATATAACGGCGCTCCGGCAGGCATGAAGGATTGCCTTGAGGTCGGCAAATGCACCAGGAAAGAGCTTCAGATACCGCACGGTGAAAGGTATGAACTCTGCCACAGTGTCCATGCAGAAGCTAATGCGATTATCCGCGCCTCCGCAGACGAATTGAAGGGCGCGACCATATATATATCGGGCAGCGATCATGAAGCAGGGGAATGCCTGTCAGAGCCCTGCATGATGTGCAAAAGGATGATACTGAATGCAAGGATAGCCAAGGTTGTCTATTCGGACGGCGGCAACGGCTTCAAAATTATCGGCCCGAAACTGTGGCTAAAGAAAAGGGTTTAATCGGACGGGAAATGAAAGGTGAAGAAATGAAAACCGTACTTGTTACCGGTTGTGCAGGTTTTATCGGCTGGAAGGTTTCCGAACAATTGCTCGAAAAGAACATCAATGTTGTCGGGATAGACAATATCAACGACTATTATGACCCGAAACTGAAAGAGTGGAGACTTCTTAAGCTTAGGGTTAAGAGCGAAGATTCAAAAGCAAAGAGTCAAACAGAGTTCAATTTTCATCAAAGTGATATAAGCAGTCTTACGGACGTCAAAGCTGTATTCGCAAAGCACAAGATTGATGCGGTCATAAACCTTGCCGCGCGGGCGGGGGTAAGGGCGTCAGTTGAAGATCCATGGATCTATCTGGACACAAACACTAAGGGCACCTTGAACCTCCTTGAATGCTGCAAGGATTTCGGGGTCAAAAAATTTGTTCTCTCGTCTACCTCAAGTCTCTACGCTTTCAATGAAATGCCGTTCAGGGAAACGGACATGACCGATACTCCGCTCGCGCCTTATTCCGCAACCAAAAAGGCTGCCGAAGCCATGTGCTACAGCTACCATTATCTTTACGGACTTGATATAAGCATACCGAGATACTTTACAGTTTACGGCCCTGCCGGAAGGCCCGACATGAGCATATTCATCTTCACAAAAAATATAGACAACGGGCTGCCGATCACCGTATTCGGCGACGGCAAACAGACGAGGGATTTTTCTTTCATCGACGATATAGCCGACGGGACTTTAAAATGCCTTCAGCCTTTTGGCTATGAGATATTCAATCTCGGCAATGATAAGCCCGTAGGCCTGATGTACGTAATCAACCTCATAGAAGACGCTCTCGGGAAAAAGGCGGTCATTAAATATGCGCCCCGCCATCCTGCCGACGTGGTTGCAACCTGGGCTCATATTGAAAAGGCCAAAGAGAAATTGAACTGGCGTCCGAAAATATCGATAGAAGACGGGCTCAAACAAACCGTTCAGTGGTATCTCGATAACAGGGAATTCTTAAATGGCCTCAGAAGCAGTTAAAATGTTAGGGCATACGGACCGTATGCCCCTACTGGACCCTTTCTTTTGCGTGCTGGATTTTTACCCTCTTGCCCTTCATCACGATATCGTTTACGGAGCGTATCACCTTATCGGAAAATTCGGAGGGGACTTCAACAAAGGTAAACTTATCAAAAACGTCTATCTTCCCGATCTTATGAAAAGGTATTTTTGCTTCTGAAGCGATTGATTTTACTATATCAGCCGCATTTATATTATCTTTCCTGCCGACCGTCATAAATAAACGGACGGTCCCCTTGTTTTCATACTGTTCCGCAGCGGGTTTATCCTGCAGCTCGCCGAAGGCGGCGTAGAGCGCCGCAGCGGCAATATCTTCCGCCGGATGGGTTGCAGATAATTCCTGGACCGCGCGCACATAACCCGCGTAGCTGCCGTCTTCAATGATCTGGGAGATGTCCCTGAAAACGGTCTTCTCTCTCGCCTTTATCACATCCTCCTGCGAAGGCAGCTTTTTCCTGTCGATTTTTGTCATGGCGGTTTTTTCTATCAAATGCAGATGCCTGTATTCCCTTGGGGTCACAAACGTTATTGCTATGCCCGACTTTCCCGCCCTGCCGGTCCTGCCAATCCTGTGGACATAGGAGTCAGGGTTCTGGGGAATGCTGTAATTGATGACATGGGTCACGTCTTTTATATCGAGGCCCCTTGCAGCCACATCAGTGGCCACGAGAATTTCAAGCATACCCCCTTTGAATTTATTCATGACCTCGTCCCTTTTTGCCTGTGTGAAGTCGCCGTGCAATGCGCCTGCATTGTATCCCATTTGATCAAGTTCCGTAGAGACGTTGTCAACATCTCTTTTTGTATGGCAAAAAACAATGGACAACTGCGGGTCCTCCACATCAAGAAGCCTTGAAAGGGCATTTATCTTATCTCCCTCTCTCACCTCGTAGAAGATCTGCTTTATCTTGGGGATTATGACTTCTTTGGTGTTGACCCTCAACTTCTGAGGGCTCTTCATATATCTCTTCGCAATGTTCACAATAGGCTGCGGGATTGTGGCTGAAAACAACAGGGTCTGTCTCTCGGAGGGCGTCTCCTTGAGGATGGTCTCCATATCCTCAAGAAACCCCATATCGAGCATCTCATCAGCTTCGTCGAGGACGACAATCTGTACGTCCGACAAAGAAAGGGTCTTCCTGTGCAGATGGTCTATCAACCGGCCCGGAGTCCCGACAACGACGTCGACTCCCCGTTTCAAAGCCTTGAACTGCCTCTCAAGAGACGAGCCTCCATAGACGGGAAGGACAGTGATATTTTTATGTTTTCCTATTTTATTAATTTCCTGCGCCACCTGGACTGCCAGTTCTCTCGTGGGTTCAAGTATTATTGCAAACGGGTTCTTCCCCCTTTTACATTTTTCTACAATCGGGATGCCGAAAGCGGCCGTCTTGCCGGTGCCTGTCTGGGCCTGGCCCATAATATCATGTCCGTTCATGATAAGCGGTATGGCGGAAATCTGGATCGGCGTGGGCTCCTCAAATCCGATTTCGGATATGGATTCCATTGTCTCTTTGCTTAACTTTAAATCTTCAAAATTCATTCTTTCTCCTTAAAAATAAAAACCCCCGAGGCTTTCAAAGCCGCTGAGGTTCTCTTAACGTCATACTCTAAAAGCTTTTTATTATAGCATAGGATAGCGGAAATAAGCTCTAAATACGATTTTATGTTATCATAAAATCTTATGGAAAAAAGAATTCAGAAGATATTGTCCGAAATGGGCATTGCCTCAAGAAGAGAAGCAGAGGAGATGATACTTGAAGGAAGAATAACGGTCAACGGACGGATTGCGGAACTCGGCATGAAGGCGGACCCGAACAGAGACCATATCAAGGTTGACCGCAAACTCCTCACAAAAAGGGAGCCAAAGGTTTATCTCATGTTTAATAAACCGAGGAATGTCGTAACTACGCTGAAAGACCCGGAGGGAAGGCCGACTGTCAAAGATTTTCTGAAGGACATAAGATACAGGGTTTATCCCGTCGGGAGACTCGATTACGATTCCGAGGGGCTGCTCCTTTTGACAAATGACGGCGACTTTGCCAATGCAATCATGCATCCGTCGAAGAAGATCCCCAAGACGTATCAGGTAAAAGTAAAGGGCATACCCGAACAAAAAGAAATAGAGAGACTGAAAAAAGGGATCCATCTTGAAGACGGCTTGACAGCCCCTGCAAAGGTTAAACGTTTAAAGACTACCGAGAATAATTCCTGGCTTGAGGTCACTATTTATGAAGGCAGAAAAAGACAGCTCAGAAGAATGTTCGATCAAATAGGCCATTCCGTGCTCAAGCTCAAGAGGATACGGATTAAAAGCATTGATCTCGGAGAACTCAAACCGGGTGGGTACAGATACCTGACGCCTGATGAAGTCACCAGGATTAAAAAAGAAATTTCAAAGATCGGTAACACTGAGGAATAATTCGGAGGACACATGGTTCGGGACAAAGGTTGTGGAGATATAACGGAAACTGATATTGGAAAGACGCTTACCTTATGCGGCTGGGTCTTCAGACGCAGAGACCACGGAGGCCTTATTTTTATAGATCTGCGGGACAGGAGCGGGGTCTTCCAGGTAGTCTTCAGCCCCGATGTATCGGGCAACGCCCATATAGCAGCGCATGACCTGAGAAGCGAATATGTCATCTCCGTCGCCGGCGGGATCAGGAAAAGGCCGCCCGGCACCGAAAACCCGGCTATGCCCACGGGTACGGTTGAAATGTATGTGAATAAACTTGATGTATTAAATGAATCTTCGGCATTGCCATTCACGATCGAAGACGCCGGCGATGCATCGGATACTCTCAGGCTCAAACACAGATATCTTGACCTGAGAAGACCTGAAATGCAGAGAAACCTCATTATAAGGCACAAGGTATCGAAGGTAATCAGGGATTATCTTGACGCAAAAGGGTTTCTCGAAATAGAGACGCCGATGCTCACGAAATCAACGCCGGAAGGGGCAAGAGACTATCTTGTGCCGAGCCGCCTGAACCCCGGACACTTTTATGCCTTGCCCCAGTCTCCTCAGATATTCAAGCAGATACTCATGGTCTCCGGCCTGGAGAAATATTTTCAGATCGTTAAATGCTTCAGGGATGAAGACCTGCGCGCCGACAGGCAGCCTGAATTCACCCAGGTTGATATGGAGATGTCCTTTATCGACAGGGCGGATATTATAGAGCTGATTGAGGACATGATCCGGAAGCTTTTCAGTGAATCTCTCGGGGTCGATATTGAAGCGCCCTTCAGACGTTTAAGTTTCAGGGAATCTATGGAGCGGTTCGGCAATGACAAGCCTGATCTGAGGTTCGGTCTCGAACTGAAAGAAATGGCCGACCTTGCAGAGAAAGGCTCATTCAAGGTGTTCCTTGATGCGCTGAAATCAGGCGGCAGGGTAAAGGCGATCAACGGCAAGGGCATGGCATCCCTTTCAAGGAAAGAGGTGGATATGCTGACGGAAGAGGCGATCTCTTTCGGCGCCAAAGGCCTTGCATGGATTAAAGTGAAAAACGGTTTCGAGTCCCCGATAGCAAAGTTTTTCCCGGAAGAGATACTAAAACAGATGGCCCGGAGGCTTGAGGCGGAAGACGGGGACCTGATGCTGTTTGTAGCAGACAGGGAGAAGGTTGTTCATGACGTTTTAAGCAGGATGAGGATCGAACTCGGCAAGCGGCTTAACCTTATAAAGCAGGGGTTTGAATTTGTATGGATAACGGATTTTCCTCTCCTCGAATGGAACGCGGATGAAGAAAGATTTGAAGCCATGCATCACCCGTTTACCTCTCCGATGGATGATGATATTGAAAAGATGCTCACCGGTGATATTAACGACAAAGAACTCATCTCTTCTCTGAAGGCAAAGGCATATGATATTGTCCTGAATGGTAATGAGATCGGCGGCGGCAGCATCCGTATCCACAAGCGCGATGTCCAGAAAAAGATGTTCGAGCTGCTCAGGATATCGGACGAAGATGCGCGAATGAAATTCGGTTTTCTCTTAGATGCGCTCGAATATGGCGCTCCTCCGCACGGAGGAATAGCTCTCGGACTCGACAGATTAGTAATGATTATGGTGGGAGCGTCATCAATAAGGGACGTGATCGCATTCCCGAAGACACAAAAGGCGTTCGACCTCATGAGCGGAACGCCTTCAACGGTTGGACCAAAACAATTGCGGGAGTTGCACATTAAATTGAACTTGCCGGAAGCGGAAGTATAATTAAAATCCCTGCTTGCTGCAATTAAACTATCAGGCAATATCAGTTTCCGTGGCAAGTCTTTTGAGTCTGCAGTTATCGTATTTTTGTGCAATATACATACGATCAAAAAATTTAATTCAGTTCAAACTATTCTGTCTGTCTGAGGATATAGCCCCCAAGACTTCCTTCATCTAAGACGCACACTGGATAATTCCCGCTTGATGTGGAGTACGCTTGTAAATGTTGAATTTGAAAGAGCCGGGGAATTAAAGATTACTGATTGAAGGATAGTATAACGATATGAGTGCATGAAAAGGCGAAATCTTTGGGTGTTCACCTCATACACTCTTTAAGTGATGTTAACCGCTATTATTGAATTGAATTATTAGGTTGGGGATATCAATCCCATTTCAGTCAATGTTTTCCCACAAAGTTGTTTTGTTGCATTGCGAAACTGTTCCTCAAAAAGTTTGAAATCTGAAGCTTCTTTTATCTTGCACTGTAAAAAGATAAACCATAAGGGTTACACTGTAAAATAAAGGATTCTACCAAAAATCTTTAATTACAGGAGGTAACCCAAATGGTTAAAAGACAAAATAAGGATAGCGCGGGAAGGCATATAAATCAAGGGAAAAATGGATGCCCCGCGAAAGCTACAAGAATCGGGCCTTCGACGGCATATGAGTATTGCAGCGAGCGATTGAGCCCATTTGGAGGGTTGTTCGGACTTGTGAAGTTTATGGATGTTGTGCGATTCAAAGAGATATTCGACAGATTTTACAAACCGCCGTCGCGAACGCCGGAGTTAGGGCACTACAATATGGTATACGGAATCATCATGCTTTTGTTCATCGGCTTCAATAGGATATGGCATTTCATGTATATACGAATTGATCCGATGTTGTGCTCGATATTCAACGTCGTCAAGCTTCCTTATGTAACGACATACTGGAGATATGTGGATTCGCTGGGTATCAATCAAGGCAGGTCCCTGTTGGATGTAATGAGCGCATTGAGGGAGCGAGTGTGGCAGCTTTGCGGGATAAGTTACAGGAGCATCCACATCAATATCGATACGACAGTGGAGACCATTTACGGGAAACAGCAAGGAGGGCGGAAGGGGCACAATACAAAGAATCGAGGCAAGGAAGGACTCCGCCCGGTGCGGATACCAAAGGACGAGGGATCCAAGGGCGAGAAGATTCAACTTGAACTGCTCGAAGACGGAAGGTATAAGCACAGGATATTCGTCACCAGCCTTAGAGGGAAACCTCATGTCGTAATAGAGGAATATGACAAGAGGGCGGACTGTGAGAACCTCATAGGGGAAGCGAAAAGAGAAGGGTTGGAGGCAATTCCATCCGCCAAATTTGCGAGCAACTATGCGTATTTTCAGTTAGTGATGCTTGCATACAATATCTGGCGTTCATTCAAAATGATCGCTGAGCACAGTCAGACAGAGCTGGCGGAACAGGAAAAACAGCCTGAGTGCTCGTTGAAGGGAACCATGGACAATACCATCCGGATAGCCCGGCTAAAGCTTTTGTTTCTGGCGGCAAAGATACGGTCGCATTCAGGCACAAACACAGTAAAGTATTCACAACATGACGGCAGAGCAGCGGGTTTTTCAGATTTCTGGCGTATCTCGATAAGCTCCGCGGCCAAGTAAGGCCGTGGTTAGACGGCAGCAGGTGGCCTTGCAGACATTTAGCTGCACTTAATATTTCATGAGTTCAAGCAAGAAATTTCTTGCTTGAACTGAAGGAGGCAACCGCGCAACACAAAAATTTGATTACCTGGATAGGCAACTTTGATCAGTAGATGGGCAAAGCACACTGCTCCTGCCGGGACAAGTCCGGTTTCGTGCAAGATTCAGGTAATAACTTATTGTATTCTTTTAGTTGTTTGATTACCTCTTCTTCAGAAATAACCCCCATCTTGACCAAGGCTTCGCCAAAAAACATATAAGCATCGCTTTGTTCCTTTC
>JBAZZX010000014.1:0-56287 GCA_041658585.1 Thermodesulfovibrionales bacterium
GAGGCAAAGGCAATCCTTACAAGGATCCAGGCATCAAGGATGCAAAGGATTGCGGCATAATCGTACCAATGAAAACCCTTGAGAATAAAGCCCTGATGAGAATTTGCAGAAAAGACTTGACACTATCTGACACTTTCAGGCATACTTAAATCAGGCTTTTTCTCTTTAATTTGATCACATAAATCAGCAACTTCTAACACGCTGTTGAGCCACTTAATTGTTGCTTCATAGGTGCAGGTAGTCTTAATATACCCATCTCCCTTTATTACTGTACATAGACTTTCTATTGTTAATGGTGACCTAAACTCTTCAATAAAGAAGTCTGAAGATTCCTTAGTAGGATTCTCGTCAATTACCAAAAGAGGAATTTCCCTTTCACTAAGAAGGTCTCCAAGAAAAGCTACAATCAGGGGGTCCCATTCTCCACTCATACCAGCAACAGTAACCGACCCCGCTCTAAAAGCGAGGAATCTCCATATGATTGAAAGCATGTTTTGCATATCTTTCTCTTTCTTATACGATCCAGGAAAAGAAAGAAAAGAGATACCTGGCTCACCACAGGAAGGACATTGCAATAGTTTTTGACCGATTATTTCGGTCTTACCTTCGTCTGGTTTATCTGAAAATGATCCTATCGAAGCCCATATTGAACGCTCTTTCCCCGTGCCCTTTTGAGGACAATAACCTGCTGCATTGCATTCTATGTAGAGGATGTCACCTCTTATTTGCACTTCTAAAAACTCTCGTTCAGCTTCTTTCTCGCCAGGGTTAGATGTTCTCAAAAAGAATTGTTCGCATTCTTCCACAGTGGGCAACGAAAATGCTCTCTTACGATGCCCTTCTATAGAACGGTATTGAACGAATTCCCTGATTAACAGTCCGTCGAAGTTTAGCGTTAAACAAACTGCATTGATTGCCTCGTATATATCAGCAAGACCTTGGTGAAAGGGGGTGGGACAAGCCTTTAGTATCTCATCTAATAGCCATTTGTTTAATTGCTGCCATTCGTCTTTAAGTACACTATTTTCCTGAAAAGAATTCAAAAGACGTGCAATAATGCTTCTATCCTTTTTCCCCCGCGCAGAGAGATCATGCAGCATTTTGAAGAGTTCTTCGATATCCTTATTAAGGGTTACTAAACTTTCCTTATTATTCTTTTTATTATAGAATTCGCGAAGTTTACAAACGATATCAAAGATAGTTGGAACCACTGGCACGGATACCCCGCTGCCCGTAATAAAAAGTGGAATGAGACCCTTACGATATTGTCTTTGTAACAGGGTTGCCCATTCACTAATTACATTATGGTAGTTTTCCTCACTCGGATAAATAACTTTGCCTTTATTCTTCACAAACTCAGGCATATAATGTAGATCGTCAATTCGTGTCATTACCCTGTCTCCCTCACAACCATTACCCCATTCCCTCTATGGTCAATAACCTTGACAGAGCGATACGTTTCTCTTTGCCTAATTTAAATGGGATGGATCTGGTATTGGTAAGAAGTTCAAACTTGTCCTCATCCATAGATGCTTTCAGTGCTCTCTTAAGCCTATCCCATGCGCTGGAATCGGGAAAGAATGCTTGTGATATGCAGAAGGTGCGTTTATCGAGTTCATATTCGTACTTCTTTGGTTTTAATTTTGAGGTGTCGTATGCGGCAAGTCCGACAGGAACAGCGTTCTTGCGAGTTTCGGTTTCGTGTTTATAGGCTTCTACATTCTCACCGGCAGAGTCTTTTCTTTTTCTCCCCTTTGCCATAATAATTCTATCCTCTTATTTCTTACCTTTTGATTTTAACAGTTTAAACTTTATTTCAATCATTCTTTTCTCTCGTTCCAGTTTAGGAGATGCCTTTCCCCCTATACAGTCAAGCGCGGGCATTGTTATTCAATTTCCTTATCTCTCCGGAACCCGATTTTACTTTTTTTCTTGGTATCCGGCGGAGTCATCAATTGCTTGATAGCGTCAAACACGACTTTAAACTGATGATCATATTTCTTTTCCAGAGCATCGAGTTTACGCGCCAGTTCTGCATTGGAGGCAAGCATTTGTCTAAGGCTGACAAATGCCCGCATGATTTCTATATTAACCTTTACCGCTCGTTCGCTGTTTAGCACGGAGGAAAGCATCGCCACGCCTTGTTCGGTAAAGGCATAGGGAAGATAACGGCGGCCGCCGCGACCTTCTTTCTTTGACATTCCAATTTGGAATCTCAAAGAATCAGCTTCTTCCTTAGTAAGCTGAAACATAAAGTCTTGGGGGAAGCGATCAATATTCCTTTTAACAGCCTTGTTTAGGTTAAAAGTCTCCACTTCATAAAGCTCAGCAAGATCGGCATCTAACATCACCTTTTCGCCTCGAATCAGCAGAATCTTCTTCTCAATAATCTCAACTGGTACAAGTGCCTTCATTTTTTCTCCAAACTTGAGGTGCCAAATTGTGACCTCAAGATATCATATGTTCAATGTCGGAATTTGCAAGGTCAGACACCATAATTGCCGTCTGCCGCTTCCATTTTCAGTTGGTGACAATTTGTCACCGACTCACTTCCTTCCGCCTTGAGCCTCTCTTTCAGCTTGTTCCAGTATTTCCGGGCAGTCTTGTAATCAGGCTGCTGAATCAGCACCTGAATAATATCCACCACAGAGAAATACCATGTTTCGCTATTTTCATCGTACACTCTGCGAATTTTATAATCTTCAAATACAGCAAGCGAGTTTTCTTTCATTGTTTACCCCCTACACAGTCAAGCGTGGGCATTGTTATTCAATTTCCTTATCTCTCCGGAACACTATTTTGCCTTTTTTCTTGGCATCCTTTTAACGCCTTTCATTTCTTCACCACTTCCCAGTACCCGCCTTTGTCCGGGCCGATACGTTTCAGTATCCCAGCTTTTTTAAGTTTCGCGACAATTTTTTCAATTGTGCTTTGAGATAATTTAGTCTTTTCTGCTATTTCATGAGACTTAATAAACTGATTGCTTACTATAGCCAAAATAATTTTCTCCGTATTTACTCCGTACTTTCTCCATACTTTCTCCGTATTTACTCCGACCTCCCTCAGTATTTTCTCCCCGGTTATTCCCACAGTTTTTTCCCCAGCTTCTCCATCCTTTTCTCCGGCCTTCTGAAATCTATCCGCTTTAAGAGAATAACGCGGATCACGATAAAAAGTTACCCGAAAGAATGCATCCATTTCAAATACGGGCTCTTTCAGCCCTGCATCACGCATAAGCTCTCTCATGCGCTCAATACCGGAACCCATACGCTCAACTTTACCCATGCGATGAAACAGATCGGCAATAATCGGATTTCTCCTTACAGAGGACTTGCCAAAATCCCGCTTTGTAATTCCGTCAGGTAATCCCCCGGGGTTTTCTATCTCAACACGGTCATCGTAAATTCTTACATATATGCTTGTTCCTTTAATGCGATAGTCCCTATGGACTATCGCATTAACAACTGCTTCCCTTAAGGCGTCTAAAGGAATCTCGTAAATATCAAACCGGTCAAAACCATGAATTTCACTGCGGACGTTCAAATGTTTCTTTAAAAATGCAACAGCTTCATTAAACTGGATTATGAGGTCATCTTTCACATCATTCCGGTCATAAATATTCGTTTTATCCGTCCCCTTAAAAGCGGCAAAGATGCTTTCTGTATGAGGGATGAACTTTTCAACTTTGGAAGCAAACATTAAAGCCCCTACATTGTTGATTTTGTCTTTTCTGTAAATGCTCAGACTTGTGAGAAAGGAGGCAAGATTTGCCTTACTGATCTTATAAGACATATTCGCTTCCTGTAAAAATGATTTAACTTTCTTGAGTGAAATTTCCTTAAGGCTTAAATCCTTACAAGCGATATCCTCAAAAGAAATATCCTCAGTCTCGCGAAAAATAGCCCTCACCTCCGTTTGCGTCATCTTCTGTGTTACTGCATCAAGTCGCCTGAAATAACCGGATGATGAACCGTAAGGCTTTTCATCTCCCTCTGCAACCTCAATAACAACAATCTTTCCCACTTGACGGATATTCTTAAGGTGGATTGACGGATCACAGTTCCGGGCAATAGTATTTATTTCCGCCTTCATTTTATTGGTCAGCTTTTCACCTACAACCTTCCCTCCATCATCAACTCCGAGAAGCAATAGCCCGCCTTTTGAATTGGCAAAAGCGACGATATCTCGGTCAATCTTGGAAGTGTATCTTTCCTTACACTCAACGGTTAATCCTTCGCCTTCTTTAATCAAAATGTTTATTTTATCAGCATCAATCATTTAATCAGTAGCCCTTTTGGAACAGCGTTTTTGCGGGTTTCGGTTTCGTGTTTATAGGCTTCTACATTCTCACCGTCAGAGTCTTTTCTCTTTTTCCCCTTCTCCATATCGCTCCTTATCAAGGCTGAATATTGTGATAATTATAGAATATTTTCGTTTAAAATAATTGTCCACGGTTACTGCCCCGGCTGTTTCTCCTTGCCAATCCACATGAGTTCATGTTTTTAAGGTTTAGCCATGCCGTTTCCTCATCTTTATAGAATGTTTCTTCAAACCGGTCGGCCCCTCGTCAACCGGAGCGTTAAAACCGATACGCCTCTTCGGTTTTTCCGGGGCCTCCATGAGTTTTCTTATCGCATCAAAGACAATCTTGAACTGTGCATCGTATTTCTTCTCCATTTCATTGAGCTTACGGGCGAGATCCTTATTTCCGGCCAATATCTCGCGAAGTTTCACGAAAGCTCTCATGATTGTGATATTCACATGAACCGCTCTTTCACTGTTCAACACGCTGGAAAGCATTGCAACACCTTGCTCAGTGAAAACATATGGAAGCGAACCACCGAAATACTTCTTATGTGGTATCACATTTTGTGATACCAGTTGTGCCGCCTCGATATCGTTGAGCTGAAACATAAAATCTTCGGGGAATCTGGTAATATTCCTTTTTACTGCCTGGTTCAATGCCCTTGTATCCACTTCATAAAGCTCTGCCAGATGCATGCTCAACATAACCTTTTGTCCTCGGAGCGCAAGGATTTTACGTTCAATTATCTCCAATGGAACAACCCCGTTCATTTATACCTCCGCTTTCATACTGCGTTTACATACCATAGCGCCTGTTCTGTCATACCGGCTTGTCTTAGTTATGCCGGAATAATCTTTTTTCCGGCAGAGTCTTTTCTTTTTCTCCCCTTTGCCATATCTTTCCTTATCAAGGCTGAATATTGTGATAATTATAGAATATTTTCGTTATAAAAAAATAATCGCCTCTGCTCCTGAATTGATATAATAGAACCTGTACACACTGAACAAGGAGGTTTTTATGTCTAAAGTATATTTTGCATCGGCAAGGGCATTGAAATGGAAGTATGACGACAGTATGCCCGGCAAGCTGGAAAGGCTTCTGAAAGAGATTGACCTCTCAAAATATTTTGAGGCGGAAGAATGGGTTGCGGTGAAGACACACTTCGGTTCGGAAGGCGCCCACCGCATTGTCAGGCCCGTGTTTTTGCGAAAAGTAGTTGACGCCCTGAAATGTGTCAAGGCAAAACCTTTTGTGACTGATACCGTGCGAATCAAAGGTCTTGACTATCTTGAAGTGGCCAATTACAACGGCGTCAACCACCTTTCCGTAGGGGCGCCTATTGTTCTCGGCGACGGTCTGTACGGAAATGACAGCATCATGGTGAAAGCAGGCGAAATTCTCGGCGAGATTGCGGTTGCAAGCGTCATACATGACGCGCCAGCCATGGTTGTTTGTTCCCATGTAAAAGGCCATATCCAGGCCGGATACGCCGGAGCTATAAAGAATATTGCCATGGGCGGCGTAAGTTCAAAACACAGAACATGCGGCTGGAAATGCGGAAGAGGCGCAATGCATACAATAGGGGAAGGCGGGCTGTCATGGGACAAGGAGAAGTGCGACCTCTGCTATCAGTGCATGGAAATATGCCCGCTCGACGCCATTAAGTTTGAAAACGAGGAATTAAAGTGGGACGGTAACGAATGCTGGCGTTGCGGAAGATGTGAACGTGTCTGCCAGTCCGGCGCCGTCTCGCTTCCGAAAGACGACAACCGGTTTATGCGCGCCCTCGCAGAGGCTGCCAAGGCCGTATTGAGCACCTTTAAGCCTGATAAGGTCATTTACATCAATTTCATCACCGAAGTTCAGCCTGAATGCGACTGCATGCCAATAGCAGACGTACCCGTAATCCAGGACCAGGGCATTCTGCTATCTGACGATATTGTCGCGATTGAACAGGCCAGCGTTGATATGTTATTGCAGTCTCCGCCCTTGCCTCAATCCGCTGCCGAAGACAAAGACATCCTGAAAGGGGATGATATACTGTTCAAACTGGCCCGGAAACCGTATCATCTACAGGTTGAAGAGTGTGAAAAACTCGGATTAGGAAGCAGGCAGTATGAACTGATAGAATTAAAATAAAACCTTAAAAATAAATACTGCTGTCCGTGGGAGTTGGACAGCAGTATTAGGGGAGATAACGAGGCATTTGATTATTTTTACCATGTCTGAAAAACCTTTGTCAAGATAAAATTTAAAATTGAGGTTTCAAGTCCTGTAGTCCGCATTAATCCTGATATATTCTTCCGTCAAATCACAGGTAAAAACTTTAGCTGAAGCTTTTCCGAGATGAAGGTCGATGACGATGTTTACCTCTTTGTTCTTTAAGATACCTCCGGCCTCTTTATCCTTTCCCGTTGTCAGCCCTTTATCGACTATTTTTACTTTGCCGATAAAGAGATCCACCAGTTCTTCCCTGAAAAAGATACCCGAATATCCGAGGGCAGCCATGATGCGCCCCCAGTTGGCATCATTTCCGTAGACCGCTGTTTTTACAAGGTTTGAATTAGCTATCGCTAAAGCGGCTTTTTCTGCATCCGCTTCACTTTTTGCGCCTTTAATTTCAACCTCAATATATTTTGTTGCGCCCTCCCCGTCCCCGGCTATCATCTTCGCCAGTTCAACGGTTAATTCCGATAAAGCCTTTCTGAACGGCAGATAGGCTTCCGTTTTTTCGGTAACCGGAGGATTGCCGAGAATGCCGTTAGCCATAATCAGGACAGTATCGTTTGTCGACATATCACCGTCAATGGTAAGCCTGTTGAATGATTTTTTCACGACTTCCTGCAGCGTCCTGCCCAGGGTCTTTTGATCGACTGCGATGTCTGTCAGGATAAAGCATAGCATAGTAGCCATGTTAGGGCAGATCATGCCTGCGCCTTTGCAGATGCCTGCTATTGTGCCGGTTTGATCACCAACTCTGACCCTCTTCTTCACAATTTTAGGGAACGTGTCGGTGGTCATTATTGCCGCTGCAACATCTTCAAAAGAAGAGCGCCCCACGCCGGATACAAGTTCTGCAATCGCCGGCCTTATTCTCTCCATAGGCATCGTGGAACCGATGACGCCGGTAGAGGAGACATATACCAGGGAAGGTTTGATATGCAGACCTTTGGACACACTTCCTGCCATTTCGTTTGCATCACGGAGACCCTGTTCGCCTCTGCAGGCATTTGCGTTTCCGCTGTTGACTATTATCGCCTGTCCCCTGCCGGATTTTATTTTTCTCATATCAATCCTGACAGGCGCGGCCTTCACCCTGTTTGTTGTGAAAGCGCCGGCCATGTTGGCCTCAACTTCGGAATATATCAGTGCAAGGTCTTTTCTGCCGGGTTTTTTGATCGCTGCTTCTATGGTTGAGAAAAGGAAACCTTTCGGAGCGTTTACGGATATTTTTTTATTCATTGTTATGGTATCAGCGGAAGCGAGTCCAGCCCTGTCTTTTCCTCAAAGCCCATCATGATATTCATGTTATGCACTGCCTGACCCGAGGCGCCTTTCACGAGATTGTCTATTGCAGTGACGATAATCAGTGTCTTCGTCCTCTCATTCAGTTTCAACCCTATTTCGCAGTAATTAGTGCCCCTGACATTTTTTATGTTCGGATATCGTCCGGGCTTTAGGACCCTGACAAATGACTCACTTTTATAGAATCCTTCATAAACCTTCATAACACCTTCTGCGGTGTATTTTTTTATCAGAGGAGCATAAATGGTTGTCAGAATACCCCTGTCCAACGGGAGCAAATGAGGCGTAAAATTGACTGTAATCCGACCGCCATAGGCTGCGGAAAGCTCCTGCTCGATTTCAGGGGTATGGCGATGTGTGCCGATTGCATATGCCTTAAACCCCTCATTGACCTCGCAGTATGAAAAAGCGACATCGGATTTCCTGCCGGCGCCGCTTGTGCCGGACTTTGAATCTATAATAATTGATGAAGCATCGATTATCTTATTTTTTAAAGCAGGCAGAAGGCCCAGTATTGCCCCGGTCGGATAACATCCGGGGTTTGCTATCAGGTCTGCCTTCCTGATCTTGTTTCTGTATATTTCAGGCAGGCCATAGACGGCCTTTTTGAGTGTTTTCTGAAATCCGTGCGGCACCTTATACCAGTCTTCATATACATCAGGGTCTCTCAGACGATAATCGGCAGATAAGTCGATGACCTTTTTCCCCTGCCGATAAAAAAAATCTACGGCCTCCTGCGACTTTGCATGGGGAAGCGCCATAAAAAACAGGTCCGCCTTTTTCAGGATCTCTTCTTTTCGCAGGGGTTCATAGATCAAAGAATCGTATTTGTGAAGACCGGGGAAAAGATCGGTCACGGATTTCCCCGCGGATTTTTCAGAGGTGACGCCGGCGACAACAACTTCCGGATGGTTCGAAAGGATGCGCAGCAGCTCGCAGCCCGCATATCCGCTGCCGCCGCATATAAATACCTTAAGCATTAGTCGTTACCCGCTCGTTATAAAAGTGTTCCAATAACACGGTTCCCGAAAGCTCTGCATTTTATGAATCGCAAATAATTCGTTGCGCTGCAGGAATTTTTCCGAAAGCTTTCGGGAACCGTGTTATAAACAACTACAGGGAATTGGTCATAAGCCGCAGACCGATAATCGTCCTTTCACTAATGACCAATGGCCGTTGACTGACGTATTCCTATCTCTTTGAGAACTGGAATCTCTTACGGGCGCCCTTCTGACCGTATTTCTTTCTTTCCTTTTCTCTCGGGTCTCTTGTGAGAAATCCTTCTTTTTTCAGTCTCCCGCGCAGGTCGCTGTTCATATCAACGATAGCCCTTGAGATGCCGTGCTTAACGGCGCCTGCCTGGCCCGAGGGTCCGCCGCCGGTCACCTTTGCCGTGACGTCATATTTCCCTGTAATCCCCGCCAGTTCTATCGGCTGCCGGATAACCATTCTGAGTGTTTCTCTCGGGAAATAAACGTCCGCCGGTTTTTTGTTGACGGTTATCTGTCCGTTCCCGGGCATCATGGTGACTCTCGCTACCGAGGTCTTCCTTCTGCCTGTTGCATTGTATTGAATCTCTGCCATTCGTAGCTCCTTTAATCAAATAGCCGTTCTTAAACGGTCAAAATTTCGGGTTTCTGTGCTTCATGCGGATGCGCGGACCCCTTATACACCTTTAGTTTCTTTATCATCGCCCTGCCGAGTCTGCCTTTCGGAAGCATACCCCAGACGGCATCGGTCATGATCTTTTCGGGACAACGTGCAAGACGGTGTCTGGCATTCTCCGACTTTAATCCGCCCGGATAACCCGAGTGGCTGTAATACATCTTCTGATCGAGCTTCCTGCCGGTAAACTTCACCTTTTCCGCGTTTATGACGATAATGAAATCGCCCGTATCGACGTTGGGTGTATATATAGGCTTGTTCTTTCCATGCAGGCGGTCTGCAATCTTGACTGCGAGCCTGCCGAGAACGGCGTCTCTGGCGTCGACGATATACCATTTCCGTTGTATATCGTCTTTTTTGGCAAAAATAGTCCTCATTGTTTCACCTTCCTTTGCTGATATTAAGACTATTAAGATAATAAAATAAGGTGGTAATTGTCAACTCTATACCCTTCCCTGCCTGCCAACGACCCTGTTTAAATCTACTCCGATCAGCTCGGCTGAAGATTTCCACCGGTCATTTACCGGTGTTTCAAAGATAATTTTATTGCTGACAGGCGCAATAAGCCATCCGTCCGTCATCAGTTCATATTCAAGCTGACCGGACGCCCATCCGGCAAATCCGAGGGTAAAAAGAAATTTTGCGGGACCTTTGCCCGAGGCTACATCAACGAGTATTTCTTTTGATGTTGTAAGGGAGAGACTGTCGTTGATCTTTATTGAAGGGTAGTAGAGGTCTGAAGATGAATAAAGGATATATCCCTGTTCCGGCTTAACAGGACCGCCGTAATATACCGGCAGGTCCATTATGCATTCTTTAATATCCAGTCCGCCGCTTAACGGTATAAAACTACTTAAAAGCAAGCGGTTTATTATAAGTCCGAAGGCCCCGTCTTTCGTATGGTCGCAGATAAGGACCACCGTCCGCTCAAAATTAGGGTCTTTTAAACCGGGGACGGCGATGAGAAACATGCCCGACAGATTCCTGATATCGATCTTGTTCATAGTCAATCAATCTAAACGTTACAAAACATATTATTTATCTTTCATTTTATGCAACTGAGGGGTTAAGATTTATCCTTTTTTGCATTTCGGGATCGCAAGCCTTGCGAGGTTATCGCAGCGCTCGTTTTCCGTATGCGCGTTATGCCCCCTAACCCATTCCCATACAATTTCATGACCTTTGGAAAGCTTCAGGAGCATTTCCCACAGATCTTTGTTGAGGACCTCCTGCTTCCGGTTGTTCAACCAGTTGTTTTTGAGCCATGAATAAATCCATGATGTCATGCCCTGCACCACATAATTTGAGTCGGTCACCACTTTCACCCTGCAGGGCTTTTTCAGAGCTTCTAATGCCTTAATGACCGCCGTCAACTCCATCCGATTGTTCGTAGTCAGTGTCTCGCAGCCGGAGAGTTCCTTTTCGCGTTCTCCCGACCTTAGAATAATACCATAACCGCCTGCCCCCGGGTTTCCGCTGCACGCGCCGTCCGTAAAAATTTCAACAAAGGGCTTTTCTTCTTTTCTCATCGAAAATTTCCTATATTGTACCTTAACGCCTCAATAGAATGCATTACCGAATAATTTCATTGTTTACACTCCTGTGATACAATAAACTTTCATGAGGATTTCCGTCATAATACCTACATTAAATGCCGGCGCATCTATAGGCGAACTCCTGTCAAAACTCCTTTCACAGACTATGCCGCCCTTCGAAATCATCGTTATAGATTCCTCATCAGGCGATACGACTGTTAATATTGCGGAGGGAATGGGCGCCAAAACAATCGTGATCCCGCAATCCGCTTTCAACCACGGCGGCACAAGAAACAGAGCAGCCATGGAAGCAAAAGGCGATATACTGATCTTTATGACTCAGGACGCCTTGCCATGCGATACCATATTGATTGAAAAATTGACCGACCCGCTGAGAGCTTCTCCTGTTGCCGCCGCCTTCGGCAGACATATCCCGAACCAAAACGCATCCCTTCTTGAAGCCTTTGCCAGGGGATTCAACTACCCTGAGCAGGGGTCAATCAAGGGGATCAATGATGTAAAAGCCTACGGCATCAAGACCTTCTTTTTTAGCAATGTATGTTCCGCAATAAAAAAGGATGCTTTTTTAAAAGCCGGCCTCTTTCCGGAAGGAGTCCCTTCAAACGAAGATATGCTCCTTGCCGCAAAATTGATCATAAACGGTAATAAAATAGCATATGTGCCGAACGCAAAGGTAATCCATTCCCATAACTATTCGCTTTTAAAACAGTTCGGCAGGTATTATAATATCGGCTCATCATTAAGAAAAAACGGGTGGGTTCTACAGTATGCGAGGTCTGAGGGAGAAGGTGCAAGGTTCATGAAAGAGCAGGTCCTTTTTGTCATAAAACGGAAAAAATATATCTTGCTGCCTTATATTTTTTCGGAGGCTTTTGCAAAATATACCGGCTTCCGTTTGGGACTTATTACAGGATGAAGGATTTAACGAAATTCATCAAATTCTTTTTTCAGCTTGCGTGTCTCGTGGCAGTTGACCTTTCCGCTTTTTACACCTCGCTCTTTATTGCCTGGATAATAAGAGCGGAATTTATGCCCTTTTTTATACCCGGCTTGCCGGTTTTTCACTTTTCATGCCTGTATTTCATATCATTATGGTGGGTGCCCGCCGTTTTTATTTTTTTCATTTTCTATGAGTCACTGTATGACAGAACTATGCCTTTCTGGGATGAAACAAAACAGATCGTAAGATCGGTTTCTCTGGCAAGTATCACTTTAATGGCTATTGTAACGCTGGGGAAAATGGGCGATATGGTATCCCGCCTCGTTTTGCTCGGCATATGGCTCTCCTCTCTCTTCGTATTTCCCCTTTACCGGCTCTGGGGGAAAAAAATCTTATACAGCAAAGATACGGCAAGGGAACGCATATTGATAATCGGCGCCGGTAAGGCCGGAAGGCTTGTTATGGAGGGCCTGCAGAGAGAAAAGCATATGGGATATGATGTCGCAGGTTTTCTGGATGACGACGAGCAGAAGATCGGAAAAATCGTACACGGTAAAAAAGTCTTTGGGAAGGTCTCCGAGTTTCCGAAATTCATAAAAGAACTGGAGATAAAAACCGCTATTATCGCCATACCGTCTCTTTCTTCAGAAAAGCTTTCGGCATTGACAGCCGGCATCCAGAACAGCACCGTCAACACAATGCTCATCCCGGACCTGAAGGGCATAGCATTATTAAATACGGACCTCTTTCACCTTTTCACCGAAGAGCTGTTTTTGATGAATATAAAGAACAACCTGAAATCCATAACAAACAGGTTTATCAAGAGGCTTTTCGATCTTGCCTTCAGCATAGTCTCGATGCCTGTCCTCCTTCCTTTGATAGGGATCATAGCCGTATTAATCAAATCCGGGACCCCCGGTCACGCCGTCTATGCGCATGAAAGGATTGGGGAAAACGGCAGGCCCTTCAGGTGTTATAAATTCAGGACGATGTACAAAGACGCCGAAGAAAAACTTCAGGAGATGTTAAGCCGGGATGAGGCGGTCCGGACCGAATGGGAGAACAACTGGAAGCTCAGGGACGACCCGAGAATAACGAGGATAGGCAAATTTCTGAGGAAAACATCCCTTGATGAACTTCCTCAGATATTCAATGTCATGAAGGGTGAGATGAGCGTCGTCGGCCCGAGACCTTATCTGCCGCGTGAAAAATCCGATATCGACGACAACATCCATATTATAACTAGCGCAAAACCGGGCATAACCGGCCTCTGGCAGGTCTCCGGAAGAAGCAACACCGGCTACAGATACAGAATAAAACTCGACACCTGGTATGTCATGAACTGGTCTCTGTGGCTCGATATCGTCATAATCCTCAAGACCATAAAAGTAGTCCTCAAAGCCGAAGGCGCATATTAGAGCGCCTCAGTTCAAATCTCTATGTACTATGCTCAGTTCCACGGGATGTCTTTTAAGTGACCTTTTCAGCTTTTCGACTATTGCCGGCGACCGGTGGTTACCACCGGTACAACCGATACCGATGGTAACATAGGACCTGCCTTCTTTTATGTAATGGGGGATAAGAAAATCGATCAGGTCCTTTATTTTGCTTACATATGTCTTTGTTGTTTTATTTTTTAACACAAAATCGGCAACCTTTTTGTCCGTGCCCCTGAGAGGCTTCAGTTCAGGGACAAAATGAGGGTTGGGAAGAAACCTGACATCAAAGAGAAGGTCTATGTTCTGGGGTGGGCCGAATTTGAAGCCAAAGGAGATAAGCACTAAAGTCATGTTTTTTTTGCCGGCGGAAATACTGTAAAGACCTGTAATCATTCGCCTCAATTGATGGGGTGTGAAAGACGAGGTGTCGATGATCCTGTCGGCAGCCTCTTTTAGCGCCGACAATATCTCTTTCTCGATCTTGAGCGCATCCTCGATATTCCCCTCGATAGGGTGCGGCCTCCGGGTCTCTTTAAACCGCCGCAGCAGCACCTCCTGTTCCGCCTCAAGAAAAAGGACTTCGCTTCTGTGTTTCTGTTTCAGCGCCTTCAGGACATGGTCGACTTCAGACAGAAAACCCTTCTCCCTGATATCTATGCCGATCCCTATCTTTTTTATCCGGGCGTTCCCTGATACTTCTGAAATGAAGGATTCGATCAGCGCGACCGGCAGGTTATCGACACAAAAAAAACCGGCGTCCTCAAGGGCCCGCAGCGCCACTGTTTTGCCGGAGCCCGAGAGACCGGTAATAATAACAACCAAAGGTATCTTATTGACCACGTTACCTGACGGGTTCTATAAGCCCGAAATTGCCGTCATTCCTCCGGTATATAACATTTATTTCCCCGCTGCCGTCATTTGTAAAAACAAAGAAAGGCTTATCCAGAAGCTCCATCTGCATGGCCGCCTCGTCGGGGCTCATGGGCTTCAGTTCAAAACGCTTGTTTTTGATTATCCTGCCGCCTTCCGCCGGAGGCGCGGCTTCTTCGGCAAAACCGGCCTTGCCCTCGGTTTTCCTGTGTGAAACAAGCTTTTCCTTATATTTTTTGATCTGTCTTTCAAGTTTTTCAGTCACCTCGTCGATCGAAGCATACACATCGCCGGTAATGCCTTCAGCCTGTATGAGAACTCCGTTTACCTTGAGCAGCACCTCCGCTTTATGCCGGTATTTTTCCACATAAAGAGTAACAATAGCCTCGGATATATTAGACAGATACCTGTCGAACCTTATGACCTTCTTTTCCACATAACTCTTCAAAGCCGGAGTAATTTCAAGATGTCTTCCTGTAACAATAATATTCATATATTCTCCTTTTATTTGCTCATTTTTCTTCTCTGTATTTGTGACGGGATTCCAATCTCTTCCCGGTATTTTGCAACTGTCCTCCTGGCAATGGCAATGCCGCTTTTATTCAAAAGTTCGGATATTTCATGGTCGCTATAGGGCTTCTTCATATTTTCTTCCGTTATCATTTTTTTGATGCTGTCCTTTACGGACGTCGATGAGACGCTACCCATGCCGCTGTGGAGCGCGCTGCTGAACAAGAAACGGAAACCGAAGACGCCGTGTGCACAGGACAGGTATTTGTTCGACGTAACCCTGCTCACCGTGCTTTCATGCAGGTTCAGGTTTGAAGCGACGTCTTTGAGGGTCAAAGGTCTAAGAAATTGCACCCCTTTGGTAAAAAAATCCTTCTGGAGTTCGAGCAGATTCTCCGTGACCCTGTAGATTGTGCGGTTCCTCTGATCAAGGCTCTTAAGCAAACCGACTGCCGACCGCATTTTATCAAGGAGGAACTGCCGTTCCTCTTTCGGAAAATCATTCTCCTTTTGCATGAGTTTTTTATAAAAACTGCTGACCCTCAAGCGGGGAAGCCCTTCGTCGTTCAGGATAATCTGGTTTCCGTCTTCAGTCTTAAGCACATAGACGTCCGGAGTGATGTAGTTAGCGCTAACATCACAGAACGTCCTGCCGGGTTTCGGCTCAAGTCCTTCAATGACTTTAACGGCAACCATAATATCTTCGATGGGAAGATTATACTGCTGGGCAATAACGGCATACTTCTTCTTTTCAAGCTCTTCTATATTGTTCAAAATAATTTTTTCAACGATTGTGCCGCCGAGACTCAAAGCCCTCAACTGCAAAAGCAGACACTCCTGCATATCTCTGGCCCCTACGCCGATCGGGTCAAAGCTCTGCACCAGACTCAGCGCCTTCTCCGCGGTTTCCATGTCGGTCCCCGCCGCGTCTCTTATCTCTTCGACTGATGCAATGAGGTATCCGTTTTCATCAATATTCCCTATTATGAGTTCCGCCGCTCCTCTAATATCCTCCGGTGCATTTGAAAGCCTGAGTTGCCAGATAAGATGTTCGGAGAGGTCCGGCTTTTTGGACGTGAACTGCTCAAAAGTCGGCGAGGAAACGGTTCCGGGATTAAAATATCCCACATCTCTTCCATCCCACGCCCTTTCCTCAAAATAGTCATCCGCGGTAAAACTCATTGGTTTATCGATGGGAGCGCTGATGTCTTCGTTTGTATCTTCCTTGGTATCTTCAAATTCCATAGTATCTTTTTCCTCGGGGGTGAGATCATCAATGGAAACTTCTTCGGAAGGCTCTTCAAGGAACGGGTTTTCCATAAGCTCCTGGTTGAGAAACTGGGTAAGTTCGAGATGCGGGAGCTGTAACATTTTTATTGCCTGCTGAAGCTGCGGAGTCAGGATAAGTTTTTGGGATAACCTTAGTTCAAGTCTGCTTTCGAGTGCCATCAGAGTGTAAACTCCTCGCCAAGAAAGATTTCTTTTACCCTTGAATTTGCAATAATTTTGTCCGGACCGCCCTCTTCAAGTATCTCACCGTTATTGATTATATACGCCCGGTCCGTTATTGAAAGAGTGTCCCTTACATTATGGTCCGTTATAAGGACGCCGATATCTTTTGCCTTCAGATAATTGAGCATCTTTTTGAGCTCTAATATTGCTATGGGGTCTATTCCTGCAAAGGGTTCATCAAAGAGTATAAACCTCGGCCTGATCGCAAGCGCACGGGCTATCTCGGTCTTTCTTCTTTCTCCTCCCGACAGTTTATACCCTTCCTTCTTTGCAAGACCGGTGAGGTTGAATTCCGTCAGGAGACGCTCCGTTTCGCTGTTTATCTCATCCTGTTTGAGTCCCCTTATCTCAAATACCGCCCTGAGATTATCCTCTACGCTCAGCTTTCTGAATATGGAAGGTTCCTGCGGCAAATAGCTTATGCCCATTAAAGACCTTCTGTACATAGGGAGCCCGGTCAGGTCTTCATGGTCAAGGAAGATGTTTCCTCCCTCGGGTTTTATAAGCCCCACCATCATGTAGAAGGTTGTGGTTTTCCCTGCGCCGTTCGGACCGAGGAGTCCGACTATTTCACCGGTGTTAACATAAAGGCTTAAACCTTTGACGACCTGCCTTTTACCGTAATGTTTCGATAGGCCCTTAGCTTCAAGGATATGCATGGCTGCTCCTTTACCGCTTTTCGCCCTTTGGCAGAAAAACCTTGCTGTCATCAACCAGAAACCGGTCTTCATTTATAAGGTAGGTCATCTTTTTTCCCGTCATTACATTGCCGTCTTCCACAGCCTTTGGATCACCGGTAAAAATAACTTTTTCCCCTTCGGCATAATAGGTCGCTTCCTGTGAAGTGATCACCCTCTTGTCCTTGATCATCTTAACCGCGCCTGTCGCATCAATCTTTGTAACATCACCGGAATCCTTGTCGGAATAAACCAGCATCCTGTCGGCGTATAAAATAGTTCCCGCATTCCTTGCGACAACGGAACGTTCAAAAAGGGCCGTATGTGCCTGATTGTCAGCCGTCAGTTTTTCAGAGGTTATTACGATCGGACCTTTTATCTTTTTTACGGCTTCGGCGGAAACGGCATTTCCGATAAGCATGGAAAAAATAGAAATTAAGCTCACGAGACATATCATATCCTTATAAATAAAATAATTAATTTTTAAAGCGTTACAGGGTTTATTAAACATATCAACTTTCATGTGGATTATTTGTGAAACGTCGCTTTAACATCGTTTAATATGCGGACCTTATCCGCTTCCGACTTCATTCCTTCACCTTCGACCCTGAATCCTTTGCTTTCCAACTGTATCCTGCCTTGAGTTTGTATCATTCCCGAAGCTACCTCATAATCAATCGAGTCGGCAGTGATCCTGTAGTCCCGCGACATGGCCTTTACGGCGCTGTCAGTCGTAAAGCTCCTCTCGGAAAGATCATACAGCCCTTTGTCAGCCTGAAGCGTAATATGGTCCTTTTCCATAACAAGATTGATATCGCTCAATTCGGCTTTATCTTCATTTTCCTTAAAGTCCGCCCTGCTTGCAGTAAGGGTCCAGACGGGCTGACCGTTCTTCTTCTGTACGATAGTTAAATTTTCAAGAAAAGAACTGCCTTTTACCTGTATGTCCCCGCCGTTCTCTCTTCCCGCTTTCAGCACTATAAAGAGGGCGACAAAAAGCAGGACGGAAAGCCCTATCATTAAACCCTTCTTCATTTAAGAATATTATCATACAGGGATAAGTAAGTAAACCCTGAGGTTATTAAGCAAATAGCCGATTTTTCGTGATTATGATGAAAACCGGACAATTGCTGTGAAGTTCATTTGGTAAGGCATCATTATTAGCGTTGCTCCACAAAATACACCTCTCGGTAAAAGATAGGACATGGTAGATTTTTTTACGAATTTATCAAAGTTCATATTGAAAAACCGCCTCAATGTGTAGATAATAGTACCATGATTACCTTTGAAGAGTTCAAAAAGCTGGACATAAGGATCGGTAAGATTGTATTTGCCGAAAAGGTTGCCGGCACCGATAAACTGTTGCGGCTGGAGATTGACTTCGGCATGGAAAAACGTCAGGTTGTTGCAGGTATAGCGGAGGCATATCAGCCCGAACAGATTCTCGGGAAAGAAATTCCCGTCCTCATGAATCTGGAGCCAAGAAAAATTCGCGGCGTCGAAAGTCAGGGGATGATCCTTGCAGTTGGTATTGAAGGAAAACCGGTCTTGATGCATCCCGATCAGGAAGTGCCGCCCGGAAGCGTCGTACTATAATCCCTTAAACTGTAATAGAAACTGCGGATGTCTAAAATATTTTTTTTGGACATCCGCAGTTTTTGGGTTAAGGTGAGTGCCTTTTTAAAGTGTGACATGTAAAACAGCCTCCTGTGTTGGACCCCCCGGCTAACATAGTCCCATAGTCCCAACGGAGGATATCGGCATAGGGACTGCCGTGCACACGGTGGCAGGAAAGACACATCACAACAGCCGTTGCGCGTGAGGGATTCAAAGGATCAGTCCATGCGACAGGGGCCTCGACGCTGTAGTTTGTTTCCGGATTATATCCCGAGTATTCGCCGGTCTGGGGCAGAAGGATATCGGAGGGATGCCTTATCCAGACATTTGAACTTTTTATTGTACCCTCCCTATGGAATATGCCGTGACATCCGCCGCAGTAAGAGTTAATACCATGGGTCGTTTCAAGGGTCGCTGAACTGACAGGGCCGGAGTATCCTTTATAACGGTTATGGTGTGACTGGTCGGCGTTTTGCTCCCAGTCCGGGTCTTCAATCCCCTCAACATAGTCAATCGTATCGAGATGACCCTTTAAGAACCTGTACCACGGCTTTGAATCTCTGTGATGTGCTACCTGCACATGGCATCCCTCGCAGCCATTATTCGCTCCCGTATGGAAACTGCCTTCCGAATCATTAGATACTGCAAGGGTAACGTGACAACTTGTTGAATTTCCGCATGTGCCGCTCTGTCTGCCGGGAGCTTCCGAAAGACTGTCTTTACCGGCGATACCGTAAACATTATGTCCCTTTGCATTATTCGCAGCTCCGCCCAAAGATGTGTAATAGAAGTTGCCGCCTGCCAAAGGTTTTGCAGGATAGCCGCCGGTATTAAAAACGATAGGGATTCTGCTGCCGCCTATGCTGATTATAGTCTCGCCGGTGGTTGAAGTATGGCATCCGATGCAGCCGGAAACCAGAAGATGCGGCAGGGGATCGGTCTGAATACTCCCGCCGGAGATATTCCCTGCGCTGTCCCATCCGGCGCCTGTTCCAACCCGTGCAACAGGCAAGCTGTTCCGGCTGTTGTGCATTGTGTGGCAGTTGCCGCAGGGACCTGTAACGTTTGCATGAACAGTGTTACATGGCAGGGAACTTAATACCATAACGGCTACAATTAAAAAAGCCTTCATCCATTTCATATATCATACCCCTTAATAAAGTTAGCGAATGCTTTATTGTAAATAAACCAATCTGATGATTTCAAGCTATTTAATTTATTTATTCTATTTTTAGCTTAATTCGTTTATGAATATATTGGAGCCGGTTTTCTGCTGGTGTTGTTTCTTAGAGATGGCCCTGCAGATTTTGTAATTCCGGACTTGAAGGGTATTTCCCGTTTCCGGCAAAATTGACAAAGGTTTCCCGCGTATTTTACAGTAAATAAACAGCTCAGGAGGTCGGAATTTGCTTAAATCAATAGAAGATATCAATGCGACAAAAAAGCGACTCAGGATAGAAGTGCCTGCAGAAGTCATTGAAAGAGAAATCGGCTCCTCCCTTGAAAGCCTAAGACAAAAGGTAAAGATTCCGGGCTTCAGACCCGGCAAGGCGCCGATCAATCTCATTGAAAAACGGTTCGGGAAAGAGATAGAAGCGGAGGTGCTCGAAAAAGTGGTCCCCGAGCACTATAATATGGCTCTTAGGGAAGCGGACCTTCATCCCGTATCAATGCCCGAGCTGGAGGAAAAATTCGATTTCAGGAAAAATAATCCCCTGAACCTGACTTTTATCGTAGAAGTAGCGCCAAAGATCGAAAACCTGAAATATGAGCAGCTTGCCATAAAAGATTATCCTCTTACCATAGAAGAATCGGATATAGAAGACACCATCAAGCGGCTTCAGAACCAGAAGGCCGTCTATGAAGTTTCAGAAGAGCCGGTTGGAATGGATGACATGGTCAGTTTCGATTATGTAGACAGCGAGGTCATTGACGGTGAAAATGTCCCGTCCCTGAAAGAGGCCATAACAGCTATGGGGAATGAGATATTCCCTCCCGACATTATGGAGAGGGCCCTGGGCAAAAAGAAAGACGAGATTATTGAATTCACCAAAACCTTTGATGAGAATGCGGCGCAAAAGCAACTCATCGGCAAAACAGTGAAAGTAAAATTCTCCCTAAAGGAGATCAAGACAAGATCTTTGCCTGCTATCGATGATGAATTTGCGAAAGACCTGGGTGTTGGAAACCTTGCCGAACTGAGGGAGAAACTGAAAGAAAAAATCCATACCGCAAAAAAAGACCATATTCAGAGAATCCAGAAGGCTGAAATAATAAGCAGTCTTGTTGAATCCGTCAACCCTGAAGTGCCTGACACTCTGCTCACCAGGGAAATGGAGGCCCTTGTAATGGAAAAAGGAGTATCAGAATCACAGGAAGATTCCGTTGCAACAGACACGGCATCGGATGTAATCGAAGCCGCATCCGATATAAAAACAACCCTGGGAAAAGACCTCGATTTAATTAAGGCCGAAAAAAGCATTGACGACGATAAGGCAAAGATGAAACAAAAGGCTATACATAATGTCCAGGCATCTCTCATCATTGATGCGATAGGTAAAAAAGAAGGTATTTTTGTCAGTGATGACGAACTGGACCAGCGCATTTCAGTGCTTGCGCAACGGCTCTCCGCAACTCCCGAGGCTGTCAGGAGTTTTTATAACTACAAAGAGGGTTCTCTGGACACTTTAAAACATTCAATTTTTCAGGATAAGGTTTTAGACCTGCTTCTGTCTAAAGCCGTTATCGGGAACGAGGAAAGCAAATGAGCATTATTCCGTTTGTCATAGAACAGACCGGACGTTCAGAGAGGGCTTATGATATTTATTCAAGACTTCTTAAAGACAGAATAGTTTTTATCGGCAGCGCTATAGACGATAATGTGGCGAATATCGTCATTGCACAATTGCTGTTCCTTCAGACTGAAGACCCGGAAAAAGACATCCATCTGTATATTAATTCACCCGGCGGGATCGTGTCCTCCGGTCTTGCCATTTACGATACCATGCAGTATGTTAAACCCGATATAGGGACGTACTGCATCGGTCAGGCAATGAGCATGGGCGCCCTTCTGCTTGCAGCAGGCACAAAGGGGAAAAGGTTTGCCCTGCCCCATTCAAGGATCATGATCCACCAGCTCATGGGGGGCTTTCAGGGGCAGGCGACAGACATTGAGATCCATGCCCGCGAGATACTGAAGATCAAAGAATCCCTGAACAATATCCTGTCGCGCCATACCTGTCAGTCCCTGGAAAAGATTCAGGCCGATACGGACAGGGATTTCTTTATGTCAGGGCAGGAGGCTAAAGAGTATGGGATTGTCGACGAGGTAATCAACAGCATCAAGGACGGGAGGGATAATGCCTAAGAAGGACGAAAATAACCTGAAGTGTTCTTTCTGCGGCAAGGGACATGCCGAGGTCAAGAAACTTATTGCAGGGCCCACCGTCTACATATGCAACGAATGCGTTGAGCTCTGCAATGAGATCATTGCAGACTCGCTCCATGAAGAGATAAAAAAGACGGCGCATTCAAACCTGCCGACCCCGATGGAAATTAACCGGTTCCTCAATGATTATGTCATCGGACAGGAGCGGGCGAAAAAGATACTCTCCGTTGCAGTGCATAATCATTATAAGCGTATCAACAGTCCTGCGGGATCGGATGTCGAACTCCAGAAAAGCAATATCCTTTTGACGGGTCCTACAGGCACAGGCAAGACCCTCTTTGCGCAAACACTGGCAAAGATACTTGATGTGCCCTTTGCAATAGCCGATGCAACAACCCTTACCGAGGCCGGATACGTCGGAGAAGACGTGGAAAATATCATTCTCAAATTGCTGCAGGCGTCGGAGTATGATGTGGAAAGGGCGCAGCGGGGAATCGTTTATATCGATGAGATAGACAAGATAAGCAGGAAATCGGAAAACCCTTCCATAACGCGTGATGTATCAGGCGAAGGAGTTCAGCAGGCGCTTCTTAAATTAATCGAGGGTACGATCGCAAACATTCCTCCCCAAGGTGGAAGGAAACACCCTCAGCAGGAATATATTCAGGTGAATACTACGAATATTCTCTTTATATGCGGTGGCGCCTTCATCGGGCTTGACAAGATTATAGAAAAGAGGCTCGGTCAGCGGACGGTAGGTTTTATGTCTGAAACGATTACAAACAAAGAAAGAAAAGTCGGCGAGGTCCTCAGCCTGGTCGAACCCGGAGATCTTATTAAATACGGACTTATCCCTGAATTTGTGGGCAGGATGCCGGTTGTCGCCGCCCTTGACGAACTCGATGAACCGGCCCTCATTAAAATATTGACCGAGCCTAAAAATGCTCTAATGAAACAGTATCAGAAACTTCTCTCATTTGACAATGTGAGGCTGAAATTTACTGAAGGAGCTTTATCGGCAATATCGAAAAAGGCAATTAAGAGGAAAACCGGCGCGCGAGGACTGAGGTCCATTCTTGAAGAGATTATGCTTGATGTGATGTATGAAATCCCTTCACAAAAAGGTATCAGGGAATGCCTTGTAACCGAAGAGACCGTCGCCAAAAAAGAGAAACCGATCCTTGTATACGAAAAGCAGGCGGAATCGGCATAATAAAACAATTTCTCAATTATCCTAAACGTTTCAGAACAGGAAGGATTAACGCGGAAAACAGTCGGACAGGCATTACGCCTGTCCGGTATTTTTTATATTGAGCTTCAAGATAACCGCAAGGCAGGATGCTATTTGATCTTTGTTCCGCCCGAAGAAATCGCTTTTTCGATTGCCGCCCTGACCGTCACTCTTAATTCCTCGTCATAAATCCCGGAGACGGCCTGTTGAATATACTCTATTTCCCCGGGAGTAAATTGTCCGGGCGCTGCCTTGCGAGCGCCCTCTTCAACTGATATGCTCTCTTTAGTATTTGATGAAACCTTGCCGAGCCTTAATCTGATCGTCCTGACTCCAAAAGGGCTTAACTTTTTGATGATATCTCCGGTGAAGAATTTTAATTCCTGGAGCCACGCAGGAGAATCAACGTTCAGCACCAGTTCCCCTTCTGAAAGCACGGACGGCGCCGCATGATACGTAAGCGGTTTCTGAAACAGAAGCTGCCAGTTCTTTCTGATCCCGACGAACCTTACACCATCTTCGATGTCTAAATTTTTGATAACCGGCGCAAGGAGGGAATCTAACTTTTTCACTAAACCGCCTTTTTCACGGCGCCGGAACGGAGACATCTTGTGCAAACATAATCTTTCTTGATACCGCTTCCGGTAACAACACGTATTCTCTGCAGGTTCGGCAATACCAGTCTTTTGGTTTTGTTGTTCGCATGGCTGACATTATTGCCGATCACTCTCTTTTTTCCACAAACAGAACAAGTTGCCATTCTCTTTAATATCCTCCTCGGTAATTGCATTCGTATAGTTTATTATGATAACATGATAGAATCAATGTTACAAGAGTAAGGATTTTTACGGGATTATTCTTGACATTTTCAGTTGCATGACAGGCTAAGCTTCCCTATCCCGTCATAGTAAATAATAAGATTGGATTATATTAAAATGCAGAAGATCAGAATTTACGAACTGGCAAAAAAATTAGGCGTTGCAAATAAGATAATCCTGATAGAGCTTTCCAATCTCGGTATAGGGGGGAAAACCCATTCCTCTAATCTTGAACCCGAGATGGCCCGGAAAATTGAGGATGTTCTGCTGAAAAAAAAGGGCGGGACGGTAAAAGAACACCCGGCGGCGTCAGAAAAACTTCCCGAGGAGGCTATTCAGCCTGAAGCCGTTATTGAAGAAAAAATATCAGAGGAACCCAGGGAAGAAATACCCGGACAGATAATATCTGCAACCCCTGAAAAAGGGACCGTCGCCTCTCCGGAAGAAGAGGCGGAAATAAAAATACCCGACAGATTTAAGAAAGAAATAGAGACGGAAAAAATTGAGAAATTCAAGACAAAACCGGGGCTGCAAAGGGCTTTCCAGACCGTCAGAAAGATTGAACCCAAGAGATGGCACGATCAAAAATCCGCCAAGAAGGGCGGGGGAAGGTTCAGACATTATGTCGGCGAGGAGCGCAGACCCCAGACCCAGACCGTGGCTCCAAGGAAGAAAACCTTGAAAATACAGGAAGGCACAACCGTCAAAGAATTCGCGGAACTTATCAGCGTAAAACTGTCGGATGTAATAAAAAAATTCATGGAACTCGGTTATATGCCTACCATAAACCAGCCGGTTGACACCGATGCAGCTCTCCTGATAGCGGAAAACTTTGGCGTAAAAATAGAGCTAGCGCCTATAGAAGAAGATACCTTTGATGACGAATCTCCTGAAGACGCCGGCACCTTGCTCCATCGCCCGCCCGTTATCACTATAATGGGACATGTAGACCATGGAAAGACTTCTCTGCTGGATGCGATACGGGAGACAAAAGTTACCGAAACGGAAGCCGGAGGCATCACCCAGCATATCGGCGCATACAAAGTGAATCTTAAAGGCAAGGATATCGTCTTCCTCGACACACCGGGCCATGAGGCATTTACATCTATGAGGGCAAGAGGCGCCAAGGTTACCGACATAGTCGTGCTCGTAGTGGCTGCGGACGACGGCGTCATGCCGCAGACGGTTGAAGCCATTAACCACGCAAAGGCTGCCAATGTGCCGATTGTTGTGGCGATCAATAAAATCGACAAGCCCGAGGCAAACTCTTCAAGAGTGAGAAACGAGCTTTCCGAGCAGGGCATCATTTCCGAAGAATGGGGCGGCCGGAATATTTTTGTGGAAGTCTCGGCTAAAAAACGTATCGGCATAGAGAATCTGCTTGAGATGATACTGCTGCAGGCAGAGGTTACAGAGCTGAAAGCCAATCCCGACAAACATGCCAGAGGCACGATAATCGAGGCAAAGCTTGATAAGGGAAGGGGCCCTGTTGCAACCGTACTGGTACAATCCGGCACCCTGAAAATCGGCGACGCCTTTCTCTCAGGCGTCCACTCCGGGAAAGTCAGGGCTTTAATTGACGATACCGGAAAGAGGATCACAAAAGCCGGCCCTTCAACTCCCGTTGAAGTAATCGGTTTTTCGGAAGTCCCGTCATCAGGCGATATCTTTACTGTAGTTGATGATGAAAAGAGGGCAAGACAGATAGCCCTTTCAAGGCAGCAAAAGCAGAGGCTTGCAGAGATTGCCAAAGCGGGAAAACTTACGCTTGATGAAATCTACGCAAAGATTAAGGAAGGCGAGATCAAGGAACTCAACATTATCATAAAGGGTGATGTTCAGGGTTCGGTTGAGGCTATAAAAGACGCGCTTGAAAATATTACCCATACTCAGGTCAAGGTCAAAGTCATCCATTCAACTGTGGGAGGCATCAACGAGTCTGATGTTATGCTGGCCACCGCCTCCAGCGCTATTATCATCGGATTTAATGTTAGGCCGGAATTGAAAGCCTACCAGATTGCCGAAAAAGAGGGCGTGGATATCAGGCTTTACAATGTGATCTATGAGGCCATTGAAGACGTTAAAAAGGCGCTTGAAGGTCTCCTGGAACCTACTTTCAAAGAAAAAATCCTCGGCAGGGCTGAAGTCCGTCAGGTATTTCCTATATCAAGGATCGGAACGGTTGCCGGATGCTACGTACTCGACGGCACTATGATCAGGACGAGCGACGGCATGAGGGTCATCAGAAACAATATCGTCGTATATGAGGGCAAAATAGCTTCTCTGAAAAGGTTCAAAGAAGATACCAAGGAAGTGCAGGCCGGATATGAATGCGGCATCATGATTGAAAACTTCAATGATATAAAGGCCGGCGATATATTCGAAAATTATATTATAGAAAAGATAGCCGCAAAGCTGTAAGAATTAAAACGCTAAAATCTAAATCCTGAATTCTAAACGAAACAAATAGCAGTTATTAAGGGTCTCATAATAGTAACAACATCGCCGTCATTCCCGTCCCGAAAGCTTTCGGGATTGAGCGGGAATCCAGAGGTTTATAATCCTGAATGGATGCCTGATTAAGAACTTCAGGCATGACATACAACTGGATTTTATGAGGTAGTTATGCTTCCATATAAACGTTCCCAGAGAGTCGGCGATCTTCTGAGAGAAGAAATAGCCGATATTATAGTTTATAAAATCAAGGACCCGAGACTCGGTTTTATCACCGTTACCGGGGTTGATCTCACGGACGATCTCAAGATCGCCTTCGTGTATATCAGCGTTCTTAAAGAGGAAGAAAAGAAAATCTCCCTTGAGATCCTGAATGCCGCAAAAAGTTTTTTCCGGACTGAACTGTCAAAAAGACTACGGATAAGGAACATCCCCTCCCTTGATTTCAGACTGGATACCGCCATAGAATACGGCAACCGGATAGAACATCTTCTTGATGAGATCAGGAGGAAAAGTGAAGGTTCCTCATGACCTCGTCTCTTTTTTAAAAACCGAAGATAATTTCCTTATAACTACACATATCAATCCCGACGGTGACGCCATCGGCTCGGCACTCGGCCTTGCTTTGGCCCTTGAATCGACCGGGAAAAAAGTTACCGTGTATGACCGCGACCCCGTGCCCGAATTCTACAGGTTTTTGCCCGGTCAGAATAAATTCATACATTCGCTCCAGGGGCTTGATACCTCGTCCTTCAACCTTATTCTGGTCGACTGCAACAGCCCCGACAGGGTCGGACTTGAGGAAATGGATTTCAGACATTCCTGCGTTATTGACCATCATGAGACTGAAAAAGACTTCGGACAGATAAAATGGGTGGCGCCTGACGCCGCGGCTACGGGACTGCTGATTTTTTATCTCCTCAGGGAGTCCGGATTTGCGGTAACACGGGATATTGCAGTCAATCTCTATACGGCCATTGTAATCGATACCGGAGCTTTCAGATACGCCAACACGACTGCCGAAGTCCTGAAGGTCGGCGCCGAACTTATCGAAGCAGGCGCGAATCCCGCGCTTATATCAAACAGCCTCTATGAAATGTGGACTGACAGACGGTTTGCCCTGCTCGTTATGGTGCTGAACACGCTTGAAATAAGGGACGAAGTTGCCCTGACCTTTGTAACAAGACGGATGTTCAACAAGACAAACACCGGTCCCGAGGACACGGAGAATTTTGCCAACTTTCCGAGAATGATAAGGAATGTGAAGATATCCGCCTTTCTCAGGCAGATGGACCGCAATCACTGGAAAATCAGCCTCCGTTCAAAGGGGGACGTAAACGTTGCCGGCATCGCCTCGCTCTTCGAAGGCGGCGGACACAAAAATGCGGCAGGCTGCAAAATAAAAGGCAATCTGAAAACCTCCAAAGAAACCCTCTTAAAAGCCATATCCCAACTCCATTTATCATAATTCATAAATTCCTCTTACGCCCTTCGGAATAAGATATATAGCGGCAGTTTAGCCGACCGGAAAGTATTTGTTGACATCGGCCATATGCATCATTACAATTTTAGATGATGCGGTACAAGATATTATTGGTGGAAGACTCCAAGGTTATACAACAGATGTACAGGAACAAGCTGCTTCTGGAAGAGTTTACAGTTGTAACTGCGGACAACGGAATGGAGGCCATCAAAATCCTCTCACAGGAAAAACCCGACCTTATCCTGCTCGACCTCATGATGCCTGTCATGGACGGATATAAAGTCCTGCAGGTAGTCAAAACCGATTCCAAGCTTTCCGGTATCCCTGTGCTTGTCTTCTCTGCACAAGGCCAGCCTGAAGAAATTGAGAGGGCATTGAACCTCGGCGCAGCCGGTTATTTTGTCAAGGCGACGTCAAAACCGGAAAAAGTTGTCGATAAAATAAGGCTTATTCTCAGTCAAAAATTAAAAAATCAGGAAGTCGCCCACTATTCTCTGGAAATCAGAAATGACACTTACGATGCAGTGAAGCTCGCTTCGGATTTCAGTTTGAACGAGATGAAATGTCCGAACTGTCAACAGCCGATGCTTCTCAGCCTGATCCCCGATTTTTCACATGAAGCAACCTGGTTCTGCGGAAAATTTTACTGTCCAAAGTGTGAGGGTTGATCCTTGTAACAGGGGTTACGTCAGGAAACTGCTTACCAGCTTCATCAGTTCCTGCGTCTGTATCGGCTTCGTAAGATAAGCGTTAGCGCCGATAGCAAGCGCCTTTTTCTTGTCCTCTTCAGCCCCTTCAGTAGTAATCATGATGATGGGAATGCTCTTATAAGATGGGTTGTTCCTTACAAGGCTGACGAGCTTCAGGCCGTCCATGATCGGCATATTTATATCGGCGAGAATAATGTCAACTTTTTGCGTAGATAGTTTTTTAAGAGCGTCAACGCCGTCAGTGGCTTCAATGACATTTGCATCGGCGATTCTCTTTATAGCAAACCCTATAAGCTGTCTCATGGTCGGTGAGTCTTCAACAACAAGGATATTCGGCATCGGTACCTCCTTATCTTTTCGGCTTTTCTTTCAGAAGATCGAGAAAACTCTGTATCGTTGTAAGCTTCCTCTCCGACTGCGTATAAAGTTTAGATGAAAATATCGCCGTAGCTGCATGGCCTGCAAGCAGACCGAAAAGCTCATAGTCAATATTACTGAAGGCTTTTTTCTGCGTAAAGAGCGAATAGATGGATATGACGCCGATAACGTGCTCCTTTATCTTAAGAGGAATGCAAACGAACGGCTTTGTAAGATCAGGACTCTGCCCTGTATTCTCTCCCGGATTTTCAGCAAAACAGCTCACTCCCTCCTTTGCAACGCCTCCGATTGTTCCTTCCCCTAATTTCACCTTCGGCAGTTCGCCAAGCGATACGCCTTCGGCAGCCACCGGCACAAGTTCATTTGTCTTTTCGTCCATAAGGAAGATGGTGAACCGCTCCGCGCCTATCAGATTGATGATTATCTCCATGACTATCCTGAGGACTTCGTTAAAATCAAGCGTGGAATGCAGTTGATAACTGGCGACGTAAAGGTTGGCGAGGTTGTTGTTCTCGGTTTCAACTTCAAGATATTTTGATGCAAAATCTTTATTTTCTTCCTCGACCTTCCGATATCTTTCGGTAAGTGAATTGATCTCCCGGTCGAGTATTTTTATCCGCTCTTCATAAAGCTGTATTTTTTCCTCATTCCCCGTATTCCGAATGGCTTCTTCAAGCTGGGCCATCCTGAACCTGAGCCTTTCATTCTCCTTGATAAGGTCCTTGGTGAATTCTTCGCCTTTTTTGAATATCTGAAGAAACTCCTCGGCCTTTTTCAATATGCCTGCCTCCTTTTCCATATATCCTCCGCCTACAGGTCAATGTCCTTCTTTTTCACTTTTTTAATGAACCGCAGCATTTCAACCGGTATCTCTGATATCGGTAAGATCCTCCCCGCAGCGCCCGCCTTTATAACCTCGGACGGCATACCGAATACGACCGCCGTATCCTCCGATTCCACTATAGTATAACCCCCGGCTTTTTGAATGTCCAGCATCCCCGACGTCCCGTCATTCCCCATACCGGTAAGCACGACCCCCATAGCCTTCCGCCCGAATATCTCGGCAATAGATGACATCATGGCGTCGACGGAAGGCACATATTTATCGGAACCTTTCGTCTCTTTTAAAGCGGCCACTACCCTTCTGCCTATCTTTCGGAAAATCATATGGGCGCCACCCGGACAGATAAGGGCCGTACCGGTCTCCAGTTCATCGCCTTCCTGCGCCTCTTTAATCTTTATCTTGCAGATACCGTTCAGCCTCTCCGCAAACGAAGCGGTAAACCCTTTAGGCATATGCTGGCTGATAGCCACCCCTGCAGGGAAATCCGCCGGAAGCCTCGTCAGAATTATATTCAGAGCGGAAGGGCCTCCTGTCGAGGAACCGATGGCAACGGCTTCAATGTTATATTCCCGGATGGACGGCGCAAACTTCCGAGGTTCTTCCTGTTCAACAAGCTCGAGATTCCTGCTCAGCCTGTCAAGCCGGAGGGACTTCATCCCTTTGACCTTACGGAGCAGGTCCCTCACCATGTCCTGATATTCAGGCGAGGATATCCTGGGAGGTTTTGCAATGAAGTCGGCTGCTCCGAGTTCCAGCGCCTTAAAAACGGTCTTTGAATCCGAATAGGAACTGATAATGATGACGGGAGTCGGCCTGTTTTTCATCAGCCACCTGAGGAATGTAAACCCGTCCATTTCAGGCATTTCGAGGTCAAGCGTTATAAGATCAGGTTTGAGCTTGATGGTTTTTGACATAGCATCGAGACCGTCAGACGATACCCCCGCGACTTCGATATGGGAATCCGTTTCGAGCATTTTTTTGATCGTCTGCCTGCTGTATGCAGAGTCGTCGACAATGAGTACTTTTATCTTAGACATCTATAGGCGCTCCTTTACGTAAAGGTTTCTGATATACCATATCATATTTGAAATGTCTGAGGGTAAAGGCGGTGGAAATATTCATCAGTGATTCGGCATGCCCCAGAAGTAAATACCCTCCTTCTGAAAGCCTGTCGTAGAATATTTCTATGACCCTTCTCCTCGATAGATGGTCGAAATAGATAAGCACATTCCTGCAGAATATGGCGTCCATCGGACCTACTAATTTCACCTTGAAGGGATCAAGAAGGTTCAAATGGTTGAAATTGACATGCTTTTTTACGGCATCCGTTATTCTGCAAAGGCTGTCTTCTTCACTGAAATATTTTTTCAGAAAACACCTGTCCGTTGTCCTGAAAGAATTTTTTCTGTACAAGCCGCTTCTTGCGACCTGAAGCACCCTCTGGTTGATGTCGCTCCCGGTTATCTCGATATTCCAGTTATAGAACAAGCCCATTTCAAGGATCAGCATAGCAATCGTATATGGCTCCTCGCCGGTCGAGCACCCTGCGGACCAGATCCTCAGTTTTCTTTTGTCCTTATTCGTCTCCCGCAGTTCAGGGAGAATCTCTTCACTAAATGTTTTGAGCTGGTTTTGTTCCCTGAAAAAATAAGTCTCGTTGACCGTGAGGATGTCCACAATGGATATAAGCTCCTCATCCCGGTTTTTGTCGTACAGAAGATATCTGAAGTAATCCCTGAATTTATTGAAGTGATGGTGTTTGACCCTTCTGGAGAGCCTTTTCTCAAGCAGATACCGCATATCATCGTCAAAATATATACCGCAGTAATCTCTTATGAGGTCTCTCAGGAGCCTGAACACGTCTTCTTCTAAAGGTATAATCTCTTCTTTCTCAAACATATAGCGGTTATTGACCGACGACCATTGAGTGTTTTTTCAGGCTATCTTCGACAACCTTTTTAACTATCGGGTCTTCCTCCGAATCAAGAAGTCTTTCAAGTTCTTTTTTTACCGCTCCCTGCGGGTTTTTCCCTAAAGCCTCTGCTGCAGCTTTTCTCGTTGCCCAGTCGCCATCTTTGAGAAAAGGCAAGAGCTCCCCTTCGACATCGTCAAAAGATGAGAGCGCCTTGATTGCGGTCCTCCTGACTTCCCTGTCATTATGTTCGAGCATTTGCAGCAATGCCGACTTTGCCCGGTCTCCGTTTATTCTGCTCAGGGATTCAATAGTCGTCGTTACAACAAAGCCGTTCCTGTCTGAAAGAAGTTCCATCAGGAGATTCACCGCCCTTTTGTCTTTCAACATGCCTAAGGCCTTTGCTATTGCAACACGAACGGAATCATCGGAATCGGAAATGAGAAGGGACAGGGCTTCAAAAACGCCTTCTCCTCCGGTTCGGCCGAGACTGATTGCCGATGAAACTCTGATATAGGGATCTTCATCGGTAAGCGCAAGCATGAGGAACCTGATGGAATCTTCCGTCCTCAACCTGGAAAAAGCCTGGATACACGCTTTCCTGACGTCTACGTTGCCATCCTTGAGGGTGAAACCAAGGTCGGGGACTGCATCCTTTGCTCCGATATTTCCGAGCAAAAGGGCGGCGTTCTTTCTGAGGGTCGGATTTACATCATGCAGCAATGATACCAGTTCAGCAACGGAAAGGAGCGGACCGAAGCCCGACAGGGCTTCAACAGCCGCCTCCTGTACGTCCTCGTATGGATCGGCCAAAAGTATTTTTAACTTCTCTATGGCCCTCGCGTCCTGAATTCGGGACAACGCTATGGCGGCAAGGGAACGGATATGTCCGTCTTCGTCATACAAAAACTTTTCAAAAACGGGATAGTAAACCGGCGAGGCTATTCTTCCGGCCACCTCGCATATAAAGCGTTTCTGGTTAGTGTTCTCGGTGTCAAAGAGCTTTAACAGAGACTCGGGCCTGTCATTGCCGATAAAAACAAAGGCGCGCTTGACGTCTTCGGCAAACTCTTCTTCCTGTGAAATCTCAAGCAAAGGGGCAAATGCCCGTTCATCTTTTAAGAGTCCGAGGATCAGGATAGCGGAAATCTTTACTTCGGGCTTTTGAGATATTGCATAAGATATAAGAATATCAAGTATCCTGTCGCCGATAAGCTTTTTTATCTCATCGGTAATAAGTTCTTCGCTAACGCCTTTGCGATAGAATCTCTCCATGCTCCGGAGGGTTTCCTCCTGGATAGTTTTCGAGGAGTCTTCAATAAAGGGGACCACATATGCAAGGCTTGCAGGGTCGCCGATACGTCCCAGCGATTTTACGGCTGCCGCTCTGAGAGGCTTGCTGCCGAGAGCTTTTATCAGTGCGGGAACGGCCTGCCTGTCCCCGATCCTTCCGAGGGCGTCCACTGCCGGATAGGACGTCCACAGGTCGCCGTTTTCTATAATCCCGATCAGGGCTTCTACAACCGAAGAGTCCCCGACCTTTCCGATATGCTCTATTGCCGTTACCCTGACATTCTCATCGTCATCCTTTAATGCATTCAGCATAAGGGAAAGGGAACGGTCATCCCTGAATTCTCCCAGGACGTCGATAATAAATTTCCTTACATCTTTATTGGGTGTATTGAATGCCTCCAGTAAAAAAGGGGTCGCCTTCCTGTTCAGCTTTACAAGGGCTTCTATAGAGGAGTTCCTTGCGCCCGCGTTCTCGTCGCGGTAGAGAAGGTTTATCAGTCCGTGGATATAGGCTTCGACGGGATGTTCTTCAAGGAGGATATCCGTAGCGCTGTGTCTGACCCTCCAGCTCATGTCCTCCATGGCATTCAGGAGAAGATTGACATAAACAGTACCCGCTTTCCCTCTGAGACTTTCAACCGCCTCGCGTCTTATTTCTACGTCTTCGTCTTTAAGCTGTTTTTCCAGTTCCGGCATCTTCCACAAGGACCTCTTCAGCCTCCTCCAGCATTATCCTCTCTTCCGAAGTAAGAAGGTCGTCCACATTAAGGATAATAATCACTCTGTCGTCTTTCTTCCCGATCCCGGCAAGGTACTTTCTTTTCAGACCCTTGAATATGGCGGGCGGACTTGTAATCTCATCTTTTCCAAGAGAAATGATTTCCTTTACATGATCTACAAGAACGCCGATCTTTTCATTGTCGTATTTTATAACGATAATCAGTTCCTTTTTTGATGATGACATTATGGCGAACCTTTTTCTAAGATCAAGAAGGGGGATTATCTGACCTCTTACAGCTATAACACCGGACAGGAAGTCCGGAAGATCGGGTATTGAATGGACTTTCTGTGTGCTCAGGATTTCAACAACACTGTTGATCTCCACCCCGAAATCCTCTTCGCCGATTTTAAACACGGCATATTTTTGAGCGTCCTTTTGTTTTTCCGACACCATGTATTCCGTTCCCTCAACCTTCCTGTTTGTCCCCGGCCTGTATCGCCGGCGTCCTGTCCACCGTATCGGCAGGTTCAGAGCCGGAGACCTCCTCCAATATCTTAAACCTCTGCATCTGCCTGTTTACCTTTTCGGTGTTTTTGAACAACCCTTTTAATGACTGGTCGATATCCGAGATGATGCCGATATTATTTTTCGGGATGTCTTTTATCTTTTCGATTGAGATGAATATCTGGTTTGAACCCGCCCTTTGTTCATTAATGGCCTTGGCGATCTGATGGCTTTTTTCCGATATCTGCTCCATAGACTCGGAAATAAACCGCGCGCTCATCTGCTGCTCTTCCGTGGCGAGCTTCACGCGGTTGGCGACATCCCTTACTTTCTCGGTGGCCTTTGTTATTAGATTGGCCCCTTTACTCTGTTCCGATGTTGCCTTTGCAACCTGGGATACCATATTCTTTACCTTTTCCATCGCCTCGGTGACAAGGCGGGCCGCCTTTGCCTGCTCTGTTGTTGAACGCTCAATGGAAAAGGACATCTCCGCCGACTGTTTGGAACTCTCAACAATCTTGCTCAGGGCGGCCCCCGCATCACTCGCAACCCTGAAGCCTTCTTCTACGGACCTGAGGCCGTCGTTCATTGCGCTGATGGCGTCTTTGACCTCTTTTTGAACGGCCTGGATGAGAGAGGCTATCTCCTGCGTCGAGAAGGAGGTCCTTTCCGCAAGGTCCTTTATCTCATCAGCAACAACGGAAAAACCTTTGCCGTGCTCGCCTGCCTGGGCAGCGAGTATTGCCGCATTCAGGGCAAGCAGCGTTGTCTGGTCCGTAATGTCGTCTATAACGTTCAGGATCTTCCCGATCTCATCGGACCTGCCGCCTAATTTCATGATCACATTGGCCGTTTTTTCTACCGATAATTTGATATTCTGCATCCCGTCTATTGTTTTTTCCACTGCTGCCAGGCCCAGGGTCGAAGCGTCATTCTTCACCTTCTCGGAAAGCATGGCTGATTCCTTTGCGCTCATTTCAACTTCCTTGACGGAAGAAGAAATCTCTTCTATCGCAGCCAGCGTCTCTTCCGAGGCTGCCGTAAGCTCTTCGCCCTTCTGGGCCACTTCTTTGATGGTTGCGGACAATTCCTCGATGGATACCGAAGTGGAATCAACCGCAGACGAGAGGTCCTGGGCGTTGTTTGCAACATGGGATATGCTCGAGACCATTTCTTCCATAGACGTAACGGTATTCTCGGCAGAGACGGCAAGGCCGCCGCTATTCACCGAGATCTCGGCCGTAGCCGAATTCATCTGTTCGATGGAACTCGCTATATTTGCAATTGCTTCAGATTCAAGCTTCGTGGTCTCCGATATCCTTTTAAACTCGTTCCCCACTTTGTCGCCGACTTCAACGGCCTGCCGTGAACTGCTTTTGACGCCGTATAACATATGCCCGAGGGAATGTACTGACGTCTTCAGAATATCAGCCAGCCTTCCGATCTCATCGTTTGTACCGGCAGGTATATTGCATGAGAAATCACCGTCGGCCAAAGCCTGTACGGCCTTTTCGATGGACCTTACAGGCAGGATAATAAGCCTTCTAAGGACAAACCAAAAAGAAAAGGTCAAGCCCACAATAAAGAGGAGCGAGATTGAAATCCAGGAGAAAAAATTCATGCTCTTGTACAATGAGAAGATAAAAGACCAAAGTATAACGCCCGCAACAATAAGGGCTACAACAGATATCATATATTTAAATTCGAGACTCTCCCTTTTCGTTCTATCCATAATGCCTCCCTTATCAAAATTATTAAATCTAAGATTTCCCTGTTATTAACTTGAAAGTTGCAAAACAACTTCTCAACCGGATCAGTTCAAATTAATGGTTATCGCCTCTTCCATGTTTATTATCGATATAAAACGTTTCTCTAAAACCGCTATCCCCTCTACGAATTTGAGCTGTTCTTCGGAAAGATGAGTGGGAGGCGGCAGGATATCGGCCTTTGCTATACGCATGACCCCGATAAGCTTATCAATGACCGCTCCGATCATCCCTTTCGGTCCTTTTATTATCAATATCTTTATTTTCTCATCAATTTCCGCCACATTTTCATGAGGCAGTATCTTTGTTCTCAAGTCGATGACAGGTATTACCTTGCCCCGGAGTGATGTTATACCGAGCACATAGTCGGGCATTTTCGGAACTTTTGTTATCCTTTGGTACCTCAGTATTTCCTTCAGTTGTGAGATCCTGAAGGCAAATTCTTCTTTCAACAGTTTAAAGGTAAGTATCTCGATGACTTCATCCGTTTTGTCGGTTTCATCCCTGTCTTCACTTTTCTTTTTCTCTTTATATTGTATATTTTCTTTCGCATCCGGACCGGTTTCCTGCTTAAAATGGGCCTCTTCCTTTACCCTTTCCGGGGAATGCGCCGCAGGATTTTGTTCCTGGCCTGAAGTGTTTTTCATCCCCGATGTTTCCGGTTCGGCAATAACCGGATCCGGTTCAGGAACCGTTTTCTGAATAGATTCGGGTTCCGTCATTTGGTTCTCGGGAAAATCCGCTTCCCGTATCTCAGGCGTTTCGCCTTCAACAGCAGGCTGCCTGCTTTCCAAATCTTTGAGCTTCTTTCTAATTTTCGCGATATCCATTCAGCCCGAGTTCCCGTGCAGCGTCATTTATAAGAAATTCATCGATGGTCCGCCGTTCTTTGCCGACCCCGTCAAGAAGCGCCGTTGTGGCAAGGCTGTTTATCAGTCTCGGTATTCCGCCCGAGTGCTGATACAGTCTTTGCAACGCTTCATCCGTAAATAGCGGTTCATAAAGCCCGGATATTTTCAACCTGTGCTCGACATAACTCTTTATTTCATGTTCGGCCAAAGGTCCCAGATGATAGAAGAGTCCTATCCTCTGACGGAGAGGCAGATATGCCTTATGGTTCAGCCTTCTCCTCAGGTCCGTCTGCCCGACAAGTATAAGACTCAACAGATTCGTATAATCAAGCTGGAAATTGGTAAGAAGCCGTATCTCCTCAAAGGTGTCCTTTTTAGGGATCAACTGCGCTTCATCTATTATAATAACAGGGGTTATCCCTGTTTCATAATCTTTATAGACCTTTTCACAAATTGCGTCGAGCAGGTTATCCTTATAATTATGAGGGACTTCAATATCAAAACGTTTTGCAAGCGTTCTGAGAAACTGTGAAGGAGTCAGGCGCGGGTTTATGAGAACGATCACCCGATATTTCTCTCCAAGGGAATCCATCAGGGCGCGGGTCAGGGTTGTCTTTCCGCTGCCGACTTCACCGGTAAGAAGGACCAGTTCCTTTTCCTCAACGGCATAGTGAAGCCTTGCCAGGGCTTCTTCATGGCTTTTGCTCAGATAGAGAAACCGCGGGTCCGGCGTTTTTGTGAAAGGCCGCTGTTTCAGTCCGTAGAATTCTTCATACATGAGACATGCCCTCATGTTTCATCAGGGATTTCTCTATGATGGATTCCACATCGAGGACCAGGATAACCTCATGTCTGCCTATTTCCGCCGCTCCTGCAAAACCGCCCAGCCCTTTAAAATACTCGCCAAGAGACTTTATAACGATCTCCTGCTGTCCGATGATCTCATCTACAAGGATTCCCAGCTTCCGCCTGCCGAAACCTACAACGACCGCAAAGGTCATATCGTTCCGTTGTGTTTCAATCTGGAAGATATGACCGACGCCCATAATCGGGAGCATCTCTCCTCTTAAATAGAATACCTCCCGCCTTTCCACGGTCTGCAAATCTTTCTGCTCGATTGCAATTGTTTCGGATATTGCCGTCAACGGAATTGCAAACTTCATTTCGCCCACCTGCACAATTAATGCCTTTATGATTGCAAGGGTGATCGGAAGCGTAAGGGTGAAGGTGGTCCCTTCATTTTTCTTTGTATAAACCTCGGAGAACCCGCCCAACTTAGCGAGCTTCTCTTTCACAACATCCATGCCGACGCCCCTGCCGGAAATCTCGGTTGCCGTCTCTTTTGTGCTGAACCCGGGGGCAAAGATAAAATTGACAAGCTCCCGCTCATCAAGCTCGGCGTCGGGTTCGATGAGACCTTTCTCGACGGCCTTTGCCCTTACCTTCTGCATCTCTATCCCCCTGCCGTCGTCGATCACTTCGATTACGACATAATTTCCTTTCTGGAAGGCCTTCAAAACAATATTGCCGTGCTCGTTTTTCCCTTTCCGTCTTCTCTCCTCCGCCGGCTCAATGCCGTGGTCGATGGAATTTCTGACAAGATGCATGAGGGGATCTACGATTTCTTCGGCCAGTGATTTATCAAGCTCGGTATCCTCGCCAAACATGGCAAGTTCAATATCTTTTCCCATTTCCCTTGAGTAGCGTCTTATGACCTGGGCAAGCCTTGAAAACAACTGGCCTACCGGGACCATACGTATTTCAAGGACCTCATCCTGAAGCGCTGCAAGTTGTCGTTCAAGGGTTTGAGAAATCTTATATACGTCGCGCACAATCGGTGAATAACGCTGGACCTCGGTCAACTCGGACCCGATCCTTTTGACCGCGTCCTTTGCCAGAGTGAGTTCGCCGATGGTATTTAATATCCTGTCAAGTTTGTCTATATCCACCCTTACCGTGGTCGTCGTGCTCTTTATGGACTGCTCCTGTTTTTTTTGAGGCTGCTGAGGCAACTGTCTCGCCTGCGCCACTACGTCAATCTCGCCGGAGGTTTCCTCTTTTATTTCAACCAGGGGTCTGTTGCTTGAAAACATGAGATTGAAGCCTATGAAACCGTCAGGCACATTTTCGGAAACAGGGAGTGTGGATATCAATTCTCCGATGGACTTTATTTTTTTGGTCAGTTCTTCAAGAGAGGTATCAAAGGTGGAAAGATCGAAGATCGCCTTTAAAAGATAAATGCCGCTTCCGCCTTTTAAGTTTGCTTTGAGCCTGTGCTCCTCGTATTCCGAAAGCACTCTAAGGATAGCTTCGTCGATAATGCCTTTAAGCTCGGGGCCGCTTACATTTTCTTTCAGGGATGACCTGAAAGACTTGATTTCATTGATATGCCTTGAAAGGTCCTGTTCTTTATCTTCCTTGATACCGTCTATCGCCGCCTTTAGAATATCAAGGTTTTTAAAAAGGAAATTAACCGCATCTTCATTGACATTGATCTTGCCGAGCCGTATGTCGTCAAGCAATGCTTCGAGGGCATGACTTAGTTCGGTTATGCCCTTGCTTCCGAAAAGTCCGGATAGCCCTTTCAGGGTGTGCATGGCGCGGAAAAGTGCGTTTATAGTGTCGGGGTTCAGGGCCGTCTGAAAGGTATCCTGAATTTCAAGGATAAACTGCCGGCATTCAAACAGGAGGTCTTCCGTCTCTGCAATAAATTCCTTTTTTGAGGCCTTCATATTTTTCTATAGTATAGCCTGCTTGACGACTTCCTGTAGTTCCTGCGCCTTGAAAGGTTTGGTTATATAAGACATCGCGCCTAATGCGATCCCCCGCTTTTTGTCTTCCTCGCTTCTTTCGGTGCTGACGATAATCAAGGGTATATGACTGTATCTCGGGTTGCTCTTGATGAAGTGGATAAGTTCGAGGCCGTTGATGTCCGGCATATTAACGTCGGTTATGACAAGATTGAATTCCTGGGTAGGAAGGAGTTTTAATGCCTCAAATCCGGAGCCTGCCTCGACGATATTGAAATCCCCCATATCCTCGATGACAGCCCGTATGAGAGCCCTGGTAGTTGCCGAGTCTTCTACAATGAGAATATTTTTTGCGGACCCTTCTCCTTGCATTCTGTTAAATTCTACCAGATTGAAATAAAAAAAACATTACTATGCTAAATTTTTTGCTCCATGTCCTGTATTCTTCTCTGGAGCAGGGATTTTTCAAGGGCAAGACCTGCCTGGTCGATGAAGATCTCGAGACCTTCCGTCTCCCCGGTTTTTTCCCCTGACAGAAGGTTGTCGCAATATAAAAGTGCGACAACCCTTCCTTCGGCAACGATCGGGAAAAAGGAGGCTTCGTCAGGCCATCCCACGCCTATTTCGCGCATCATTATATCGGTGGCGGCGTCTTTGTCAATTGTCCCGTTATAAGGACGCTTATCCCGGATAATGCCCTTCAGGAAGGCGCTGTCTTCATAGTCCAGTCTTATTTGACGTATCTTATCATCAGCCCCTTCAATTTCCAGACCGAACTGGCCGAGGCCGACAATTTCCGTATCTCCTACCATGAAGAGGACTCCCCGCTGAAAGATGTCGCTGGCAAACCTCAGGATAAGAAGGGTTATTTCCGAAGCCGAATTCGGGAACCTGAGTTCCTGCGTAAGCGCCCGCAGAGATGAGATGTCCTTCCTTTCAGGTTGGGGCTGCATATCCCAGTCATCCTCCCAGCTTCCTTCTTCTTCAAAGGACAATTCCTGTCCTTCGTTTGAAGAAATAGATAAGGTCTGCGTGGATTCATCATGCACCCGCGCTCCCTCCATCAGAAGGTATTCGGGACTCATTCCCTTTGAAATCTCCCAGCCTATATCGGGGATATCGGATTTTCCATGCGGGTCGATGTCGTCCGGTTCAAACTGGAAATCGCCGTCCTGCCAATCCAGAAGCCGGCAGACAACCCTTTCCATCCTTTTCCTTGCAACCTTCTCAAGGGTTTCCTTATTGACCGATCCGAGGTCGAAAAGTATCTCTGCTAAGGCTTTTAAGGGCAGCTTTTTTTTAACTTCCAGAGCAAGGTTGAAGATGGTGTCTTTGATGATACCCGCTTTCAGCAGGTCTTCACCGATGGTGCGTTCGATGTCTCCCGTTTCCGCACGGACAACCAGGCCGTTCTTAAAGATAATCAAAGCCTTCCCCCGGCTGCCTTTCAGAACAAGGGCGCCGGTTTTCTTTCCGACGCTGAGTATCTGAAATATATCCGAAAGGCCGAGGTCCTCAAGACGTCCGACAAGACTCATATCAGTTTATCCCCCTGAAACGCATAATTGAGTATATCAATGAAAATTAAGGAGTGTCAACGAACGAAGAACCTGTTTATCAATTAAAACCTTATGTAGTCCCCTTTTTTAATGCCGTATCTGCCGCAAAATCCTGCATTCACTTCTACCGCGTATTTTACGGCGACATTTGAAAAGAGCTGTTTTTCGGATAGCGGCTGAGTGTTTTTATGTATCGTCACAATCCTCATGCTTACGTCAACAAAGATTATATCCAGCGGAATGTAAGTGTTCCTCATCCAGAAAGACAATAACTGCGGCCTCCGGAAAATAAAAAGCATTCCTGATGATTTCGGCATTGAATGCCGATACATTAAACCTCTCCCCCATTCATAAGGGTTATCAGCGATCTCAACGTCTATCTTCGTGATTTTTCCGCCGGCGTTTTTCCCGAGAAATACCAATTCACCCTCTTTGATAAATTCCTGTTCGCCGGAAAATCCCTGAGATTGCTTAAAATTGCTTTTTTCTGAAACCTCCGCCTTTTTGTCGGTAAGCTTTTGATCCGGGTATAGGCATGAAAATAACGGAAACAATATTAAAAGCATTAAAAGATACCGCCTGACCGGTACATTACTGAAGTGACTTATTAAGGAGTTCATAAGTAAGGACACATTTAAACACCCTCCCCTCAAGGGAGGGGCGATTCTTAAGTCCCCTCTCCCTTTTCTCCCCGGCGAATCCGCCTGAGTGCGGAGTGCGGAGAGGGGAGAGGGGAGAGGGCAAGGGTGAGGGTGTGTGGCTTTACTTATGAACTCCTTAATATCAACCGAACGAGGCATACTGCTGCGAAATGTATTCATCATGTTTATTGTATAATAATCTATGATTGCAATCATAGATTACGGCATGGGGAATCTGCGGAGCGTTGAGAAGGGGTTTCTTAAGGTTGGCGTTGACGCTAAGGTTGTCACCGATCCCCGGTCGGTGAATAACGCCGAAGCCATTGTGCTTCCGGGCGTCGGCGCCTTCAGGGACTGCATGAAGAATCTCGATCAGATGAAACTCATCGAACCTATCCTGAAATCCGTCAGGAATGGAAAACCCTATCTCGGCATCTGCCTCGGCCTTCAGATGCTATTTACCGAGTCGGAGGAATTCGGCGTTTATAAGGGACTGGATGTTTTGAAGGGAAAGGTTGTTCGGTTTCAGGTAGATTTAAAAGTGCCGCATATGGGATGGAACACGGTCAGGCTTCTCGGAAAACCGCCGATATTCGATGATATAAAAGACGAGTCGTATTTCTATTTCGTCCACTCATATTATGTAGCGCCGGATGATAAAGGGATAATTGCGGGCACGACGGACTATGGGATGACCTTCACATCAATGGTCTGGAAGGACAATATTATTGCCACGCAATTCCACCCCGAAAAGAGCCAGGAGACGGGTTTGAAGATATTGAAGAATTTCGGGGATTTTGTAAAAAAAGCTTAACTGCCCGCCCTTAAGACGTCTTTCTAATAAGTTTAGCTAAACATTTATCGCTTACGATGCCGTATCTCATCTGCGGTCATATCGAAATCGAGTTTTCCCTTCATTGATTTTATCTTCTCTATCTTCTTCTTCCTCAGATAGTCGTCGATGGCGATCTTCACCGCTGATGTTTTAGACCTGCTTTTCGTCTCCTTCATAAGCAGGTCCAGCCTATCTTTTTCAATCGTTACAGTTGCACGCATATTTACCTCTTTATTGTGATTATTATATATTTTATTCCTCTTAAAAAAGAAGTTGTATTCATCATTTGCAAAAGCATTATTTAACAAATTAATCATTGTTAGTAACTACGTCCCTAATCCTCACGTCCCTAATCCTCATAATAATGTTTGTTTTGCTTTGTCAAGTATATTATGATAATATACAAATATGATCGACCTCGATAAAGTAGAGGGATTTGATTGGGATACCGGAAATGCCCGCAAGAACGATAAGCATAACGTCACGCAAGCGGAGGCCGAGCAGGTTTTTCTTAATGAGCCGCTTTTCATTACTCCGGATGAAAAACATAGCGGTTCCGAACGCAGATATCGAGCTCTTGGAGAAACGGCAATCGGTCGGCAATTGACGGTCATTTTCACTTTGAGACAGGCCGGTGCGCTGGTGCGCGTCATATCTGCCCGTAATATGAACGCTAAAGAAAGGAAATTATATGAGCAAGAAATTAAAAGTAATCCCGAAATTTAAGTCAGAAGCGGAAGAGCGCCGTTTCTGGGAGACACACGACACCACTGAATATTTTGATTCTACCAAGATGGTTCGTGCGCGTTTCCCGAATCTAAAGCCTTCCACTCAATCCATTTCTTTGCGTCTACCGCTCTCGCTCCTTGAAGCAATCCGCATTGAGGCAAACAAACGGGATGTGCCTTACCAGTCGCTCATAAAGGTATGGCTATCGGAACAACTGAAACAGCAGTCAAGAATAAAATCAGCATAATGGCGATTGTTTAGAATTGAGGGGACAGGCGTTGCAGGCTGATAAGCTCGTACTGCCACCAAATTCCCCTGATGATTTCAGGAAACTCCAAGTAGGAATATGGTAATGGCAAAGAAAAAGGGCTCTTCGCGTAGTCGAGCGGGTCAATTTACGTTTTCTCCGAGTCTTTGAAGAAACATCTCATTATCCCCGTTGTCTTTGTCAAACTCCCGGGGATTAATCATTGTCAGTAACTACGTCCCTAATCCTCTCAAGGGCTGACCCCTTTCATTTTCTTTTAGTTTTCTTAAATTCTGACTCACATTAAGATTGCCATTAAGAAGCCACTTAAAAAGAGTGAAATTATTCCGGCAACAAAAGAAACCTTCCATAATTTGCTAAACATACCAATCATTCGAGTGCGAAGCCAGAAGTAGCAAACAAACATGACAACAGGAACTAAGATTCCAGTAATAGCATTAGGTTTTACGGCTGCTTTGTTATACCAACTCGAATAACTCAATAATAAAATAAACCACCCCCACCCCCATCGGCTTTTAGACTTTAATGGTGATTTATAATATATTTCATCATCAGCCTCGTCACTCTGTTGTGGTTTGTTCTCTGACATAGCCCCTCCTATGCCTTTTTCAAAATTTCATAATGCTTGCCGCTCTGCCATCCCGTATTCGAGACTTTCAAAAAATCAGAGTAGCCGCAGTTCTCGCAATACAATTTCAACGTCAAAGTAAAGCCATACTTTGCATCACTTTTGCAGTCCGTGTTGTATTTATTGACAGCTTCCTTGGTATGTTCTCCGTATTCGAGAATTCACATAATTTCTCGATCGGGGCATTTAGGGCAGAAGAAATAGAAATAATCAGACTCGCCAGTTGCACCCTCTAGGCGACCGCCCATGATTTCTTTAGAGCCATGATAAGGTTTTCCGTTGTTAAATGTGGTCATATTATTTTCTCCTTTCTCTCTATTACTACATAACGAGTCTGTAGAAAAAGTCCTCGTTGATACAAACAGCCGTAATTTTGGGGGTCTCTCACCCCTTCAATCAACTGTGATCGTTCAATACGGCTCATTTCACGAAGCCTATTTCTGCTCGTCCTCTCACAAATATTTTAGTAAGGACTTTTTCTACAGCTTCAACGCCAACAATGAGGCGCAGGGGCAACCAGCCTTCGCAAAAAAGTACAGAGGCTATTCCCTGTCGCCTCGATTTATTTATACTATACTTTACTGCCTTCTTATTTGGTCGTCCAATATTCGTTATCAGTTAAGGTCTTCTTGACAGCATTTATCTGCCCGATTGTTGCTTCATGCTCTCTGGCGAATGTAACGGCTTTATCGCGGACTGTTTTGATCCCGGCTTTATCGCTGCGGGTTGGCAAGGGCCATGAACGTGTGGTACCGTCCTGAAATGTGACTTGAAGTTGGTTATTGCTAATATGACAACTCATCCGCTGCGTGGCGAAGGTTCTGCGAGGGCTGCGGCCCATAGCAATTTCCGAAGGTTTTGTTAAATCGTCTGTCGTTGATTGTGGTGGTAATTTCAAAATACGCCTGAGGACATCATCCTCCGTTTCTCCAAATTTTCCTTGACTTGCGATAACTTGCCACACATCTTCCGATACCCTGATTGTTCTCATAGCGACCTCCTAAGATAGATTTGCTACCATAATAGTCTAACTACTATAAGAAGTCAACTACTTTTTATATCTTCTATTTCAATCTTGGTACAACATTTATTTTTAAGCGTACCCTATAATTGCTTAAAAGATTATAACTTCACAGTTTGATTGTCAATTATTTTGCCGGGAAACAGGTAATAATTGTCACGATTATTCCATATAATATCGTTATTTTTATCAATAAATAGTGTCTGTGTATAAACTCAGGTTTTGTCATCCTCCGGCTTGACCGGTGGATCTATAACCCATTGAAAAGACTGGATTCCCCGATCGAGTCGGAGAATGACGGATTGCTTGGATCGCAGTTTATAAACAGACTCTAATCAGAAAAAATTATCTTCAAATGAAAATGTCCGGTTTTCGGCAAAATTTAATGTTTATCAGCCCTGCCACAACACCGTTCTGTCTTTCCCCTCCATCTTTGCGCGGTAGAGGGCCTTGTCGGCGCTGCGGATAATCTCCTTGCGGTCCTTTCCGTCGGCGGGATATGTGGCTATGCCGATGCTGATGGTTATGGCGTCCCTGGGGAACTCGTTCCACATCTTTGGAATCCGTTCTTTTATGGAATCTCTGATCCTCTCGGCAACATGCAATGCCTCGGGTTTCTCGGTCTGAGGCATAATTATCGCGAACTCCTCTCCTCCGAACCGCGCAATGACGTCGATAATACGCAGGTTGTCCTTGGCGATACTGGAAATTGATTTCAGGATCTCATCCCCGGCAAGATGCCCTTCCGTATCGTTGAAGAGTTTGAAGTCGTCTATATCAAGCATGGCGAGTGCAAATGTGAGGTTGTGGCGCTCCGAACGGTGCAGCTCTTCATAGAACCGCTCCTCAAAATATCTCCTATTGAAAAGCCCTGTCAGAGAATCCGTAATGGAAAGCTCTCTAAGATGCCCTGCAAGGCTATAGTAATTCGACCGTTCAAGCGCTATGGAAGCATATGACGCGAATGACCGGAGCAGGTGCATGTCATCTTCAGAAAATATCTCGCCGGTAATCTTGTCCGTTATGTTCAACACCCCTATCGTCTTTTCACCTAGCTTAAGCGGGATGCTTATGAAAGAGCCTGTTCTGTATTTCGGGTTTATCTCCCCTTTCCACCATTCATTATGCTCAATGTCCTTCACCAGCACAGGCACGCCGTCTTTGAAAACCCTTCCGGCAATGCCTTCACCGGAGTTGATCTTTATCTCGCCCAGCAGTCTTCTGTTAATGCCTTTTGCCGCCTTTATAGTAAGACATGACGAATCATTACCATCCATCAGCATTAAAGATCCTCTTTCAGCTTCCGCAATCCTCACGGATGTTTCTAATATTGCTTCGTAGAGCTGCTCCGGATCTCTCACAGGGGTAATGTGTTCGGCTGCCGCGCCGAGCACGTCTATATCTTTCATATGTCTGTGACATGTGTCCTGCATATCCATAACCCTGAGAATAAAGCCCGTAACTCTGCATATTTCCGAAATAATCTCTGCATCCTCTTTTGTGACAGGCGAGTTGATGAGATTTAATATCCCTGCGACCCTGCCGTCGGAAATAATTGGAAATGAATACAGTGAAAGGACGTCATCATTCAATCCCATTTGCAGGATGTCCATTGCCGATTCGGTATAGAAAGGAGACTGTCTTTCAATCATTTCAGACAGGACGCCTGTTGTCCTTAAAACGGTCCCTTTCAGATATTCTTTTAATCTGCCCCCCGTCCTGAGCGGAGTAAAGACGTTATTGTTTTTCACCAGAATGGATATGCTTTCCGCATTGAACAGGAAAAGAAGGATATCAATCAGCACATCGAAAACGGTATCAGCCTGCTTATCTATTTTCATGTCGGATATCAGGCTCATGATGATCTTCATCACCTTATATCTTTTTTCATGCACACTGCATTGATAGGCGCCTTTTAATACAAGGCTGAAAATTGAGCGAATATACCGTGCGGCATAATGCAGGTCTGAAAGCTCCTTTACGGCGATTTCAGAATGCAGGGATTCAGGCTGATATGCAGGCAAACCGTACAAACGTCCTTTTTTTCCGTAAAACTTCCAGTAATCTCCGGCAGTAAGATATACCCCGCCGCCTGAGATGACGAAAAATTTATCATTGACAGAAAGAGGGATAAAAAAATAATGCTGGTCGCCCGGACCTTTAAAAACCGACACATCGCTCCTGTGGCCGGCCTTGTCTATGGATTTACGCATGAAATCATTGTATTCGGTCCCGCCTAATTCCGACGCCCTGACGGCTTTGAGAATATTATTTTCATTTACCGGCGGCAGGATGATATTCCCCTTCTTTCCGTAGAGGGAAAGATAGAGGCCGGTCAGTTTTGAAAGATGGGCCTGCAAAGAAGATATATTGTCGAAATCAAAAAGCTCCATGGCTGCCCTGTTACCCGAATATATTTTTTGATTTGCAGAAGCGTGGTAACTCCGCTCCTACAGGTTTTCCGTTAATTTCAGCCTTTGTAAAAGCTCCCCCATGCTCAACAGCAATAAAGGGTGGGTCACATCCCCTGCTATTTCACAGAGCGGCCTCAGCACAAATTCTCTATCCTGCATATGAGGATGAGGTATCCTGAGGCCCTCCTCATCATCTACAATATTATTATCGTAAAGAAGTATATCGAGATCAATTATGCGTGGTCCCCAAAGGAAGGTCTCCTCCCTCCCCATTTCCTTTTCGATATCTTTTAATGTATTCAAAAGCTCAAACGGCTTCAGGTCCGTTTCTATTTCTATCGCCATATTAAGGAACAAGGGCTGGTCTCTTACCCCCCAGGGCTTTGTCTCATACAGCGAGGATTCTTTGCTTACCGTGGTCCCCTTTTGCCTGAGAAGACTGATAGCCTGTTTGCAATTAAATTCCCTGTCCCCCAGATTTGAACCGATCCCTATATAGGCAACAGACATTATCTATTTACAGAATATTCCGTATCCTCTCGACCGCTTCCTGAATCCTTTCGGAAGACGCGGTCAATGCAAATCTGATGTAGCCTTCTCCCGGCGCGCCGAATCCGTTGCCGGGTGTTCCAAGCACCCCTGCCTTGTTCAGTAAATGCGCAACGAACGATGCTGAATCGAAACGCGGCGGCACCTTAGCCCAGAGATAAAAGGTTGCATCAGGTTTTAAGAGGTCCATGCCGAGACTCTTCAAACCCGTGTAAAGGATATCCCTTCTTTCCCTGTAGGTATTTCTTATCTTTGCCAGCACTGAATCTTCCGTGCCGAGGGCGACGATGGCAGCCTCCTGAACGGCCTGGAAAACGCCTGAATCAAGGTTGGTCTTTACCTTACCGAGACCTACAAGGACCTCCTTGTTACCGACGGCGAAACCGATCCTCCAGCCCGTCATATTGTAGGTCTTGGAAAGGGAATGAAACTCTATGCCCACTTCTTTTGCGCCGGGCATCTGCATAAAACTCAGCGGCTTTTTATTATAGTAAATCTCGGTGTATGAAGCGTCGTGGCAGACTATGATATTGTATTTGACGGCAAACCTTATTACTTCCTTAAAAAACTCCTCCGAGGCGGATGCGGAAGTGGGATTGTTCGGATAGTTGATGAACATAAGCTTTGCTTTCCGTAATGCCTTTTCCGGTATTGCCCCGAGATCCGGCAGAAAATTATTTTCTTCGGTTAAGGGCATAATATGGCTCTTGCCGCCGGCGAAAAGTGTTCCTATCGGATAAACAGGATAACCCGGAGAAGACACAAGCACGACATCGCCGGGGTTAATGAATGCAAGCGGGATATGGCCGATGCCCTCCTTTGAACCGATCAAAGAGAGGACTTCAGTTTTGGCGTCAAGATCGGACTTAAATCTCTTCTTGTACCATCCGGCGACGGCTTCTCTGAAAGAAAGCATCCCTTCATAGGACGGATAGCGATGGTGGGCAGGGTTTTGCACCGCCTTTTGCATGGCCTGAATAATATGGGAAGGCGTCGGGATATCGGGATCGCCTATGCTCAGGTCTATGACGTCGGCGCCCTTTTGCAGGGCCTTCTGTTTCATTTTATCTATCGATGCGAACAGATATGGAGGAAGATGCTTGATCCTTGAGGCTAATTCTACGGAAATCTTCTTTTTCAAACCGACCCCCTGCTTTTTGTTTGCTATATTATATACTATAATTGTACATACTGATAAAAAATAGCCCTTCCGGGAATTGTGCGGGTAGAAAAGGAATGCACAACCACAGGAATTTCGAAAGAAACAAAAAATAAAGTTTCGGCAGTAACCGGATTGAAGATACTTTTAAAAAAGATAACGTCCGCGACAAAAAAAATAGGGCACTGAAGAACTTTCAGTGCCCTTAACCATATTTCAAGAGAAATTATTTCTTCTCTGTCTTTGCAGGTTCAGCCTTCTTCTCTGCCTTTACGGGCTCGGCTTTCTTCTCTGCCGCCTTAATGGCAACGCTCTTTGCCGTCATCTTGCCGTCAGCCTCTGAATACTTTACTGTGACCTTATCACCAACCTTAACGTCGGCAATGGCCTTTTTGTCTTTACCCATCATGATCTTTGTTTTGTCATCACAGGTAACGACTGTATCACCCTTCTTACCTTTTACGGTAATGGTGTTGGCCTTTGCATCGACTGCCGCAACGTCGCCGGTCACCTGCTTAACCTTTGCAGGGGCCGCCTTTTTCTCCGCCACTGCAGGTTCAGCCTTTTTCTCCGCCTTTACAGGTTCGGCTTTCTTCTCTACCGCCTTATCGGCTGCAAAGGAAAGACCCGCGAAGGAGAGAACGAAAATAAGAGATACGATAATCGCTAATGTTTTCTTCATCCAAATCACCTCCTTTCATTTTTAAATGTGCAGAAATTGTAAAACAATTTTTTTCTTTTCGCAACAACTTATTAATGCAAAAGGCTTGCCATAAGAAAAAAGCCGATAAATCAAGGCGGATAGTCCCAGGGGTGTTCCTCTTTTAGGAAAGGTTATCCTTTTTTGGGGAATTCGGATTGAGCTTTTCCCATCTATACCAGAAGGTCTTATAGGTCATGCCTAAAAGCTTTGCGGCCTTTGCCGCCACGCCGTTCGCCCTCTGCATTGCCTTTTTCAGAAGGTCCTGCTCAAGTTCTTCAAAATTGATGCCCTCATCCGGAAGCTCAAACTCCACAAGGCTTGCACCCTGTAAAAACCTGAGTTCGCTCTTGATGTCTTTGAGGCTGATATGCTGGGTTTCACACATAATAATGGCGCGTTCGGTAACGGCTTCAAGCTGTCTGATATTGCCCGGCCAGTGATATTCCCTGAGGGCTTTCATAGCGCCGGCGTCAATGCCTTTTATTCTTTTCCCGAATTCATGGCTATATTTCTTGATAAAGAACATCACAAGCTCGGTTATATCTTCTCTTCTCTCGCGGAGCGGCGGCAGATTTATAGTGATTACCTTCAGACGGTAGTACAGGTCTTCCCTGAAGGTTTTATTTATGATCGCCTTTTCAAGGTCTTTATTGGTTGCGGCTATAATCCGCACATTTACTTTTATGCTCTCACGGCTTCCCACTCTTCTGATCTCTTTATCCTGAAGTACGCGCAGGATTTTTGATTGCGTCAGGGCAGGAAGGTCGCCCACCTCGTCAAGGAATATCGTACCGGCGTTTGCAGCCTCGAACAACCCTATATTCCTCGAAATAGCGCCGGTAAACGCTCCCGGTTCATGACCGAACAGCTCGCTCTCTATAAGATTTTCCGGGATGGCGGCGCAATTAACGGCTATGAAAGGCTTCGTGCGCCTTGAACTGTTATAGTGGATCGCTCTTGCCGCAAGCTCTTTCCCCGTACCGCTTTCCCCGAGTATCAGCACGTTCACGTTGCTCGAGGTGACCTTTTTCATAACCTCGACAGCTTCCACCATCTTCTCCGAACTGCCGATAATCCCCTCAATAGCAAACCTGCCGAAAAGGTCCTTCTGAAGACGCAGATTTTCTTTTTGCAGATTGACCCTCTCAACAGCCCTTTTTATTGTAATTAGAAGCACTTCTTTATCAAGGGGTTTAGTGAGATAGTCAAAGGCGCCTTTTTTGATCGCTTCGACTGCCGAGGAAATTGTTCCGTATGCGGTCATAACAATCGCGGTAGGTTCAAACAGCTCGTTGGGAAGGGATTCTACAAGCTCGATCCCGTCCATGCCATCCATCTTAAGGTCGGTCAGAACGACGTCGGGCTTTATCTCTCTTATGATCTTGAGTCCGCCCTCTGCCGAGGATGCGGTATATGTCTCGTATCCTTCGTCATCGAGTATCGTCTTAAGGATATCCCTCTGCAAAGGCTCGTCATCAACAACAAGAATAACAGCCACTAGCCCTTCCGGACCGGCAATGATATTGTCATAACGCTGCCCTTTCCTTCCGTGCTCTGAAAATCCGCCTTTCCGCCGTGCTCTTCAACGACCCTCTTTGTCATGGCAAGCCCAAGGCCGAGGCCGGTGATTTTTGTAGAGAAGAACGGATCAAAAAGTTTTTGCATATTCTCTTTAGAAACCCCTTCGCCCGTGTCTTCGACAATAATATGTGCTTTTCCGTTGGACGTCTCCGTAATCACCGTCAGGTCGCCGCCTTCAGGCATCGCCTGAAAGGCATTAAGAATGATATTGAAGATGCACGTTTTTATCAGTTCCGGATCTACCGACAGCGCGGGAATCTCACCGTTCCGGTATGTTATCCTGATGCCGTCTTTTTCCGCCTTGGCGCGCACAAGCTCCAGCACTTCACCGATAAGATTGCCCAGATCAATGACCTGAAGACTCAAACGCATCGGTTTCCCGTATTCAAGGAAATCTCCCACCAGTTTGTTCAACCTCTGAATCTCGTGCTTTATACTGATAATAAGGACCTCGAACTTCTCCTTATCTTCATTCCCCTGCGGCATATATTTTTTCTTGAGATGATCTATCGAAAGGCTGATGAAATTAAGCGGGTTCCTTATTTCATGGGCGATGCTTTTTGCCAACTGCGCTATCCCTGAAAGGTGTTCGGCCTCGCGTAATTTTTCTTCAAGCGCGCGCTCCTCCCTGAGCTTCTGGACCATGTAATTAAAACTGTGCGTCAGTTCCCCGATTTCATCCGTTCTTTCCGTTTTCAATTCCAACGACAGATCTCCGGCTGCAACAGTCCGCGCGGCGTTCACAATATTGTGGATCGGTTTTGTATACATCCAGGAGAGGATTACAGCAAGGATAATGCCGATTCCGAAAACCACCGAGGTAGCGACTATCCTTTTTATTGCATGGCTATGCATGATTTCGGAAAAGTCCTCAATATTTATCTTCAGGTGGATATAACCGTAATGCTCGTTGCCTGCAATTACCGGCAGAATGACATTGTATACCTTGCCTTCTTTTGAAACCGGTTCGCCAAGCTCCGCCTTTATAATACGCTCCTTTTTTGTAGCTCCAAGCTGCTCGCCGATTTTAGTAAGGTTTGTGCTTGCAACAATCTCATCCGTCGGGCTGATGATCGAAATCTCTTTTACTCCCTTCGCATTGAGCTTCTTCAGATATGTCTGCAGCCTCATCTGGTCGGTGCTGCCTTTGCTCGTCACCTCTTCCACTCCGACCTGGATCGCCTTCGAAAGCTCCGCCGTCTGGTTTTCGAGTTCATTCATCAGCGCCTTTTCAGACTGCGCATATAAAAACATAAGGACGCTTATGACGGTTACGCTGAGCAGGAGCATCATCCCGATGAGTTTTTTATTCAGGGAAATGCTCATTAAATAATCTTTGATGAACATGATAGTTATTTTATATGCGATGCATATCTATTAGTCAACTGATTAACCCGGATTATTCATAAATTTTTCTGATTGAACCGAGGATAGAGTATTTTCGCTTTCTCCTCGGCGAATCCGCCTGAGGCGGACATTCTCGGTCGTTCCTCCCTGCGAGGCTTTTGCCTCTTTATTTTTCACATACTGTATTTGACTATCGGCAAAAAAAACCGCTCAAATACTCTATCCTCAGTTGCTGTTACCAATTTTATGAATAATCCGGGGTAAACGGGAAGGGTTTTTATTTTTTGATTTCTTTTGGTTGACAGGACTAAGGGGTAAAATGTTATTTTATAAATTCCTGTAGGCGCGTAGCTCAGTGGGAGAGCGCTTCCTTGACACGGAAGAGGTCAGGGGTTCAATACCCCTCGTGCCTACCATATTTTTCAATGACTTACCAGCCTTTACTATCAACGTTACCCCAAAAATTGTGCTAATTTTGTGCTAATCATTTTTTCGTTGAGTGCGTTATCCGGAATATTAATCGCTTTTACCATGTGAGAAGTGCAAGGTGAGCGTATCTGAGGGTCATAGCCGTAAGGGCGGGGTCACCCCGCCCCTATACAAATCATCCTGACACAACGAAAAAACTCACAGGTGCTGCGGCTGTTGTGCCGCATCCTGTGAAGTGACAGGTTATGCAGTACTTTCTTCCATCCGTAAATATGATATTTCTGAAATGCCCGCCTTGTCTTTGGCATGCTCAATAGTCATGCTGACCAAATTGCCGTTTTCATCCAAATCAATATAAAGGTTTTCTGATATTTCTTTTGTTTCAATAACCGGCTTGCTTGAAAACTCAATAAGTGCCGTGTCCGTATCTGAAAAATATCGTATTTTCATTTTCCTCCTTCCTTAAAACCTCTATCAAAAAAGGCATTATGAACAGTTTCACCATCATCCAAGAGAATCACTCTTTGTGGGGGGTGGTTGGTGGGGGGTGGTTGGGGGTCAGGCTTTCGTTTATGCATTTAGGCTCTCTTTCACCCTCCGCAATGTCTTCTCCCCTTCTCTCGTTTCGCCGATACTTGCCAACCGTGACAAAACGGAGATATCTCGTTTCAATATCCCTTGTAGCTCCACCATATTATATCCAATCTCCTTCGCCAGTGATACGAGGATTCCACGAGCCGTCCGAAGCCGTTCGCCCCGCGCCCGGGAGACCAGCTCCAACAGGCCAACGCCCGTCTCCCTTTCTATCGCGAGGATCAAAGCCCTGATCGGTATTTTTTTTGCCCTCTTTTCCAGGCTCTCCACCCGCTTCTCGACTTTTTCAATGAAACATTCGTCCCCTACTATCTGCTGCGCATACGCTGCGTAAGGCGAGAAACTTTTGTCGGGTTCGCCCTCAGTCATGAACTCCATATATTTCCGCCTTGCAATGCCGGGTCTCTCGGAGAAAAGACGGAGCACTTTGTCTGTATCGACAAGCCCCTTAGTTCCGTGCAAATAGTCGCCGTGGCTGCTCCACTCGTATGCGCTGGCATCCTTCACCAAACCGGCCCGCACCGGATTGTCATGAATGTAACGCACGAGACTCAAAAGATAGTTGTCTTTGTCGCAGAGATAGGACTTATACCGTCCCTGAAACAAGTGCCCAACCTTTCCATATTTCTTATTGAAATATTGTGTATAGGTGAAGTTGATCATCTGCATGATGCGCGATATCGGGTCCTTGGGTGTTTCGATCAGCAGATGAACGTGATTAGTCATGAGCACATAAGCGTAAAGAATAAACCCGCATTTATTCCCGTATCTGTGCAGTCGCTCAAGGTACTGGTGGCGATCGGGTTCCTCAACGAAGATATCTTGTCTCTGATTACCTCGGACGATGATGTGGTAAAAAGCCCCTTCAAATTGTATGCGCGGTTTCCGTGCCATAACCGTAATTATCATATCAGGATAGTTGCATAATCGCAAGCCTGACCCCATACATACCATACATACACTCATAACGTTAAGTACATCGGATCCTGCGGCAGAGACCGCAGGGTGTATCAATTATAAATCACAGTTGGTTGCAGCAATAACCTTGCAATTGGCTTTCATCGTCTGATTGCTGCCGACCCGCCTGTATTCCCCATCCTGGAGCACCCTTAGAAGGTGCGGTTGAATCTGCAGAGGAAGCTCTCCGATTTCATCAAGGAAAATAATTCCTTCGCCGGCAGCTGCAAAAAGGCCGCTCTTGTCAGCAATGGCTCCGGTGAATGAACCTTTCTTATGACCGAACAATTCAGATTCAATAAGCTCTTTCCCGAGTGAGCCACTGTTACAGGTGATGAAGGGATATTTTGCAACCGGACTTAATAACTGAATAGCTTTGGCTATTCCCTCTTTTCCTGTACCGGTTTCACCTATAATCGTAACGGTCTGGAAATAAGGAGCTATACGTCTCATGAAATTAAATATCTCAAGCATCTTGGGATTTTTCCCTACAATACCTTTGAATGTGTACTTTGCATTGAGTTGCTTCTCTAATTCTGCTGTTTCAATCCGGAGTTTGACCTCCTCGTTTATAGTATCTACAGTCTTTTTCAAGGATTCCGGATCATTAAGCGGCAAAGGGAAAAAGGCAGAAGCTCCATTTTTGATTGCTTCAACTGCTACTATCCCATTTATTCCAAAGAGAATAACCTCAATTCTTGGATCTGCAGTCTTTATTTTCTCAATAGAGTCTATTTTGCTCTCAAGGAGGATAACGTCATAGCTTTTTTTCGTAATTGTTTCGATAAGTGATTTGTCCTCATGGCATATATCTATTTGATGATCTTTAAGCTGGTTCAGGATATCTTCCTGCTGTGTTTGCAGAGAAGAAATAATTTTCAACATAGTTCACCCCTCTATAAATAATACAGCATTTGAAGAAATTGTCAAATTTTCGAATTATACGTTCGAATTGTAGATTTGATAAGAGACGCATGAAGATGAGGAACTATTGCTTCGCCTTGAAACTTTTGTAACCTGGGATGGTGCGGATTCCGGCACACTCGAACACTTGATCCAGTCCATTCGAACACCTTATTTCGTATAGCGAAGCTGGACATTTAAATCATACGTTTAGTGTTCGGATGGAGTCAAGTTTGACTTGGTCTTTCTC
>JBAZZX010000015.1:0-53408 GCA_041658585.1 Thermodesulfovibrionales bacterium
TCGGACTCGACAGATTAGTAATGATTATGGTGGGAGCGTCATCAATAAGGGACGTGATCGCATTCCCGAAGACACAAAAGGCGTTCGACCTCATGAGCGGAACGCCTTCAACGGTTGGACCAAAACAGCTAAGAGAACTCTACATCAAAATAGATCTGCCGGAAGTGTAGTTAGAATTTTTTGACATATTCAATATATGATCCGTAATTGCGCTTCACTTCCGCCATATTGTCCCCGCCGAATTTTTCGAGGAAGGCGTCCGCTATAGTCAGGGCTGACATCGCTTCGCCGACTACTGCAGCGGCCGGCACGGCGCAGATATCGGACCGTTCATAAGCCGCCTTAATCGGTCCTTTTGTGACAATATCAACGGAGCGCAACGGTTTTCTTAAAGTGGGGATCGGTTTCATTGCAGCCTTCAGAATTATCGGCATCCCGTTTGTCATCCCGCCTTCAATCCCGCCCGCATTGTTAGTCTTTCTGTAAAAGCCGTCAGGAGTAAAGCGTAAACCGTTAGGTGTTTTTCCAATCATTTCACACTTCACGCCTGACGTTTTACGGTTATAAAATATTTCATCCATGACCTCGACTCCCGACATCTTGCCCATTTCAAAACCAAGCCCGATCTCAACTCCCTTAATCGCCTGGATGCTCATTAATGCCCGGGCAAGCCGGCCGTCAAGTTTTCTATCCCATTGAATGTGACTGCCAAGACCTACGGGCGCGCCAATAACATAGACCTCGAAAATCCCGCCCAATGAATTGCCTTCTTTTATAGCTTTGTTTATAATCCCAACCATTTTTTTTGACGCTGCAGCATCCGGGCATCTGACAGGAGAGTGCTCGGCTTTTTCAAAGAAAGATAACAGGTTTTTTGCATCTTGTATCCTGTATACCGTATCTTGCATTTCGACTTTGCCTATCCGTACAACAAAGCTGCCTATGTTGATATTGAATTCCGACAGGAATTTTTTTGCGATTGCTCCAAGCGCCACCCGCATTGCAGTCTCTCTTGCGCTTGAACGTTCAAGGATATTCCTTACATCATGATGGTCGTATTTTATAGCGCCGGTCAGGTCGGCGTGCCCCGGACGGGGTTTTGTCACCGGAGGGATAGAGCCCTCAAATGCGGGGTCGGATGACATGCCTTCCGACCAGTTCTTGAAGTCCCTGTTTTCAACCAGGACCGTTACAGGAGAACCTATTGTTTTACCCCATCTGACGCCTGAGATAATTTCGGCATGGTCGGACTCTATCTTCATCCTCCCGCCGCGGCCATAGCCGCCCTGCCTTCTTTGCAGGTCCCTGTCGATATCCTCTGATGAAAGTAAAAGCCCGGAAGGAATTCCTTCAAGAATACCTGAAAGAGCTTTCCCGTGAGACTCGCCTGCGGTTATATATCTTAAAGTCGTCATAGTGCTAAAATATTAAATGAAAGTATACCATAGAAACTACGGATGTCTGAAATAAATTTATTTAACTCGATGATTTTTATTTTAAAAAGATAGTTCATGGTAAATGCATAAAAATATTTTGGTAATACATCTATATAAGTACACTATTGTATCGAAAAATAAATTTATTTTAGACATCCGCAGTTTCTCTAACAGTTTAATTGCATTTTTCGGGTTAATCGGTATCGTTTCATGAATATAAAAATTATATCCGGTTACCTTGTAATCCTTATCTTGTCTTTTGTCATACATGCCATAAAACCCTCAAACCATATCTATTACAGCGCATTACCTTTGCTGATGCTGATATTCCCGATAATTGCAGGATACAGGGTCAAACTGAATTTCTCCGGAAAAGACCTCTCGATCGGACTTGTGGCGTCATTCTTTATACTTCTGCCGTATTATCTTTTCTTTGGAGGGAATCCGGCATCAATTACGGTTTCCGCCGTTATTTTTCAGTTGTTGAGCGTCTCTTTTCCTGAGGAATTTTTTTTCAGGGGATTCCTGCAGGACTCAATGGGCAGGAAGCACAAGGGGGTTTTATTTGTCAGTCTCTTATTCGCCATTGCCCATTTGCCAAAGGCAATCTTCTATAATGAGTGGACGGTTCTGCTCAGTTTTTTCCCGTCGCTGGTAATGGGATGGCTTTATATGAAGACCAACAATATCGTGCCGGGGGCGGTTTTTCACCTTTTGGCAAATCTTGTCTATCAAAGATAACCGAGTAATTATACCAAATAGTACAAAATTGTTTCCAATGTCAAAGGCAGATATGCTTTATTATGGTGCTTATGGACTTATTTTGGGGGGATATTTATACACCTGCGGAAAGCGTTCTCTCATATCGGAATCACTGAGAACGACACGGACTCCTCTTTGAAACAGTTGTTCAATAGTCTCAGCGTCATTTACTGTAAAGACTGCCATATTGAGATGGGAAAAATTTTCTATAAAACTCTCACTAACGTGTTCCGCCGGCAATGAGACACTGTCGGCACCTGAAATAATTGTATTGTATTTTGCCTTGAAGAGGGCTGTTTTATTTTCCAGATTCCGATGAAGCCAGTAAATGGTATGTATTTCAGGTCCCACCGACTTCAGCTTCCTTAAAGCCCTGGCTCTTTGTGATTCGATGAAAACATGTCCCTGTAAATGATAAGTCCTGACCAGATCCGAAAGTATTTTCCCGCTTTCTGCTGCATTGTCCGTATCGAGATTCTTAAAGTCAAGCCAGTAATAGAATTGATCCGTATACCGTTTAAATACCGTATCAAGAGAAAGGACGCTGTTATTATCCGACATCTTTGGTGAAATATCGTGTGCGACAATGAATCCTTTCCCTTCCAGGAAATGGATATCGATTTCTATGCCGTAGTAACCCGTGCTCCGGGCTGCATCAAAACTTTCAATTGAGTTATCCCGGAATCCCTGCGTAAAACCCCGATGTGCCCAAATCATATGTCGCGGCAGATTTTGAAGTGTTTGTACCTTTATCGAATTGAATTTTACGATAATGAGGGAATACAGGAGCAGAGGGATTCCTGCAAGAATGACGATAATAATAACGATATTCTTATAGGACATAGCAATCAATTTATTTTGTTTCATGTAGCTTATTCCATATGAGATCATTTTTTACAAGCCATCGCTTATACTGCAACCATGAGACATAATCGCACATGGTGAAGGTTCCCTCCCCCGCAGGTGAAGCAGGATCATGTGCAACAGTATCGCAGTGTATCTCATCACGGTTAAAAGATACATTCTTACCATTAAGCCTGTAGAAGTAAAGATAATGGTGCGAACCGAGAACGTTTGGATATCTAACCCTTCCGTCGGGATCAAAGACTGACAAGCCCTCAAAAGAGTTCGGGATATTTACGTTCAAAAGATGGAGCATCGAAGGCACGATGTCTACCGATGAAGAGGTGACGTCTAATGTCTTGGGCAGTTTATGAGTAGGGTCATAGATGATAAAAGGGACTTCATCATACGGTCCTGCTTTTTGATCCTGTATGAGTTTCTGATAGTCAACACCCGGGAAAAACGCATGGTCTGACGTTAAAACTATTATTGTATTCGATGCAAGATCGCTCTTTTTGAAGTATTCCCAGAAAGTTCCAAAAGCTGCGTCATCATTATGGATAATATGCAGAATAGCATTGTCCTGCCCGGGATATCTGATACAATCCTCCGGCAACCTGAAGGGAGGGTGCAGGTCATCAGTCGAGACAGTTATGGTAAACGGCTCTACAAATGAGCGATTTTTGAGCCCCTTTAGCAAAAATCCTATGACCTGCCGGTCTGAATATGCAAGCTTTCTGAAGATATTGCCAAGGGGTTTTTCTTTCAAGATCTCTTTTATGTCCAAAGCACCATAGATTATATCCATGCCGTTAGCCTTCATAAAGGGCAATTGTAAGGCAAAATAGGGATCACCGGGAACTATATTATATGAATGATACCCTTTGCTTTTTAAGACCTCGGGCAGGCAGAGCAAATCGAACTTCATGACACCATTATTATCCAGCCATTCTTCTTGTCCAAAAACAGGATAATGGGAGCAGAGAACAGATACAAGGCCGTTCATTGTGGGTGTTGTTGCATTATAAAAGGGCCTGACAACCAGAGACGCTTCAGCAAAGGCATCAATATTTGGGGATATTCCTTCAAAGGGAGAACCGTAATGCCCTAAAAGTCTGGCAGAAAGGGATTCCATGACAATGATGATGATGTTGGGGGTAGAAATTCCTTTACCAGACTGCCGATAGGGGAAGGCATTCTGAAAAACCTCACGCTTAAAAAGCGGATATTGCTCTTTCTTATTAATATATACACCGAAGAAAGCCTCCAGTCTTTTCTGAACTGATGAAGGCATTGTCTCCTGAGCGATATCGTATCCTGCTTTTCCTGTTTCGTCATGGAAAGAGGACAATAAAAAAACCTCGGGAACCGTTGAAGCAATTGGATAACGATACCGGAATTCATTCATCCAGATACGTACAGACAGTGACCTTCGATCGATGTTTTCGAAAAAGATGAACAAAGACATCATCAGGGAAAGCAATAAAAATGCAATACCTTTTGCTGTATACCTATACCGTGAGTAATCAAGCTGTTTCAGCAAAAAATGAATAACCAGGACGATAGGGACCGGGATGATCACGAAGAGTAAGCTTTTGATATCAAACACCATGCTGAGAGATGATTTTTCTATATGTGAGAGAAAGTCTCTGCCAATATGGGTACCTGCATAATAGATATGTGCAAGATTAAAAATACGGTATATCATCCATACGGCAACAAGAGAAATAAACAACACATAAAAATACCGGTATATCTTCCGGGGGATAAAATTAAGAAAAAGATAGAATAAACCGGTAACGATAAGAAGGTACTGCAATTCTCTCTGTGATTGAACAAACGAGAGAAGTACCCGGAATGTTTTTACAGGGGTTGTCATATCTCCGCCTTCAAGGCCGATCATTATTCCAAGGCGGTAGAGAACTAACAGAACTATCAAGAAACCTATAGCTAAAAAGGATTTTGTGAACGTTTTAATAAACTGTCCTACGGTAAGTTCCCGGGATACATGAGAAGCCTGCTGCATTTTACTGATCTTTTTTACGGCTGCCTTTTTTCCTGCCGGCATAGTCATCTCGATTCATTCTCTTTATTATACAGATAATCGCAAAAGGCATCACTAATACAATGAAATCTGCTAAAGCAGTTTGATAATTCCGGGGCTTGCCTATGGAGCAGCCGCCACCGCCGCCGCCTGAAGAAGCTTGCTTCGTTGTAGCGCTTGCTTCATTGGAATAGGAGGATTCGCCTGAAGAGTTATATGCCTTGATGAGGTAGGAGTATTTAGTTCCCGCAGATAGTCCCGTATCGGAATAGGAGGTAACATTTGAGCCGGCTTCAGCAATGATTATGTACGAAGCGTCGGACGCTTTTTTTCTCTCTATCCTGAACCCTGTTTCATTTGAAGCATTGTCCTGCCATGAGAGGTCTATCCGGCTTTTCGATATTGCGGAAGCGGAAAGGTTTGAGGGAGCTGAAAGCATAGTCAGGTTTACGGCGGCAGAGGCATTAACCCTTCCCCCTGTGCCTGTTTTTCCTGAAAGCGACGGCTTTTTATCTACGCTGTTTAAAATAATATCTTTCACCTGAGCATAACTGAGAGAAGGATTCACAGACCAGACCAATCCGGCAACTCCGGAGACAAAAGGCGCTGCCACGGAAGTGCCGCTCCATCCCTGGGATTCATAGGTATAGCTGCCGATAACGATCGGCTGCCTGCTTAATACCACATCGTCGATATAGACTCCGTCATTGTTTACGGTTGAATCGGATTTTAATCCGAAACCAAAATAAAAACTGTCGAGCATATCGGCGGCAGAGGTAAGCTCATCCGTATAGTCTGAGACAAAATTTGCATAAAACCCGTCTCTGGAATCAACCCAATCCCAGTTCTTCCCATTCTGCGAATAGTTGATATAGAAAAAATCATTGGTATTATGGTCAATATTCCCCTTCCATTTAAAAGAGAGCCTGTAACGGTTGTTTTTGACTGATGAGATCGACGTCATATATCCTGCCCAGGAATTAGTGACGGAAACATAGTTTCCTCCGGGGCTGTCTTCAAGACAGTTTGTTCCGCCGGAACCTGTGCCTGCAGTGATAGCCCATGTCGTATGCCCTCCCCCTTTTGACCACCCCAAAAGCGGCAAATCACCGGAGTTGCCGTCAAAATTTTCGCTGTAAATGGTGACGGAATCGCCGTATGAAAATACCGGTACCGAGCTGTAGATAGACACGCCGGGAGCGCCTAAATCAACCGAAGTCGCACCGAAGTTGGAAAAATTGGCAATACTATCGTTCTGATCTGTTGCAGCCACCGAGATAATATTTGACAGATTAAAACTTGCGGGATAGAAAGCATCTATATCATTGTTCATTGTTTCATTCCCCGCAGCGGCAACTACAAGCACATTCTTCTGTCTGGCATACTCGATGGCATTATAGAGAGTGATGGAATAATCATTCCCTCCCCAGCTTGCGTTGATGATACGGGCGCCATTGTCTGCGGCATACTCTATTGCCTCGGCTGCTTTTGCGACATCGCCCGACCCGGTTACGCCTAAAAACCTGAGAGGCATTATCCTGGCCGACCACATTACCCCACTGACGCCGATTCCGTTATTGCCCTTTGCGGCAATAATACCGGCCACATGAGTGCCGTGCTGATCATAATCAACCGGATAGGCGTCATTATTGATAAAGTCCCAGCCATATACATCATCTTTATAACCGTTTTGGTCGTCATCAATCCCGGGGGAACCGTTCAATTCCGCGGTGTTCACCCATATATTTCCGGATAGGTCCGGATGGTCATAGGCAACCCCCGTATCGACGACTGCAATGATTATATTATTTGAGCCTTTTGTAACGTCCCAGGCAGCTTGGGCATGAATATCCGCGCCGGCTATTCCGACTGTCTGGCCCGTATTATTGAGTCCCCATTGCAGGCTATATCCCGGATCATTCGGTATGGCGGAAGTCTTAACAATATAATTCGGTTCTGCAAATTCGACATTCGGGTCGTTCCTGTAAATCTGCACCGCTTCCTCCACTCTCACATCTTCCGGAAGCTTCATCCGATGTATCCCGAGATGTCTTATATCCTTTATTTTGGCCGCTCCCAGGGCGCCGTGAAGCTTATTCATGGCAACTATTGACGTCCCTGATTTGAATTTCACCAGGACTTCTCCCGGCACATACCTTGCCGGCATATTTTTCGTCGCAGGCGCATCAATAACTGAGCTTGCACTTGAATGAATATCCGTGGATTGTCCGGATATGTTCTGCGGGCTTTCCGACCCGCATGAAATAAGACTCAGCGCTAAAAATAGCATTAGTATATATTTAGACATATTTCCTCCTCACAGAAAAAGATTGCCCTTTACGGGAATAATATAATATCCGGGAGAAATTTTATAGACCTCAAGCCCTGCAAGCACAAACGGGTTTTCAATATAGGATTTCCCCGGCATCAATTCCATAGAGATATCCATCACATTTTCCCTGATATCTCCTTTCAGCCTCGCATAGATGTCTTCGCCCTGAAAGGCTAAAGATACGACTTCAATAACGCTTCCACGCAAATCAAGAGAACCCGTTACCATATGAAAAATATTCAGAGGCGCCTTGATCCCTGAAAATTCCGTTTCTTCAAAAACGGCATCCTTGGAAACAAACTCCGCATGTCCGGCGCTTTCACTGATTGTAACGCTTCCGGAAAACGTTCCGTTACCCTTTATTCCGGTCAATTTTAAAAAATGCAAATCGCCAAAACCGACCTTCTGAAAATTCAGAACTCCTTTTATTTTACCCCTTGAAAGGGTCAAATTACCCGTAATATTTCCATCGCCTATAGCGCCGCTGCCGGTCAAACGCAGTTGGAATAACGGGATAAACAGAGGATTTATATAACTGCGGATATCTTTAACGGAAATCAATTCCCCCCGACTGCCTTTCAATACCAGGGCGTCTATGTCTACATTATAGAACAACCCTTTCTTCAGTCCCTGCACCTCTACCACAAACTGACTGCTGGCAACGGAATCTTCAATGATAGTTTGTATGGCAGTTTCAGGAAAGACAATCCACATCATCCAGAAAAGAACGGGGATAACAGCGAGGATAATAATCGGAAGCTTTTTCCTCACTTCGTTTTTAGAAATGAAAGGACGATATTGACGTTGAGCAGTTCAGGGTTCTCAAAGGATTTTTTTATGGAAGCCTTTTTTATAGTCAGGATCATTGGTGCGGTTTCTATTTTATAAAAAATATTCAGCATTTCATTCATGCCGACTTTCTCGACTGTAATTTCCGCCTCTTCTTCAAAACCGTCTCTGATCTCCTTTTTCCCTGCGGCCCTGACCGTCTTTAGTTTATTTTTCAACCCCATGGGCTGAAAAATCTCATCGATTGCCTGGACAATGCCCGGCACGTTCATCATGCTCTTCTTTGCCTCGACAAGATCGAGCTTCTGTTTCAGCGACATGTACTCATCCTTCAGCAGCAGCAGCTCTTTCCGCCTTTCTTGCAGCAGCTTAAGCTCTTTTTTTGATGAAGCAAGGGTTTGTATCCCTATACCGGCAAGAACAAAAAAGACCATAAGTCCGGACATAGCATAGATTAAGCTCTTATTCCTGAATAACTCTCTCAAGCCCTCTTCTCCTTTGCCGTAATGGTGAAAAGCATTTTGCCTTGTACGGAGGTTTTTGAATCAGAGATATTCACATCGTCAAAGAACTTCCCCAGTTCATCCTTCACCTTCTGGACGTCGCTCAGAGAAGCTGCTTCGCCTTTCAGGATGAGATTGCCTTTGTCTGCCGAAGTCTCATAAAAAACAGCGGACGTTTTGCCGATTTGCGACAGTTTCCACAGGACGTCGAGAGGACTGACGCCGATGAAGATTTCTTCCTTGCCGCTCAATTCTTTCATATGAGCTTTAAGCTGATAGACCTCGTTCATAATATTCTTTTCCTGCGGAAACAACTCCTGATATTTCTTGCGCATATCATTTTTCAATGCCGCGATCTCATTTTTTGTCGTAATAATCTGAAACAACAAACCTGCGGAAACGACAAAGGCGATGAGCATCACAAGGAACGCTGTTGTCTTAAAATATCTCTTTGTCTTTTCGATATCCCGCGTATAGGCAAATTCCTCTCTCCTTAAATTTATAGTAGGAGAATGCATCTCTTCCCGTGCAAGCGCTATCCTTTCATCGTCATCCAGGTCTAAAGGCAACAGCAGCTTTTCGGGAGAAAATTCCTTCACGATTTTCCCAACTTCAAGCGATGTAATGAATACCGGGTCGGCCCCGCAGGAATTCAGTTTTGCAAGCATATCCCTGACAGCGCTTTTTTCTATGTAGACTGCAAGCGCCTGATATTTACTCTCCGTTCTGCCGACGATTATGTCGTCAAAGAGCGCCTTGTCTGTTCCGCCGAGCATGATACCGTCGAGTTCAAAGGGAAGCACTTCTCTTATTCTCTCCCTGTCCGAAAACGGGGTATCAAGCACCCTGAAATTCAGCAGGCAGACAGGCAGGCTCAAGTAGACGTTATCAAAGCCGCCGGCTATTGCTTCGGCAGGGAAATTATATTTTTCAGCCAGAGGATATTTTCTGTTTTCCTTCAGTTCATACCGCCCCTGCCCGACGTCGAAGATATAGGTGTTTATTTCCTTATCCGTTATATCAATAAAAAGCGCCCTGGCCATCAATATTCCTTCCAGTACTGAACCGTATTTGTTGTATCCAAAACCGTCTCGATCACCCTTTTCACTCCGCCGGAGGAGGCGGTAGATTTGATGGAGAAAGTTGAACTTTCAGATGTTATCATATCACTAAAAGGATTATAAACCGCCGAACTGAAACCGTTGACATTCTGCAAATCAGCCTTCACCTTAAATGGCATACTCTTTCTATAATCGATTACTCTCTGTGCGAGTTCATCAGATATATCATTTGAGAGACATCTAATAACAGGTTTTGAAGCACTATTAATATTTATTTCCCCGTTCCCATAAATAGTTATATATGGCAATAATTTATCATAATCCTCTTTACTTATGCCATGTATCAACAAGAGTTCATCTACGCTATCGAGTATAGCATTTTTTGCGCCTGCTTCTGAATCCGAGAGGCGTGATTCCCCGTTCTTATCAATCCAGTCAACTATCCGGTCTGCAATCTTCACATCGAGTGAAAGGACAGTGAGAAGTCTTTTAAAGCAACTGTAAGGACTATATTGATCAGTTTCATTGACAATTTGATTCAATGGAACAATTGAATTAAGATTAAATTTGCCCATCTCATCTTCTACCCTTATCGCAATGTTTCCTTTGAAATCCTCAAACGGATTTTCAACAGGCATTTCTACAGGCTCTGTGAATTTAAACGTTCGATCCTTCAGCAGGTTAGATAAGTACCTTACTGATACGTTAATGCCGGACCTTGCCATTACCGATAACCTCTGGGCGTCGCGCCAGTTGTAAAGATCATTCGTGCCGGTGTAAACGCCATAAGAGAATTCAACCACCATGGCAGTTAGCAATACAAGGGCGAGGAGGACCACAACAAGAGCAACCCCCTGCTGGTTATTAGAATACCCCCACACCCTTGCCCTCTCCCGCCGGAGGAGAGGGTTACACACTTTTGTCATACATCGGCCTTGCCATATCCGAGAGCGTCACCTTTCTCCCCTTAATCATTACCGATAGACTGATCTTTATTTCATCAGGCATTTTCTTTGTAATCCCGGTATCCCAGGTCTTCACCCATTTATCCTGATATTTCGCTTCTATGGTGAATTCTTCCAGATCCTCAATAATCTCGGCCCCTTCGGATTCTTCCTTTCCGAATGAGGATCCTATTTTTTTGAAAAGAGTCCGTTTCTTGTCCTTTTCTTCCATGTAGTATGAAATCTTTGAAAGGCCGGGCCTTACCGTCGTAAATGCCGTAAATTCAAGCTGCGTCGCCTGTTTTCCGTAAAGGTCTTTGTCGAGGATTTTTACAAATGTCTTTTCGTCGTTATCTTTTTTGTAATACGCGGACTCAAGTTCTCTTCTTAATATATCAATGGCCTTTCTCGACTCCTGCAATTTTGTCATGGATTCATCCATTTCTTCCATCGCTCTGCTACTCAGGAAAAAAGTGCCGTACAGGGCTGTGAGCACTATAGAGAGAATAGCAACGGCAATGAGGACTTCGACAAGGGTAAAACCTTTTCGACAAAGGATGAAGGATGAAGGATGAAGGATGAAAAACAATATCCTTTTGTAAAGTGGCCGTTTCTTTCTTATTTCATCCTTCATAATTCATCCTTCATCCTTATTTGTATACATATTGATTGAGCTTAACCTCTTCTTTGCCTGCGGTCACGATAACGGTAATTTCGTTTACTCCGGGATATGGCGAGTCTTTAACGGCAGTTTCATAGGTATAGGCTTCATAGGGCGCTTCAAATTTTCCCTTTTTACTTTCGGGTTTCTTTTCCAGTTCGGTCAGGGCGCTCTTTGCCAGCAATGTAGCGACCGTTACGGTTTCCTGTCTTGCAACAATACCCAACTGATAGTTCACCGTATATATAAGAGTGATTAGAAGTCCGCTGATAATCGCAAGCGCAATGAGGACCTCGAGAAGGGTAAAACCCTTTTTCTGAAGGATGAAGGATGCATTGCGAAGGATGAAGGATGAAGGATGAAGGATGAAAAACAAAATCCTTTTGTTAAGTGTTCGTCTCTTTCTTATTTCATCCTTCATAATTCATCCCTCATAATTTATTTTGACTTTCCCGCTGAGGTGGTTTAATGTGATGGTGATATTTTTTTTCTCTCTGCTCATATGTACGCTCAGATTCTCTTTAATTCCAAGCGGGTCAAAGAAAACAATTAATTCTCCTTTGTTGACCATTCCGTTCGCCTGTGTCGTCACACCGGTCAGGTCTTCAAATCCCTTTGTCTTCTCGCCTTCGGGACCTTTCCAGAAAACCTTGTTTTTATCGAGATCGAATTTTATGACAAAGGTCTCCTTTCTCGAGGAAGCGCTGTCGTTCATATACCTAAGTATCGAAGCCATTTCCCTTGCCTCCGCTTTCAGCCTGTTCTCTCCGAAAACGGCAAACGACGGGAAAACAACGGCAAGTACAAGGGAGACGATAAAGAGGGCAACGATCAGTTCAAGCAGAGTAAAACCCTTCTTGAAATTGTAAAATGATATTTGCATTTTACAATGATGATTTTGCATTCTATTTTTTTATTGCATATCCCAGCTCAATATATCGGCGTCTTTCCCCTCGCCGCCTTCTTTTCCGTCGGCACCCAGACTGGCAATGTCAAAATCTCCGTGCAGGCCGGGACTGATATATATATAAGGGTAGTTCCACGGATCAAAGGGGATCTTCTTTTGTTCGAGATAGCCGCCCTCACGGTATTTCTGCGGTATCTGTCCTGTTGTCGGTTTTTCGACAAGCGCGGCCAGTCCCTGCTCGGTAGCCGGATAGAATCCGTTGTCGAGTTTGAACAACTTGAGTGCGGTCTCTAAATTCTTTATCTGCACCTTAGCCTCGGCAATACGCGCATCATCCGTCCTGCCGATAATCTTAGGCGCCACAATAGCCGCAAGGAGACCGAGTATAAACACAACCACGATAATTTCAAGAAGAGTAAAACCCTTATTATTGTCCATTTATTCCTCCCATATTTGTAATACCTCCTTTGTGAATCCCCTCCTTGAAAAGGAGAGGTAGGGGTGGTTATCTGTTATATTCAATTACATCCGATTTTAATCTCTATTTTTACAACCCCTCCTCACCTCCCCTTTCCAAGGGGAGGATTACAGGCAGAATCCCCGATTAGAGTAGGCTTTCCGATATCATCCATTTATATGATAAAGAGCTTATTTTATCAACTGGTTCAACTGGAATATCGGCAGGAGGACTGCGAGGACTATTAGTCCGACGATTATCCCCATGCAGAGGATCATGAGCGGTTCGAGGAGCGCAAGCGCCTTCTGCACCGTTCTCGAAAACTCTTCTTCATAGGCGCCGGCAGCCTTGTTCAGAACGCCGGCCAACTGTCCGCTCTTCTCGCCTGTCGAGATCAACTGAAGCAGCACCGGCGGGAACCCGTCAAGGGAAGCTGAAAGCCGTGCGCCTTCGGAGACCCGTTTACCGGATTCGAGGACCTTTGTCTCAAGCGCCTTATTGCCTACGGACTTTGCGGCAAGTTCGAGGGCCCTCAACACCGGCAGGCCGCCTTCAAGCAGAAAACCCAAAGTCCTTGCAAAGCGGCCATAGTAAAGGCTTTGAAGGACATTGCCGGGCAGTCGCAAAAGGGTGCGGTCGATCAGTAATCTGTTGTTCTCTTTCAGTCTTTTTAATCCGAATATGCCTGCCGCAAGAAGACCAGCGAGAAGCCACCAGTATTTCTGAACAATATCACTGACGGTTATAAGCACAACAGTGATAAAAGGCAGGGCGCTCTGCGTGTCCTTAAATATCTTCGTTATCTTCGGTATGACAAAGACAAAAAGGAAAGAAAGGACTATGAATCCGATACAGATCATAAACAGGGGGTATATCATCGCCGTCCTTACTTTCGATCTCAGGTTTTCCTGTGATTCCAGAAAATCAGCCATGCGTCCAAGAACGGCGTCGAGGGTCCCGCTTGCCTCTCCTGCGGCCACCATATTGACATAGAATTCGGGGAAGACGCCGCCGTAGGCTTCAAGGGCCTTTGAAAAACTTGCGCCTGCCGAGACATTCTCCCTGATATTTACCAGTATATTTCTCCAGAGACCTTTCTGTTCTTCAGAGATAGAACGCAATGCCTCCATTAACGTTACTCCTGAAGAAAGCATCGTTGAGAGTTGCCGTGTTATGGATGGGAGAAGGGAGGCATCGAGTCCCTGTAAAAAGCCGAACCGTCTTTTGTATACTGCTTCTGCTATATTCTTCGGATAGAGGCCGGACTCTTTAAGCCGCAGGGCGGCGTTCTTCAGACTGTCAGCCTCGATAGTCCCGGCAGCCTCCGACCCGTCCGTCCTGTAACCCTTATATTGAAATATCGGCATGTTCAATAAATAATTTAAATTGCAGAATTTTATTCTTCTATCGCATCTTTTTGCGTTACTCTCAACACTTCTTCAATTGTCGTAATGCCCTTAAGGACCTTTTCCAGTCCGTCCGTTCTCAGGGTTTTCATGCCTTTGGAGATTGCATGATTTTTTATGGTCCGGGAATCCGTTTTTTCCGTAATCATCGAGCGGATTTCATTGTCTATGACAAGCAATTCAAAGATTCCCGTCCTGCCGAGGTACCCTTTTTCTTTGCACTTCCCACAGCCCTTGCCTCTGTACAAAAGGAAGGATGAGGGATGAGAGATGAAGGATGAAAAATATGACCTTTCAACCTCTGAAGGTCCATATGACTCTTTGCAATCCGGACAAATCGTCCTCACAAGCCTTTGCGCAAGAACAACCGTCAATGATGACGCAACAAGGAAAGGCTCGATACCCATATCTATAAGCCGCACAAGAGCGCTCGGCGCATCATTTGTATGAAGGGTGCTCAGGACAAGATGTCCCGTGAGAGACGCCTGCATCGCTATTACGGCAGTCTCAAGGTCCCTTATCTCGCCGACCATAATCACATCCGGGTCCTGTCTCAAAATTGATCTCAAACCGGATGCAAAGGTCAGTCCTATCCTGGGGTTTACATGGACCTGACCTATCCCTTTAAGCTGGTATTCTATCGGGTCTTCGACCGTAATAATATTTTTTTCTTCCGTATGCACCCTGTTCAGCGCCGCATAAAGGGTCGTTGTTTTTCCGCTGCCGGTCGGACCTGTTACAAGGATGATCCCGTCCGGCCTCTGAAGGTATTCTTCAAGTTTCTTTTCATCTTCTTTGCCGAACCCCACTTCCCACAATCCGAGGAGCCCCTGTTTCCTGTCAAGCAGTCTTAAAACCGCCCTTTCGCCGTGAGATGTCGGGATTACCGACACCCTGATATCGATATCGCGTCCGCCGAGAAGGAGTCTTATTCTGCCGTCCTGCGGCAGCCGCTTTTCGGCAATGTCGAGATTCGACATGATCTTAATCCTGCTTATGAGGGCGTCCTGAATGATCTTGGGAGGAGATAATATCCTGTGCAATATACCGTCAACTCTGAGCCTGACGTCAAGCTCTTTCTCATAAGGCTCGATATGAATATCGCTTGCCCTTTCTTTAACGGCCTGCAGCAGAAGCGCGTTGAGAAGCCTGATGATAGGCGCCTCCTCAGTCAATCCAAGCAGGTCCTTCGGGGCCTCAAATTCCGTGGCAACCGATGACAGGTCTTCTCCCGCAATAGTATCCATCACTTCCTCGGCAGAGCCCATCTGTCCATAGAACCTGTTGATCGCCTCGAGGACAACCCCGGCGGGCGCTCTGAACGCCCTGGGCTTCAACCCGAGCGCTCTCGATACTTCCGCCAATGCAAGTAATCCCTCTTCATCGGCAACGGCGCAGATCAATTCCGAGTCATGAATTTTTATGGGGAATATCCTGTTGCCTTTTGCGAAATTGAGGGGAATATTTTTTAAAAGGGATAACTCAACATCTTCATCTTTTATAGAGTCAATTGTTTCCATTTACCTAAACGTTGCAAAAGACGTTCTCAACTTGAAAGGCAGGCATGATGAAAAAGCTTTTGGCGACTCCATAATGTACTATTTACACCGGGCAGCACGCATTCATCTAAAATGCACTTTAGGTTAAAAGTGCCGTCAGGTGAATATGGCCCATTTTTTGTCGCATTCAAAAGGTTATTTATCATGTCTGCCTTTCAAGTTATGCAACTGATGAGTTTATTGTGTATCTTGCACTTTTCATTTTACATTTTGCGATTTGAATTTTTCATTTTGCATTGTCATGATGTAATTCGGTTCCGCGAATTCCACTTCTTTATAACCGGCGAAGATTTCGACCGCCTTATGGACGTCCTGACCCTCTTTCAGTTTCAGAAGATGGGGGCCTTTTGATTTCGGCGCGGAGATTATGGATGCGCCTTCCGATGAAAGTATTTCCGATATCCTTTGTTCGCTTACTTCCTCTTTGAATTTTACAAGCAATTCGCCCTGTTTGAACCTCTCTTCAGCTTTGGCAAACTCCATTCTTTTGTCATTGCTCAGTTTCATCAATTGTTCGGCCTCTTTCACGATATGAGGGGTCAGGAATACAAGGAGATTAGTCTTCGTCTTTTGCCGGCTCTTGTTCTTAAAGAGCCACCCGAGGACAGGGATGTCTCCCAGTATCGGTATTTTATTTATGCGGACGTCCTCTCTTTCTTCCATAAGTCCGCCTATTACTACAGTCTGGCTGTCCTTGACAACAACCGATGTCTTTGTGGACCGTTTGGTAGTTGTCGGACCTATATTGATGAGGATCGTCTCCGAGGCATTCTTTAATGATGATATTTCCTGGTAGATATCCATTTTCACATAATCGCCTTCGGTTATCTGCGGAGTAAGCCTTAACGTAATGCCGACGTCTTTACGTTCAATGGAATTGAGGACCGTGCTGGTCGAGGTGACGCCCAGTTCCCTTTTAGATATGAACGGCACGTTTTCACCTACAACGATCTCCGCCTCTTTATTGTCGGATGTCAATATCTGAGGGGACGAGAGGACATTTACAGAGCCCTTGAACTCGTTCAGGCTGAACAGGGCTGAAAATCCGGGGATACTAAGTTTAGTGGTCGTAGCCTTCCCGTCGGTACCGATTGTCGTGATCGGCACGTCAAGGAAATTACCCAACCCGCCCATGGTCATGCCGGAAAGTCCATAGATGACATTCTGAAGGGCAGCGTTGTCCATCGTGCCGAACCCGCCGATAAAAACAGGCTCATTATTCTTTTCCGCCGTAATCCTCCATTTCGCCCCAAGCTCTCTCAGATTATCGATAGAGGCTTCTACTATCATCGCTTCAACATAAACCTGCTTCCGCTTCCGGTCAAGCTGCTTTATCACCTGCATGAGGCTCTGGTAATCGGCCGGAGAGGCTACGATAATAAGCGAGTTCGTTGCCTTGTCCGTAGAAAGGATTATCTTTCCTGCTTCAAAAGGACTTCTTGCAGACTGGGCGGACTGCATAATCTGACCGGTCTTTGCCTGGGATGAAATCCCTGAAATCATTCCCTCCAAAACCTTTGAAAGTTCCGTCGCATCGGCGTATTCAAGAAAATAGACGTTTATCTTGCTGGTAGCTTCCGGCAGAGGGATATCAAGGATGGCAATCATCCTCTTCATGGATTCCTTTTCCTGTTTGTCGGCTATCATTACCACGGCATTCAGTCGCGTGTCCGCAAAAACACTCGCCCTTGTCTCATCTACGGAAACCGTAGAAGTCGCTTCTCCTCTAATAAGAGGACGACCGGCTGAAGGCTGTGCTTTGCTGCTCTGAACGAGCGATTCATTAAGTATCTTTACGACTTCCTCTGCATTGGCATATTTCAGGGTCACAAGTTCGGGCTCCTCCATATCGGACTTATCAATGCTCTCAAGTATCTTCAGCAGCTTTTCGATATTAGCGGACGAGTCTACAATCAGCATCATGTTGCCGGGACCGAAAGAGGATATGTGTCCGTCCTTCGAGATCAAAGGCTGGAGGAAATTCATCGCCTTTGAGGATGATATGGATTTCAACTGGATAAGCCTTGTGATATAGGTGTCGTTGACGGTCCCGTTTTCTTCCTTCAACAGTTCGGTGCCGGACTGTTTTGCCTGCGACACAGGGACGATCTTGTAGACCTTGCCGGAAGAAATAATGGTAAAGCCTTTCAGCTCAAGGACCGACGTGAAGAGGCTGAAGGCGTCGTCAACGGAAAGTTTGGAAGGAGCTATGATGGTAACGGCGCCCTTGACCTTCTCATCAAAGACAAAGTTTTTCCCGGTGACCTCGCTGATAAATTTCACCACCACCGGGATGTCAACTTCTACAAAGTTAAAAGAAACCTTTTTCTCCTTAATGCGGGATTTCTCAGTATGTACAATTTCTTTTCGTGTCTCTTTATTAAGGGTTGATTCGTCGGCCTTTTTCTCAATAGCATCTGTTTCTGCATTGGATTGGCTTATGGTTTTAGATGATACGTAATGGACTGTAAAGACAAGAAACCCCAGAAGAAAAATTGCTGTGGAAAACTTTTTGAATATTTTCATGTCAACACTTATATTACTTTATCTGATAGGTCATTGTCATCCTTGAACCGGAGCGGATTAAATCTATCTGCACCCTATCGAGGCCCTTCAGCGCCGTAAATGCCTGGAGCGCCCTCTCGGGATTGGAGATGTCATATTCATTGATCCTCAAAAGTACGTCGCCGTCCTGGAGACCAAGGCTCTGATAAATACCGTTAGGCTTCACCTCGCTGAGAGCAAACCCTTCCTGCCTGCCGTCGGCTGTATTCGGTCTGAGTCTTGCGTCCGTCATCATCTGGCCGGGATTGGCTATCATCTGCTGCAGCCTCGCCTGATCAACGATATATGAACCCCTGCCTATCATCCGGGCAAATGCGGATGAAGAAGCGCCTGTTGCAGGGGCCTGAGCTTTCACCTCTTTTACCTTCACAATATCTTCAATAGGTATTTCAGTTATCTTTCCCCCCTGCCTTATCAGCGCCCTGTCTTGTTTAACGCTGTAAAGCCTGCCCATGCCGTATATATTCTCTCCTACCCTGAAAACCTCCTGAATGCCTGCAGCGTCCTTAAATACGGCATAACTGAGTTCCTTCGGACCGGCAACAGTACCGATCAGAATAAGGTCCATAGTTTGCGCATTCGCAGGGGCTGATGAGGTCAGCAGTTTTATTTCGCCGCCGGAAATGCCGAAGGGATTATTTTTCATAAGGGGCGCATACTCAAGAAACTGCATCTTCCGCGTGGCTGCTACTGCGCCGGTCGATACTGCCGCATCTTTTCTGAGCGCCCTTTTCTTATCGAAATGGTCGGAGACAATGTCCCTTACAAGTAAAAGAATAGACATAAAAAGGATAATGCCCAGGAGGACATTAAGGGAGATAATAACTTTTCTGTTCATAAAAACCGTTTTCAACGGCAAGCCTCACACAGATAAGGATTTCTCATCTATGTATGTTATTAGAAACAAGAGGGAAAGTAAATATTTTAGTGTTTAAAACTCAGCAACCGATCTTTTACATGCGGTGCATTTCATGTAATCCCCTCCTTAGCAAGGAGGGGGTAGGGGAGGTTTTGTTTATATGTTTCATTAAAACCCCTCCAACCTCCCCTTGCAAAGGGGAGGATTTCAAAAAACATTATCTCCTTCTTCTCAGAGCTGCGATAACGAGAAGGGGCAGAAGCATTATTGCTGCCTCGGCAAAGGCTGTCGGCGCATTCTGTTTCGCGCCTATTGAGCAGCCGCCTCCGCCGCTGCTTTTGTGGCCGCCGCTTGCCGTAAGTGTAGTTGCAGAAATTTCATTGGAATATACCGAGGACCCGGCAACTGGATTATACGCCTTCACCCTGTACCAGTATTTTGTGGCTGTATTGAGTCCTGTATCAGGAAATGTTGAGGTGTTCTGTCCCACCTGACCTACCTGAACAAAATCAGTGTTCAATGTACGCCTTTCGATCAGATAACTTTGCTCTGTCGAGGAGTTATCTGACCAGGCAAGCTGGATCTGAGTGCTCGATGTACTTACCACTCGCAGGTTTGTCGGCGGATTGAGAGGGGTGATGGCAGTCGCTTGAGTCCCCTGCTGTACAGGTGATTCACCGATATCATTATATGTCCTCACCCTGTAATAATATTTTGTGCCGTCGGTAAGACCACTGTCAGAATAAAATGACCCGTTTACCCCGACTGTAGCTATCGGCACATAAGTAGTCCCGTCCATACTTCTGTAAATCCTGTGCCCGATCTCATCCGTCGCCCGGTCTGTCCAAGCCAGATCAATCTGTAACGAAGATACAGGCGTTGCGGTGAGATCATATGTCGCCCACAGTGATTTCAAGGCTTTCTCCGCGTTGATCCTGCCGCCGGTCAGAATCCAGCCGTTCAACGTCGGCAGCACATCAACATATCTCAGTATCATCGTGCGGATCTGGCTGTGAGTAAAATGAGAATAGTACGCACTCAGCAGGCCTGCGAGTCCTGTAACATGGGGGGTTGCTCCTGATGTACCTGAATTGAAGTCAAGATTTCCATAACCGTAATACTCCGTCATCCAGTTAGGTGCTGTACTGAAAAGATAGGTACCCGGAGCTGCTACATCGACAGAAGTTGGGCCGTAATTGCTGAACGAAACCCTTCTATCGTCCTGGTCAGTCGCTGCGACGGCTATGATATTTGGCAGATCAAAGCTTGCAGGATAATGAGGGGTAACGTCATTGTTTTCACTAAAATTTCCGGCAGCTGCCACAAAAAGAATACCCGCTGCATTTGCCTGGCTTATCGCTTCATATACAGGTGTAGAAAAAGCATAGCCTCCTAGACTGGCATTGATGGCCCTTACATTCAACCCTCTGTTATTCTTCATGAAAATTGTATAATTAATAGCATCAGTGATAGCTGAAACATCACAACCATCTGCATCGCATACCTTTAAATTCATCATATTTGTCAGCCACATAATTCCTGCAATACCTGCACTGTTATTCCCTTTTGCACCAATAAGCCCAGCTATAAATGTCCCATGTCCGATGTTATCCATCGGGTCATTGTCATGATTGATAAAGTCCCATCCTATGCAATCGTCTCTAAATCCGTTCGCGTCATTGTCTATGTCGTCGACGCAGCTTGTCTCTCCAAGGTTTCTCCATACATTCCAGACCAAGTCGCTGTGGTTGTAATCAATACCTGTATCGAGAACAGCGACCGTTATATCACCGCTGCCGATGGTGACATCCCACCCTCCTGCCATCTTGATATCAGCGCCCGCCGTCCCGTATGCATATTGCCCGGTGTTCCATAAAGCCCATTGGTTTCCGAAATAGGTATCATTAGGGATGATATTTTGAAGCTTCCAAATGTAGTTAGGTTCAGCATATTCGACACTCGGATTGGACATATATTGCATGACTGCATCTTTCACGGAAAGACCAACGGGAAGCTTAACATGCTCAAGGTTCGGAATCATTGTATATTTTCTGAGGACTGAAGCACCAATTGCCTTATGCACTGCAACAGACGAAGCAGCCTTGACTCCTGATTTGAATCTGACAAGCACTTCACCGTCTCTGTAATCTCCGTTCTCCATCTGTGCGATGATGGACTGGGCGCTCATTTGGATGCTGCTGCTTGTCACTTTTGAAGTATCTGAAGAGATGTTTGCAGCCTTCTCGCTGCCACATGCAACAAGAGTTAAACACATCAAAAGATATAATAATTTCTTCATAGTTTTACTCCTTTATCTAATCTTTGATCATTCATATCTTTCCATCTCCATTCAGAATCCTTTTCGCCTCGGCGAATCAGACCGAGTCTGACAAATTTCAATAATAGGGCGGGCTCCCGCCCGCCCCTCACAGAAAGTTCTTGCTACGGCACGTCTAAAACAAGTGTTACAGTTTTGGTTGCACCAACATTATCGCTCACCGTAATGGTCACAGTTGTATCTGTGGCTGGAACGGCAACTACAGTGGCTGTCAGTGTTGTACCTGCGACAACTACAGAAACCAGAGAAGGATGGCTTGAGAAAGCAGAGTAAGGTGCGCTCCCTCCTGATATTGTATATGTAGCAGTATTAGCTGCAACTGGATTAATTAATGTCTTTGTAGGTGGCAAAACATTCAGCGCTGGCCCTGCCGTTATCGTTATCGTTGCAGTCGCTGTTGTTCCAGCAGAATCCCTGACTGTTAGAGTGACTGACCCGGCTGGTGTGTTTGCAGGAACGGTTGCTGTAAATGTTCCACCAGTTGCTGTAGCAGTTATTGCCGATCGTGTAATCGCTGGATCGCTTGACGTTACAATGTAAGGAGAAATTCCGCCAAATATTGTAAACGGTATTATATCAGCAGGTGCAGCACCATTTACTGAGACTGTGTCTGGCAGAACTGTGAGCGCTGATGTAACGAGAATATCTGTTGAGGCGCTAACCCCGCCAGATGTTGCGGTTATTGTACATGTGTCCTCTGTTGAAGGTGCTGTGAATGTGGCTTCTGCCGCTCCGTCAGTTGTCTGGGCAAATGGAGTAATAGTCCCGCATGTAGTTGTAAAGCTTACTACGGTACCATCAAAAGCAGGACCACCTGTATTGAGGGTTACAGCTGCAGTTATTGTGGATGTCCCGTCAGGTTCTACGACTGAAGGACTTGCAGAGACTGTAACAGTGCTGATGGTTACAGGCAGAAGCTGCAGCGTCACCATATTAGCAGCACCATTGTCCGCAAAGGCTGTAATATTTAAGATTGCTGTAACGTTTCTAATTGTAATGGGATCAACCCGGACAAGGACAAATGCCTCTCCCGAACTGTTCGTGGTCGCAGTATTTCCATTAGGGAAGCTGACCTCACAGGAACTGCTGCCATCACTGCATGTAGTAGACGACCCTATTTTATATGGCCAATCAGCGCCAAAGGTAACGACGCTGCCGAAAGCACGCTGGCCAAACCTGTTAAAAACCGTTGCCCTGATAAGCACCTGATTGTCAGTTGAATTTTCAAATAAAACAAAATCACTACCTTCGTCATAAGTTCCGTCATTATCCCCATCCACAGCAAGGTACATAAAAGGACTCAATGAAAGCGACGAGCTGAAATACATAGTTTTTCTGTCCCGGACAATGCCGACTCCCTTGTTCACTTCCGCCTGTACCGTAACAAAACCCGTAGTAGTCGACTTGACCTTGATGGTTGCCATACCGCTATCATCGGTTTTCACAACGGTTTGATTGCCTAAGAGCACGTCATTACTGTTCATCAATATGCCTATAGGCGAGATATTGGTAAAGGTGACCGGCAGGTTCTTGACCGGCCCGCCGTTTCCGTTAAGGATCTTGGCGCGGATTAAGATTGCGGAGTTTGTCATGGCAATATAATGCGACGGCAGCACCTGGACGATCTCGGGCACGCCGGGCTTTTCGCCTCCCGGCGAGCTGGACCCGCCGGACCCGCCTCCGCAGTTTATGAGGAAAGTTGAAAGTATTAATAGTGCAATGAATGATAAAGTTATTTTTTTCATTATTCCTCCTACCCGCAGATCAGGAAATCTGCAAGCCAAAGATCGTATTCAACCTTAAAGTAACCGGACTTTCCAACCAGATTCATATACTTGCACCTGAAACCCGCAACATAATGTGTCGGGTATTCGGCAGGTATATGGATACCGTCGCCAATGCCGTTCCAGTATTGCAGTTTCCGCGTTATGTCAATGAGCGATACGGGGCAGTCATTTGTGCCCGTGCCGTCCAGTTCGCAATTCGGAAATATTGTCCATGATTCTATAACGGGAGCAGAGGGGTCTTCATTCGCCTTTTTGTATGTTATGGTGCATTCTTCAACGCTTGCCGGGAAAGGATTAAAACCGCCGGCGGGGTTCAACTTTGCTGCAGTTACTGACATGACTGCGTCTTCCCTGTGGAGTAATGTTTCGGGACCTGTCGGCTTGTCGGCAGGGCAGGCAAGAGGCGCGGAATATACGTCAAAGTCAGGGCCTGCTTCACTGGTCATGGTAACGGATTGTATCTGTATGCCGGTCACTTCACTTCCGGAAGAACCCGGAGAACCCGAACCGCCGCCGCAGCCCGCAAGAATGCTTGCAAGAAGGAAATAACATAATGTTAAAAGGACATAGCTTCTTCTCATCTTACCCCCTATTTTTATAATTTTCATATCTTTCACCTTAAAATAACCCCTCCCAAACCTCCCCTTAATCTAAGGGGAGGAGAAATATTTCCCCCGCTTAGTTTAAGAGGGGGCAGGGGGAGTTAATTTATAACTTTCCATTCCTAATGTTTATCCAACAAAATCCTCGGCGTTATGAATATTAAAAGTTCGCTGGTGCTCTGACTTATTTTGTTTGATTTGAACAGCCACCCGAGAATGGGGATATTCATCAGGCCCGGAACTCCCGTCTGCGAATCGTTCGTTGTGACTTTGTACATCCCGCCGATGACAATTGTTTCTCCGTCCTTGATGATGACCTTGGTGTTTGCCTCTTTCTTGTCCGTCCCCGGTACGCCCTCAACGGAAGGGACCGTCGGATCGAGTTCTTCTTTCTTGATCTCGACACTCATACTTATGGAACCGTCGGGTGTTATATGGGGAGTCACATTCAACTCAAGGGTTACGTCTTTGAATTCAGTTGACACGGTCCCCTCTGTAGTAAGTTTCCGAACGGGTATACTTTTGCCCTGCAGGATTTTTGCCTTTTCATTATCGACCGTCAATATTTTTGGATTTGAAACAACCTTGAGTTTACCCATCGACTCTATTGCGGAAAGCTGCATGTCAAGACCGATGCTTTTTGAAGGGTCTATAATCCCGAAGGTGAAACCGGAACCTGACAGCGGCCCTGCTCCTTTTGCGGGGAAATCAACAAGATAATTGCCTCCCGTAACCGGTCCTGTTGATAATAAAGGAACGCCTTTTAATCCGCCGATGGAACCCAGTGTGTTTGTCAAATTAAGGTTAAGGCCCCATTGTATTCCCAATTCATATTCTGAATTTGTATTCACCTCGACAATCCTTGCTTCTATCAAAACCTGGGAAGTCGGCCTGTCGAGACTTGTCAGAAGATTGTCAATCTCGGGGAAAACAGCGGCAACATCTTTAACAAGCATGGTGCTCGTTCTCTTATCAACGTTTATGCTTCCTCTCGGGGTAAGAATCTTTGAAGATTTTATGGCTGCCTCGACTCCCGCTACGTCCGCATAACTGATCCGGAATATCCTTGTCTCTAACGGCTCCGCCTTTACCTGGGCCTCCATAGACCTTACCTTTTCTTCTTTTTCCTTTGTAAAAACAGTACTCGGCGCAACGCGGATGATATTGCCCTCAATCGCTTTATCAAGGCTGAATGTCAGCAGGATGGTGTTAAAGGCCTGATTCCAGGGAACATCCCTGAATTTCATGGTAGCCTTTCCCTTAACTTCAGGGTGAAGGAACAGGTTGCACCCGCTGATGTCTGCAAACAGCCTCAATATGGGAACGATGTCCTGGTCCTGGAAATCAAAGTTGACGTTTTCTTTGCCGGCCAGATAACTCTCGCACTTGCTTCCGCTCAGTACCAACGGTATTTTGACCTCTTCAGTTTCAGATTCAGATGCGGGAAGTTCCGCAGTTTCAGGATTTGGCTGTGCTGCCTGGATAGCTGCCGCCTCTGGTCCCGGTCTCCTGAGAGTTAATACAATAGAGTCGCCGATTGCAGCGACGTCAAACCTTGTATCTTCCTGAAGATCAAGAACAAGCCTTACCTTATCGTCATATTTTCCGGACCGTATCGCCTTTACCGGCGAAAGAACTGCGTCGGGAATAGCCGTATTGAGGGACACCTCGGGAATATCAATAACGATACGGTTATCGAGGGGAAAGATATTTGGAATCATTGAACCGTTCCCCTTTATCAGCACTTTCACATAACTGCCGGCCTGCTCAAATGAAATGCCGGAGATTTCAGTAGCGTTTTGCAGCGGTGTTTGCGGGACAAGAGGAGTCCCGGGGGTTGCCGCAGGAGGTTCAAGCCGTGCTTCTCTTTTTATGGCCGCCTCTTTTTCTCTTAGTAAATCGGTGACCTTTACGTTCTGAGCAGGTTCGGATTCTGTAGGAGCAGGATCTTCTTTGACCTTTACCGTCAGTACGTTGTTTTTATATTCCTGCTCATATGACGAGGGATTCTGCAGGAGCATTTCGAGTTTAGACATTAAAGCGGGCGGCTCAGTCTGCGAAGGTATAAGCTCTGCAATGCCCGCTTTACCGTAGACAATCTTTTTCGTGTATGCGCCAAGGGACACATCGGGAAGTTCAATAACCATCCGGTAAGGGTCGCCGGGTTTGTAGATGGTATATATAAACGGATTGTCAGCCGTTATTTTTACCGTATTGTCCCGGAGTTCGAGACCTGTTATAAGCGTCGGCGCCTTGGCTTTCAAGGTCTCTTGCGTTGATGCGCACCCCCAGCAAACGAGGAGCGCCGGCACGAGGACAAAGAGGAGCAGCCTTCCTGCTACCGCAGGGCCGTTTCCTCTGCTATGTTCTAACAGCTTTGTGCCCTTTGCACATCGCTTATTATTCATTGCCTTATATTTCATTCTTCTTCCCCCTTATGGAGTTTCAAAATTGCATCCCTCGGCTTTATGTCGCCTCTGTAATCCTTGACATATTCCCTGATAACAACCTTGTCCTTCGTGATCTTTTCGACCTTGCCGCCCTGAAGCCCCATGGCCATCCCTTCCGTAATAGTATAATTCTTAGTATCAGGCAGTCTGATTAGGGCATAGTACTTGTCCTTGGCCCATGCAATAGCGAGGATTTTGACTTCCTCAACGTCATAACTTTCAAAGGGGCTCGCCCCTCTTTTCTTCACAGGCTTTTGTTTTGTCAATTCCACGAGGGAAAGGAAGGGGTCCTTCTTGCCTTTGGCGTCATAAATGACCTCCTCCTGCTCAACCTTTTTTGTCTCTTCAGGCGGCTTCCGGTCTTTTTTCACCTCTGTCTGCCTGACCTTTTCGGCCATAGGCTTCTTTTCAGGCTGATCTTTTTTACAGCCCGTAAAAACGAACAAAAGGAAACAGAACATAAGGAAGATTATTGCTTTCTTCATTCTTTCCTGGGCGCTCCCTTTGCCGCTTTCTCATCGGGTTTCTTGGCCAATTCTTCTTCCGGCACCGATGAAAACGTTGTTGCGGTAAATGCAATTTTTATAAAGGCAACCCCTTTATCAGGTTTGGGGTCGGTAAGCCTGAAATCGGTGATATTCACGATCCTGTTTAATTTCGTCAGGCTGCTGAAGAAAGACCCCAGACTGTGGTAGCTGCCTCCAAGTTCGACCTTGACCGGTATTTCGTAGACAATGCCGCTCGCATGGGTCCTCTTGGCCTCCGGCTTCCAGAGCGATACCTTCAGGCCGGCCCTAATACAGAGGTCGGAAACCTGCTTCAAAAGACTGGTGATCTCTTTTTCTTCCGGCAGTTGCAGTTTAAGTTCCTCAAGCCTTTTTCTTAAATTTTCGTTTTCGAGCGTCAACTGAGGAAGTTTCGCGGCCTTTGCCTGATTTTTTGCTATTTCGTTTTCCTGCGCCGCTATCTTTATCTCAAGCTCATTTATCTCTTTGTGCTTTGGAAGGATAAGAAAAAAAACAACGCCAATGACGATCAATACGGCAGGCGCCAGAGACAATATCACCTTCACATAGGCAGGCAGAGTTTTCAGATTTATATTAACTTTCAGCGCCATTTCAGGTCTTTGTCTTGCACGTTAATTTAAACATGTATACCGATATCTTTTCCTTTTCCATGCTTATGGATTCCTGCAGATATACCTCGGTGAACAACGGTGAAGCCTTGAGATTTTCTACATAAGTTACTATTTCAGAGTTGGTGAACCCGTAACCATCCATACTGATGTTGCTGGTTCCGGTCACCGACATATTCTGAAGCCATATCCCCTTGGGTATCAGGGAAGCGACCTCGCTCAGGATTTTCACGGGAACGCTCTTGTTTTTCCCAAGCTGTTCAATAACATCATTTCTGTCTTTGAACATCTTGTTGCGCTGTTCAAAGTCGTCCACTGCCTTAATCTGGTCCTTCAGTTCCGCTATCTTCCGTTCATTGGCCGCAAACCGGCTTTTCTTCTCGGAAAGCCTTGTGCTAAAGAAAAAGGCAAGGTAAGCCATAATGACGCAGATAATAACAGTAATCAGGACCGATGCAATGAGAAAGGCCGGCAAAGGCTTCTGCTTCTTTTTCCTTTTAAACGGCAGAAGATTGACTTTTATCATCTGTCCGCGGGCCTCCTGAGAGCCAGTCCTGTAGCAACTGCAAGTATGGGAGCAACTTCTTCTATGTAAGTCATATCAAATTTCTTGGGTATTTTTATGTTCTTAAAGGGCTGCATAATTTTCGTTTCAACCCCGATTTTTTCTGCAAGGAGCTTCGGGAAATCTTTTACAAGGGCGCAGCCGCCGCTCAACACCACTTCGTTGATATCTTCGTGGAAGTATTCCAATGACCGGTTCACCTCCCCGATGATCTCTTCAGACGCCAGCTCCATCACCGAGAATGCGTCCTGCGGCGATATATTTTCAACGGTTTCACCGCGCTTCAGTCTTTCGGCAACATCATAGGTAAGATTAAATTCTCTTTGAAGGACTTCGGTATGAAGATTGCTTCCGACAGCGCTGTCTCTGGTAAAAGCGGACATGCCGCCTTTCAGGATATTCATATTAATCGTGCTCGCCCCGATATTAACCAAAGCTATATTTTTACCGGACTCTATCTCATAATTTACTTCATAGATATTCTCAAGCGCAAAGGAATTGACGTCGACTATCTGGCAGTTGAACCCCGACTCTTTAACAACCGAAAGGTATTCATTAATAATGTCCTTTTTTACCGCCACAAGGATAACATCCATCTGACCGGGCTCTTCTTTCGGTCCGAGGATCTGAAAATCAAGGTTTACGTCCTCGATATCAAAGGGGATATACTGCTCTGCCTCGAATTTTATCGACTCGTACAGTTCCTCTTCCGACATGTCCGGAAGGGCAACTCTTTTGATGATGACCGAGGAATGGCCGGCCATGCTGATGACAACGTCTTTGCTCTTTACCTTGGCTTTTCGCGCCAGTTCTTTGAGAGAATCAACAACGCGGAGAGAGTCAATAATGGACCCGTCAACTATAAGTTCCGGGGGTAGCGGCAGTATATCAAAAAGCTCAAGCTCATAGCCGCCCTTTGTATCTTTAAGCTGAACAATTTTCAGATAGCCCGAGCCTATGTCTAATCCGATAGTACTTTTTCCACCAAAGAACATAGGATATGAATACCAGAAAAATAAGAACTTGTCAAGTATTTTTTTATTTAATACAAATAGATTTGGTTAAAACCCTCATAAATTAGTTTAACAATCTTTCAATTTTTATCCTGTTCTCTTCAATTTTTCCTATTCCGAAAAGAACATGATCGGGACTTTTGAGTCTCACATAATCCGGCTTCATTTCCCCTTTAAACCCGTCTAATAACTGAGCAGGAGGAATGTAACTATTGCTTACAAAATCAGCGATATTATCAAAGGGGTTGTCTATAGGGGCCCCGTTTTTGGCCTTTCGATAGGACTCGGGCTCGAGAATGATCTCCTTTAGATGAGAAATTGACGCATCTATTGAATGTAGAGATAACGTTTGCCGCGCCGTTAATTGTTCGATTGATACCGCTTCCTCAATTCCGAATCTGCCGACTTTTGTGCGTTTTAATGCCGTCATATGGGCGCCGACTCCAAGGGCGTTTCCGAGATCATTGCAAAAAGATCTGATATAGGTGCCTTTTGAGCATGATATTACGAGATCAAGAAAGGGAGGGTCAAAGGTTATAAAATCTATACCCGATATCGTCACTTCTCTTTCAGGCACATCAAGAGTAATACCTTTACGCGCAAGTTTGTATAAGGTCTGCCCCTGCATTTTTATTGCAGAATACATCGGCGGGGTCTGCCGTATCCGGCCCTGAAAGGCGGACATAATTCCCCGGATATCGCTTTCCCTTATCCCCTGATAATCCTTTTGTTCGATGGTCCTGCCGGTTGAATCATAGGTATCGGTGCTTTCGCCCAATTTCAATCTAACGGCATATTCCTTGTCAAGGTCCATCAGGAACCTTGTTATCTTTGTCGCCTCATTCAGGCAGACAACAAGCACTCCTGTAGCAAGAGGATCAAGCGTACCCGCATGTCCGGCCTTCTTTGCGCCGAACAGACTTTTAACTTTCGTAACAGCCTGCTGTGAAGAAATACCTTCAGGCTTATTAAGATTGATAACTACGTTTAAATTTTGCAATAAAGGTTTTCATTATGAAAGGCAGATATGATAAAAAAACTTTTAGGCGACTCCTTAATGCACTATTAACACTGTTCGATATACATCTATCTGAAAGGCACTTTAGGTTTAAAGTGCCGTCAGGCGTATATGGCTTATCTTTTGTCGCATTCTAAATGTTTCTTTATCATATCTGCCTTTCATTTTATGCAAATTACGGCATATTCATGGTGGCGCGCCCAGGAGGATTTGAACCCCCGACCTGCGGATTCGTAGTCTATCCTCCTATCCTATTCTATTGAAAATATTAGATTTTTCAGGGTTGTCCAATGGATACAACGAGCTAAAGTAGGTCTATTGTAATCCATTTCACCACTAAAAGTCACCACAAAGGAGGATTTATGAAAAGCCAACAAGAACTTAGCGAAGGAAACAGGTTGGCAGTCGAGTCACTTTTCAATCTCACTATTCCCGATGCCATCTGGGAGAAGCATGGAGTTGAAATGTCCGAAATAACCCATAAGCATTTAGAATCTTACACGCAGTCGCGTTCTGCCATAGAACAGTTGATTCTTTTGGAAGGAGGGTTAATAAAAGAAATGAAAGTACATTAAACCACCAATAGTCACCACCACAAAAAAGGCTGATAGTTCAAGTAATTGATAACTAAGGTAAAATCAAAAAAAGGAGGGACTGAAAGTGAAATACATAGACACGTTAAACGCAGTTGATACGGTTAAGGCTCTCAAACTTCTCAACCTCGAAGGGAACCTACAGGGAGCCTATGTTAAATATCCGTGTCAGAAGTGCGGTAAAACGGCGGTTATCAAAGCCTACGGGGAAAAGAAAAACCTTTGGTACTGTCCAGACTGTAAGAAGTCAGGGCATATCATTTCGATGGTCATGGACCTGAATGAGTGTGACTGGGAAACCGCCAAGAAACTTCTCCAAGAGAAGGCATGTTTCACCGGAGGGAAGCTAACCAAGGAACTCACGCTAACCTACGAACTGGAGTATGACAAATCATTGGACATCATGGGTATATCCCAGGAAACCTGCAAGACGCTGGGGGTAGGAAAACCTAAGGGTAAAACCATGCTGTCGGGAACCATCTCCTTTACCGTCACGGATAATGACAAGAAGATAGCCTACTACGGAGTGAGGATAAAGGACGGAAAACACATTTTCCATAATTCCTTTAATCCTGAACTCTATCTCCTCTACTATGACCGTATTGAGCCCGACAATGAGGTCTACTTTACCACCGACATGTTCGACTGCCTCAAACTCTGGGACTCCGGATACCAGGCAGTTTGCAACTTCGGATTACCCTATCTGTCACAGGAGCACTTCAAGCTAATGAATAAGTTCCTGATGATTTCAATCCGTCTTAAGGATCATGAGGAAGAAATCGCTTTCCAGGCCCTGAGGAATCTTCAGATGTATTTCAGGATACTGCGAGAGGCGAGTCTTTCTAAGACACCACAAGAAAAATAGTACTTACCACTTAACCCCCTCGTCTTCAAAGAAGAAGGGGGTCTTTTTTTAGAGGCCCAATGCGCGTACCAGCACATCACTCAAGGGCTTATTAAACCATAATAACTCTCTACATATGTCAGAAATCACATTTTTTGCAAAAACAAATTTCCGGAACAGAGAAAAAGTTTTTGGGATCAAAAGAGACGATCGTAGACGTCACATGTATATTATTGGGAAAACAGGAATGGGTAAAACGAATCTTCTCGAATACCTTGCTATCCAGGATATAAGGAATGGCCGGGGCATAGCCTATATAGATCCTCACGGAGACACTGCTGAAAAACTGCTTAAGGCTGTACCTTCAAACAGAATCAACGATGTTATTTACTTCAATCCTGCAGATCAGGAATTCCCTATAGCCTTCAATGTCATGTACGATATCAATCCTTCCACCAGACACTTGACCGCTTCAGGCCTCGTAGGAGTGTTCAAAAAGATTTGGGCGGACAGTTGGGGGCCACGACTGGAGCATATCCTTAGAAACGCAATTCTTACCCTGATAGAATATCCTAACTCGACGTTACTGGGAGTCTTAAAAATCCTTGTGGACGACGGATACAGAAAAATGGTCACCAGTAAAATTGACGATCAGGTAGTGCGCAATTTTTGGAGCAAAGAATTTGCAGGTTATTCGGAAAAGCTTCGAAGCGAGGCTGTAGCACCAATTCAAAACAAGGTGGGGCAATTCCTTTCGAGCCCTTTGATGAGAAATATCATCGGGCAAAGCAAGTCTTCTTTCGATGTCCGAGAGGTAATGGACAACGAGAAGATCCTGATCGTGAATTTAAGCAAGGGGAAGATCGGAGAGGATAATTCGGCCCTTCTCGGGGCGATGATTGCCACTAAGATACAGCTTGCGGCTATGTCCAGAGCGGATATCCCCGAAAAGGACAGAAAGGACTTCTATCTCTATGTCGATGAATTCCAAAACTTTGCTACAGAATCCTTTGCCAATATTCTAAGTGAAGCAAGAAAGTACCGTCTGAACCTCATTCTGGCAAACCAATATATTGAACAGATAGAGGGCCAAGTGCGGAACGCCATCTTTGGGAACTGCGGAACATTGATTTCTTTCAGGGTTGGGGCAAGAGATGCCAGATTTCTCGTCGAGGAATTTGATATCTTTACTGAAAAGGATTTTTGCAGCTTGCCCAAATATCATACTTACATAAAGCTTATGATAGACGGCACCGCCGGAGACTCTTTCTCCGCGTGTACACTGCCTCCCGAGAACCTATCGGCGACCGAAATGAACTCACCCAAAATTGTCAGGGCATGCAGACAGCGGTATGCTAAGAAACGCAGTGTTGTTGAAGACAAAATAAACAGGTCGAATAGCAGCACAATATAATCTTATCAGTCAGCGCAAGAGGAAGAGTGACAACCACTATTCATCGTCTGTCTAAGTTGGTCCCTTCAGCCTTCATTTTTCCAGTAAAGCTTTAAGATCCATATCCAGCAAAGTCTGATTATTGATCGGATTAAAGGAATCGAGCACTGTAAAATATACGTAATGTGCAAAAGTCAGGATTTTACATGTACAATACTTGGCACCGTAGGTCTAACTTTCTTCCTATAAGTGAGATTTGAGCACTCTTTGCTATGAATGCGCTGTTCACCTGAAAACTGACACCATAGGTATCTCAGCAACACCGTTGATTTCGGAAAACAACTATAACAGAAGAGGATCGGTCATTATTATCTGTGCCTTCCTTTAAGCGATGTAGCGCGTGAGAATAGGCTGGAAAAGGTGGAATACACGCGGCGATAAGAGATAAGTGGTATACTAACCCTGACAAGAGAATGACGAAGCATGTATTGAATTTAGGAGGTGGCGATGTTTAATTTCTGTCGCGTCGATGAAGGCACAAGTGAGATATGGGAAATTGTTCTTGCCGAAGATGTCAGCGCGGATTTTACGGAGCGTTTCGGATTGGCGCTTAGGTTTACTCACCGAGAAGAGAGCAAATACCACCAAATGGGATACTTGGCGGTTATTCCGTCAGGAACGGAAGAGACCAGCAAGATTCTCCTCTGCTGTAAAGGAAGATTAACTGAGAATGAGAAAAGAAAACTATATGAGGAAATGGAATTACTTTTGGGGAAAAGTGTTTACAAGGGTGGTGCCGAAGAAGCGGAAGGATGGTTTCTATACGATGAATTATCCGTATTGTAATTCCGATGCCAGGGGCTTGGACAAGCGTTGATGAAGCTTTCATTCCTCGCAAGGCGAAGGGACAAGCGCGCCGGGGGGGGTGATATTTAAAAGCCTAAAAATTCTTTTAATGCCATGTCCATAGTGCTCAGGTCTTCCGAAGAAAGTTTACCTAACTTCTTCAATACCAATTTTTTCTCAATGGTAGATATTGCTGGTTTTATAGAAGATGACTTTAGTAAACCGGCTTCATTCCAATTTTTTATCATGCATTCACCTATCCCAAAAGTCTTTTCTGTTTGGCTGGTAATAGCCATAATAACAATATCTGATGATGCATTATTATAATTGGTAGAGCTTATAACTACTGCGGGACGTTTCTTGATAGTAGTTTGATCAGTGAAAGGAAAAGGAACAAGTACGACATCTCCTCTTTCATAGGCTGTCATAGACAGCATCCTCTTCGTTATCCCAGATCTTTTTGAACGATGATCCAGACAACTCCTGAGAGGCTTTTATAAGGACAACTTTCTCTCTTTTATTTTCTAAAAACTGGATAAAGTCAAAAACCTCGTTAAGGAGATTTTCGGGTAGCTTATCAATTTCATTTTTTATCATTTCTTTAACTGACATGTTTTACCCCCTTCTTTACTAAAATTATACCCGAACAGTGCCCTTAATTTCACTATTTCACTGTCGGCCGGTTGCGATGGAGTAGCCGATGCTTACTTAGAGCACGTTCTATCTGTAAGACACAGAACAAAGCATGGCGATGTGAAGGCATGGGCTGCTTATGACTTAGCGTGATGCTCGTTAATTGCTATAGACAATTATCGATAATACTTTCCCTATGAACTATGCGCCTTCAGGCCTCTCAATAAAAATCTTAACAACACATAGAAGCAAAGATTTCAGAGATTTTAATATGATAAATATTTCGTCTAAAAACATATAACTCAGTTTATTCCTTATTTTTGAGGATTATTTTTGAAAATAATCAGGGAAGAAATTATTTTTTCGTTAAAAGGCAGGATATGATGCCTGCCCTACTGGTAACTCCCAGTTTCCGCATGAGGATTTTTAAGTAGCTCTTGATTGTATTCAGGCTCAATCCCAGGACTTGAGAAATCTCCTGATTGCCTTTCTCCTTGATCAGCAATTGAACAATATCCTGTTCTCTTTTATTTAAGTTAAAATGACGTGAAATCAAAGGAAGGTTTATATCGTCTGTATTCATTCTTTCCATGAAGAATATGAAGCGGTTTCCTATTGCTTCCTGGTTTGGTTGATGATTTGAAAGCCTCAAACCCTTAATGCAATAGAGCCTGCGATCACTTTTTAACGTATCAAGAACATAAGCATTTGTATTTTCTTTCTCTGCTTCAGCATTGTTCTCTTCAAGCAGCCCTTTCCATTGAGCACAAAGAGAACACAGTCCGGCATGAGATAATTTTTTTCCCACCGAAGATTGCAGTGACCGGGAAAGAATTTGTGAAGCTTCCTGATTATAAAAGACTTCTTCATCTTTGTTATGGCTTTTTGGTCTATATATCAGGAAAGCATTCTGGATTGGAGAAAAGGGATTGTTACTCTCAGGCACAGCTTTTTTCATACGATAAATTCTTCCCACCCCCGGAAAACAAATCAAACTATCCCTATTTTATTTGATATTCACTACACCCTAAGGTATACATCCGTTTGAGGGTATCCTTTTGGGTATATTGACAAAATTTATAGGATTCATTATATATGATATGTTTATAAAACACTATCATTTTTTGCTTAAAGGAAAATGCAAACAGGAAATCACAGGCTTTCCGAAGAAAGAAGGGGCTCAGTTCGTCATCCTCATACCTCTTCCATCAGTTTCACTACCCTTGGTAATTCTCACAATCTTCCGAACAATGTCGAAAAACCTGCGGAGACCGTTGATGTAAGTAATGAAGGAATGAGGATAGAGAGTTCATATCCATCATTAAGAGAAGGCTCTATGATAAAAGTGCGGATACCAATACCTGGACAGCAAGCCACAATACCAGTTTTAGCTGAGGTTACGTGGATAAATGAGAAGGGTCCCGAAAGCTATCAGGTGGGCTTAAGACACATGGTGCTATAGGTATATAAAGAATAAAGAATAAAAAATATAAGTTTCTAAAATAGGGGGGGATGTTATGAAAAAAACAATTTCGACTTTAATCATTCTTCTGAGTATTCTGCTTTTTGGTGTATCAAGCTTTGGAGCTGTTGATGTTACGCTTTTGAATCAGACGTTTGTACGAGATACAGGAAAGCCAATTACAGAAAGCATAAATTTTGTCGGTGCCGTTGGAAAGGCGAAAATAAAAGTATTCAATGGAGGGCTTGAAGGTTCAGCTAAAATAAGCAGCGCTGCAATAAATGTAAATGGCCTATCAATATTTAAAGAATCAGACTTCAATCAGAAAGTTAGTTATCTCGAAAAGACAGTTAATCTCTCAGAAGGTCAGAATATAATGAAAGTTGTCTTGAAAAGCAAACCCGGCGGAAAAATTAATATTCAGATCATACAAGTAATAGAAGCAGAGGCTGCTGCTGTAATTGGACCTGAAGGTGGTATTATGACGATTGAAGATCCCGACAGTCTACTAAATGGGACAATGATAGAAATTCCAGCAAATGCATTAAGTGCTCCTAAAATAATAACGATTAGTCGAACAAACCTTTCTACTTCTCTACCTGAGGGTACAGTTGATGCAGGACCATTTATTAACTTTGGCCCGGATGGAACCCAATTTCAAGGGATAGTGTATGTGACCATTCCCTACGAAGATAAAGACAATGATGGCATAATGGATTATTCCGATGTGCCCGAAAATGAATTGAAGGTGGTTACCTATGATCGGACTACTCAAACCTGGAATGAGCAAACAATTATCAATCAGGACATTGAATTAAATACAGTAACTTTTGTGACAAATCATTTTTCAGATTATGTCGCAATGATTTTCTCAGCATGCACCGACCCTGTTTTTATATTTACTATCGACGGGCTTAAATTTTCTGAATTTAACCCTTTTAGTGGCGGAGATGACTTAGAAACAAGCTATCTTCGAAGAGCTATCCTTGATATGGGATTATTGAAAAAGAAAAGTTGTGTCGTTTCCTATAGTGGCTCATCAAATTTCACTCTGCGTTGGGATGGGGATGCAAATAACACAGAAAAGATAATGGCAGATCTCAACAATACTTTAAAGACTTATTACAATAAGGCAACAGAGACAAATAAGAAATTTATACTTGTGACTCACAGTTGGGGAACAATATTAGGCCAGCTTGCACTAAAGTACAACTATGATATTAATCCTGATCTTTTTATCACACTTTCTTCTCCCTTGTACACTCTAAATGCTGTTTCACCATCTAATGCAGCCAAAGCTACACAGGCTCTCATCAGTGACTTTACAGTGGATAAAATTGAAGATACTTATAAGAAGCTTGGTCAGCCGTCAAGGCTTGTCGGGGATTTCAATTTCAAATGGATCAATTATTGGGCGTGGGGGGATTTGATATCGGGACCCATAAATCTAACAAAGAGTACTTTCAGGAATGATCGGGTTGATGCTAATTACGATTCGGCAAGGAGTATAGATGATACATTGGACTGGCATTTTGTAACTACAATAGATGAAAAAACGATGGCACATGTATTATGGAATGCTTATGGAAAAACTCTTTTTAAAGAAGTCAAATCTGAGATCCTGGTTTTTACATTACCTGGTGACTTCTGCTGTTTGTTTTCTGGCAACGTTAACGAAATTATGAATGAGGGAATAAATTGTTTTAATGGTAAAGAAACAGAAAAAGGAAATGGAATCTATGGTGCTTTTTGTTATGATCTTGATGCACAAGATTATTGTTCTGATCGTAACGTTGGATGTTATGAGTATTACTCGTGGCCTAATGGAATCCATGCGACAATTGAAGGTAAAGGGGGCAGAGATCTGACTTTTCAAAATTCATATACGGAGGGCTTTTTTGATGTAAGTGTTATAAATGATGAAAGATTTCCGTGGGTATTTTACGATACAGATTGGATAAGTATATATGGTGTGAATTCCCCTGATCAAATTACGTTAACTTTTATTGATTATGAAAAGAAAGCTTTAGATGATGACAACTTACCATCTATGCTTAGAAAGGATGATTGGGATAAAATTCTGTTTCAAGCTGGTCAGCCCTTTTGCGAAATTAAGGGGAAAATAAACTATTTGAAATGTACGAAACCTTAAATAATGGCCTCTGGCATTCAATAGCAAATATTGGAAGATATATGTAATATCCCTTTTTTGATAAATAGTTTAGAACGACCGAATAGTCTTCTTTGAACAGGATTACTTTTAAAGAAAAATGAAAGAAAAAAGCAGGGTACGATGTTCTGAGTACAATCAGTTAAACATTACAAAATGGGGATGTGATAATCCCATCCCCATTTTTTTAGCGATTTCTTTTTGTATGAAAGTTCTCAAACACAAGAAATACTATAATGACTAACAACAAGTAATTTTACTATTTTTTAGACTATCTTAGTTTGAATATTTCCGGATGAAATATGTATTTTCGAAAGGTGATCGACAACGTGGAGTTGATGAAGGAGCAAACGAACATCTTTATTTAACTTCACTGTTTATTATGAGATGGAATCTATAAGAATTATAATGCAATACTCCCCAATGTCTTTAGTATAAATAGGCAGTTTTTTTGTTATAATACTCCATGCCAGAAAGCAAAGATATTAAACCTTTAAAAATAGAAAAATTAACCAAGAAGTTTTTTTTGTCTTTAGCAAAAGGTGTTTATTTGGTTAGCAATGCATATGTTTCTCTTAATAAGTCTGTGTTTGCAGAATATGTTGAGCCATTAAGCACAAGAAATGAACAATGGAAAAGGATTGTAGAATCTTCTGCTAGTCAAAGGCTTTGTTATGTTTTTAAATCTCAACATGATTATGAAAGTTACCATAAAAATAGAAGTTCAACTATTTCTCTCTAGCTCTCACTACTAAGATCTTACCAATCAATTAATTCCAACACCCATCTATCAGCAATTCATATTAGGAGAAAGGAATAAACATTTGTTTTTCCTCTCTCCTGTCCTATACTGAAAACATCCTTCTAAAGGTTTTTCCCTCACCTTATTTTGACTTAATCATATGTTAGGTAAAGTAGTGACAACTGCAGTTAAAAATACTCCTGTGGATATCTCAACTTGACAGATTTTCTGTGCCTGCTATGGTGGGGACAGCTCAAACAATAACCATAGTGCAAGCAAAAGTATTAGGGGAAAACTTTATGCGTTTTACGATGGTGATAAGCTTCGGCTAATCGCCAAGCAGTGGTTCCCTAATAGCCACGTTTGCACAGTCACCATCGTATAGTGTGTAAGGTTTTTTTGTTTATCTACAATGCAATAACGTCGGTTTTCAGGGCTTCCGTCTATAAATAAAAACTCTGTGAGTTCGATTGTTCCGGATTCAGCTGGATATTCTTTCGTTGAGGATGCGTTAATAATGGTCAGATAAAATTTCAGGCAACGCTGCCGAGCGACCTGACCTCCAATCTGTTCGTTAGGTTATCCAAACAGCTGAAAAAAGTATTGCTCCATAAATTTATATATATTTCTGCAATTTCTTATTAATAGTATTGGAGGAAAAACGGGGTAATGGCGTTAGTCCATGTGAACATTAATTTGTAATGATAACAAACAATGGAAGGAGGTGATTCGTATGGCACAAGGTAAAATATGTCCAGCGTGCGGATATTATATGTACGCTGCAGTTGAGGAAGAAGAGCCGGGGGGCCGTTGGATATTCTACGAATGCCGTAATGAGCAATGCAAGTTTAGCGAAAAAGTCTACGAAGAGACGGAGATTACTTATCATCCGTTAGAAAAAAATCAAATAATAAAATAATACCCATGAAACCGATTAAAGAAAATATTTCCACATATCGAATTCCAGAGCCCAGGAGAAACTTCCACGCAGGATGGGAAGTTTTGGCAGATGAAATGACAACTTTTTTCGGAAAAAATTGCTATTGGATATTCCGAAGAAAAGAAGATTGGAAAATCCGTAACGCATTTAACATTTGCCACATAAAGGGAATCAGATCCCTGAGTTATTTAATGGCCATCTTAAAAAAAATGTAACACATGAAAATGCAAACTATGAACAGGACAGAAAACATGCGCGCTGCACTCTATGCAAGATGTTCTACTCATGACAAGGGCCAGGACCCTGAGCTTCAGCTCGTGCCACTCCGTGAGTACTGCAAAAGAAGACGATTTATAGTCATGGGTGAGTACATAGACAATGGAGTTTCCGGCGCAGAAGATCGTCGCCCCAGTCTTGACTTACTTATGGACGAAGCCAAGAAGCGCAGGGTTGACGTTATTATCGTTTGGAAGCTTGATCGTTTTGGAAGAAGCCTTAGGCAACTTGTAATGGCCTTGGAAGAGCTCTCTGGTCTCGGCGTAGGGTTCATATCTTACCAAGACAATCTCGATCTTACCACACCGCAAGGAAGACTCATGTTTCATATCAGCGGGGCCATGGCAGAGTTTGAACGGGAACTCATACGGGAGAGAGTGATGGCAGGTATCACAAATGCCAGGAGAAAAGGAACGAGATTGGGACGGAAGCCTATCCCACCGATGGATCTTGCGCGGATAGTAGACGTTTACAAAAAGAATCCTGGAATGTCTGTGCGACAGATAGCTTCAAGAGTAGGAATAGGGAAATCGACTGTCCAAAAAACCATAGCCGATTTGCGATCCGGAAAGGCACGGAAATACGGCATTGCCGCATAGACTTTTTGCTGTCCATAAAAGATATGTTTTTTGGACACTTTTATAGGATAGATTAAGTAGTATGGCTTGAGGCAGATCATCTCCATGAAAAATAGAGACAAAAAACTTCTCACAGAAATAAGCGCTTTTATGTAATCGCTATTTTCCGCGTATTTCTTATGGAAATTATTGAAAGCACATGAATAACCCATCCAAAGCTTGTTCTTCACGTTCCGGGGGAAGTAAAACTACAGAAAGCCACAACCTAGCTTAAAGGACATGAAAAACTTTGCCCAACTAAAAAGCAAATGTGGTCAGGATTGTATAACCACAAGATAAGACCTTGCACGTGAAAAAGCAACATATTTCAATGGTTCTTTGCTGTTTAAAGGCAGTTTATTCATTTCAGTGACTATTATAATAGGGCTTTCAAGGCCTTTGAAAGAATGTATTGTTGAACAAAATATTAAATTGTTACCCCTCGTTGACCAACTTATTTTTAGTCCGGAAATTAAAGCACCACTTTTCCATAAAGAATTCTGCTCTTTGCTCGGAGTCAATAAAGTGATATCTTGTGGATTAATGTGCTCTTTGTTCAATAGCTCAATAATCAATTCTTCAACGACTGTTTTTTCTTCCTTTTCCGATTTGACTTGAATTATTTTAGGAGGCACCCCTTCCGGACCGATGGCACTCGGCTGCGTATCTCCTTTATAATATTTGATTACTTCCTGATGAATTAGCTTGGTGTTGCGGCAGTTTTCAAATAGATGAAAAGCTTCGTCGTCGATGGGAAATTTCATTCGTCTTTCGTAAAGAATTTGATTGTCATCATAGAAAATATAGAATATATCAGATCGGGGATTTTTCAGCACCTCTTCCAGCGGAATCCACCAAGCGGGATCGAAGTCTTGCCCTTCATCTACGATAAGCGCGTCATAACGTTCATCAGTTAGGCAAAGTGCATTCATAAGGCTTTCTGGGAGGTCATATTTGAAATAATTATCGTTTGAAACAAGTGGGTCAGGTTGTGGAATTGCAATGTTGGTTTTTTTGCAGAAGGAAGAGCAAAGGCCATGGAAATGATCTACATCAATATTTGGGCATTCTTTGATTAGCTCTCGTAACTTCTCCGCAAGACGAATATTGAAGCATACCAGCAGCACCCTAAAATTGTTATTCTCTTCCGTAAGTCTCCGGGCTTTTTCCAAAGCTAAGAATGTTTTGCCGGTTCCTGCTGGTCCGCAAATCAAAGCCCTATTATGTCTCTGAAGCAGTGATAGGACTTTAAACTGCGACACTGTCGCTTCATAAAATACCTTTTCCTCCTCTTTTAGTACAGAGGATAGACTGATTCTGATTTCCCACGATGGAGCTAAGTAATGAACGAGGGCTTTTACTCCTGCTGATCCGGGTTTTTTAATATTTTTTTCACCTAAGCATGCAGTAAATAGCCTTTCAATTGCCTTGTGTGCCTTGGGCAAGTCAATCCTGTCAAGCGTTATATTCTGTAATTGGACAGAGATACCAAGCTTTTTGTCAGAAAGTTCGATGTCTGGGAACCATACTGCATGACCACACGGAAAGTTAAAGTTTTTTGTGGACGGGTTTTTGGCAAGGTCATTTCGCAGTGCATATAGATAATTTTTCCCTTGCTCATAAGGGTTCTTGATTTTATGGATTAACCCATCAAATGAAATACTGGACCACTGAGCTGTGTTGGCATCATATCCTATCCCTCCACCCTTGACTTCAATGACGATCATGCCCTTTTCAGGGCATATGACTATAAAATCTATCTCTCCGTCAAGCAATATATCTGTTTCGCGAGATTTATGATAAATAGGGATACTGTGAAGGACAGTATATTTTTCAGGAAGAAATTCTTTTAGGGCGTAGAAAACTTTTCTTTCAGCATTGCTCAGACAACCCTTCAGGGGATGATCTGGGAATAAGCGAGCCATTTCCTTCCAACCTCAACCTAAAATTTCTGTGAGCCAGTCAATCACGTCCTTGCGTGAAAGCTCATCCCAGTAAAATTGATTATAATAATTTCTCAAACATGCATAACAGCTTGCATTTATGTCAGGACACTTGCAGTCCCTTACGCGAACTAATGTTTCGTTTAAAACCTTATCCAAGTTATTTACTATACGTGGTATATGCCCCGCTCCTCCAGGCACTCTGTCGTAAACAACCAGTTCACCTATCGAACTTTCCTCCGTCCACCCATGAAATGTCCCATCGAGGTCTCTATAACTTATCCCCAGCGCATCACATGCGCCATTGAGAAAAGCTGACTGAAAAGACAGCCAGAAAGAATGGTCCTGAAGAGAGGGTGCTGGAGGCTGACAGTCTCTAAATCTCAGTTGTAATATATCAGTAACTATCTCATGAGCCAAGTCTACTTTCATAAAGCTACCACTACAACGGCTTCCCCACGGTGTGGTGTGTCGCGGATTTAAAGGCTGACTCTGCATCCCTCTCCCGCATTTGCGGCAGATATAAAACCCGCCATATTTATAACCACTATTGGCCCTGAAAAGCTTCCCTCCCTTTTTTATCCCGTAGCTTATTCCCTTTAGTTGATGTTCTTTAAACTCTTCTGCTCCTTCCAGAAGGAAAACCTCAGATGTACGAGGCGGCTTGGTTCTGCTCAGGCTGGGTCTTCTAATCTCGTCGTCCACGAGGGTAGTAAATCCATCTGGTTTTAAATAATGCCTTGGGCGATATCTTCCTGTAAGCCTTGTGCCACAGCGTGTGCAATCAATCGAAGGCCTTTCAGTCTCATGATATGTACTTATATTCCGACACTCAGGGCAACATGTATATAATCTGATCTCAGGTTCATTTGAATTAAACCAGATGCCCCCCGAACGCAAGAGAACCCCGTCAGCGATGACTTCAGATCCCGGAGCATACTCAGAAATGCCAAATTCTCTATCGCGTTCAAGGCGCATCCGGTCTGAATAATCTACTTGCCTGACTATGAGTTTGACAACATCTTGCGGAAAAGCATAGCCTGGTAGCCAGCCACAACTACTCAGGAAATCAATTAATCTTTGATTGAGGAACTGCTCTTTTAGTTTTTTTAGAGAATGTTGGGCTATTACAAGAGATATCCTTTGCTTTGAATTAGCAGAGGCGATCTGAGATTCAATATCATGTATCTGATTATCAAACATTTGCAGGTAATTGACCACATTGACATGATAAACCGAATTGGATGCGAGAAAAAGCGAAGCTAATGAATGCTCTAACGCTTCGCTCGCATTTAATTCAGCTTCTTTTGGCAAAATGAAATCCAGGTAGGTTAACATCTCTGCCCTTCTTTCAGGAGTTGTGTACCATTCGACAAAAAACGATGCAAGGGACTTTCCCTCATATTCTTGAATAAAGAAATTATCAATGGTTGGATGTTCGAGAATAGATTGATCAATGCCAGCAATCTCACGGAAAAAGTATCCTAAAAGACAAGAGTTGCAATGTCTTTGTGTAAGGGGTCTATTGCCGATATTAATATATGGTGACGATATATTACCGATTATTATTTCTTCTGGTTGTTGGTAGTGATATTGATCGTGTGGAATATTTCGCGCATAAGTCACAGCCACAGAAATGCCATCTTGTCTGCGACCAGCACGGCCAGCTCTCTGAATGTAGGAACTTGTTGTCGGAGGAACATTTCTGAGAAGAACTGCTTTTAATTGACCGACATCTACCCCCATTTCAAATGTGGTTGAACTGCTCAGGACGTTTGTTTTACCCTCCATAAATTCTTCTTGATACTTCTTCCCACATTCATTAGTTAACTGTGCAGTGTGCTCTTTTACCCTAAGTGGCATAGCGGGTAAAAGGTATCTTTGCCTATAATGATTGAATTTAAATTTGCGCTCTATGTCTTCTAAAGACATTTTTTTAAGGGTCCCATTACAGGATAGCGAGGAACAGGTACTGAGCAAGCCAAGTGTCGTTATTCTTCCACATTTTTCGCATGTATACCAATCTGATTTCGTTGTAAGCTGCAGTCTTATGGGATCAACACGATATTCCCCTGGCCACTGTTCAGTTTCAAGAAGGAGGCCTCCTTTGAAAAAGTCCCAAAGGGATGTCAACATATCTTCAAGTTTTTGAGCGTCTTTCTCTTTGTCACGTACTATCACTTTTGAAAGAACAGCTAATTGCCGGCTTTTATTAACAGCATTTTTCCGTTGATTTGAAGGAGCAGTGTAGGGATTCCATCTAACTATCTGTCTGCCATCAATGTAACTGGATCGTGACAAGTGAAATGTCACAGCGTTAGGACCAGGACTTGAAATATCCCTGGGGGAGACATAAGGTGGAAAGTTGACAGCTTTTCTTGCAATAAACACTTCGACCATTGCCTGTATTAGTTGCCAGCCTTTCTCGTTCCCATCTTCAAAAAGGGCAGGAACTATGCTGGATAAACTCTCCTTTTCCTCATCATTAAACTCTACGGTTAATGCTGCCAATCCTAGACCGTGTAGGGTATTTTTGTGTTTATTCGACTTGCAAAAATCTCGATATAGGATGGTTTCGACTTCTTTTCTAATCGCAGATCTATCAGGATTCATGAGTTGCCTGCGCGGTTTTAACTCAAAGTATTCTTCACCTGACTCATCTCTTTTCCTTATTACGGCAATAGATATTTCCGAAAGCCCTCGAACATATTCTGCTGCAACTTCTTCAAATGTAACAGCTCGTTGCTCAGCATTTTCAGCTCTTTTTAAGGCAAGTTCCAGAGGACCTAAATAAGCTGATTCTGCGGCTGTAAACTCCAAATAAGGAGCAAAGAAAGCAGCCCTTTGTCGAGAATCAGAAAAGACGAGAAGATTCCTCCCATTAGCAGGAAGATTTTTTTTGATAGCATCATCCGGATTGAAAGGCAAGTTTCGGATTATTGTCTCAGCAAGTACTACCGTAGGAGCTTCCTCGGCAGACCGGAACTCCCTTAAAACTGTTTGGTAGAAGCCCTTAGCGCCTCCGCAACGAGGGCATACTTCCAGATTTCCTTCATCCGTGCTCCTGCTCCTGATTACATGTAATACTGCTGGAATGGGATTATCACAGCACGCAACATCATTCTGATTCTCTGAATAATGCCCACAGGACAAACATAGAATCGCTGACATCTTTTCATCTATTTCTTCCGACTGTTCGTATAGATCCTCTGCCCATGTCAGTAGTCGAGCCTGGGGTGGAAATTGGGGAGGGTTAGATGTTTTCCATTTTCCATTTAATAAAAAAATTCTCATTACAGGTAATCCGCAATGGACACAAGTACTCAGGGGCAGCACCTTACTGCCGCAATGCTCGCAGGTATTCCTGTCCTCAAGATAAAACTCACTCCATTTGGTATTTGGATGATGTGTATTTCCCTGACATCGAGGATTAACACATACCGTAGCGCCTGAAAGCCCTCTTGCAAAAAAATGCAGTCTTGTCGGCAAAAGAGGAACGGAATTCTGAGCTCTCCGCGCATATGCTCCCATTGTAATAAGCCATCTTAAGCCTGCCATCGTTATGTCATCAGGATTCATGCCTAGTAGATTACATAGTGTCTCCATGGATGAAGGAGTTTTTCTGCAATGGTCATGAATCTTTGCAAGGATTCCGCTTTTTGAGAATAGATCAAATAAAATTCTGCACGAATCTTTTGCAGTCGGAGCACCTACATCAAACCCTGCGTCATGGAGCATTTTTGACAGCCTTGGCGGATCCGCCAGGGCCATGGTCCAACTCTCAAAGTTGTTTTTTCCGACTGCCACTGATCTGATGATCTCTTGAGAAGGAAAGTTCTCAAGCTTTTTGCTGAATGAATCGATTATTTCACCCTTTAATACATCTGCAGGCGAGAAATCGGATCCTGTCAAGTCACGCGCAAACGTCGAGGTAAGTGATAGTGACTCTTTAGCATCACCCAGGGTGGCGCTTGTTAGAACAAATTGAAGACGTTTAGGCTTCTTTTTCAGGTATTGCTGAAGTCTTCTCATGAGCATCGCAATTTCAATGCCCTGTGCGCCAGAATATGTATGTGCTTCATCTAAGACAATGAATTGCAATCTGTGATTTTTAAAAACTTCGGCATCCCTAGGTCTTAAAAGGAGATATTCCAGCATTGCGAAATTTGTTAAGAGGATATGCGGAGGTGAGTCTCTTATCTCTTGCCGGGTGATCCTTTCGTTTTGATGCCTTTTTTCTGCACCCCCTTGATGATTATCCCATGGAGTGTCACCTGTATATCGACCAAAAGTAATAGAAGGCATGTGTGAGAGGAGTAATCTTAACCTCCTTAATTGGTCATCAGCCAAGGCATTCATCGGGTATATAATGATTGCGCGGAGTCCGGGGGAGGGATCTTCTAAAATAGAGTCTAATATGGGAATAAGGAAGCATTCAGTTTTACCGCTGCCCGTTCCAGTGGCAACAACGAGATTACGCCCACTCTTTAAAATATGTATTGCTTCTACCTGATGCGAATACAGGGGCTGATCTGGGTCGAAGGAATGCGAGGGAAGAGAGAGGAGGCCTTTATTTATTGATAAAGAACCTTTTCCCAGAACAAGTTCCCTCAATGATTGTGACGATTTATAACAGGGCGTACAATGTATATAAGGACCATTGAACACACTACTCTGTTCTTGAAGTTTTGCAAGAAAAGTCTCTTGTAGTTCAGGTTCTTGGTCGGAGATGATGTTGGTTGTAAAGAGATATCTGCGATAGGTATCCTGTAAGTCCTTATTGAAAGAAAGCGCATCTATTTCATTCAGATATAACATTTCTACCCTTATAGATTACGGAGGTCTTGACGACATTCGGGAAAATGTTCACAAAACTCTCTTTCACATCTGCAAACTAATTTTATTACTCCATCCTGTGATATAACGCCAAAGGGGTAGTCACTTTCATCTTCACCACGAGAGCAATGCTTGTCTTCATTAAACATCTCAATTTGCCAATTCGCTAAGCCGAGTGAAATCAGATATTGTTCGCAGATATCATCACTCACATCAAAACCTGTCTGAAACCGCACCATTTTTTTTAAGGCCTTTCTCCCTTGAATATGTTTGCAAAACTCAGAATCTTCTATGATTCGACTATTCTTAACAGGATAAATATTGCTGACTATACTGATATTTGAAGACAGGTCTTTTTTCATAGCGGCAGTTTATAGCTGAAACGCATCTCTGCATAACTCCAGCTGATTTCTTTAGATTGTCCTTTCTTATTGCTTTTTGCTTTCGCCTGTAAAAGTAAATCCTCATCAATCCGTGCTTGCAGAGTTATTGCTTCATCAATGAATCCATTTGTAGGAATCGTTAAATAATCAATCCTTCGGTTTCTTCTTGTCAATATCGCTGCCCCATCACTATGCCCTTCAACAAAAATAAACCGCGCATTGTCAGCATCCTCAACAAGGCCAAATTGCCACGTTCTGTATTCATGCTCAACTATCTCTCCCTTTTTATAAAGAGGGAAATAAGTATTATCGACTAGTTCAAGCCCAATGTTTTGAGAAATTTCATATGATCCCTTGTGTTGTCCTAGCATGGCAGCCCCATGTGCAACATGCCAATCAGAATCCTTTTCAGGATGTAAAATCTCACAGGGAAAAGTATTGGCAATCCTCTCATAAAGGCCTCGAAGTTTACTGGTCCCACCAACCATTAGTACGCATCCAAGCTCATCGAGACTCATATGTGCTCTTTTTTCAATTGCTTCTGTGAGTGCACTTACGGCATCGTTAATATCTGTTGCGAGCAGGTTTGATAGTGTTTTTGCATCAACCTTAATATTGATAGCTCCAAATTCACCGTATTCATTTAGTGAAATGTTGGTTTCGTTTTGTATTGATAACTCACGCTTTGCCTCTTCTGCTCGAACGATTAATCTATCGCGCAATTGAGCATGTATTTGCTCAAAAGCTTTCAAACCTCCCTTTTGTTTCAGCACCTGATTATGTGCCCATTCAGCTATCTTTATGTCGAAGTCATCTCCTCCGAGTCTCAACCCCACTGTAGCAATTTCATGTATTGAGTCACCTTTAATTTCCACAACAGAGATATCGAGAGTACCGCCACCCCAGTCAAAAACAGCTATTTTTGACCACTTTTTCAACTCACTGTATTTACGATATACCGCGGCTGTCGGCTCCGCTACAAAAGCTTTAACATCTAATCCAATTCTTTTTGCAGCTCGACGAAGCGACTTCCGTTTCTTTGGCGAAAATCCTATAGGGATAGAGATGATAGTTTCTTTCATCTCTGAAATGCCGCGGGTGCGCTTTAAAACCTCCTCCTTCAGCCCTCTCAGTATTTCGCTTGTTACGTCTTCAGGAGTCCAACTTCTTGTTCCGCATAACCAGCTTTTTTCCGAACCGAGCAATGTCTTGACCGATGTAATTATCTCACATTGCTGTCTAAGTTGTTCTCTTTGCTTCCATGCTTCCCTGCCTCGGCAAACTACGTTTCCGGTCATACGATCTATGGCAATAATGGAAGGATAAGGCTGTCCTAACTCATCCCCATAATAGGTTGGTCGATCATGGGAAATACCCACTATTGCGCTGTTGGTTGTACCGAAATCGATTCCGAAATGTTCACTCATGCCATGTCCTTATTAAACTGCACTCCCTCTGCTTCAAGTTTTCTGAAAATCTTCTTTAATTGTTCACGTAATGAATCCCCAAGTTCTGTAGACATGGACTTATTGATTATGGTCTTGAAATCAGCATATTCTATGGCGAGAGATCCTGCAAGTTTTTGCATGAATACACTTAACTGATGTTCAGATTCAATATCAATTTTAGAAACCATTTTTTTAATCTCCTCAGCATGCCCTTTCACCAAGATGTCGATTTTAGTCTGGAGTTCTTCTGCGAGGTTCTTAGCATTGGAGAGATTTTCTTCCAATCCGTTGATTCTAGGACGGAGTTGGCTGCATATCTCTTTTTCAGCTTTTAGAGCATCATCTAACCGTTCTTTTTCTTTATCGAGATGGTTATTCTTCTTTCTCAAATTTGCTATAAGGTCACCGGAAGAGTGAACTTCGGCTTCAACTTCTTCAATTTTACGTAAGGCTTTCTGATAATCCTCTCGAAGATCATGTTCTTTTTTTTCTAAAGATTGAATGTATTCTCCAAGATTGTTTAAGACTAATTGTGGGTTGAAGCGAAGAGGTTCAATTTCTCGATGAAGAGTTTTATGTTGAGTATTGGGAACTCCTATCTCCTTCATACCAGCAAGAATGTCTCGCCAGACATCTTCTGTGTTTTTTTTAAGAATCTCTGGGAATAGAGATAATATCTCTTTTAGTGAAGGGACCATAGACAGAGGCCACTTCATTATGTGTTCATTAATGGAATTTATCATGGTTTCAGGCAAGTCACTAAGAGATCGAGCTGTTCTAACCCATTTCAGAAGAGAAAATTGTCCTTCAGGGGGAATTAAATCTCTATCGCTTCTATTGATCATAAACGCGGAATGCAGGCTGCAAATAATTACTGCGTTGATATCTTCAATAGAGTTGCTTCCTATTGGAAGTCTGATAAGATTGGGGGAGACAGAATTCAACAAAACCAACCGTAGTAATTGAGCGAATTTTGGTTTGGGAACATTTTGTTTCTTATCAAATGATCCTTCGCAGATATCCTTGAATAGTCGCAATGCAGCTTTGGGATCTACTTCCGATATGTAAGAAACAAATATTAGCTTGAGCTTTTGATCATTATCCTTTTTGGGGAGCTTAATGACCTCCGATACAAACTTAAATTTATTATCATCATTTAAGTGTTCCCATACCTGCACTATCGCTTTGCAGATAATATCGGGAGGAAATTTGTGAATGAACTTTATGACAATTGGTAGTCCTTTACCATCTGATTTGACTATTTCTTGAAGTTTTAAATTGTCTTCTGGGGTTGGTTTGATCGATTTCCCAGTCTTAAACAAAGTTACAAGTTCAAGTAATTCTTTTTCTAATACATCCTGTTCAATCATGATTTGACCTCATTAATTTTTCAAAGATAGCTGATACAGATACCAAATTGGGAATATTATAACAAGTGTTCAGCAATCTTGATATGCTCAAAACGGTATTACTGTCTTTTCGGTGTGTGGCATAGCACATTGCAACAAGAAGAAACAACCAATACTCACACCCAAGCTTATTTTTAACATAGGGGTTTGAATTTAAAAACTCTCTTTTGAGCAATGGCATATCCTCAGCCCGCAAAGGCAAGAGGGAGCAATTTAATGAATTGATTAAACTCGTCATAGCAGTATGGACGTTAGGGTTGCTGAGTATTTTGGCAGCCCATATCAGAGTGGACATGTGACCATTGAGTTTTCTGTGATAGTTATGAATGATAATTTTGTCCACTTGTTCAAATCGTCCTGTCTTGAGCAAGCAGAGTTGGGCAACTATTACCGCTAAGTCATATGTCAAGCCTATTGCATGATTGATCACATGAATTGCTTTTTGGTAAGCCTTAAAATAGTCTCCCATATAATAAAAGTGCCAAGACAGAGTCAGATCTGTGCCAAATGGAAACAAGGAAAGCTTGCTATCATATTGATGCGGAGGATCCTTAACTTCCTTAGCCCATTCCTCAATAAGGGGCGTTAATTCATGCTCTGATTGCAACCTGTCTCTAATTTTTTCAAATTGATCTTTCCATCTAATTATGCAAGGACGCCATTCAATGACTTTGATTTCCTCTAATAAGTCTTCTGACTGATTCTCTGCTACCGTAAGATTTTTTGTGTCATAAACTGCTTGTGCTCTCAAATACCAATCGAGGGCAGTTTTTACCTCTTCTGTTAGTTGCAGTTGAATATCCAAAAAATTACAGTTACCCCCTATTTCGTCGAATACGAATGAACATGCTACCAATTCAACCACCCATTCTATGAGGCCATCTGTAATATCATCAAGTATTCTGATATCAACTGCTTGCAGGTTGCCTGCAATAATTCGAGATAAGTCAAGAAGAGATTTCTGCATTTGTTCATCGGAAAATGCAATCCAGTGTAAAAGAGAATCTTCAGTATCAGCCAGTAGTTTTTCTTTAATCCTTGGAGGATCATAAAAATAAGTATTCGTTGGTACAAGTCTATCACCGTCAACAAGCATAAACCTTCCAGTTGGCTCAGTTATATTAATAATACTGTCTCTGATATCGAAGGACGAAAACTCCATTCTCCCAAATTCATCTAACTTGCCCAGATTTCCTAAGTTATAGTGTCTTTCAGCCGACATGACAATTTTCAAATCCATTCCGGGTAGTCCTTCAGCTATGAAATTGAATTTACTTGAAAAGTTGCTTTTTTCAATTCTATGTGATGAAGATATAGAAGCTCGATGAAGATGGTGAACTAATCTTATTGTTATCGTTTCTGAGTGCAATATTCCCTCTACTATCTTTATTTCTGGAGGAATTTGCCAAACTTTTTTCTCAGCATCAAGCGGGATGCACTTTTCAAGCTCTATTTCTACATTGTCGTCTCCGTTAAAACTGATTTCAATTGTTTCTTCTGATGATAACAAATGAGATGGCCAGTTGATCGAGCCGTAAGGGATGACAGTGAATAAAAGAGTATCGATGATATCCTTACCTAAGAACCGCGATAATCTGCTGATCGGTTCTACCCAAAACATACCCTTAGCAGGTTTTTTTGCGTTAAACGAAAGGATGACCTCTTCTTTTTCATCTTTTATTTGGATTCGATTGCGCCCTTCTCCAAAATCCACAAAGAGTGCGACATGATTTGAACGAAAAAGATTTGCCTGCTTTACTTTAATCGCTGGAAGTTCTCCATAAAAAACCTCCGAAACATCACGTGCTTCAATAAACCTGTTCTTTGGATTATCCCAACTTATAAAGTTATTATCATCCATTGACAATTCAATATTCAGGAAATTAAGATCGTCTTTATTGCGTATAGAGACTTGAAAACCTTTATAGAATTCATCGAAAGGAAGCGAAACAATCCCCAGACTGCTAATAATGATTCCCTCGGGGATGTTTTCGCTAAGATCAATTGGTAAGAGCAAGTAATAGGAGCCAGGTGATATTCTGCTCACGTCCGAAATATATCCTTTATTCTGTTCAAAAAAAGCAAAGGGTGAAATATTTGGAGTCCAGCCGTTTATTTCGATGGGGTTCCATTTACCATCTTCATTTCTGATTTCTAAATAATATCTGTCTGAAAAATCACGAATATCAATTAATATCTTTTTGGGATCATTCACTTGATGGCCATCGATTTTATAGTAGCCTTTATTCACACAATCTCTATCGAACTGTATAAAAATGTAAAGATAATCAGGGTCAAAAAATAATTTGGGAACCGGGATAGACTTTCTATGTCTTTGCTGGCGGGTTATTTCTTCTGATGAGAGTGTCTTGATTAAATCATTCCAAAATCCTGGCCTGTAGCCAGTTATATGCTGGAGATCCGTGAGTTCAATATCCCGGCGATGGTATTGTGCAATATTTCTTGCAACCGCCTTGAAAAAAGCATATCCAGATTGATCAAGAAGAAAATCTTTCAGATAAGCTGAAGCAGGATGTCTTTCAACGAGAGCTTTGTAACTGAGATAGTCGATGGTCCAAAGGCCTTCCCATCCATACTTTTCTTTACCATCCTTAATAATTGCAACAAATTTCTCTATATATCTTCTTGTAATCCCGCACTGTTCAAGTATTAGGCCAACGTAGCGAAAAGCCCCCTCTCTAGCTTTTTTAGTCAACTACCACCCCCAGAGGAGGTGGCTTGAAAAGATAGTCCTGAAAGGTACCATCTTGTTTGCCGTTGTTACTTGAATAAGCCTTTCTGCTGATCCTCTATTTGCTTATCCATCTTCTCTTGGT
>JBAZZX010000016.1:0-51037 GCA_041658585.1 Thermodesulfovibrionales bacterium
GTCATTCCCGTGCTTAATGCACCTACTGTTGGCGAAGGCGGGAATCCAGGTGCGCGCAACTTCTTGAAAAGAATGGATTCCCGATTAAGGACTTCGGGAATGACAGCCATGAAAAGGACTTTTCGCGATGTTGTCATACTTGGCATGTGTCAATTAAGAAATAGAACGTTACCAAATTAAGACAGAGTTTTGCAGGAGAAACAGTGGAATGAGAAAAAAGACATTTTTAATATTAGTATTCAGTATGCTGCTTATTGCCATCTGCCTTATCTTTTTCGTGGGCTGCAAAAAGTCGGAATCCAAGCCCCCGCCTGAAAAGACGATCAATGTCTTTACACAGCCCGCGGAGAAAAAATCTCTCAGACCCTTTATAGAGACGATCGGGACGCTGAATCCCAATGAGGAAGTTATTGTCAGCTCCGAGGTTGACGGGATTTTAAGGAATGTTACAGTCGATGAAGGCGCCGAGGTTGCAAAGGGCAAAGCACTCGCGGTGATTGATGATATTGATTATTCCCTTGAGGTACAAAGGGCCGAAGCAGCCCTGAAACAGACGGAAGCCACTCTGTCTAATACCAAACTGGAATACGGCAGAAAGGAATCGCTCTATAAAGAACAGCTTGTGACCCAACAGCAGTTTGATGATGTGTCCACAAGACTTGCCCTTGCAGAGGCCGAGGTCGAACGGGCAAAGGCGTATTTATCCCTGGCACGGCAGAAACATAGTAAAACAAAGATTTCTTCTCCGCTCCCCGGTGTTGTCAAGGAAAAGAAAGTGGAAAAAGGCAATTTTGTGAAGACCGGTACGCCATTGTTCACAATCATACAAACGAATCCACTCAAACTGAATTTTACGGTAAACGAAAAAGATCTGGCCGGATTAAAAACGGGACAGGAGGCGCTTTTTAAAGTCGATGCCTTCCCGGATAAGGAGTTCAAAAGCACACTGACTATAATCTATCCGAGCCTTGAAGAGAGGACGAGAACACTTCAGGTTGAGGCAAAGGCGCCAAACCGGGACGGAAAATTGAAGCCGGGTTTGTTTGCCCATGTGACCGTATATACAGGTTCGGCAAGGGATGTTATTATTGTCCCGGCTACTTCACTGCTCTACGAAGGTGAAAGGATTAAGGTGTTTATCGTTGAAGGGAACACGGCGAAAGAGAGATATGTGAAGGTCGGACGGAAATATAAATTTGATTCAACTGCAAAGAGTTCGGAGCCGGCCGGCAGGGAATATGCGGAAATCATAGAGGGAGTTAAGGAAGGGGAATCGGTTGTGACGGTAGGGCAGCAGGGCTTATTTGACGGAGCGAAGATAACCGTGAGTAAACAATAAATTCAAAAACTGTGGATGTCCAAAATAAATTTATTTACTAATGAGTTCATAAGTAAAGCCACACACCCTCACCCTTGCCCTCTCCCCTCAAGGGAGAGGGGACTTAAGAATCGCCCCTCCCTTGAGGGGAGGGGATAAAGGGGAGGGTGTTTAAATGTGGCTTTACTTATGAACTCATTAGTAATTGCATCATTTGGGTAAACAGTGAACAGTGAATAGTTATGTGGCTTGCTGATATATCAATAAAAAGACCGGTATTTGCGACAATGGTCATCCTCGGATTTGTTATCCTCGGGATCGTAAGTTATCCGAGGATCGGGGTTGATCTGTTCCCTAAAGTCGAATTCCCTATTGTAAATATCACGACCACTCTTAAGGGAGCGAACCCCGAGATCATGGATATAGATGTGACCGACCAGATAGAAGGCGCGGTCAATACGATCAATGGGGTCAAGAGCATCATCTCGACAAGCGCCGAGGGAGTTTCCGTTGTTTCGGTTGAATTTGTTCTTGAGAGGAATATAGACCTCGCCGTCCAGGATGTAAGGGAAAAGATATCGGTTGTCATGGGAAAGCTCCCAAAGGATATCGATGAGCCTGTTATTGAAAAGGTCGACCCGGACGCTACGCCCATTATGTGGTTCGGACTCGCCGGAGATAAATCCGTAAGAGACCTTTCGATATATGCGGATGAAGTCCTGAAAGAACAGTTCCATAAAATATCCGGCGTCGGCGCCATCAATCTCGCCGGTCTCAGGACGAGACAGGTGAGGCTGTGGCTTGAAAGAGATAAGCTGAATGCCTATGAGATAACCGCCCATGATGTTATGAACGCCCTTGCAAGGGAAAATGTCGAACTGCCCGGCGGAAGGATTGAAAGCGCAACAAAGGAATATACCGTTAAGGTAAAGGGCGAATTCCCTGATGTGCAGAATATAAACGGCCTGATAATCTCTTACTACAAGGGGTCGCCGATAAGGCTCAGTGATGTCGGACGGGCTGAAGATTCAATGGCGGATAAGCGCTCTATTGCGAGGTTCAACGGGCTGCCGGCTGTCGGTATCGGCATCCAAAAGCAGTCGGGCACAAACACGGTTGAAACCATAGACAGGATTAAAAAAGAGCTTGTCAATATCAGGAATACCCTGCCGCCGGGTATGAAACTCGATATATCATTCGACCAGTCGGATTTTATCAAAAGGTCGATCCGTGAAGTACAGCATCACATGATATACGGCGGTATACTGGCTATCTTTATAGTTTTTGTTTTTCTTAAAGATTTGAGAACAACATTAATCAGCGCGCTGGCGATCCCCACATCGGTAATAGCGACCTTTGCCGTTATGAATGCGTTTGATTTTACATTCAACAATATGACCATGCTTGCCCTTTCGCTTTCAATCGGCATCCTTATTGACGATGCAATCATAGTCATAGAAAATATCCACCGGCATATCGACAGGGGATTGTCTCCCAAGGAAGCCGCCTCTTTTGCAACGAAAGAAATAGGGCTTGCGGTCATGGCGACGACCCTTGCGATCGTTGCGATATTCCTGCCCGTCGCCTTTATGAAAGGCCTTGTCGGAAGGTTCTTTATCCAGTTTGCGCTTACGGTGGTCTTTTCAGTATTGGTGTCTTTGTTCGTTTCATTTACTCTGACGCCGATGATGGCGTCGAGATACCTTAAATCAGCCGGTAGGCAGCAGTCATTAGTCGATAGTGAACAACAAAAAACAGCAAATAAGAACGGAACACGCAACTTTTTCTCAAGATTATCGGGAAAGCTTGAATACTGGTATAGGAAACTCGAAGATCTTTACGGAAAAATATTGGAGATTGCTCTAAGGCGCAGGGCGCTTGTTATTATTACGGCCACCGTCATTTTCGTTTCAAGCATATTTTTGACGACCTTTATGGGAAAGGAATTTGTCCCTCCTGAAGATCAATCGAGGTTTCTTGTAAGACTCAAGGCGCCGATCGATTATTCAGTCGATGAAGTAGACAGGATGTTTAAAAAGGCCGAGGATATCGTAAGGTCTACGCCCGAAGTTATAACCTGCTTCTATGCGCAGGGGTTTACTATGGGACAGGTCAACAGGGGTCTTATGTTCATTTCGCTTAAATCGAAAGCCGAAAGACAGAGGTCGCAACAGGAGATAATGGCGGAGGTAAGAAAGAAGCTCAGGAATATACCTGGGCTTGACGGGACCGCCGAGGACGTCTCGCTCATCGGAGGCGGCATAAGAAACGTCCCTATTCAATATTCCGTCAGGGGCGCTGATTTGACGTCGGTTGAATCTTATGCGAAAAAGATCGTCTCTGAATTCTCCAAACTACCGGGGATCGTTGACGTTGATACGTCTCTGGAATCGGGGAAGCCGGAGATCAGGGTTTATATCGACAGGGACAAAGCGGCCGACCTCGGGGTTGACGTTGCATCTGTTGCTGAAGCGGCAAACTTTCTTATCGGCGGAGAAGTAGATATCTCAAAATTCAAGGATGAGGCAAAGGGAAGAAGATACGATATAAGGGCCCGTCTGACTTCCGAAGACAGGTATAAGCCCGGAGATATCGGCAGGATTTATGTCAGGGCAAAGGATGGCAGACTCGTGGAATTGTCGAACATCGTAAGTATCCGGGAAGCAGGAGGCCCAAGCGTTATTAACAGAGTAGACAGGCTCAGGGCTGTAACTGTATTTGCGAATATGGAAAACATGCCCCTCGGACAGGCCAAGGCGGAACTCGATTCCATCTCTGCGAAAATATTGCCTTCGGGCTACTCCGGCATGTATAAAGGCATGGCGGACGTCATGGGCGAATCATTTTTTTATCTCATGTTTGCCGTTATTCTCGGTGCTGTTTTGGCATATATGATACTTGCCGCGCAATTCGAGAGCTTTGTTCATCCGGTGACGGTCCTGCTTTCGATGCCGCTGTCTTTTGTCGGGGCCTTCGGGGCGCTTTTTATAACCGGCAATACCATTAACCTGTTCAGCCTGATAGGTCTTATTCTGCTTATGGGCCTTGTCAAGAAAAATGCCATACTGCTTGTGGATTATACGAATACTTTAAGAGCAGGGGGCATGGACAGGAGAGAGGCGATACTGACCGCCGGACCGGTCAGGTTGCGTCCGATTCTTATGACCACATTTGCCATAGTCTTCGGTATGCTGCCGATCGCTCTGGGAATAGGAGAGGGCGCTGAAACAAGGGCGCCCATGGCTATTGCAACAATAGGTGGTCTTCTGACATCATTATTACTGACGCTTGTCGTAGTGCCCGTGGTCTATGATTTGTTCGATGAGCTGCAGGATAAATTTAGAAAACATTAAGTCATTAGTTGCATGAAAAGAATGGTAGATATAATGCAAAGGTTAGGTCAATAATAAGTGCGTAAGTAAGACTACATCACCCTCACCCTTACCCTCTCCCCTCAAGGGAGAGGGGTCTTGAAAAATCTCCCCGCCCTTGAGGGGAGGGGAGAAAGGGGTAGGGTGTTAGAATATGTCTCCTTACTTATTACCGTGTTAGTAATTAATTTGCAAAGGCAGATATTATGAAAGTGAGAAATAAGATGAAAAAGGTACTTATTGTCAGCGCAGTTATCATCATCCTTGCTCTAACAGTATACTTTTTTTTACGGGGCAACAACAACGAGCCGCAATTCAGGACCGAAAAAGTCGTCAAGGGTGACATCGTGATGGCAGTAACTGCCACAGGCACGGTAAATCCTGTAACGACTGTTCTTGTCGGCACCCAGGTTTCCGGCACGATAAAAGAAATATACGTCGATTACAATTCACCTGTGAGAAAAGGGCAACTTATAGCACGTATAGACCCTGCTTCTTTTGAAGCGCAGGTGGAACAGGCAAAGGCAAACCTCCTTTCGGCCCAGGCAAATCTGGTAAAGGCGACTGCAACACGAATTGATGCAAACAGGACAATGCTGAGGAACAAGGAACTGTTCTCAAAGGACCTTATTGCAAGGAGCGATCTTGATACTGCTGAAACAAACTTTGAGACTGCTGCGGCACAGGAAAGCGCGACAAAATCCCAGATCGCCCAGACAAAGGCTGCCCTTAAGCTTGTTGAGACAAACCTTCAATACACAAGGATCATATCCCCGGTGGATGGTGTTGTCATATCAAGGAATGTTGATGTCGGACAGACCGTAGCCGCCAGTTTCCAAACCCCTACGCTGTTCACAATTGCGCAGGACCTCACGAAAATGCAAATCGATACGAGTGTGGATGAGTCGGATATAGGCAATATAAAGGTCGGTCAGGACGTCGAATTTATTGTGGACGCCTATCCTGACAATACTTTTAAGGGCAGCGTGTGGCAGGTGCGGAACGCTCCCGTCACAGTCCAGAATGTTGTCACTTACGACGTGGTTGTTAAGGTGGATAATCCTGAACTCAAGCTGAAGCCGGGGATGACGGCCAATGTGTCCATTATCATATCGACAAAGAAAGATGTCCTGAAAATACCTAATGCCGCACTGAGGTTCAGGCTTTCTGAAAAGGGAACTCAGACGCCTGAAAAGAAGGGTCCAGGTGTCTGGATACTCGAAAAAGTAAAGCCCAGGCGCGTTCCTGTTACTGCAGGCATAAGCGATGGAAGTTTTACGGAACTTCTCTCAGGAGATATCAGGGAAGGGCAGGAATTAATCGTAGAATCCCTTGTCAAGCCGAAAGAGGCCCCGCGCGGTCCGAGAATGTTCTGATATGCCATTCATTGAAGCTCATGAGATCACCAAGATATACAGGCTTGGAGATATCGAACTGCATGCCCTCAATCGCGTATCGCTGGCTATTGAAAAAGGTGAGTTTGTTTCCATAATGGGGCCTTCAGGCTCGGGCAAATCTACATTTATGAATATAATCGGATGCCTTGACAAGCCTTCAGACGGACGATATCTGCTGGAGGGTATTGATGTAGGCGGCCTCGACAGGGATGATCTCGCAGGCATAAGGAACAAAAAAATAGGGTTTATTTTTCAGGGATTCAACCTTCTTCCAAGGACATCCGCCATTGAAAATGTCGAGCTTCCGATGTTGTATGACGGAATCCCTGCAAAAGATAGAAAAGAACATTCACTGAGGGCCTTAAAAAGTGTCGGCCTGGAAGGAAGAGGGGACCACCATCCAAATCAACTGTCAGGCGGGCAGCAGCAAAGGGTCGCAATTGCAAGGGCATTGGTGAACAACGCTCCCATAATTCTTGCGGATGAACCGACAGGTAATCTCGATTCCAAGACCAGCGCCGAGATTATGGAGCTTCTTCGTAAACTGAATAATGAATCGAATATTACGGTGATACTGGTAACACATGAAAATGATATTGCGGCCTACAGCAAACGGATAATAAGATTTCTGGACGGATGTATTGTCAGTGACGAAAAGGTTGTGAGATCATGATCAACATCCCCTCAACTATAAAAATATCCTTCAGGGCGTTAAAGGTGAACAAGATGCGTTCAGCCCTTACCATGCTCGGCATCATCATAGGTGTCGGCGCTGTTATTGCAATGATTGCCATAGGCACGGGCGCAAGCAAGAGGATCGCTGAACAGATCTCAAGCATGGGAAGCAATCTTCTCATGATACTCCCGGGTGCAACAACAGCAGGAGGGGTCAGAATGGGCGCAGGGACCCAGCCTACTCTTACCATGAGTGATGCCGAAGCCATTCTCAAAGAATGCCTTGCAGTATCAGATATCGCCCCTGTTCTCAACGGTGTTGCGCAGATTGTTTACGGGCATCAGAACTGGTCAACCGGTGTGGTAGGTACAACCTCTGGTATGCTTAACGTGAGGGACTGGCCGCTTGCCTCAGGCAGGTCATTTACTCAACAGGATGTCAAGAGCGCCACAAAAGTATGTCTGTTGGGACAAACGGTTGTGGAAAACCTTTTTGGTGATATGGACCCCATCGGCCAGATAATCAGAATCAAAAAGATACCTTTTACAGTTGTCGGCGTTCTTGGCTCGAAAGGACAGTCTCCGCAGGGCCAGGACCAGGACGATACCATTCATGTGCCGGTAACTACAGCGCAGAAAAAGCTTTTTGGCACAACTTTCCCGGGAATGGTGAGGATTATCATGGTGAAGGGCAAGAGTGCCGAAACCCTGCCTGCAGCGGAAAAACAGATAACCGAGTTGCTCAGACAGAGGCACCGCATCGGCTCAAAACAGGACAATGATTTTACTGTCAGAAACCTTACACAGGTCATGCAGACTGCCGAACAGTCAACCAAAGTCATGGCCCTGTTGCTGGGCGCCATAGCGTCTGTATCCCTTCTCGTCGGAGGGATTGGCATTATGAACATCATGCTTGTCTCGGTCACTGAAAGGACCAGGGAGATAGGGATTAGGATGGCTATCGGAGCAAAGACGTGGGACATAAGGCTGCAGTTCATTATCGAGGCCCTGATACTATCGTTGATCGGCGGGGTTGCGGGTATTATAGCGGGCATATCAGGGTCCAAGATAATTACTCTCTTCGCAGGCTGGTCCACTATTGTATCTCCCTTCTCGGTTTTTATTGCATTCGGTTTTTCAGGCCTGGTGGGGATATTCTTCGGATTCTATCCTGCGTATAAGGCGTCCCTCCTTGACCCGATAGATGCATTGAGGTATGAATAAGACAAATTATATTATCATAATAAATCGTTGGAGAAAGTTTGATGGAAGAGACTAAAACAGAAGAAACAAGACCAAATAACAACAAAAAGAAAAAACTCGGTCTCGTTGTCCTGATGGTTGTTGTCATCATCGGTGCAGTGTCCCTCTTTTTCTATCTCGGATATAAAGCTACCCATATCACTACCGACGATGCTTATGTGGACGGAAGTATCCATACGATTGCTTCTAAAATAACAGGGACTGTCACTAAGATTTATGTAAAGGACAATCAGGCCGTAAAAAAAGGTGATCTGCTCCTCGAAATCGACCAGGCCGATTATAGTGTCAAGGTGAATGAAGCATCGTCCGGAGTAGGCGCTGAAAAGGCAAAGCTTATTGAGATAGGTGCTCGAATCGAAGTATCAAAAAATCAGCTCTCAGAGTTAACGGCAGGGCTTGAAGCGGCAAAAGCGAATCTCGAACTTCAGGAAGCTAATCTCAAACAGGCGGAAAGAGACAGCCTGAGAGCGGAGAACCTCTATAAGTCGGAAACGATCTCTTTGGACAGATATGAAAAGACCCGGACTGCTCAGACTGTCGCACAGGCACAGGTCAAAGCCGCAAGGGAACAGGTTGTAAAGGCCGGGAAGGCGCTGGAAACACAGAAATCAGTTGTTAAACAAGTCGAATCGTTAAAGCCCGCCCAAGGTTCCGCGGTCAGGGAAAAGGAAGCGAAATTTGATGCAGCGCAGCTCAATTACGGATATACAAAGATCTATGCGCCTTCGGACGGCTACATAAGCAAAAAATCAGTCGAACTCGGAAATCAGATAAAAGTGGCACAACCCCTGATGGCTGTGGTATCTCTCGATGATATACACATAGCGGCAAACTATAAGGAGACCCAGCTTGAAAAAATAAGGCCGGGTCAGAAAGTGAAAATAAAAGTGGATACCTATCCGGGCAAAACGTTTTCAGGAACAGTAGAAAGCATCATGGCAGGCACCGGAGCGGTTTTTTCTTTATTCCCTCCTGAGAACGCAACCGGAAATTATGTGAAAGTCGTGCAGAGGATACCTGTGAAGATAGTGCTTGATAAAAACACGGATCCGGATCATGTTCTAAGAATCGGAATGTCGGTAGTTCCGACGATTGTTGTTGAATGAAGACCTGCCCGTTGCCTTTTTGCATTTTTTGGCATATGATTATTCTTAATTATGACAAGGGAGAGTGGATTGATTTGGCAGAACAAAGAGGATGTACGAAACAAGACATGACTGTATTGAATTTCGCTTGACCATTACTGATTAGCTTATAAAACTAACTTTTCAAGACTTGACCCTGGCGAGGCCTTTGTTGATGAGCCGAAAGTGGTGTTGTCGAAGGTGGCAAAGATTCGTTTGTGGAGCAGAAGACGGCAGTGGAAGAATAAGATTTTGAAAGCGGCATAAGAATGAATATATTGGTTTATAATTTCCTGGACAGGAGAGCGGGTTGACAGATATGCGGGAAGGGACTCGAATTCTTCAGAGAAAAAAATCAAAGGGGAGAGATTCTCATTTGCCTTCTTTATCTCAACAAATTGGGAAAGATTTATGAGCAAGTACAGCACTGTAATAACAATCTTAGATAAAATACGTAATGAAGCACCGGGTTCGTTTAAGCGTTATAGTCCTCCTGAAGATAAAATTGACGAGATGAACAACGCCCGTGCCCGGACTTTCATTCATTTATTTCTTAAGGTTAAGTTTGGGATGCTTGATTTTATAGACCGTGAGAAATATATAACAGACGACCCACAAGATGGCGGTATAGATGGCTATTTTATAGATGAAGAGCGCAAGAAAGTCTACTTTATTCAGTCTAAGTTTCGCACAACTGAGGGCAATTTCAGTGGAAAAGAAATACTATTCTCTGAGCTTCTCCAAATGGACATTGATCGCATAACTGAGGGGCGTGAAGAGTATGAAAATGAAGTACCATATAACTCAAAAATAAAGAAATTGATCAAGGCGCTGCAGAATATCCCCGATATAGGAAGATGGGGATATGAGGTCATTATACTTGCTAATGTTTCAACGCAAATTACCCAGTCTCAGTTAAAAAAATTGACTGGTGGATTTTCGAGTGCCCTGTACAATCACACTAGAGTATATAATGAATTAGTTTTCCCAGTTATTCAGGGTACTTATTACAATCCTTCCGAGCTTAGATTATCAATTAATTTATCAAATACTAGTTCGCAAAGTGCAAAGGTTACGTACAAGGTTAAAACGGCAAAAAAGGAATGTGATATTACTCTTGTTTTCGTGCCGACAAGTGAGATCGCCAAAGCTATGTATAGGTACCGCAATTCAATACTGAAGTTTAACCCACGTAGCTACTTAGAGTTGTCTAATAACAAGGTCAACAGAGAAATTGCAAGCAGTATCTCTGACTTAGAAACTAATGAGTTTGCTCTGTATAACAATGGCATTACGGTTCTCTCTTACGGAACAGACTTTAATGAAAAGATTGGCCAGAAAGATAAAGGTCAATTAATACTTACTCAGCCGCAAGTTATCAATGGTGGTCAAACTGCATTCACCCTAAGTAGGCTCTACGAAGAAAATATTATCAATGGTAACAAGCCGAATATTTTTGAGAACAAGGAAGTTTTATTGAAGATCATAACATTTCATCCTGACGATCAATTGTCACAAAATACCTATCTTGAGTTAATTGAGTCGATCTCAAAGGCTACGAATCAACAATCACAGGTTTCAGAGGCGGATCGACGCTCAAACGATCAAATTCAAATACAACTCCAAGAATTCCTTTTTGATAAATATGGGCACTTCTATGAACGCAAACGAGGGGAATACGCCGATGGCGTAAGGGCTGGTTATATCCAGCGTTCACAAATTATAGATCGCGAAATATTCATGCGAATGTGTAAATGTTGTGATAAGGAGCCCTCTGCTGCTCGCCGCATGGGTTCAATAAACCTATTTGAACGCAACCATTTTGAAAAAACGTTACGAGATCCTAATCGCTTCGAGGAATATTTATTCGCCTACAATTGTTTTCAGATCATCTTGCAAATTAAGAAAACCTTCTCAAAAGACAAGAATAATAAATTTGGCTTCCTGACTTATGGAACCGGATTACAGTTTGGTATGTATGCGATTGTGTCCGCTTGTCGCCTTAAGTTCATAGACGAAACATCTCTATCAAAAACTGAAGAAATACTTAAATCTATTCTTGAGAAGTGGCTTAAGTTTGAAGAGTACGCAGTTAGTCAAGAGCATAATAGTGACTACTTTAGAAAATATACTGATCCTGATACAGGAGAAAAAAAGCAAAACCTAAATTTCAATAACTATTACAAGGGTAGAACTCTCACCAAAGATTTGTTAGCTTTTTTTGAGACACGGTAATATATTAAGAATGAAATTCAACTTATAAACGCACCTCTCAAAATCGACTATCCGTATCTGGATAGTTTGATAGGGCATCGCATATTAAAACCCTATGCCAACTGCTGAAAACTTTATTGATCGAATAGAGAAGGTTTTTCTTCGGCTGAGTCCCTTCCTGAGAGAAGGAGAAGAAGCGGGGTTAATGCTTGCTGGCACTCAGGACGTCGCGAATGACACACAGAAGGGTGGCCTGCCTTCCCTTAAGTATTACTTTGCCGATGAGAGCACTGAAGAGATTATTCTGCATAATGTGCGTTGGGCGCGGGGAGAAGAGGAAAAGCCGATATTTCAGTTTGCTTACATTATGCTCCCCAATGGCTGTAATCAGGCTTGTCGGGGATGCTTTATGGGGCAGGATAAACTAAAATTGCCTCCGCACCTTGACGGGCCTTTTTTCCCTGAACAAGAAATAGATAAGATTCTGGACTTCCTTATCGGACATGGCGCGAAGGCGCTGGTCTACGGTGGCGGTGGCGAACTTTTTACATGGCCTGGAGCAATGGATTTTGTAAAAAAGGTTTATGATCGTGGACTGAAAATGGTCATTTTTACAAACGGCACTCTTCTAACAAGAGAAATGGTGTCAGCCCTCAATGCTCTTGGTGCCGTCTTGATTGTCTCAATGCGTGACACGGCTGAAAAACTGCACGATGAGATTGTTGGCAATAAGGGAGGCTTTGTTTCAACATTAAAGGCTATCGAGTATGCTCTTGAAGAAGGAATGAGTTATGACAATAGGCTTGCTGTTGAAATTCCGGTAACCGTTCATAACGAGAAAAGAGTATTGAATGATTTACTGCCGGTACTACGTTCTTTACAGATTGTGCCAATCATCGAAGAGTATATACAAATTTCAGTATCTGAAGATGAAAAGATGGATTCGCACAATTTCAGCCAGTCAAGGGCCTTCTTCAAGGAAGCATGCTGTTGCGATCTCAAGAGGGGCCTTCAATGGGAGCCTGAAGTCGGTTCCAGAATGATAGGGCAGCCGCAGTGTCGCAGACCTTTATATTCTTTTGCAGTTTTTCCAAGTAGGGATGTGTTGGATTGTCCGAGTCATTCCATCTGCTATGGCAACCTGAAAAATAACTCCTTGGAAGAAATTATTTATAGCGATCTATTTAAACAAAATATTTTGAATTTCAAATTATGTGCATGTTCTGTATTCTATACACCAACAGATGATCAAATACTTAAGAATTTACCGGATTATTTGGAGACATTTAAATGAAGCCTATTTACCCGAACATACCTGAATTTATGCCTACATATAATAACTGTCGCGAAGCTAATATTGTGCAGCATTGGGGGTTTTTTGACAAACAAGAATTAATTGAGAATATGGGCCGCCTTTTAATGCTCGATATTGATTTCGGGCGAAAGTGTTCGCTAAATTGTCCTACGTGCTTTAGAAAAAACAACTCAGTTGATGATGACACACACAATGACCTTGATTATGACCGGTTATTGAACGTCATTAAAGATGCTCGAAACATTGGACTTAAGAGTATCAAAATATGCGGAGCTGGCGAACCATTAGAACATCCGCTAATTTTGCGGTTTGCGAGAGATTTAACCGACCTTGGGATAGGTATCGCTATATTCACAAAAGGCCATATTTTGGGTGATGATATGCGCGTTGCTGATATCTTCGGTTCCTTTGGTATTAAGGATGCTTTTACGCTTTGCCAGGCTTTTTACAAATTAAAAACGAGCTTCCTTGTCAGTTTTCAGTCAGCTTACTATGACATTCAGAATCAACTGGTCGGCAGCATTAATGGTTATAGTCTCAAAAGAAATCGTGCTTTGGAATTGCTGGCTGAAGCTGGCTTTAACAAAACGATCCCCACTCGATTAGCGGTTTGTTCTAATCCGATAACAAATCTGAACTATAGGGAGATATTTGATATTTACGTGTATTCGCGAAAAAGGAATATTTTACCGGTCACGGCTGCCCTGATGGTAAGCGGGAAGCAGTTCAATAATGGCTTCTTGCATGATACTGATGTCACTGATAAGGAAAAGGAAGAGTTATTCCTTCAAATATATGAATACAATTTGAAATATGGTTACAGCACAAAAGAACAACTTCTTGAAGAAGGCATTTCGTGTTTGCCGGGCATACATCCCTGCAACCAGATTGCGGCAGGTCTATATTTGACAAGCAATGGGAATGTAATCCGATGTCCAGGTGATAGCGGGAAACCGCTTGGAAATGTTCAAGAGGAAGGTATCGTGTCTATTTGGAACAAACATAAGGATTGGGAATACAGAGATCACTTTAATTGCTACTGCCCTTATAAAGACGGTATAAGTCTGCCATCCGGTATTTATGAGCGAACCATGCAGAATTTAGTAAATGTTGAATCTGCAAAACAATGAATAAATATTATAAGGAGGTTTTGGTTATGAAATATTTTAAGGTTTTGGTTTCAGTCATTGCTCTTTCAGGATTTTTATTGCTCTCTTGTGCCAAGGAGAAAAGTGCAGAAATTAAGTTAGGCGCGGTGCTTCCTTTAACGGGTGACACAGCTTCTTATGGTAAGAATGCCCAAAACGGTATAGACCTTGTTGTTGAAGAGATAAATCAAGCCGGAGGTATCGGTGGAAAGAAGCTTGTCGTCGCTTATGAAGACGACAAGGGCAAAGCCAATGAAGCCATAAATGCGATGAATAAGCTGATCACTATAAATAAGGTGCCTGTCATCATGGGATCAGCGGGCAGTTCTGTCACCCTCGCCATGTCTTCGGTGGCTAATCAGAATAAAACTGTACTCATCACGCCCATATCGTCATCGAAAGAGCTTACGGATAAGGGCGGTGCCTATTTCTTCCGCGTCTGTCCATCGGATGCCTTTCAGAGTCGCATACTTGCAGATTGGATCTGGGACAAGGGGTACAAGACTGTTGGAATGATCTATGTCAACAATAGCTGGGGCCAAGGGCTCAAGGATGAATTCGTAACGAGGTATGAAAAGAAGGGCGGCAAGGTAGTGATAGCCGAGGCAACGATGGAAGGACAGAAGGATTTCAAGACTGTCATTTCCAAGGTCATGGGAAGCAAGCCTGATGCTCTTTTTACTCCGACTTATGGTATTGAAGGCGGTATCCTTTTGAAGCAACTGAAGGAGATGAAGGCCAAGCTGCCGGTCTTCGGTGCTGACGTATGGAGTTCGCCTGAGTTACTGACAAGCGCAGGCAACGCGGCAGAAGGCATATATTTGACCCTTCCCGCAAAGCCCAGCGGGCCAAAATATAATGTGTTTGCGCAGAAGTTTAAAGCTAAGTACGGCCAAGAGCCGGATGTCTATGCGGCCTACTCATACGATATGATGCAAATCATTGCTCTGGGGCTAAAGGAAGGAAACACTACTGGCGAGAAGATGCAGACCTATCTGCGGGCTATGCCTGCATTCGACGGCGTTACAGGAACGACGAAGTTTGATGAGCATGGGGATGTTGTGACAAAGACGTTCTCAAAACAAATAATTACCTCAGGCAAATATGTGGATGTCAAATAGAGCTCAATAGTTAGTTTGATATGGGAGGGATACTTTCATGAAGGATTCTTTCTTTGCTGTTATTGCTGGGATATTCTCAATTATTGGCGGTATCTTGGCTTTGACTTCTCAGTCATCGATACCTCTATGGAGTACTATTGTATTACTGATGGGCACTGTCATTATTGCAAGCCGGCCAAAGTTTATCGTGCAACGATTTAATGCTATTGCGGACTCTACATTTGGGAAGATATTCAAGAATCCCGATGTTGAAAAGGAATTCGTAACGAAACTGAGCAACTTATCGCGTCAATTATCGCCGAGTGGTAAGGATGCTTTAAAGGAAGTGATTGCTCTTTTGCCACCACCCATGCCGGTCGATTTTGCAAGGAGTTTCAAAGAATACTGCGAAAAATGTTCTGTGATGGTAAGCCATTCTGATGGCGAGATTTGGACTGTTCAGACTCCATATGATGTCAGGGGCGATGTAAACTATTTTGAAAAATATTTAGATGAAACTATAGACTATCTTACCTCAGACGGCAGGATTCGATTGTATAGGCGTCTTGTGATTGTTGATAAGAATTCCTTTGCTATAGAGTGGGAGAAGTTAGAAACATTCTTAAAGAAATTATTTGAAAAAGGAAACGTATTGCAAAGGAAACCGTCATACGACAACATTGAAATTTGCTTTGTGAGAAAAGACTTCGCAGAAAAATTATTCTATTCAAATCTTGATATTCACATTACTTCAAGGAACAATTATGCAATAGCATTTCTACTCTCCGAGCCTGACAATGTGGGTCCTTCCAGTTGGGAGTCGAGCATCCATGTTTGGGTTCATCAGAATGTATTTTCGAATTATGCGACGTTGAGAAACGCTTACAATATTCTCTGGAATAGAGGGGAAAAAGAGGCTGGCGAAATAAGATTTAGGGCAGCTTATGACAATAAAGGGCAAAACTATCAGATAATACAAGATGGTCTCATTGTTGAGACGAAAAAGATTATGGAACAATTCCAATGAAGCAGTGTTTTTTTATAACACCGCTCAATGACGAAAATACTCCACAAAGGAAGAAAGCGGCTGCGATACTTGAGACAGTTATTAGGCCTGCCGTTGAGCCTTTTGGTTACGAAGCCCATCACGCGATTTCGAAACCATACCCCATGATCACTCATGGGATATTCCGCAGAATTCAAGAGTGCAACCTCATTGTCGCCGATCTTAGTGGATGCAGCGCTAACGTTCTATATGAACTTGGTTTTGCCCACACCATTGGAAAGTCTTCGATTCTGATTACGGATGACTTGAAAACATTACCTACAGATCTGAATGGAATGACCACCTTTCAATACAAATATAGCGAGGAAAACGGTATTGAAGCAGCATCGTTGAATGAACTGAGCCTTCATATCAGGAACAAATTGCAAGAAGTCCATCATGGTTCAGTCAATTCAGATTCCCTGATACTAAACGTAATTACCATACCTGAAATGATCAGAGAACTGTTGAATTCGTTGGACGATGTTAATCGCAAAGCTGAAATTCTTAGAATAGTTACGGACGAGTTTGCGGCTGACCTGCCAGCCAAAGACTACATTAACTTGTTTAGGAAATATGAGGAAAAAATCCACTATACTCATGATAAGATTAGCAAAATAGCATATGGTAGCGAAAGGCTTGGGTTAGCGCTTTATTTCGAGGATTACTGCAACAGATGCAAGCAAATGATTAAGAGAGCTCATAAAGCAGAGTATAAAGGAGAGATCATAACAGTACAGACACCGGTTGACTTTGATCCTGATGCCGTTCAGGAACGCGCGGCTTTTCAGGAATATGTCACCGAAACCATAAAGGCATTGTTGATTCCTCCAGTTCGCTTAAAATACAGAAGACTTGTCATTATTGCTGACAGATCTTCGAAACAGGTTAGCAGAATAAAGGATTTTGTCAATATGCTCATTGATCAAGCTTTCGAGTGGAAATGTGAATATATCGATAATATCTCACTGGGCTTTCTTAAATTAGGTGACGAAATCAATTCGTTATATAGCAATTTAGATTTTCACATCACGACGGACAAGGAGTTCTCCATCGCTTTCCTATCAGACAAGGATAAATTTGGTAAAAGCATTCATATTTATGATATTGAAGAGGCTGTTGCCCGAGACATTAGGCGTGATGTTGAAGGCATTTGGAAAAGTGCTAACACCAAGAAACTGAAATTAAGTACGCTCGTCTATAATGAATCTATTATTTCCGAGGATTGTGAGAATTATAAGAGCGGGCTTAAAAAAGCAATTCATGGTGAAATCGAGAATATTGTGAATTCATTTCAGAACAGCTAACTGTCCAAATGCGCGGCGATCATACACATGTACCAATGAATTCAAAATCTGGTGATAGGAAGGAGCAGTCGGGGACGGTGTTGAATTACTTAACTTATTGTTGACATCGGTTTTTTGACGGTATACGCTCTTCCCCTTTTAAGATAATTGCGATTGTGCTATTTGTAAGTTGAAATTTTTTAGTGGAGACGTGTCTTGACAAAGCTTTATCACATCACCCATATCCGTAATCTCGGTTCGATAATTGAGCGCAGCGGCATTATGTGTGACAACGCCATGAATAAAGATGATATCAAACATGTAGGCATCGCGCACATGCATATCAAAGAGCGACGCGCCCGAAAGCGCGTTCCGATCGAGCCGGGCGGGACGCTGGCTGATTATGTGCCGTTCTATTTTGCTCCCCGCTCTCCGATGCTATACGCCAGTTACACCGGTTTCGTCGAAGGATACTCGGAAGGACAGGGCGCTATTCTCCACCTCGTCACATCAGTAGAGACGGTTCTCGCCAAGAAACTCCCTTTTGTTTTTACTGATGGTCATGCTGAAATGGCGATCAGCCGCTTCTTCCGCGATGTCAGTGACCTGGATAAAGTAGACTGGGAGGTTATGAAGGCAATCTACTGGAATGATACGGAGCAGGATAATGATCGAAGTCGCAGGCGGCAGGCTGAGTTTCTCGTGCATGACTTTTCCCCTTGGAAGCTGATTGAGCAAATAGGGGTCATGAATGACACAATGGCCGATAGGGTTGACAAGGTGCTTTCTTCATTTAAGGGGACAAGCCCTGCTGTCACTGTTCAACAAAAATGGTATTATTAGGTATGCGGAGGTTTTATGATTAAATTTGTCACGGGCGACCTTTTGAAGGCGGAGGCGGAGGCCCTTGTGAATACCGTAAATACTGTCGGCGTAATGGGCAAGGGCATAGCCTTGCAATTTAAGCAGGCATATCCCGGTAATTATGAGGAATACAGAAAGGCATGCAATCATCATGAGGTACAGCCCGGCGAGATGTTTGTTTTTTCCACGAATAAGCTTGTGAATCCGAAGTACATCATAAATTTTCCGACTAAGCGCCATTGGAAAGGCAAGTCCCGCATGGAGGATGTTGAGTCAGGCCTTAAGGCGCTTGTGGACGTAGTGAGGAAACTCGGGATACATTCCATTGCTGTCCCTCCTTTAGGCTGTGGCAGCGGGGGGCTGCACTGGGACGAGGTGAAACCACGGATAGAGTCGGCGTTCAGAGATCTTACTGATGTTACGGTCCTGCTGTTTAAGCCGGAGGGGGCACCGGAAGCGGAGGAAATGCGTGTCGATACAAAAAAGCCTGCTATGACTCCGGGAAGGGCTGCCCTTTTCGGTTTGCTGGAAAGGTATGCTATGCCCGGATACCGCTTGACATTGCTGGAGATTCAGAAACTTGCCTACTTTCTTCAGGCTGCGGGCGAACCGCTTCGCTTGAATTTTGTAAGAGGCAAGTACGGTCCTTATGCAGAAACGCTGCATCATGTGCTTCAGCGGGTGGAGGGCCATTTTATACGGGGTTACGGCGACAGGAGCCGAAATGCCTCAATCCGTCTTCTTCCAGGCGCGACCGACGAGGCAAATGCCTTCCTTGAGGACCATAATGATACGCTACAGCGGCTTGACAGGGTTGGGCGTCTTATTGAGGGCTTTGAATCGCCCTATGGAATGGAGCTCTTGGCGACAGTGCACTGGCTGGCTCATGAAGACCCTGAGGTAAGAAAAGACACCTCGCTGGCTGTCAAGGGTTTCAAAGCATGGAGCAACCACAAAAAACAAACCTTTCATCCCGAGCACATAGAAATTGCATGGAAGCAGCTTCGCAGCGAGGGCTGGATATAGGCGCGTTGATGCAACCCAAGAAAGTATGAGCAGGGACCAGATTTGCCGATTGCACTTTGAAAGAGTCAGTGCGGCAACTTGCGGGACATCCTGCACCAGAGTGAATGTTTAACCAACTCCTGATTAATTCCATAATCGCTGGCTCTATCTATACCCTTATCGCCATCGGTTTTTCTCTAATCTATTCCACCACCAAATTTTTCCACTTTGCCCATGCGGCGGTGTATACCTCATGCCCTTATTTTGTCTATCTTTATGTATCATATTTGGGATTGCCGTTAGGCTCGGCAATTCCCATTGCTGTGCTTTCTTCAACCCTTCTCGGAATGCTCATCGAGATATCAATCTATAGACCTTTAAGGAGAAAAGGTTCTTCACCACTGGTTCTTTTGCTTTCATCCCTTGGCCTTTACATAATTATACAGAACGTAATCTCAATGATATTCGGCGACGATACCAAGACTTTGAGAAGCGGCATTGTAACTGAAGGCATTGAAATCGTAGGTGCGAGGATAACGCCGATCCAGATAGCTATAATCTGTGTCAGTGCTCTTTTGCTATTATTCTGCTGGGTGCTGATGAAATATACAAAAATGGGCACTGCGATGCGAGCTGTTGCCTCTGACCCTGAGCTTGCTCTTGTGTCCGGCATAGATACCGATAGGACTATCCTTTTTGCTTTTATGACCGGCTCCGCACTCGCCGGAATCGCTGCAATTCTCATCTCATTCGATATTGACATGACGCCGACGATGGGTATGAACGCGCTTATGATGGGAGTTGTTGCCGTCATTATCGGCGGCGTTGGGAGCATCCCCGGCGCGGCTCTCGGTGGCTTTCTCCTCGCATTTGCCCAGAACTTCGGCGTCTGGAAGATATCTTCACAATGGCAGGACGCGATTGCGTTTATCATTCTTCTTGTTTTCCTCCTTTTCAGGCCGTATGGCTTTTTCGGAAAGAAGATAAGGAAGGTCGAGATCTGATGGACTATATCCTCCACATTCTCATCATGGTCGGCATCTATTCCATCGTTGCCATGTCTCTCAACCTGCTTGCAGGTTACACAGGACTTATATCGGTGGCCCACGCTGCCTTTTACGGTATAGGCGCATACACGACCGCTCTGCTTGCCTTGAAAGTCGGTCTCCCGTTCTGGATCAATATTCCTGCCGGAATACTTGTCTCTGGAGCTGTGGCATTTCTTATTGCATGGCCTTCATTAAAGACATATGACGACTATTTTGTTATAACAACCTTTGCATTCCAGATAATCATCTTCAGCATCATGAACAACTGGGTCTCTTTTACCGGCGGCCCGTTGGGGCTTCCAGGCATACCCCAACCGACAATATTCGGGATAACGATCTCCTCACATCTTTTTTTTCTCTCTTTTGTGGTTGCTTTCGGCATTCTGACGTATATGTTTCTTACCCGGCTTGTGAATTCATCCTTTGGAAGGGTTCTCAAGGCAATAAGGGAAGACGAGATATTTACTATGTCTATGGGCAAGGATGTGATGAAATACAAGGTCTCGGTATTTGTGATAGGTGCAGCAATCGCCTCTATCGGCGGAAGCCTCTATGCCTATTACATAAGCTTTATTGATCCGACAAGCTTCACGATTATGGAATCTATCTTCATGCTCTCGATTGTGATCATCGGAGGCGCAGGCAGCTTAAGGGGTTCTATTGTTGGGGCTGCGCTTTTAATATTCATCCCCGAAATACTCAGATTTATCGGAATGCCCAATTCCATTGCGGCAAATATGAGGCAGATATTCTACGGCGGACTACTCGTCTTCTTCATGATGTTCAGACCACAGGGACTGCTCGGCGAATTCGCCTTCGGCAAGAGCGGTCACAAAGAACCAAAGGAAGTACGCAAAAATGCTTAAAGTTGATTCTCTTTCAAAACGCTTTGACGGCGTGCAGGCAGTCAGAGACGCCTCTTTCAATATTCAGCAGGGTACGGTCACCAGCCTTATCGGTCCTAACGGGGCCGGTAAGACGACCCTTTTCAATATGATCTGCGGCTATATTAAGCCTGATGGAGGAACGGTGCATTTTAAGGGGAAAGACATCAATGCTTCTCCGCCATATGCGATTGCAGCAATGGGAATCGGCCGTACCTTCCAGAACCTGCGGGTCATAAAAATGCTAACGGTGCTTGACAACATATTGCTTTCTGTACCGGATCATCAAATGAATGGCATCCTCGGGCCAATCTTTAAAGTCTTAAGAAAGAACTCTGAGCTGGGGTGCAGAGAAAAGGCGCTTGAACTGCTGGATTTTGTGGGATTGAGAGAAAAGGCAGACGACCTTGCCGGCTCTCTCTCATACGGCCAGCAGAAACTTCTGAGCCTCGCCTGCTGCTTTGCGCTTGAACCTTCCGTACTTCTTCTCGACGAGCCTGTGGCTGGGGTAAACCAGGAGATGATTATAAATATTCTCACCCTTATCAGAAGACTGAAGGAAACAGGCATAGCCGTCTTCTTCATAGAACACAATCTCGGCGCTGTTATGGAGGTCTCCGACAGGCTTATTGTGATGGATGAAGGCAGCATAATCGCGGATGGCATCCCGTCGGTTGTGAGGGAGGACCCCGCAGTGGTAGAGGCATATATCAGGTAGATTTGAGAAATGCTTGAGCTTAAAGACATAGAGGCGGGTTATAACAGGAAGCCTGTTTTACTGGGGGTATCCCTGAACGTCCGGAAGGGCGAGATTGTGGCCCTTATCGGCCCGAACGGAGCCGGGAAATCTACGGTAATCAAGACCGTGATGGGAATGGTTAAGGCAAGGCATGGTGAAATCCTTTATGGAGGTATATCAATAAAAGGGAACTCACCTTTTCAAAACATAAGAAAAGGGATTGCCTATGTCCCACAGGGCAACAGCGTATTCAGCGACCTTTCCGTCTCTGACAACCTCAGGATGGGCGGCTATACATTAAAGGACGACATCCTTCTGAAAAACCGCATGGAGGAGGTTTTCATGCTTTTCCCTGAGATCGAGAAAAGGAAGGATTCGGATGCAGGTAACCTGAGCGGGGGGGAGAAACAGATGCTTGCCCTCGGACGCGCGCTAATGCTGAGACCCGAACTTCTTCTTTTGGATGAGCCATCTCTGGGACTTTCACCCAAAGCGGTGAACAAATCCTTTGAGACCATAAAGAATATTTGCATACAATATAAAACCGCTATCCTCATCGTTGAGCAGAACGTTAAAAGCGTGCTCGAAATATCAGACAGGGTTTATGTTTTAAGGCTTGGAAAAGTGGTTCTGGAGGATGTGCCGGAGAACCTGAGAATAGGTGAGACGCTCAAGAAAGCTTTTCTTGGGAGTTGATAAATATGGGAAAGGACGAAAGATTTGACAAGCATATCCCGGGACGTTGTTTCCTGATGTGAATTGCATGAGTGCCCATCGGGGTCGCGTCTTGAAATATAATATTTTCGCACGAAGACTTTGGACTTTAAAACAACGCTGCTTTTGGATTTTGCCGTCAGGTGCTGCGAGTGCTCCTTGACTAAAAGAATTGCATTCCAATATACTCAGGTAAGGCATGATAATAAAGTAAGGAGAATAAGGACATGATAACGACGGCGAAGATCACATCGAAGGGACAGATTACTCTTCCTAAAGAGGTGAGAAGATTACTGGATGTCGGGACAGGGAGCGTTGTTGTATTCGAAAGGGAGGATGACAAGATCGTCATAAAACCGGCGAGGACGCTCAGGGAGTTTAAGGGTATGTTGAAGGGCAAAGCTGCACCCGCCGACTTCGACGAAATAAGGAAGAAGGCTAAGGAACATATCGGTAAAAAGGTTGCCCTCGGTGGAAAGCGATAAGAAAGTCGTTATCGACACCAACCTTTTTGTCCGTTACCTCACCGGTGACGATCCTCAGAAGGCCGCTGCAGTCGACAGGCTTCTGGAAAGTGCGCTCAAGGGAGATTTACAAATTGTCGTGCCTTCAATCGTGGTCGCGGAGCTTGTATGGGTGCTGGAGAGCTTCTATCAAATGGCAGAGGTCGATATTGCAGGATTGGTTGCCGCCATTATGGATACGCCGGGCGTTGAGGTTACTGAAAAGCCCTTGATAAATGCTGCCTTAAAGCTTTACAGAACGAGCAATATCGACCTTGTGGACGCATGGATTATCGAATTCGCAAAAGCCCGGGGCATTAAGACAATCTACACTTTTGACAAGAAACATTTTAAGCGTATTGAGGGCGTGGAAACAAAAACTCCGTTGTAATGATAAGGACCCATTTTTCAACAATGAAATGCTCCAGGATGCCGTCGTCAGAAATATTGAGGTAATCGGCGAAGCGGCATCTCCTGTAGGGGATGTTATAGAGGCCATATCATCGCTACATGGTGTAAAATATATAATTGATGGATTGCTTACAACACCAATCGGCGGTTCTGTTAAAATGAGAACAGTTTGGATTATTGATAAAGGGCAGGAGCGTCCGCGTTTTGTGACCGCTTATCCGGCATGAGCAGTTTAAAAGGAGGACAGGATTATGATTAGAGAATTGGATACGGTTGTTCTTACACATGATGTTGATGAATATGGACTGAAAGAGGGCGATATAGGGGCGGTAGTGCATTGCTATGGTGACGGCAATGCCTTTGAGGTTGAATTTGTTGCTGCCGAGGGAAGAACTATCGCAGTTCTTACGCTTGTGTTAAATGACATCAGGTTGATGAGCAATAAAGAAATATTGCATGTGCGGGAAATCGCCCATCAAGCTGCTTAAATCAGGGATTATCCGAAATGCTATTTAGAAGTTGAATTTACAAATAGCATGAGTTCTGATATGCTTAGCCCATCTTCCGCATTTTGAAAATTGAAAGTCAATGTTAGGAAGTCGTGTCCCGCCTTTCTTCTCCTTTCCGTGTGTAATCAATAAAAATTAACTACATTATTGACTTATTATAGCTTTGTAGTTAATATGTAGTTAATCATGAGCGTTGTGAGAAAGACATTACAGGAAAACTATATTTATTTTATCAAGGAACTTACCCGCATAAATGAAGAGATCGGGGAACTGCCTGTGGGAAACATCTCTGAAAAGAAAATCGGTAAAGCAACTTACTATTATCAGCAATGGAGAGAAGGAAAGAAGATAAAATCAGTCTCTTTAGGTTTAAAGGCGCCTTCTGATGTCATGGAAGGCATCAACAAAAGACGGTTATTGGAAAACCAAAGGAAGGAGATTTTAGACAACATACATGTCATTGCCAGGGCGATAGATACGCAGAGGATTACAGCGGATGAGATACTGAAAATATTTTATCAGCATGAAATAAAATCTATTCTTATAGGTTCGTATTGTATCCCGGTTATAAAAGAAGGATTAGGATTTAATTTGCCTACAATCAAAACTCAGGATATAGATTTCCTTGTCAATACTCCTTACAAAGGCAAGGAGGTTGATGTCGAATCGATTCTTAAAACCATGGGTTTCTCTATCGGATTTAATCCTGATGAATCCACTTATTTTACAAACGGCGTTTTTAAGGTTGAATTCCTGATACCTGAAAAGGGTAAGGGATATGAGAAGGCAATTTCCATAAAGCCTTTAAAGATAAGGGCAACGCCCTTAAGATATCTTCAAATGTTGTCGGATAATCCCTTAAAAATGGATAAGGAAAACTACACTTTTCTTATCCCGAATCCATGGGCGCTTGCATACCATAAAATTTTGGTATCACGTTGCAGGAAAACAAAAGACAAGAAAGAAAAAGACCTTCTGCAGGCTATGGCTCTATTAAGGGAGATAAGAAAAAAACCGGATCTATTCACAAACGCCTTATCATATTTAAAAACACTTCCGGTCAAGTGGCAAAAATATATCAAGAACCAAATTGATGAACATTTTCCGAATTTTTTCATGTAAGGGCATGAGATGTTATTTGCACTGATTTATGATGTTTGAGCGGCCGTCCTGAAAGACCGGGAATTATGTGAAGGTGGTACAGCGGATACCGGTGAAGATGGTGTTGGATACGGATACAGATAAAGAGCACATTCTTCGTATTGGTATGTCAGTAATGCCGATGGTTATAATTGAATGATTGTTTTGATATGACGATAAATGTATAATCTTATAAAGAGTATGGAGTGTTTTATTATAGAAAATAAACGGGCTAAAGACTGATGAAGAAAAAACTTAATAAAGCTATTGATGACTATATGAAGTTCTTAAAAAAATGCTACGGCACGAAAATATTAAAGGCCGTTTTATTCGGTTCCATAGCACGGGGAGAATACAATAAAGAATCTGATGCGGATATCCTTTTGGTCGTTTCAGACAGTAATATAAGAATAAAGGATGAGATAAGTATGTCTGCCTATGAAATAATGCTTAAAAATAATGTTGTGCTGTCACCAATTGTTATGGATAGCAGCACATTTAATTGGTATAGAAAAAACAGGGATCCTTTTTACAGGAATATCCGTAAGGATGGGATTGACCTTTGGACCAAAGCACCAGAGAGCTTATTAAAGTCCGCTTAGAAAAGGCTGAAGAAGATGTTGAGACTGCCGGAAAACGCTACCGGGAACTATGTCAAAGTAGTGCAGAGGATACCGGTAACCCGCCGCAAAATATGACCGGCTGGAAAGAGCCTGAAATACCACAGTAAATCAAATAGTTGTTTATTTTGCTAATTATAATTAGTATAATTACGTGACAATGCTAAACGTGGTTAGTATATGGAAAAAGCCCTTATAATCCAGAACAGACACTTTGCCCTCGATAATAAACCCGCTTATACCGAGTTAATTACAAAACCGATCATTTCCTCCACTTCACCCACAAAAGCGCTTATGGAATGACAACATGAAGAAAGAAGCTCTTTTGGAAAAAATAAACAGCATTAAAGAACAGCTCATTAATAAATATAAAGCAGAGAAGATTATCCTTTTCGGCTCTGCTGCGTGGGGCAAGGGTGAAGTAAATGATATTGATATATTTATTATAAAAAGCGACGTTCCATATTATGGCGCCGACAGACTGCTTGAATTATATCGTCTGATTAAAGCCGACGCCCCTATTGATTACATTGTATATAAGCCTGAAGAGGTTGAGAATCGGCTTTCTCTCGGTGACCCTTTTATCAAGAAGATCTTTAAAGAGGGCAATGTCCTTTATGGCTGATCCGAAAATTGTTAAAGAATGGCTGCATAAGGCCGATGAAGATCTCAATTTTGCAAAAATAAACCTCGAAGAAGGGAATAATTTCTATGCACAGATATGTTTTCATTTTCATCAAGCCGTAGAAAAGTTTCTTAAGTCCTTTATTGTTGCATATGACCTTGAATTTGAGAAAACGCATAACCTGATGAACCTGCTCACGGTCTGCTCTTTAATAGACACTTCCCTCCTGTCCTTCATGGAAGAATGTGAGCGCATTAATACTGCATATATAGATACACGCTATCCGGTGCATTGGCCGACAGACTATACAAAGGATAAAGCCTCAAAGTTCAGAAGCGATGCAGACAAAGTAGCATACGCAATCAAGACGGCTCTGGAAAAGGGAGGCTATGTTTAATCAGCTTTTTTTAAACTCAATAATCTCAGGTTCGATTTACACTCTCATTGCCGTCGGCTTTTCACTCATCTACATCTACCACCAAATTTTTCCACTTTGCCCTGCAAAATATTCTTGACATAGTGGCATAATGTCATTCAGGCATGTAATATTATGACAACAAGGGTCAAATTCCGGAATCCGAGATAACGGCATCATGCTATTTGTAAGTAATTGACAATTCTTTATTGAAGTTATACAATTTAAATAATTGTATAACTAATTTAGCGGAGGTTAGAAATTAATGTCTACCGTTAAAACATTGGCGAAGGGGCAGATTGTGATACCGGTGGAAATCCGGAGAAGATATCGCATTGAACCGGGGACCGAGATGCAGATTATGGAGTATGGCGGCATTATCTATCTGATTCCTCCTGTTGAAGACCCTATAAAGGAAGCCTGCGGTGTTCTGCCCTCCAAGCCTTCTCTGTCTGAGAGACTCCTTAAAGAACGAAAGAAAGAGTTCAGATAATGCCAAAAGGCGCCTTTGTTTTTGACAGTCATGCCCTGCTGAAGCTTTTTCAGAAAGAAAAAGGGTATGAGAAAATTGTTCATCTTCTTGAGCAAATAAAGAAGACAGGCGCGATAAAATATATAAATGCCATTAACCTTGGTGAGATAATTTACGCTACGAAGAGGGAATTTGGCGATCAGAAAAAGGTGGAGGTTCTTGCAAATATTGAAAGGTTAAACTTTTCGATTCTGCCTGTACCCAACTCGTTAATATATCAGGCTGCGGAATATAAGGCACAATATAGTATTTCTTATGCCGACTGTTTTGCACTTGCTTCTGCGATAGAATATAATGCCGTCATAGTAACCGGTGACCCTGAATTTAAGAAAGTGGAACATCTGTCAAGTATCATTTGGGTATAAAATATCGAATCACAGAAGAGTAATATTGGGTTTAAATTAGTTTTCCCCGAAGAGCATCTGAAATAAATTCGGCAGGATACTGCCTGAATTCATTAACTCATTGGAATAGAATTCGACATGAACAAATGGATCATTGCATTAACCGTAATGCTTCCGACTCTGATCGAGATCATCGACACCTCAGTTGTCAATGTATCTCTTGACCATATCAGGGGTAGCCTCTCTGCAGGCATTGATGAGGCGACGTGGTCAATAACATCCTACCTTGTATCCAATGCAATCATAATACCCATGACGGGATGGCTCAGCAAGTTTTTCGGCAGGAAGCGGTATCTCATAATCTCCATCACGCTGTTTACGATAAGTTCATTCCTCTGCGGGTCTGCATGGAGCCTGCAGAGTCTTGTTTTTTTCAGGATACTCCAGGGTATCGGCGGAGGCGCTTTGCAGCCGCTTTCACAATCTATACTCCTTGAAACCTTTCCTCCCCGGCAGCACGGCATTGCGATGGCTGTTTTTGGCGTCGGAATAATGTTCGGCCCTATCATCGGCCCCCTGTTAGGCGGGTGGATTACCGACAACTGGTCGTGGCACTGGATATTCTTTATCAATATCCCGATAGGAATAATCTCAATACTTCTGACTATGCTTTTTATAACCGATCCGCCCTATATGAAAAGGATGAAGATGAAGATCGACTACTGGGGACTTGCTTTCCTTACTCTCGGACTCGGCTGCCTTCAGATAGTCCTTGATAAGGGTCAGCAGGAGAACTGGTTTTCATCAAACTTTATTTTTTGGTTGAGCATAACATCCTCTGTTTCCCTGATATCTTTTGTGCTCGTTGAATTATTTACAGAGCATCCTGTCGTAAATCTGAGGGCTTTTAAGAATGTTACTTTCAGCACGGGGAATGTCATTATGTTCATGGGGTTCTTCAACCTCTTTGCTACCATTGTCCTTTTGCCGATCTATTTGCAAACGCTTATGGGATATACGTCATATCTTGCCGGGCTGGTTTTAGGGCCGGGAGGCATTGCAACGCTGATAGCGTTGCCCATTGCGGGAATCCTCGTCAATAAGGTAAATCCAAAAGCCCTTCTGGCCTTTGGATTTATTGTCAACGCCTATTCGACGTATCTTATGTCGAACTTTAACCTTTCTGCCGATTTCCCTACAGTGATCTGGCCGAGGGTCGTCCTCGGCATCGGCATGGGTTTTTTCTTCATCCCCCTGACAACTCTGACCATGTCAGGCGTAAAAAAAGAGGAGATGGCCAATGCCTCTGCGATATATAATCTCGTCAGGAACCTTGGAGGAAGTTTTGGAGTTGCTTTTGTGACCACTATCCTATCACGTCGGGCCCAGTTCCATCAGGCCCATCTTGTTGAAAACCTGACGCCGTTTGACCGCCAATATCAGATGTTCTCCGATCAAGCCTCACAGTTTCTCCAAAATAAGGGAATGGAAGGCGGCTTATCAGAGCAGGGAGGACTTGGTCTTATGTACAGGGAGCTTATCAGGCAGGCGTCGATGATGTCGTTTAATGATGCCTTCCATTTTGTCAGCATCCTGATGCTCTGTGTTTTGCCGTTGGTGCTTTTAATGAAGAGGGCAAAAGGAACAACCCCGGGAGGGATGCATTAACCAAAGGATTATATGAGACTTTTTCTTCTGATATTTTTTCTTCTTTACGGCGGGATCCATCTGTATGTTTTTTTAAAAGCAAAGGCCGCCTTTGCTTTTAATGCGCAGGCAGGTGTCGCGGTAGCCCTTGTCATGGCTGTCATGATCTTTGCCCCGTTTATTGTCCGGCAGTCAGAAAAGGCCGGCCATGAAACCCTTGCCCAGATAATGTCCTACGTCGGCTATGTATGGCTGGGAATAGTCTTCCTGTTCATATCTGTTTCGCTGGTTCTTGATTGCTATCGGCTGGTTGGATACCTTGCCGGAGGCATTTTTAACAGATCATTTCGGTTCCTTACGTTAACACCTCAATATGCTTTTTTCATCCCCTTGACGGCTTCACTCCTGATCGCCTTTTATGGATATTTCGAGGCCAAAGATATTCGTACCGAAACCATAAGAATAGAATCGTCTAAGATCCCGGCTGAAATTCAGAGGCTGCGGATAGTCCAGATCTCTGACGTTCATCTCGGTCTCATTGTCCGGGAAGAGAGGTTAAGGAATATCCTTGAGAAAGTGAAAAAAGCGGATCCTGATATACTGGTATCAACCGGCGACTTTGTGGACGGACAGATCGATAATCTCGCCGGACTTGCCGATATGTTCGCAAGCATTACGCCGAAATACGGCAAATTCGCAATAACGGGAAACCACGAATATTATGCAGGACTCGACCAGGCACTGCAATTTACCGAAAAAGCCGGATTTAAAATCCTTAGAGGCGAGGCATTGAATGTGGAAAATGTAATCAATATAGCGGGTGTGGATGATCCGCAGGCAAAGGCTTTCAGCCCCTACAAAGAAGTTTCGGAAAAAACACTTCTTTCAGAACTTCCCCGGGAATATTTTACACTGCTCCTCAAACACAGGCCGTTTGTTGACAAAGACTCGATCGGACATTTTGACCTGCAGCTTTCAGGGCATGTCCACAAGGGACAAATATTTCCGTTCAGTATCGTTACCGGTCTTTATTACAAGACCCAGTCCGGTCTTAATCATCTTCCCGGCAATTCCATGCTGTATGTAAGCAGGGGTTCAGGAACATGGGGCCCGCCGATCAGATTTTTGTCTCCTCCGGAGATAACCGTTATCGACCTTGTTCATAAAAACCGTTAAAAGACACTACATAGGATAAAAATATGTTATATTTTATATTGAAAGGATTTATTGCATAATGTTCGATTTGCAAAGTTCTTTGCTTGAGTTGGGGAAACTGCTCCTCGCAGCTTTGCTTGGAGGCGCCATCGGGTTCGAGCGCGAGGCCCACGGCCAGGCAGCCGGTATACGCACCAATATCCTGGTAGGCGTAGGCGCCTGCCTCATGATGATTCTTTCTCTGCATATGGAAGAACTCTTCCGCCATTTGAATGCCGATTCAACCGTCCGCCTTGACCCCGGAAGAATAGCGTCTTATGCTATTGCGAGTATGGGTTTTCTGGGCGCCGGCGCAATTATCAAGGGCAAAGGGTCCGTAAGAGGCCTTACCACTGCCGCAGGCCTTTGGCTTGTGACCGGCATCGGACTTTCAGTCGGCGCCGGTCTTATTATACAGGCAATTGCAAGCACTATCCTGAGCCTTATAATCCTGTATAAAATCCGCCGGATGAAAAGCCTGTTCTCCCGCGACATCTATTCTGTTATCGTACTTAAATTCAGCGGCCTGGAGTGCCCTCTTGAAAATATAAAGAATATCTTTTCGAATTTCCCCGAGCTTTCTATTCAGGGCATGAACTTTTATCAGAGCTTTTCACCCCCGTGCGTAACATACCGCATTAGAGTAATGAGCAAGGAAATTTCTCACTGGCGGGATATACTGAAGAAACTTTCAGAGATATCGGGACTGACGGAAATAAGCTGGGAAGAGGGAAGCGTACCGTAGGATTTTGCAACGGCGGGTTTATTTAACTTCCACCGAGGCTTCAGGATTGAAGGGGTTTGTCCTTACGGCAAGGGAAAAGAGATAAGGGTAGTCGGTCTTTAAATGCTTCATGTAGGACAGCCATTCGGAGATCAATAGGACGTACGCCCTTTTAATGTCGCCGGAGAGGTGTTTCAGGTCGGAGACGGGCAATTGTTTTATGTCCGTTCTGGAATCAAGTTCTTCAGTAAGATGGAATACCGCCCAAAGGAGATCCGTAAAGGTCTGATGTTCCAGCAGATTGGGGTTTTCGAGGAGCCTGAGCAGAAAAGCTCTTTTGCCGATAAGGAAAGCTTTTAAACCCTCAAGATTGCCGTTTCTGCTGTCTATTATATATTCATAACTCTGAAGGTTTTTCCTGACGCTTGAAAATTTATTATCGGACCAGTCCATAGTTATCACAAGGTTTTTTCTTGTTTTCTCATAATTCACATCGAAAGAAGACAGGGATTTTAGCAATGTTGTGCCTACCTCGCTGTTGAAAGCCCCTATGACCATATTCATTTTTTTCAGCAATGCGCGTTTCTCTCTGATCCTCAACACCTGGTCGATGATCACGGTTACCATTAAAACCGAAATCGGAACGAAGGCGAGGTCCTGGAAGAGATAGAACAAGGTGTCTCGCGGCGTTTTAAATATCGCGATCTGAACAATATAGACAAGGCCGGACAATGCGATTAAGGATGTCCCGAAAATAATCTGCCAGTGGGATGGTTTCATATATCGATATGTTTAGCTTTTTCGTTTATGTTTTATAACCCCAATAATTCCCTGTTGATCTCCTTCTTTACAACCACCGGTTTGACGGTCCTTTTTACGATCTCAACGGTATTTGCAACCTTTAATTTATTAAACAACAGCTCGAATTTGTCTTCCAGTTCCTTCAGGATGCCGGCTTTTACATCGGAAGGCAGGTCCCACCATTTCTTTTTAATCGGGCCAAAGCCTTTCTTCCTTGTGCTGTAGATGAACTGTTCTTCAGTCTGGCCTTCCTTTTTCTCTTTTGAGTATTCCGTCTTTATGAAATTGTAGACTTCTTTCCTGAATTCCGAAGGCAGAGCTTTGCTATCGTACATGATGTTCTGAAACCCGGTAGCGAGGTGGACCTCCGACGTTCCGGTCTCCGGGAACATATGGAATGCGTCATCCGGCAAGGTGGAAGCGCCATGCTGGACCGCTCCTGACAGCCCGTATTCTTTCCTCGCAAGTTCCGATAATGTCCTCAGAGTCTCGAAATCAATCTTGACCTGTGCGAGCGAGCCGTCAGGCAGCACAACCCCGCCGTGGCTTGTGCCTGTCTGAACGCTGAGTTTGCTCAACCCTTTGCCGGTTTTGAAGGTCTCCTTAAAACCGTCCAGATATGCCCTAAGTTCATCAGGGTTGCTGTTTTTCTTCCCGATCTCTCCGATCTCTCCGCCAATGGATACTTCTACTCCGTCAGGCTGAAGCTCTCTAATATAGGATGCGAGTTCCGCAGTCCCTTCAAAGTTCGGCCTCTGCTGTTCTTTGACGGTTTCCTTATCGAGGTCCACCAACGTAGATGCGTCAATATCTATATTATAAAACTCGGCCTCAATAGCTTCCCTGATCAGACCTTTAACATAATCGGTTTCCGGTTTGGGATCGGCGAGATAGTATTTTCTCACAAGCTGAAAATGATCGCCCTGAATAAACACCGGGCCCTGATAACCTTCCCTGACAGCGGCGGCGAGTACTACGGTTGTGTATTCAAGAGGACGCTGCTTTGTGTATCCGATTTCGGAACGGGCTATTTCAAAGATAAAGGGTCCGATCTTCATCTCAAGCGCTTTCCTGAAAATCACCCGCGCAGTATCATAAGTAAGACCTCGTATATTTATTGCAGGGACCGTAAATCCGGGATATACCTTGCCCATCTCTTCATAAAGGGATTGAATGGACGCCGGAACGGCGCCTGCCGCTTTTGCAATTTCCTTTACAAGGACCAGAAGGGCATTCTTTCTGTCGTTCTCTGCAAACACGGCCTCATATATGAGACTATCCATCATGTTCCTGGTCCCGTTTAAATCTTTTATTTCCACCCCGTATTTGCCGATAGTGACGACATTTTTTAATTCCATGATATCCTCCCTTTGTAAACGGATTATTTGTTCTGCATATATATACATCACATTTTAGCAGGATTTTTCAGGAGTTTCTATTTTTTTGCCGGAGGCCTACAATTTTGTGTTTTTTGCACTAAGTATTTTCCCGGCGATATCCATATCTTCCCGTATCTGTTTTTCAAGGGTTGCGACATCCGGGAATGTCCTTTCATTCCTGATCCTGTCGATGAAATATATCCTGAGTGATTCGCCTATCAAGTCGCCGGAAAAACCGAAAAGGTGAACTTCATAACTTACGTCGGTGTTGCCGAAGGTGGGATTTTTCCCGATGTTTGCCGCGCCGTCATAGATGCTCCCCTTATATCCGACTCTAACGGCGTAAACGCCTTCCTTCGGCGCAATCTCCACAGGGGAGGTTATATTCGCGGTCGGTATGTTGAGGATGCTCTTGCCCCGGCCTTTTCCCTTAATTACGGTGCCGAGTATTGAATAAGCCCTCCCCAGGTACGTAATAACATCCTGCACCGCTCCTTTCAGAAGAAGGCTTCTGATGCTGCTGCTGCTGACGATGTTCCCGTGCAGCATTACATCCTGGACTGCCGTGGCGTGGAAGCCGAACTCCTTGCCCCTCTTGCGCAGCAGATCTATATTCCCCTTTTTGCTTTTTCCAAAGGAATAGTTTGCCCCTACGATGACCTCTTTGATGTTCAGTTTTTTCACAAGTATTTCACTTATGAATTCATCAGGCGCGATTTGGGAGAATTCTTTTGTGAAGGTAATAAAAAGTAGCACGTCAATCCCCATTTTTGCTATCAGCCGGGCTTTCTCTTCAGGGGTAGTGAGGAGTTTCACGTTTTTCTCCGGCGCAATGACCTTCACCGGATGAGGATCAAAGGTCATAACCATGGATGTGCCGCCGATCTCTTCGGCTTTTTTCCCGACCATCGAGAGTATCTTCTGGTGGCCGAGATGCACGCCGTCATAATTGCCTATAGTCAAAACCGTATTCGGATAACTCTTTTTCAGTGAATCAATATCTTTGATAATCTCCATCTCATACCTCTTTCAGAAGCCTTTCGTAAATCCGTTTGACGCCGGACAGGACAGCTTCGGGAGAGCCGTTGTTGTCTATGACAAAGTCGGATTTCCCGATTTTGTCACGTATCGGAAGCTGCGCCCTCAGTCTCTGCATTGCCTCCGGGCGTCCGATCCCTTTCTTCTCAAGACGCGCCAACGCGGTAGACTCATCCGTAAAGACCGTAATCGTTCTGTTGAATTTCTTCTCATATCCTCTCTCAAAAAGAAGAGGTATTTCGACTACTATTATGGCGTCTTCTCCTTCTCTTTGAGCAATGACTGCATCTATTCCGTCGAAGACAAGCGGATGAAGCAGGTTTTCAAGTGAAGCTCTTAGCGCAGCGTCATTGAAAATCGCATCTGCGACCTTTTTTCTGTCCATGCGGCCCTGCGGCTCAAATACCTCCGCACCCAAAATGTCTCTTATTTTGTCGAGAACTTTTTGCTCTTCCAGAAGTGATCCGACGACCTCGTCCGCATCGATTGTATGCGCTCCAAGTTTTCCGAACATGTTCAGAACGGCACTCTTCCCCATGCCGTAATTTCCCGTAAGAGCCACAAGAAGCATAGGAATTATTATACAACAACTACATGGAGTTAACCCAAAAACTGCGAATGTATAAAATAAATGTATTTAACTCGATAATTTTATTTAAAAAGATAGTTTATGGTAATCGTATAAAAATATTTGGTAATACATCTATATAAGTACACTATGGTATCGAAAAATAAATTTATTTTATACATCCGCAGTTTCTATGACAGTCTAATTGCATTTTTCGGGTTAATTCGCAAAAAAGAATTCGGCAGGGGTCAGGTCAATACAACGCCGACCTTGTTTCCTACATCAAGGCCGAAGATAAGGGCTGCGTTGCCGCTGTTGACGAACAACTCAAGATAGCCGAAGCTGTTGATCAATGAATAGAGCCCTCCGTCCGTTGCCTCCGAAAAGAAGTTTTTCAGGGGCGCTTCTTTGCCGTTTATAATGATTTTCGGCTGCTTGCCTGTATTGCCGAAGATAAACTCATCCATTTTCAATTGGGGGATATTCGTTGTCAGATTTCCGAAACGGTCTATATAGATGACTTCTCCCTCGAAAATATTCTTTGATGGCGACGCCGGGACCGGTATGGGGAGAGTCACATAATCAGTGATAGGTTCCCCAAAATTCAGTATATCTATACCCTTTGAAAGCCAGGCTGCTACGGGAGCAAATACATCCCGACCGTGAAATGTCGCGCCTTTCCCGGGCAGGAAATAATGTTCGGATGTAATATGAATTACCTGAACGCTTTCGGCCAGAGCATACACGCGTGTAAAAACGCCATTGTCGGGGCCTATAAAATAATGACGGTCCGTTGCTACGAGGATCGGCTTTCGGATAGAACCGACCCCTGGATCTACAACCACAACATTAATTGCTTTGTACGGGAAGTATTTAAAGCTTGTTTCAATGGTAAAGGCGGCTTCCATGATATTCTGGGGGCTTATACCGTGGGTAAGATCAATGATGTTTGCCAGCGGGTTTATATTGAGAATGACCCCTTTCATGATCCCCACAAAAGGGTCCTTATAGCCGAAGTCGGTTGTTAAAGTTATGACAGGGCGCTGTTCCATTTAGTTGAACGCTTCAACCTTTCTTTATAAAACTAATCGGTTAATGCTCCCTATAACCTTTTTTATATCATGAATCGCTTTTCTTTTCAAATATAGTTGAATGCCTTCAATGATGTCGGAAGTTGCCCGCGGATTCAGAAAGTTCCCTGTGCCCACCTGTATTGCCGTAGCGCCGGCGAGCATGAACTCGATTGCATCATCGGCATTTATAATTCCGCCGACGCCGATCACCGGAATCCCGACCGCTCCTGAAGCCTCCCATACCATTCTCAAGGCTATAGGTTTTATTGCCGGGCCTGAAAGCCCGCCGGTTATATTGGCAAGCTTCGGCCTCCGGGTTTCTATATCTATTGCCATTCCGGGTATAGTATTGATCAACGATATAGCGTCGCTTCCGGAGTCTTCCGCTGTTTTTGCAAAGTCCTGAATATTCGATACATTGGGCGACAATTTTGCAATGACTGTTGCATTGCTGACGGATTGTTTCACTTTTGTGATAAGCTTTGCGAGTATTTTTTTGTTCGTGCCGAAAGCAATCCCGCCTTTTTTAACATTCGGGCAGGACACGTTCAACTCTATTGCATCAACACCTGCATCATCAAGAGATTTCGAGAGTCTGACATATTCCTGAATATTTTTACCAAGGATATTTACGACAATCTTAGTATCAAAATTTTTCAGATAGGGCAATTTGTCTTTCAGGAAGCTTTTCAGTCCCACATTCTGCAGGCCGATTGCATTCAGCATCCCGCAGGCGGTTTCGCATATCCTTGGAGAAGGGTTCCCTTGCATAGGCTCCAACGAAATTCCCTTAACCACAACGGCGCCGAGCATATTCAAATCAACAAACTCGGCATATTCCTCGCCATACCCGAAAGTCCCTGAGGCGGTCATAACAGGGTTTTTCAGTTTTAGACTGCCTATATCAACAGTCAAATCCATTACTTCATCCGTCCGTTGCAGAAAATACACTTAAATTTCCATTCTTTTGCAACATTTAAGTTTTCCAAATAATATCCTCTATGGGGAAAACCGGCCCTTCTTTGCACACCCTTTTATAAACAAATTCGGCGCCTGTGCCGTTATTTTTCCTCCCCTTTGCTCTCTGCTCTTTGTTCCTGACTTTTATTGCGCATCCAAGGCATGCTCCGAATCCGCACCCCATATTTTCCTCAAGCGAAACATACCCCTTTAATCCTTTCTCAAGCGCGATCTTTGATACGGCTTCAAGCATCGGCTTTGGGCCGCAGGCATAGATCAGGTTTCGGGTTTCAAGTTTCGAGTTTCGGATTAGGTAATTTTCTAAAACCTCTACGGGAGTGCCTTTCTCTCCACATGAACCATCATCCGTGCAAATAAATGATTCGGATCCAATATTTTTTAAATCATCCATGACAAAAAGTTCATTTTTGCATTTTGCGCCATAAAAAACACATGCCTTTGTCGGAAGCTTTTCGGCAAGAGAATAAATGGATGCAATGCCTGTTCCGCCGGCGATTAGCAGAGGAGCGCAATTTTCAGGGGGAAGCGGGTAACCATTGCCGAGCGGGCCGATGATTTTGATGATCTTGCCTTCCATGAAGGTTTTCATTAACGAGGTGCCTTTTCCCCTGACTGCATAGAGGAAACTGATTGAATCCGCCGTTTGTTTGAGGTAGCTGAAAGGTCTCTTCAACAGGGGGTCGTATGAACCGCCGACCTCTATCATATAGAACTGTCCCGGTCCGGGGGAAGTTACCGGTCCAAGCGGTTCTATTGTAAGAATACAGGTTTTGTTGTTTAAAGGGTTGTTGCCGGTTACTTTTGCCTCGAAGTATCTACCCAAAGCTGATCTCTAATATCTTATACTCCATGGTTTTTGCAGGCGCCTTAACATTAACAATATCACCGATCTCTTTGTTCAGCAGCGCTTTACCGACAGGAGAGCTTATAGATATCCTTCCGCTCTTTACATCGGCTTCATCGGGTCCCACAAGCCTGAAGGTCTTTTTCTCATCGGTATCGAGGTCCATAACCTTGACCTTTGCGCCAAAGGCGATCTTGTTCTGCGAGATCTTCGCCGGATCGATTACGTCGGCGAGAGCAAGTTTTGTCTTCAGATCCTGTATGCGCCCTTCGAGAAAAGACTGCTGTTCCTTGGCGGCATGGTATTCGGCGTTCTCTGAAAGATCGCCGTGCGCCCTTGCCTCCGATATATTTTTTATGTTTTTAGGTCTTTCAACCTTTAAAAGCCGATCAAGTTCTTCCTGAAGTTTCAGATAGCCCGCGGGTGTTATCGGTAGTCTTTTTAACAAAATAGTTTCCTCCTTAAGGATGATCTATAATTTAACACTTTCGGAGCTATTTTTTCAAAAACAAAGGGAAAAGGTCTCTTGACTCTCTTTTCATAATGTCTTAGTCTACTTACATACCATTATTTACCGGAGGATAACATGCGTTTTTCGAGGATGCTTATACCGACTTTAAGGGAAGTACCCGCCGATGCGGAGGCTGTGAGTCATATACTTATGCTGCGCGCCGGTTATGTGAGGCAGCTTGCGGCGGGTATCTACATATATCTGCCCCTCAGCCTCAGGGTCCTGGAAAAGATATATAAAATACTGCGTGAGGAGATGAACGCCCTCGAAGCGCAGGAAATATCCATGCCTGTGCTGCATCCTGCAGAGATCTGGCAGGAGACCGGCAGGTGGGATGAGATAGGCGAAGAGATGTTCAGGCTGAAAGACCGGACGGGCCGTGACATGTGTCTCGGCATGACCCATGAGGAGATCATGACATGGCTTGCAGCGAGGGAGATACGTTCATACAGGGACCTTCCGCAGATATGGTACCAGATCGAGACCAAGCTCAGGGATGAAGCGAGGCCGAAGAGCGGAGTCCTCAGGACCAGGGAATTCATCATGAAGGACAGCTACAGTTTTGACGCCGATGAAGACGGGCTTGAAAAGAATTATCAGCGCCATGCCGAGGCTTATCATAAAATCTTCTCGAAATGCGGGCTGAAGTTTTATATGGTCCAATCAGACCCCGGCATGATGGGCGGGGCAACCTCCCATGAATTTATGGCGCCAAGCTCTGCGGGTGAAGACGACGTCGTCATCTGCAGTTCATGCGGATATGCCGCGAATGTAGAGCTTGCAAAATCGCATCCGCAAAAAACGGAAATGATGGACTGGGAGTTTGAAGAGGTCCATACCCCTGAAAAACGCACTATTCAGGAGGTATCTAACTTCATGAAAATCAAGCCCGGGTATTTTATCAAAAGCATACTGGTCATAAGCGATGACGGCCCCGTGCTTGCCCTGGTAAGGGGAGACCAGGAGGCGCATGAAAAGAAATTGATAAGGATAATCGGCAAGCACAGACCGGCGCAGAAGACGGAAGTCAAGGAAATCCTCGGTATCGAAGCCGGTTTCATAGGACCGATGAATCATAAGATCAGGATAGTGGCGGACTCATGTCTGAAGGAAGGCGTCTATGTCTGCGGCGCAAACAAACCTCATTATCATATAAAGGGCATAAGACCCGAAAAGGATTTCTCCGCCGAATGGCATGATATACATCTTGCAAAAGACGGCGATGCATGTCCGAAATGCAAAGCGGCAATAAAAGTGGAACGTGTCATCGAGATCGGGAATATCTTCAAGCTGGGCACAAAATATTCCAAACCGTTGAAGGCATTCTATCTCGATGAAAAAGGGGAGGAAAAGTCCATAATCATGGGAAGCTACGGTATCGGCCCGGCAAGGATTGCGGCAGCGGCTATCGAGCAGAACCACGATAAGGACGGTATCATCTGGCCAAAGAGCATAGCCCCGTTTGATATTGAAATTCTGCCGCTGAATATCAATGATGCAAAGACCATGGAGATAGCGGAGAAATTCTATAGTGATCTAACGGAAAAGGGATTTGAGGTGTTGATGGACGACCGGGATGAAAGGGCGGGTGTGAAATTCAAGGATGCCGATCTGATCGGGATCCCGACCCAGCTTGTAATAGGTGAAAAGAACCTCAAAGACGGTCTTGTGGAGATAAAGGACAGAAGGACAAAAGAGGCGCTGAAGGTGAAGGTGGAGGAAGCGGTTGAAAAGGCGACGGGGTAATCCTATAAGATGCTTAAAATGAAAAATACCTTGACAATACATGTAATTTAATCAATAATTTAATCCTTATAACCTTTATCTTTCGGGATAGGTAACAACAGAAGAGATGAGTACATTTGACAAGAGGCGACATAGCCGCGACGATACAATCAGTGCGGTCCAATATGTTTTAAACCGCTTGCATTCGGAAGAAATATTTGACGGCGTTATTGCGAATATAAGCGAATCCGGGGTATGTATTCTTACTACCGATCCTCTCAGCAAAGGACAGGACATAACAATAAAAAATAAAATTCCTGCAACTTCTCAAACGGCAACTGTGCGGTGGAGCACAAAATATCACGATCTTTATTACATGGCAGGATTAGAATTGATTTGATGTTTTATTAAGTTCTTAATATTTGTTTATCTCTTCCATGAGCGCATCCAGTAGTTCTTCCTCTTTTAGCCTCTTTACTATAACTCCCTTTTTGAACAGAATCCCTCTCCCTATACCTCCGGCAACGCCGAAGTCGGCTTCTCTTGCCTCACCGGGACCGTTTACGACGCATCCCATTACTGCAATGGTTAACGGTTTATTAATATTTTTTACTTTGCGTTCAACTCTTTTCACAAGGCTTTTCAGGTCGATCTTTGTTCTGCCGCAGGTCGGGCAGGAGATTATGTTGACTCCTCTCTTTCTCATGCCGAGCGAACCGAGTATAGCGTAGGCAACCCTCACTTCTTCTTCCGGTCCCGCGGTGAGGGACACCCGTATCGTATCTCCGATGCCTTCGTGAAGCAGTATGCCGAGTCCGACGGAACTTTTTATGATTCCCTGTGACGGCGGGCCTGCTTCCGATATGCCGATATGGAGAGGATAGGAGTATTTTTTTGAAAACAGCCTGTAGGCCTCAACGGTTTTCAGAACGTCGGAAGCCTTAAGGGACACCTTGATATCAGTGAAATTGAGGTCCTCAAGAATCCGGATATGCCTGCCGGCACTTTCAACAAGGGCTTCCGGGACGGGATGGCCGTATTGTTCGAGCAGGTCTTTTTCGAGCGACCCTGCGTTTACGCCTATCCGTATAATAATCTCTTTCCCGGCTGCCGCATTAACCACTTCCCGTATTTTCCATTGTGCGCCGATATTCCCCGGATTTATCCTGAGACCGTCCACTCCTTGCCGTATCGCTTCAAGTGCAAGCCTCCAGTCGAAGTGGATATCGGCTATCATTGGGATTTTGGCCGATTTTTTTATTTTACCGAGTGCCTTTGCCGCATTCATGTCAGGGACTGCAAGCCTTATGATTTCGCAACCCTTAGATTCGAGGGATTTGATCTGTTTAATCGTTGATTTTACATCAGCCGTATCCGTCTTTGTCATGGACTGAATAGCCACCGGATTGCCTCCGCCGACAGGCACGGCGCCTACATAAATGGTCTTTGTTTTTTTACGGTTTTTCATCTTTGCCGGCGCTCTCCTGGGCGGAAGGATTTTCCTTCTCTATCAATTTCTTTTGTCTGTATGCTTTGACGGCAGCCAGATGCTCTGCCGCTGAAACGGAAAAATGATGGGTGCCGTCGTTGTTTGACACAAAATAGATATACGGCGTCTTAGCCGGATACAGGGCTGCCGTAATTGATTTTATACCCGGAGACGCAATGGGTCCGGGAGGAAGCCCCTTGATTACATATGTATTATAGGGGGTTTTTCTTTGCAGATCGTTGAATGTTATCTTTTCCCTGGAGCTTTTTACCCCATAGATCGACGTCGGGTCTGCCTGAAGGGGCATTTTTGTCTTGAGCCTGTTGTGATAAACAGCCGATATTAAAGGCCGCTCTTCATCCGTCACAGCCTCTTTTTCGATGATCGACGCGAGAGTTAGGATCTCCTTCTCCGAACGTCCGATCTCTTCAGCCCTTGCCTTCAGTTTGTCCGAATATTTCTCCCTCATCTTATTAATCATCATCCCGACAGTCTCCTGCGGGTCCATCCCCTTGGGGATTTTATAGGTCTCGGGATAGAGATAGCCTTCAAAGGAAGGCGCATTTATATTGAAGGATGCCAGTAAATCCGTATCGGTTGAAAGTTCAAGGAAGTCCTCCCGGCTGACGATGTTTTTTTCGGACAATTTTTCGGAGATCTCGCGCAAAGAATCACCTTCTACCACGGTCACTTCATATTCGATGATCTGCCCCTTCCTTAGTACCCTGAGCAGATCGAGCAGGTTCATAGAGCTGTATAGGGAGTAATATCCGGCCCTTATTTTTCTGTCTAGGCCGGTCAGTCTACCGATAACAAGAAACAGGGTTTTGTTGCGTAATACATTTTCTTCGGCAAAGACATCGGCAGCCTGTCTGAAGGTTGACCCCTTCGGTATCCGAATCTCTATGCTTTTATTGCCTATAGGAAGAGGGACAAAAAGTTGCACCGTCAGATAAAGCAGACAAAAAAGGAGTATACCTCCGGCGATGTAAGTGTTCTTTTTCTTCATAATATTAGGATGACAAAATCAAAAGATATAGTCAAATTGCAGCACATAAAAAAGTAGGGGCAATTCTTGAATTGCCCCTACTATATATTGCATATTCGGGCTTATGCCGTGTCTTTTAGTACATTCCGCCCATTCCGCCGCCCGGAGGCATGGGGGCTTCAGATTTCTCTTCCGGTATATCGGTGATCATAACAGAGGTCGACAGCATCAAAGCTGCAACCGATGCCGCGTTCTGGAGGGCGTACCTGGTGACCTTTGTCGGGTCAATGATGCCGACCTTTATCAGGTCTACATACTCTTCCTTGTCGGCATCGAAGCCATAGTTTGCCTCTTTTGAGTGCTTTATTTTTTCCACAACTACCGATCCTTCGAGGCCGGCATTGTTTACGATCTGCCTGATCGGCTCTTCAAGGGACCTCTTGATGATCTCAACTCCTATCTGCTCATCGTTTGAAAGCTTCATGTTTCTAAGTGCAGGCAGGCATCTCAGAAGCGCAACGCCTCCACCGGGGATGATTCCTTCTTCCACCGCGGCCCTTGTTGCGTTCAGGGCGTCCTCGACCCTTGCCTTTTTCTCCTTCATCTCGGTCTCGGTTGCCGCACCCACGTTGATTACTGCAACGCCGCCAACGAGTTTGGCAAGTCTTTCCTGGAGTTTTTCACGGTCGTAATCAGAAGTTGTCTCCTCGATCTGGGCCTTTAGCTGCTTGACCCTTCCCTGGATCTTGGCAGTGTCTCCTGCGCCTTCAACTATCGTGGTATTCTCTTTATCAACGTTGATCTTCTTTGCCCTTCCGAGGTCTGAGAGCTTGATATTTTCGAGCTTGATGCCGAGGTCTTCAGATATTACAGTGCCGCCTGTAAGGACGGCGATGTCTTCAAGCATGGACTTGCGTCTGTCGCCGAATCCCGGGGCTTTGACAGCGCAGACCTGAATGGTGCCGCGAAGCTTGTTGACAACGAGTGTCGCAAGCGCTTCGCCCTCTACCTCTTCCGAGATTATCATTAAAGGTTTGCTCATCTTTGCGGTCTGCTCAAGGATTGGGAGCAGGTCTTTCATGCTCGATATCTTTTTCTCATGGAGAAGGATATAGACGTCTTCGAGGATACATTCCATTCTTTCAGGATCTGTTATGAAATAGGGGGAGATGTAGCCTCTGTCGAACTGCATGCCTTCAACCACGTCGAGTGTTGTAGCCATGCTCTTTGCCTCTTCTACAGTGATAACACCATCTTTCCCGACCTTGTCCATCGCCTCTGCGATTAACTCACCAATGGATGAGTCATTGTTTGCGGAGATGGTCCCGACCTGGGCAATTTCCTTTTTATCCTGGACCGGCTTGCTCATCTTCTTGAGTTCTTCAACAACAACTGCAACTGCCTTCTCAATGCCCCTCTTAATGTCCATGGGGTTTGCGCCTGCAACAACATTCTTCATGCCCTCTCTGTAGATTGCATGAGCGAGAACTGTTGCTGTGGTTGTTCCATCACCGGCTGTGTCAGAGGTCTTGGATGCAACTTCCTTGACGAGCTGCGCGCCCATGTTCTCCCATGGATCTTTGAGCTCTATCTCTTTAGCAACTGTGACGCCGTCCTTGGTAATTGTCGGCGCACCGTATTTTTTGTCAAGAATTGCATTTCTCCCTTTTGGTCCCAGGGTAGCTTTTACTGCATCGGTAAGCAATGATACGCCTCTAAGTATGGCGCTTCTTGCCGCTTCATCAAAAATAAGCTGTTTAGCCATTAACTATTCCTCCTTTTTGTAGCTAGCTTTTTTATGCAACGATTCCGAGGACGTCTTCTTCCCTTATAATAAGGTAGTCCTCGTCGTCGATCTTGATCTTTGATCCGGAATACTTGTCAAAAAGGACAGTGTCCCCGACCTTCACATCCATGGTCTGACGCTTGCCGTCATCGGTAATCTTACCGGATCCGACTGCAATGATAGTGCCTCTCTGGGGCTTTTCCTTTGCAGTGTCCGGGATGAACAATCCACCGGCAGTCTTCTCCTCCTCGGTAGAAAACTTGACCAAAACTCTGTCTCTAAGCGGTTTGAACTTCATAGTCTTCTTTCTCCTTTCTTTGGATTTATTAAGGTTTTAATTTGTTAGCACTCGCAGCCAGTGAGTGCTAATATAATAAGAATCGGGCAAATATGGCAAGAGGACAATCGGATAAAATAAGGCAAATATATAAGGTTATCTCGTTATTTTTAATAAATACTGCTATTTTCTGAATTTTTAATTATAAAGACTTTTTCTTCTTATCTATGAATTCCCGTACTGTGTCCTTAAAGAAGTCGCCTTTGTCCCGAACTTCCTGTGCTATCCGGTGTTCATATAGTTTAAGGCCTTCTTTTAATTCCGGGGCAAAAGCCGCATAGAACGTACCGTTCCTGATCGCCGTCTCCGCTTTTGGCGTGTTGTAGAGATAGATATCGGACACTATTGTCCTTGCCAGTCTCTTTGCACGTTCTATCTTTTCATCGGAAGCGATATCGGCCGGTTTTTCCTCAATGGTTGAAGGCGGTTCAGGCTTCTGTCCGACTTTTTCTTCCTGGGGCGGCGCAGCCGGTTTTTCGGTTTTTTCCTCTTTTTCTCCCGGTTCTATTCCTTTTATTCTGTTGATCGAATCTATGAGGAGTTCGGACAGGCGGTGCTCTTCGATATAATCATCGGCTTCATAGAGGGATTCGGGCTGCCTCCTGTACCTTCTGTCATCATAAACCGAGCTTACAAGGATGAATTTCAGACCCTTGGTCTCGGGCCTTAATTTCAGCCTCTTGCAGACCTCGAAGCCGAAAATTTTTGGAAGCCCTACCTCAAGAACAATAAGGAACGGAAGTTCCTTGATCGCCTTGACCATGGCTTCAATGCCGTCGGTTGCCGTAATCGTCTGATAGCCGCTGCCGTTCAGTAAGGCGGCTATTTGAGCGACTGTAGCCGGGTTTGAGTGCGCAACCAATGCCTTGATATTATTGATCGGCTTATGGGAAGCGGCAGCAGGCTTTTTGACGAGGAGTATTGTGGCGCATTTCGGGCACTTAAACCGCGACCCACCCTCGCCGATTTTTGTTTCATCAACCTTAAGTTTAATTTTGCATTTCGGACAGATTACAACCACGGTTTATTCCTCCTTGGCAGCCAAAGTTTTATTGTTGCAAGCCCCGTGAGGAAGCCGCCGATATGTGCGAACCATGCGATTCCGCCTGCTTTCTCATGAAGGCCCGTGCTTACCAAAATGTTAATGAATTGTATAATAGCCCAAAAACCGATAACTATCAAGGCTGGTATCTTAACCGTGGTTATGAAAAATCCGAGAAATATGAGGGTGTGGACATTAGCGCGCGGGAACAGAAGCAGGTATGCGCCTAATATTCCGGATACGGCGCCGCTTGCGCCGACCATGGGGATTGTGGAATCCGAATTCGTTGCAGCATAGGCATAGGCCGCGATTATTCCGCATAGCAAATAAAAAACGACAAACCGCAGATGCCCCAGTTGGTCCTCAATATTTTTTCCGAAAATCCATAGATAGAGCATATTGCCGCCGAGGTGGAAGAAGCCGCCGTGCATAAACATGGATGTAAATACGGTCATGACGGGGTGTATCGGCTGGATTTTTTCAAAGTTTAGCAGGTACTGTGGGATTGCCCCGTATGCATACGTTATTTCTTTCATACCCGAGTGAGCGGAAAGCTGAAGAAAAAAAACAAGGACATTCAGGACTATGATCCCTATCGTTGCACAGGGGAATATAGATGTAGGGTTATCGTCCTTATAGGGAATCATGATCGCCTTGTAGAATTATAAAACATTTCAATCATTAAACCCTACCGCAATTTCTTATGCCGTTGCCCTTTATACCTTTCCAAAATCCTGCCGGACATGGATTGGATTGTGGATTAAGGAAGCCATTATTCCTTCCGATTCTATGAAACATCATAAACCCGCCATCCATGCGGTATTGACATATAACGAATTATCATATACTATTAACTACTACGGTAGATAATATATGAAAACAGCCGTTTCACAACTGATGGAACTCGGGCTTTCGGAATATGAAGCCAAAGGGTATATGTCCCTGCTGAAGGAATATCCCTGCACTGCCTATGAACTCGGGAAATCTTCGGGGATACCCACTTCCAAGATATACGAGGTGCTGAAAAAGCTCGGCGAAAAAGGCATGGTCACCATAATAGATGAAGGCAAGTCAAAGAGATACCTTCCCATAGCGCTTGAAGATTTCCTCGGCAGGCACAAAAAAGAGATGGAGACGGTAATGAGGTCCCTTAGGGAAAACCTGTCAAATGTTGCCGGGGGAAGGGAGAGCGTGTCCATATGGAACGTTATCGATTATGATTTTTTTATCGAAAAGGCTAAAGGGATGATTGAAGGCGCGGCCCGCACGGTACTGATCTCCGTCTGGAGGGAAGAGCTGGAGCGGATTGAAGACGCGGTGCGGGATGCTCTGGATAGAGGAGTAAAAATAGCCATTATCCACTTCGGGCCTTCAAAACTGAAACTGGGCAGGCTTTACCAGCATCCGATTGAAGATACCATATATCAGGAAAAGGGCGGCAGATGCCTGACCGTCTCCGTTGATTCAGAAGAGGTGCTGATGGGGACCATACAGAAATACGGCGTCGTGGAAGGCGCCTGGAGCAGAAACAGGAGTTTTATTGTCATGGCCGAAGAATATATAAAGCATGATATCTACATCATGAAAATTCTAAGACGTTATGACAGGCTGCTCAGGGAACGGTTCGGGAACGGTTACGAAAAATTGAGGGACATATTCAAAGATGAGGAGGCGCTATGAAGATTTACATCGACGGCAAATACTATGACAGGGCAGAGGCGCGCATATCGGTCTTTGACCACGGGCTTCTTTACGGCGACGGCGTTTGTCGCCGAGTGCACAGGGGCGGATTGTTATTATAAATACGGGATATTTGCAATGTACGGCGGCAGGAAATAGCATTATGCCCGCCGTAAATCGGGGTTAGAATTGTTGATATATCGCTAACATAAATCAACAATTCTAAGGTATAATAATATTAGCAGTTTCTGTTTAGGCCCTATCTATTTCCCTCCTGTTTTCAAACTCGGAAGGAAATATAACTACAAATTGAGCGATCTTCATGCGGGCAACATCAATAAATTATTTTAAGGAGTAGCATGGAAAAAGAGGATATTTTTGAAGAGCTTATAGATAGAGGTAAGAGTTGCGGAAAGCTTACCCATACAGAGATAAATGATGCTGTTGCTTCGGAATATTTCTCCACAGATGAACTGGAAGAACTTATGGATCTTCTCCATGATGCGGGAGTTGAAGTTATTGAAGATCAGGAACATGATCCGTTTGGAGATGAAAGCTCGGATTCAGAGGAAGAAGAGGGGCATGAAAAAACAGAGGATATTATTCAAACATATTTCCATTCGATGGGGAATATTGCAATACTGAAAAGGAACGAAGAAATAGAGCTTGCCAGGACATTGGAAGAAGGAAAAGAGATTATTACAGGGATAATTACTGCACTGCCTTTATATAAGAACATCGAAATGAATTTAGATGGAAAAGACGAAGATGACCTGCATAATTCCGGGGAAGAGAAAGCAGATGAAGCTCTTGGAATGAGCTTGAAAGTCCTTCACAATCTCATGATAAAAATAGAGATAGCGGATAGAAAGGTTGCAAGATACGGGACTTTAAAGAATTTAAGAAAAATAATAAAAGAAAAAAAGAAACAAGACATCAACTCAATACAACTTAAAGCCATTGCAAAGGAAGTCGAGAATGAGTATAAGCAGGTTGAATCAGAGGCGGGAATCAAGATTGACGAATTGAAATCCAAGTGGGATAGAATAACCAGGGCAAGAACACTTGTCAGTGAAGCAAAGGATGAATTAATAACGCACAACCTGAGATTGGTAATTAATATAGCAAAAAATTATGTCGGCAGGGGATTAAATCTGCTTGATCTAATTCAGGAAGGCAATATCGGTCTCATGAGGGCTGTAGACAAGTTTGACTATAAAAAGGGGTTCAAGTTCAGCACCTACGCAACATGGTGGATAAGGCAGGGAATAACAAGGGGATTAATTGATCAGACAAAAACTATCAGAGTTCCTGTACATGCAGCTGAATTTTATAACAAGGCAAACAAAGCGTCCAGAGAATTAAGACAACAACTTGGAAGAGATCCGAACAAAGAAGAAATTGCCGACAGATTGGCGGTGTCAACAGGAAAACTCGAAGCAGTATTCACGGCGGTACAGGACACAATAGCTCTTCAAGCTCCGTTAGGGGATGAAGGTTCAACAATAGAGGATTTTATCAGTGATAAAGATATTCCTTCCCCATACTCTAATACGGAAAGTCATGATGTCACAGAGCAGATACTGAGGGTTCTTAATACTCTAACTCCCAAAGAAGCCGAGATTATAAGAATGCGATTTGGGATAGGATGTGAAAAAGACTGTACTCTTAAAGAAGTAGGGGACCATTTTTCCATTACACGTGAAAGGGTAAGACAAATAGAGGCAAAAGCATTGAGAAAACTTAATCATCCAAGCAGACGCTGTGCTCTGAAGGTCTTAGTCGATTAACTTGTCTGACATTGTGATACTGTCAACTATTTTGTGATAATTTGATAAAGGGACAAATTGGGCCGCACCTTTTAGTACAGGAATGAGCAAACCGGAAACCTTTCTTTCTGAAACATGTACATTCGGCCTTTTTTCTTTACTGCAAAGATTCATCCTGAAATAGTTACTTTTATCTCGCCTGAAACAGCTCCCTTTGAACTGGGCTAAAAAACATTACATCGAAAAATTCCTACCCCCTACCCACGTAGGATGGAATTTTCCGATTCATTAGCGCATATTTAAAGTATGGAGAGTTTACCGATATGTGGACCGGAAATCGAAGATTATGATTGCAATTGAAGAAAATCGAAAACTCGGAGATAAAAGAAAACTAAAAAGGTTTAGTGATAGGCTAAAAATAAGCTTTGATGTTAATGGCATGGTATACAGGGGGCTGTCAAGCAATGTCTCTTTAAATGGTCTTTTTATAAGAACAAACCATTCGTTTCCACCCGATATCCTGCTGGACATAATAATTTCTTTGCCAAATGATTTGACCTCTCATTTAAAAGGGAAAGTTGTCAGAACTTCAAATGAGACTCTTCGGGCAGTGAGCGGAAATGCAAGAGGATATGCGGAAAAGGGTATAGGAATAGAAATCATAGAAAAGGATTCTCTATATCTTCATTTTATCAGATCATTTTTATCCATTGAGGGGAGACATATTTTTAGACTATTGGCATTCACTGAACAAGGGGAAAAATATCAAAAAATAGAAGCTGAATTACAAAAAAGATGCCACCTTTTTGACGTTGTTGCAGTTGTGATAGGCGAGGAGTCAAAACAAGCCGGCTTTAGGGGTAAAGCATGGTTTGAAGCTAAAATAAAAAATAATACCGATTATGTCTTTACGCAGCCTATAGTGACATTTATGACCTCAAAAGATAATGAACACGCGCAAAATGGAAAGGGTAACAGGCCGCCTGAGATCGGTACAATGCTGATGAGTTCTTCAGATAACCTCTCTCACTGGAAGCCGGGAGAAACAATAATTTTGGATGGTGAAATTGACCCATCACTGGAAGATGTTCCAATGTATGAACTCAACTTTTTTGATTATTTAACGAAGACACCCGAATTTGCGGTTGATTTGCCCATGAGTATTAATGACTATATCTCAACTCTTTGGATAGGGTCACCTTGTCTTGATGAAAGAGGGTATCGCACAAAATAGGGGATATTATTTTGAGAGATAACCGCTTTTTCTATCGTGATTTAATACCATGTTAAGGTAGGGCTTTGCCGTTAATCCAATTGGAGCGACATAAGTGCTTTTTACTATAAAGCAGGGCTAAAATTCGTATGACAAAGATTTAAACATTAAGAACTGAGACTTAACCTATTAGGTACTGAAGGAGTTAATATCGTGTCAACTTCCTTTGAAAGAAGAGAGTATTTCCGTCATGAGATTCTTGAAACGAAGAAAATAGAATATGCCGCAGGTGCTTTTGATCCCGAAACCTTTGAAGGTTTTGTCCTCAATATTAGTGATACCGGGATATGCTTTCTCACATCTAAACATCTTAGTATAGGTCAGGAGATAACGTTAAAGGATTTTGATATTTATGGTTCGTCAAAAATAGCAACTGTACAATGGATCGAAAAAGCAGATAAACGGCATTATAAGGTAGGGTTAATCTTTTAAAATAACTATTTACAGTTATCTGATAGCGCCGGACCCACTCGAACACCCGTTCCGGAATCATTCGAACACCTAATCCGGAGTTACTCGAACACTGATTCCGGGGTAGACTCGAACACTTTCAGGGTCTTCACCGGACGTGAGCAGTA
>JBAZZX010000017.1:0-50316 GCA_041658585.1 Thermodesulfovibrionales bacterium
AAACGAATACATTTCCGCCTGGATAAAATCAAGAATCTCTCTGAAATCAAACGGCTGTACAAGAAGGCCGGAGATAAGTCAGGCGGCTGAGACCATGCAGATTGCCTATTATCCGGGATGTTCGCTCCATGCTTCTTCAGAGCTTTATGATATCCAGTGCAGGAAGGTATTCGGACAATTAGGGCTGGAGTTGAAAGAGCTTGAGGACTGGAACTGCTGCGGCGCAACATCAGCAAGCAAGACCGATGACTTTCTGGCTGTAGCGCTTCCCGCCCGCAATCTGGGTATCGCGGACGCAAGCGGTCTTTTAGAGTTGCTTATCCCCTGTTCATCCTGCTATAACCGTACAATAGTCTCTCAAAAAATACTTTCTGAAGATCCAGGACTAAAGGATAAAATTAATAGTGAACTCTCCAAAAAGGTCGAGGGGAAGATAAGAATATTAAGTATCCTCGATCTTCTTGTATCCAAAGCAAATTTAGGCGGGATTGTTGAAAAGTCAACAAAAAAACTGGAAGGTCTCAAGCCTGCATGTTACTATGGCTGTTTGTTGACGAGATTCCCCTGTGATATAAAAATCTCTGATAATGTTGAAAATCCCCAGGGCATGGAGACCGTCTGCAGGGCCCTCGGCGCAGATCCTATTGACTGGAGCTACAAAACAGACTGCTGCGGCGCTTCAGCCGCTATAAATGACGCCGATACATCTTTGCTTCTTATGTCCCAAATAATAAAAGACGGCCTTGCAAGGGGGGCTAACTGTTTTGTCGCAACCTGTCCGATGTGCCAGTTTAATTTGGACATGTATCAGGAGCAGGTCTCTGAACGCTATGAAATACGGAAAAAGCTTCCGGTTTTTTTTATTACAGAGCTTCTGGGCATTGCCATGGGCTTCACACCCCGTGAGCTGCAGATAGACAGGCATTTTACAGATTCTCTTGGACTATTAAAGGAGTTGAAACTGATATAACTGATATGAATGAAAAGATTTCTTCCATAAAAAAAGGCTCTGCCCTGATCGTCGGGGGCGGTATCGGGGGAATGCAGGCCGCGCTTGATCTTGCCGACAGCGGATTCAAGGTTCATATGGTGCAGAAGGACCCGTCAATAGGCGGGACAATGGTCATGCTCGATAAAACTTTTCCAACAGGCGACTGCTCCATGTGCATGATATCGCCTAAAATGGTTGAGGTTGGCCGGCACCTGAATATCACTGTCCATTTGTTGGCAGAGGTAACGGCAGTGGAAGGCGGGCCGGGAGATTTTAGGGTAAAAATCAAAATTGCCCCAAGGTATGTAGATCCCGGTAAGTGCACCGGTTGCGGAGATTGCGAGACCAAATGCCCGAAGAAAGTATCAAGTGAGTTCGATCAGGGCCTCACTGTGCGCAAAGCTATATATTCATTGTTCCCTCAGGCTGTGCCGAATACCAGGGCTATTGATAAAGATAATTGCATATATTTCAGAAATGGCCGCTGCCGCATTTGCGAAAAGACCTGCAAGGCTGGAGCCGTTAATTTTAAAGATGCGGAAAAAGAACTTGAGTTGAATGTTGGAGCAATCATCCTTTGTCCCGGACTGGATCGTTATGATGCAAAGGCGAGAGGTGAATTCGGCCTCGGCAGATGGAAAAATGTTGTGACCGCAATTCAGTTTGAACGTATCCTTTCCGCGTCAGGTCCGTATAAAGGTGAAATAAAGAGACCCTTTGACGGGAAGCATCCAAAAAAAGTTGCATGGATTCAATGCGTGGGATCCAGAGACTCTCATAATGCAAATCCATGGTGTTCTTCAGTCTGCTGCATGTATGCGACAAAGCAGGCGATTATCGCAAGAGAACACGATTCAAAAATAGAGCCGACTGTTTTTTTCATGGAGATGCGTTCTTTTGGGAAAGACTTCGATAAATATGTAGAACGCGCTAAAAATGAATATGCTGTGCGGTATAAACGCACTATGATTTCCGCGGTTCGGGAAGAGCCGGGCACAGGAAATTTGCTTCTCCGCTATGCTGCTGAGGATGGAAAGCTGATCAACGAAACCTTTGAAATGGTTGTCCTTTCCGCCGGTCTTGAGCCCCATAAAGACGCCTTGGGATTTGCAAAGACTTTTGGTATTGAGGCAAATTCATATCGTTTTGCAAAGACGTTTCCTTTCAACCCGGTTCAGACTACGCGGAAAGGAATTTTCGTTACGGGAACGTATCAGGGACCTAAAGATATACCTGAAACAGTTATACAGGGAAGCGCTGTGGCAGGTGAAGTTATGTCCCTTTTAAGCGAGTCACGGGGAACAGAGACGGTTGAAAAAGAGCTGCCACCGGAAAAAGATATAAAAGGGCAGGAACCGAGGATCGGCGTCTTCGTTTGCCACTGCGGAACAAATATCGCCTCTACTGTTGAAGTCGAAAAGGTTGTCGAGGCAGTGAGAGATCTGCCGGGAGTTGTCTATGCAACGAATACGCTTTATGCGTGTTCACAGGACAGTCAGGAAATGCTCAAAAAAATTGTCAGTGAAATGAATCTGAACAGGGTGGTTGTAGCGTCATGCACTCCACGGACACACGAACCACTATTCCAGGATACAATTCGTGATGCCGGGCTGAACAAATATCTTTTCGATCTTGCCGATATCCGCGAACAGTGCTCCTGGTGCCATATGGGACACAAAGAGGAGGCAACAAAGAAGGCAATTAAGATTGTAAAGATGGCGATAGCAAAGGCGCGTCTCCTCGAACCTCTCAGAACCGATATTGTAGGAGTTACCCCTGCTGCAATGGTCATAGGCGGTGGAATCGCCGGCATGACTGCTGCGCTCTCGTTGGCTGACCAGGGTTTCCATGTATCTATTATCGAAAGGGAAAAAGAGCCGGGAGGCCTGTTAAAGAATCTTTATCGCATACTGGAAGGAGATGATGTCCGCGAATTCCTGAAAGCAAGGATAAAACATGTTCTATCACACGAACGTATTAAGCTTTACACGGATACAGAGGTCAAAAAAATCGAAGGCTTTATCGGTAACTTCGAGACAACTCTTACAAATGGAAATGTAATAAAACATGGAGCAATTATACTGGCTACCGGTGGCATTGAATATCAGCCGACTGAATATCTCTATAATGAAAGCGACCATGTAATAACACAGAGAGAACTGGAAAAGAAGCTTGCTATGGGAGAGAAGCCGAAATCCGGCGAACGGTATGTTATGATCCAGTGCGTGGGCTCCCGTGAAGAGCCGAACCAGTACTGCTCTCGTATCTGTTGCCAGGACGCAATCAAGAACGCCATTGCTCTTAAAGAGAGGGATCCTAATGCCCAAGTCTTCATACTGTATAGGGACATCCGTACTTATGGGCTGAAGGAAGATTATTACAAAAAAGCACGGGATATGGGTGTATTCTTTGTGCGCTATGAGGTTGACAAAAAACCTGCGGTTGAAAAAATTGGAGATAGTCTCAGAATCAGGACGTTGGATTACATGCTGAATAAGGAATTGATACTCAATGCTGACTGGTTAGTCCTGTCGACCGGCCTGAGGCCGCATCCGACAGCTTCTAAAATCGGTGAAATGTATAAGGTCACCAGGAATCCTGACGGGTACTTCCTTGAGGCTCATGTAAAGCTCCGTCCGGTTGATTTTCCGAGCGACGGAATCTTTGTGGCAGGTCTGGCACATGCACCCAAGAATCTTGATGAGACGATCAGTCAGGCATTGGCAGCAGCAGGCCGTGCAGGTGTGGTCCTCTCCAAGGAAAGTCTCGCTGTCTCAGGGATCATCGCAAAGCAAAGAAAAGATTTGTGTATGTCCTGTCTAAGCTGTTTCAGAGTTTGTCCTTTTAATTCGCCTTATATTGACGATGAGGGCAAAATTGCTCACAACGAGATCAAATGTCATGGCTGCGGAATCTGTGCAGGCATATGCCCAGCCAAGGCTTTTCAGGTGAACAGCTTCCGTGATGACCAGATAGTTGCAATGATTGATGCTGCTGTGGAATGTGAACCCGTGATAAAATGATATTAAAGAGTATGATAAGGGAGACAGGGGGATGGTAAAAGAAGAGGAAAAGGTTCTTTCTGTCGAAAAACCTCACGAAACACCATCTGACTGGGAACCGAATATCCTTGCCTTTGCATGTCATTACTGCGCCTTTGCCGCCGCCGATCTGGCCGGAGTGATGCGCCTCTCTTATCCGCCATCCGTCAAGATCATCAGGCTCCCGTGCACAGGAAAGCTGGACTATATCCATATCCTCCATGCATTCGAGCGGGGTGTGGACGGAGTTTTTACGGCAGGCTGACTGCAGGGACAATGTCATTACCTGGAAGGTAATACATATGCAGCAAGAAGAATTGAATATGCAAAAAAATTACTGTCAACAGTGGGTATAGATCCTGAGCGCCTGGAGATGTATAATCTCTCAGCGGCTATGGGCCCAAAGTGGGCTGATATCTGTACCGAATTTACAGAAAGAATCCGAAAACTTGGTCCGTCACCCATTTGGCTTGCGGTGCGCAGAAGAAGCGGGATAAAGAGGAGTGAAGAGAAATGATTGTCGGCAAACAGAAGCCCTTTGAAGAAATATGGGATATGTTAAAAGATTTCAGAAAAGTTCTTGTATTCGGCTGCAATACCTGTGTTGCAATCTGTCACGCGGGAGGAGGCAAAGAAGCGGAGATACTCGCTTCCATGCTCAGGATAAAGGCTTCTCAGGAAGGTGTGGAAATGGAGGTTAAGCATGCTGCAATCGAAAGACATTGTGAGCCTGAATTTTTTGAGCCTGTAATGGATGATGTGAAGACTTTTGATTTGGTACTTTCTCTGGCTTGCGGCGTCGGAGTAAATTTCCTTTCTGAAAGGATCGGAAATATTCCTGTATATCCGGGCATTAATACGGGATTTTACGGAGCTGTTCCAAAGGCGGGGATATTTACAGAGCTGTGCGCAGGATGCGGAAACTGCATACTCCACCTGACAGGCGGGATATGTCCTGTTGCCCGTTGCGCAAAATCTCTTATGAACGGACCATGCGGCGGAACGAACAACGGCAAATGCGAGATTAGTCAGGAAGTGGATTGCGCATGGTACCTGATTATTGAGAGAATGAAAAAACTCGGTACTCTGGAAAAACTGTCCGAAATTAAACCTCCCAGGGATTGGTCAACCGGAATATACGGAGGACCTCGTCGGATAGTATTGGAGCATATAGCAGACGTTGAAGCACAGGAAGAGAAAAAAGAATCGTAGGGAGGGGGAAAGAGGAGATGAAAAGCGGAAGTAATCTGGAAAAGGTATTGGAAGGAGGCTATTTTACTGTAACTGGCGAGGTGGGTCCTCCAAAAGGTACTTCTGCCTCGGTCATTCAGAAGAAAGGTGAACTCCTCAAATCCTGTTGTGATGCTATGAACATAACGGACAATCAGACAGCCATCGTTCGCATGTCAAGTCTGAGCGGCTGTGTTATATTGAAGCAGATGGGGCTTGATCCTGTAATGCAGATGGTGGTCAGGGACCGGAATCGAATCGCTATCCAAAGCGACGTCCTGGGAGCAATTGCCTTGGGAATTCGAAATGTGCTCTGTCTTTCCGGCGACAGCCAGAAATTCGGTAATCATCCGACAGCCAAAGGCGTTTATGATATCGATTCTATCCAGCTCGTCCAGACCCTTAAGACCATGAGGGATGAAAAAAAATTTCTTTGCGGCGAGGCTATCTCTGGCGAGGTTCCTCTTTTTATCGGGGCAGTTGAAAACCCCTATGCCGACCCCTTTGAGTTCAGGGTTACAAGGCTTGCCAAGAAAGTAAAAGCAGGCGCGGACTTTATTCAATCCCAGGCTGTCTTTGATGTGGTAAAGTTTATCAAGTGGATGGAGATGGTAAGAGATCAGGGTTTGGATAAACAGGTTCATATTCTTGCCGGAGTCATTCCCATAAAATCTGTTGGAATGGCCCGCTATATGAGGGACAATGTCTCAGGTGTGAGTGTGCCGGATGAGATTGTTACACGCCTGGAGAACGCCAAGAATGTCAAGGAAGAGGGAGTAAATATAACTCTGGAGATAATTGAGCAATTGAAAGAAATAGACGGTATCCACGGCGTCCATATCATGGCGGTGGCCTGGGAAGACATAGTGCCTGTTATCGCAGAAAGGGCCGGTTTATTACCCAGACCTATACTATAATAAAAGTATCAGTGTCAGTGATTAGTGCCGAAAAAATTCTATTTACCGGCGCAGACACAAAACACTGACTCTATTTAACAGGAGGATATGATGAGCGCAAAAATTCTGGTTGTCGATGATGATCCGGATATCCTGGAAGCTATAAGCCTTATCCTTGAAGCGCGCGGCTATCAGGTAATTGCGGCCCGAGACGGGATTGAAGGCCTGAATAAGCTTAAAGAGGAAAAACCTGATTTGATGATTCTGGATCTCCTCATGCCCAGGCTGGATGGCTTTGGAGTATGCAAAGAATTGAAAGATCCGCGATGGTCCAAATATGCTCATATACCCATCATTATTCTGAGCAGCATAAAGCAGGACGCCAGCAGGCGGCGTTATGAACTGGAAACAGGAGTGCAGCTCGATGTTGATGATTATGTAGAAAAACCCATTGAGCACACGATCTTATTGGAACGTATAGGGAAGATCCTCAAGAAAGTAGGCAAGGCTTAAGGAGAAAGACATGGAGAAAAAGAAAATCTTACTGGTGGATGACGACGCAGATTTTACGGAGGCCGTTAAGCTCCTTTTAGAAAGTAGATCTTATGATGTGACTGTTGCCAATGATGGCAAAGAGGGGCTGAAAAAGGTCCAAACAGAAGGGCCGAATTTAATTATTTTAGATGTCATGATGCCTGAAATGGATGGCTATCAAGTTTGTGCCAAGCTCAAAGCTGACCCTAAATATAGACAGATTCCCATTCTTCTATTGACTGCAGTGGGAGAGGCTATCACCACAACAAGTTATACAAAGGAAATGGGCATGAAAACAGAGGCCGACGACTATATTCCAAAGCCTGTAGAGCCGGTTGTGCTGGTAGAAAGAGTAGAAAACATATTGAGGATTTCTTAGGATTTTATGGCTTAAATTTCTGCAAAAATGGGTCAGGCAAATTAAAAAAATTCTAATTATTGGGAGCTGAGAAATATGCCTTACAGAGCAATGAAAGAATCCTTAAACGCCGTCATTGACAGCCTGTCGGACGGCATACTGGTTACCGATAAACAAGGCAAGATCATCCTTTATAACCAAAAGGCAGAAGCCTTTCTCGGCATACAGGGCAAGGCTGCTTTAGATCATCCGGTACAGAAGCATATCAGAAATGATGTGCTGGTAGGAATTATAAACAAGATATTGAAGCTTGAGTTGCCATTACCATATCGCGCCGAAGAGGTATGTCTTATGGATATAGGCAATATAAGGCTAAGGGTTCATGTCAATCCTGTAAGAGACGAGCATGGGTTGCTCATCGGATCTGTAACCCTGCTCCATGATATGGCGCAGTTAAGCGCTATAGACAAGATAAAGGGCAATTTCTTGTCAATGGTTTCTCACCAGTTAAAATCCCCTTTAAGCTCTACTTTACTTCAGACATCTATACTTCTGGATGGGATAGTGGGAGAGTTCAATGAGAAACAAAGGGATTTACTTCAAAAGGTCAGAAACAAAATAAAGGGTATGGTTGATCTGATTCATGATATCCTTGATGTCTGCTATATCGAAGAGGGAGGATATTTAACACAGATAGAAAATCTGGATCTCGCTGAGATTTTACAAAGAACGGTCGAGTTAATGCAACCTCAGATCCAGGACAAGAATATCGTCCTTCATGTAAAAATAGAAGATCACCTTCCTTTGATTATTGGCAACAAAAGCAGTGTGGAGGCCATGTTTATTAACCTGATTAATAATGCCATTAAGTACACACCCTCAGAGGGGCAGGTTAGTGTCGAGATGAGTGAGAATGCACAGAACGTTCAGATAGAAGTTTCCGATACAGGAATAGGCGTTGAAAACGAGGATATTCCTCGTATTTTCGACAAATTTTACAGGGTAAGATCAGAGACAACAAAAAATATTAGCGGCACAGGACTGGGACTTTCTATTGTTAAAAGCGTTGTGGACGCACACCGTGGAGCTATCAATGTTGAAAGTAAGGTAGGGGAGGGCACTATATTTACTGTCCTGCTCCCCGTAAAATAAGGGCTTATTACTTAAGGAGTTCACAAGTAAGGCCGCTTAAGTATTTCATTTTTGTCATGCCGGCTTGTCCGGCATCCTTCTTATTCCCCCTTATAAAGGGGGATGAAGGGGGTTGTTTCAGAAAGCTTCTCGCCTCGGCGAGTCGCTGAGGTGACCCGATCCTGAAAGCTTTCTGGAGAATGATAGACGTGGCTTTACTTATGGTCTTATTAGAAAGATGCGCATAAGAATATCTGTTTTTATAAAATGCGGCCATCTCGTCAGAGGAGGGGACTGAAACTATTAGGATTTCTAAAAAAGGAGGGCGATAATCATGAGTATTAGCGCTATGCCACCTTGTCAGGCAGCATGCCCAATACACACAGATGTGCGAGGCTATGTTTTTGCGATTGCTGTAGGTGATGTTGAAGATGCTATTAAGATTATTCGTCAAGTCAATCCCTTTCCCTCCGTTTGCGGCAGAATCTGTACCAGACCCTGTGAGAAGAAATGCAGGCGGGGTCAGGTAGATGAACCTGTATCCATAAGAGCGCTGAAAAGATTTGCCGCAGATCAGATAAAAGAGCTTGTCTTTGCCGGGAAACCGGTCCAGAACCGTCCTGAAAAAATAGCGATAATCGGAAGCGGACCGGCAGGCCTTACCGCAGCCCACGACCTTGCCATCCTCGGCTACAAAGTAACTGTTTTTGAAGCGCAGAAAGTCCTTGGAGGGATGCTTAGCGAGGGGATACCTGAATACAGGCTTCCGAAAGACCTGGTCAAGGCAGAAATAGACCGCATTATTGCGCTCGGCGTTGAGCCCAGAACCGGCGTTTTACTCGGAAAGGATATTACCATCGAGGGACTTTTAAAAGATTTTCAGGCTGTATTCATTGCTGTCGGCAGTCAAAAGAGTATTGTCCCCAAATGCCATGGCTCTGACCTCAAAGGGATCATTTCAGGCGTCGAGTTTCTTAAACAGGTAAGCAGAAAACAGATACCTAATTTAGGCAAAAAAGTTGCCGTTATAGGAGGCGGACATACTGCTCTTGATGCAGCGCGCACCTGTATACGGCTCGGCTGTGACGAAGTGACTGTTCTTTACCGACGAACTCTCGAAGAAATGCCGGCAGGGAAGGAAGAAGTGGAAGAGGCTGAAAAAGAAGGCATTAAATTAAGATACTTGTCTGCCCCGGTTTCATTTTCAGGAAACGGCAAAGTTACGAGAGCACGTTTTGTTCAGATGCAGCTTGGTGAACCGGACGCCTCCGGGCGTCGCAGACCAGTCCCTATTGAAAATTCCGAATTTGATATTGAAGCAGATTCAGTTATATTGGCGATTGGTTATACGCCTGATTCCGGTTTGTTGGAAGAAAGCGGGCTTGAATTAAAAAGGAACGGTACGCTGTCAGTAAAAGATGAAACAGGTATTACCAATATAGCCGGCGTCTTTGCCGCCGGAGATGTCGTAAGCGGGCCGCAGAGCGTTATTGAAGCTATTGCGTCAGGCAGAAGGGTTGCCGAAGCAATTCACTGCTTTTTCAGGAATAAAAGTCCGAAAGAAAAAGCCGGTATTATAGCTTTAGAACCCCTTGATGAAAGTATAACGAATCTTATAAGCAAAGCAGAAAGACAGAAAATGTTTTCTCTGCCTGCTGAAGACAGGATACGGCATTTTGAGGAAATAGACCTCGGGTTTAGTAAAGAACAGGCGTTAAAGGAAGCACAGCGCTGCCTGAACTGTGGCGCAGGAGCGCATATAGGGGAAAACTGCGCTTCCTGTCTTAACTGTGTAAGGATTTGTCCTTACGATGTCCCTTCACCGGGAAAAGAGCTTGTTGCCGTTGATATAAACCGGTGTCAGGCCTGTGGTATCTGCGCGTCAGAATGTCCTGCATCGGCCATTACCCTCGGAATCGATACAATGCAGGACAGCCGCGCTGAAATAGACAAAATCGTTGACAAAGCAAGGCAGGAATCCCCTGAAATACTTATCCTCGGTTTTTACTGCAGATACCGGTCGCCTTTGGGTCCGCCGCTGGACAGGGACGAAGTATACTGGATCGGGAAATGCTGCACAGGGCGCATCGATACCGCTGACTTGTTATATCCTTTTGAATTTGGCGTTGACGGCGCTGTCGTCCACATATGCGAAAAAGACGCTTGCAGGCACAGAGAGGGAAACAAATATTTGAGAAAACATGTAAAAGAAGCAAAGAAGATATTGGATATAACCGGTTTCAACGCAGGCCGGCTGACTGTCATAACCGATGAAGAAGATATTTCAGGTTTTATCAATACATTCGATGAGTTGGGTATAAACCCTCTCAGAAAAGGAAAGAAGGTGAAACTATGATTATTGCCGAATTGAAACCCTTTCAGGAAATAAAAGATATGCTGAAAGATTACAGGAAAATCCTCATTTTAGGCTGCGGCGCCTGTGTTACCGTCTGTATGAGCGGAGGCGAAAAGCAGGTAGAACTACTGGCGTTGGCAATCAGGATGGCAAGGAAGCTTGAAGGGAATGATATATCGGTTATTGAACAGACATTGCTCAGACAGTGTGATCCGGGATTTATTGACCGTATAAAGGATGAGGCTTCTCAGGTTGAAGCAGTCCTTTCAATGGGTTGCGGCGCAGGCGTGCAGGGGATTGTTGAAAAGCTGGATAATATGCCTGTTTTACCGGCTTTGAATACAAGGTTTATTGGTATTGCCGACAGGGAAGGAAATTTTTCGGAAAAGTGTATGGCTTGCGGGAATTGCATCCTTGCCAAGACAGGCGGAATTTGTCCGGTGTCACGATGCGCCAAGAGCCTGGTTAATGGACCATGTGGCGGAGCACAGGGCGGGTTATGTGAGGCTTCAAAGGATAATCCGTGCGTATGGCAGCTGATCTACGCCCGTCTGGAAAAACTTAATATGCTTCATTTGTTGAAGGAGATGTCCAATACAAGGATATGGCCTGTTCATCCCCAGAAGCTGGCTATGGAAGAAGCAGGATCAATAAAGGAGTAAGAAAAAGAACTAATAAACAAAAGGAGTTGATGAGATGGAATTCAGGGAGGCTTTAGATTCCGGAAAGTTTCTTATCACAGCAGAAATAGGGCCTGCTAAAGGAACGGAAACAGCTGTAATATTGGAAGATGCAGAGCTTATCAAGGGAAAGGTAGACGCCATTAATGTTACCGATCTTCAGAGTTCTGTTATGCGCTTGGGATCTATGGCAGTCTGCCATCTCCTGAAGGACCGTGGAATTGATCCTATCCTTCAAATGACTTGCAGGGATAGGAACATGTTGGCGCTGCAATCTGACCTCTTAAGCGCGTGGGTTTTGGGCGTCAGGAATGTCCTGGCGCTGACCGGAGATCATCCGACTCTGGGAGACCATCCTCAGGCGATGCCGGTTTTCGATTTAGATTCTGTGGGCCTGTTAAAAACAATAGGAAGGCTTAATGAAGGCTATGATATGGTAGGGAACCAGCTTAAAGGCGCGCCGAACTTCTTCCCCGGAGCAGTAGTAAATCCCGGAGCCGACACACAGGCTGCGCTTGAGCTACAGCTCATAAAGATGGAAAAGAAGATTGAGGCCGGCGCAAAGTTCTTTCAAACCCAGGGAATATATGACCTGGATCTGTTTGAAAAATTCATGAAGCGGATTGAAGGTTTTAAGACCACAGTTATGGGAGGGATTATTCTGCTCAAGTCAGCCGGTATGGCCAGGTTCATGAATAAAAATGTTGCCGGAGTGTTTGTTCCGGAGCCGCTTATAAAGGAAATGGAAACGACAAAGGATAAGGCCAAAACCAGCATTGAGATAGCTGCCCGTTTGGTTAAGGGTATGAAAGATCTGTGTCAGGGTGTTCATATCATGGCTATAGGCCTTGAGAAAAGGATTCCCATGGTACTGGAAGAGGCCGGCTTGTAGAAGCTTGATATTTTATATTATGAATAATATTCTTGCCTTTTTTGTGAATTATTCAAAATTAAGTAATAAATATTGAATTTTAATTTCTGTTTTATCCGGGTTAGGCATATTATGTACAAGGTTTCAATTATAGGTGCAGGCGTTGTCGGAACAGCTCTGGGGTATCTGCTGAAGCAAAACGGTTACACAATTGCCGGCATTGCAAGCAGAACCATGAATTCAGCAGGAAAAGCGCAGGAATTCATCGGACAGGGAGAGGCGTCGACTGACCTTGCGGCGGCAGCCAGAAAGGCTGATATTGTTTTTATTACTACCTCGGACAGGTCTGTAAAAGCAGCTTGTGATAAAACGGCTTCTAAGCAGGGCTTTAATAAAGGAGCGATTGTATTTCATACCTGCGGCGCATTTTCATCAAAGGTATTAAAGTCTGCAAAAAGAAACGGCGCATATATTGCCTCGTTCCATCCGCTTCAGAGTCTGGCAAGCGTTAAAGAAGCAATTAAGAGGCTTTCAGGATCATACTTCTTTATTGAAGGAGATGAAAAGGCGCTTACAGTTGCAAGGGATATAATCAGGGCGCTTAAGGGGAAAGAGATTACACTGGAAATAAACAAAAAGAAACTGTATCATGCCGGCGCATGTGCTGCATCAAATTTCCTGGTTGCGACAGTGGGGTTTGGAATCGAACTTTTTGAGCTGGCCGGCATAAACAGGAAGGATTCCCTTAAAGCGCTTATGCCTCTTATCAAAGGCACTGTAAAAAATATAGGTAAACTCGGCGTACCGGCTGCGCTCACAGGACCTATTGCAAGGGGAGATTCCGGAATAATACGGGACCATTTAAAAGAGATTTCAAAGTCCAGGAAAGACCTGCGGGAGTTGTACTGTGAGCTTGGAAGATATACTGTGGATTTAGGTAAAGCAAAGGGGACACTGAAGGATAAGGATGCGAAAAAAATAATTTCCATATTCGATATCTGTCAGAAAGGGAAAAAAGATATAGATGAAGGTTCTTGTTGTTGACAGCGGAGGGAGGGGGCATGCGATTGCATGGCAGTTTAAAAACGATCCGAATGTAAAGGAAGTCATTTGTGCGCCGGGCAATATCGGAATCGCACAGGATGTAAGATGTGAAAATGCAAGGACGAATGAAGAGATACTCGAACTTGCCAAAAGTGAAAAGGTCGATCTTACCTTTGTAGGTCCGGAAAGCCCGCTTACAAAAGGGCTTGTAGATTTATTTAATGCGGAGAATATCCCGATAGTCGGACCTCGGAAGAAAGCGGCAATTCTTGAAGGGAGCAAGGCTTATACAAAACTCCTGTGCAGAGAAATCGGCGTGCCGGTTCCGGATTTCGAGGTCTTTGACGATCCCGTGAAAGCAAAGGACTATGTGCGGCATTTAAACCATCCGGCCGTTGTAAAGGCCGACGGCTTGGCTCAAGGCAAGGGCTCAATCGTATGTTCAAATGAAGAGGATGCGCTTCAGGCTATAAATCATTTGATGGTTGAGAAAGCCTTTGGAGAGGCAGGCAGCAAAGTCGTTATCGAGAAGAGACTATATGGCACGGAGATATCCTTTTTTGTTTTCACCGACGGGGAGTCTTTGTTGCCGATGCCGGTAGCGCAGGATTATAAAAGGGCTTATGACGATGACGAAGGTCTCAATACGGGCGGCATGGGTTCATATTCTCCTCACAGGCTTGAAGGAGAAGAGCTTACAAAACTTGTCTGTGAAAAGGTTGCTAAGCCGATAATTCAGGGATTTAAGAAAAAGGAAGGGGTCCCGTATAAAGGCATACTCTACTGCGGCTTGATGCTCGTGGATGATATCCCTCATCTTCTTGAGATCAATGTGCGTTTTGGCGATCCTGAGGCGGAAGTTATACTACCGAGGCTTATTACTCCACTGAGCGATATTAGTTTTCAGATCATAAACGGGGTCCTCGGCGAAAAGAAGGTTGAATGGAGTCCTGACTATTATTGCGATGTAGTTGCCGCCCAGGGCAGGACGCGGCAGATGAAAGGCGACAAGAGCAAAGGCTGGTATCCCGGTTATCCTTCACGTTATGGAAAGGGGTATCGGATTTCAGGACTTGAGAATATCCGGGATGCGGACTGCAAGCTTTTCTTTGCGGGTGTAAGTCATTCCGAGACAAAGGGTCTTGTCACCGACGGAGGCCGAGTCCTTCATGTTGTAGGCAAAGGGAGTACGCTTGAAAAGGCAAGGTCTGTTGCATACGAGAACATTGAAAAGATCCATTTTGATGGAGTTCGGTACAGGACTGATATAGGAAAAGAATGATACGCAATTAATACTAACGGGCGGGGTTTTTATAATAACAGTAGCCGTAAGCTTCAGCCTGCGATATAATAAATAGGTTTGTAAAGATACATAGTGAGGGGGGCTTATATTTGTGAAAAGAGAAAAGAGTCCGGTCAAGAAAAACGTAAAACAGAAACTTGAAAATGTCAGAAAATGGTACAGATACCAGTTTTTCGGCAGCGCCAAAGTCAGGATTCCAAAAGAAAAGAAGGTTATTGATGCCAATATAGCAAACATATCCTTTTCAGGAATAGGACTCTATTCGACCAAATCAATAGGAAAGGGGAAAACCGTAAAAATTAAAATTTCTTTTGTCGATAAACACGGGAAGGTTTTGGCGGAAATTGCGACCGGAAAGGTTGACTGGCAGTCTAAATTCAAAAACATGTATCTTACCGGTATTTTTTTCGATAATGAACTTAGTGTCACCACTCAGCCTATGCTCATCGAACATCTCACCTGGCTAATAGACACCTACAAATGGCCCCAGCCTTATAAAGACCAGAGGATATCAATGCTGTAGAGGTCTACGGCTTATGATGATCTTATTCATGAAATAATTCTCGATCAGGTAAGACGGAAGCTAATCCAATTTATCAAGGAGTTCCTTTGCCTTTTTCCGCATCTTATTTTCCTGATACCTGTTTATTTCGTGGTCGTATCCGGTGAGATGCAGGAGGCCGTGGATGAGGAGTTTTTTGAGTTCCTGATGGAAGGTAAGACCATTTTCTTCAGCCTGTTTTTTGGTTTCTGGGAGGCTGATGACGATGTCACCGAGAACGACGTTAGGCGTTAAGCGTTCGGCGTTCGGCGAAATGAATTCATTTTGAGGAAACGAAAGCACGTCCGTCGTCCTGTCGATCCCCCGGTATTGGCGGTTCAGAATCCTCATCCTTTCATCGTTTACAAAGAGGATGCTGATTTCAGCTTTGTGGAGTCCGAGCAGCCGCAGGGCTTTCCTGAGAAGACTTGCCGTTCTCTGTTGATTTGGCTTTAACAGCCTTTGGCAGTTCTTTATATAGACCTTCATTTGAAAAATCAAACCCCGGATAATCTATCCGCTTATGGAATATGCCTGTGAGAATAAAGGTGAAGCGCCTCTTTATTTCATGAATGTCTTTAAGCGTCAGTTCACATTCATCGAGTTGTCCCTCAAGAAATATATGGTTGATTATTTTGTCGACAAGCGAAGCAATGCGTGCAGGCGTCGGGTCAGTAAGCACCCTTGAGGCGGCTTCAACGGCGTCGGCCATCATGACAAGCGCAGCCACACGCGTCTGCGGCTTGGGGCCCTGATATTTATAATCTTCTTCATCAGTCCGTCCGGTATCTCCCTTGTCTTTTGCCTTCTGATAGAAGTAGCTGACAATCATGGTGCCGTGATGCTGCTCGATAATATCAATAATCGGTTCAGGGATTTTGTATTGTTTGGCTAGTTCTACCCCTTCCTTTACATGATTGGTAATTATCATGGTGCTCATATGAGGAGTTATTTTATCATGCTTGCTGACGGAGCCGCTCTGGTTTTCTACAAAATAATCCGGCATTTTTATTTTCCCGATGTCGTGGTAATAGGCGCTTACCCTTGCAAGTAAAGGGTTTGCCCCGACCGCCTCGGCGGCGGATTCCACGAGGGTTCCGACAATAACACTGTGGTGGTATGTGCCGGGCGCTGATATCATAAGACTTTTCATGATCGGCTGGTTGAGATCAAGCAGTTCCAGCAGACTTATATCGGTTGTGACTTTAAATACATATTCTATAAGCGGCAGAAGCAGCGAGACAATTGCGGTAACGCTGATGCCCCCGAGCGCTGCAAAGAGAATTGACGGGGGCGCCTTTACCGTGAATAAATCTCCTTTGAAAAGCAGCAGGATTATTACGGTAATTACATTTGCCGCAATAACATAGGCGCCTCCTTTTAGCAGAGAAGACCTCTTTTTGCATCTTATGACGCCAAAGGCCGCTATAATGCTTCCGACAAAGGTATAGATGGTAAAGGATGCATCATGCGCCCACAGTCCGGCGAGAAGACTGACGGCAAAGGAAAAGATGATAGCCGTATGAAAATCGAAGAGGAGAGAGACAAACATTGCTCCGGCCGGTATGGGAATTCCGAACAACGAACTGTCCAGCGCCCTGTATTCGAGGCCTTTTGAAAGGGTAAGAAGGAGATAACCGAAAAGCCTTCCCGTAAGGAGGGTGCCGATGATTAAAAGTCCGAGCAACAAAAGCATATTATATTTTTTTATGTACGCAGGCTTATACCTCATGATGTCCCTGTACAAAATGGTTAATAGCAGGCAGGCAATTAAAAACCCTCCGATCAATTGTCCCGGGCCGAAATCCGTCTGTATAGAAAGGGATGCAATGAAACCACAGAGGAAAATGAAATATATCCTGATGAAGTAGTCATTCCTGCTGAGATGCGTTTGGACCCCGTTTGCAGGCGAAGACATCCCGTCAGTCAGGCGCTTTAATAAATCGATGATTTTCACCGATTTATTCTTCGGGTGACCGTTTTTCGTACCGCTCATAGGCTTTCACAATCTCCTGAACTAATTTGTGCCTGACGACGTCTTTTTCGGAAAAATAGATAAACTTAATGCCTTCGACGCCGTTTAATATCTTCTCTACTTCAATGAGTCCGGACGCTTTACCGTGAGGCAGGTCTATTTGCGTTATGTCTCCCGTAATAACGGTTTTGGAATTAAACCCGAGTCGCGTAAGGTACATCTTCATCTGTTCGGACGTTGTATTTTGCGCTTCATCAAGGATGATGAAGGAATCGTTGAGCGTCCTGCCGCGCATAAATGCAAGGGGCGCTATTTCAATAATTCCGCGTTCGACAAGCTTACCGGCTTTTTCGGCATCCATCATATCGAACAACGCATCATACAGGGGTCTCAGATAGGGATTTACTTTTTCATAAAGGTCACCAGGCAGGAAACCGAGCTTTTCTCCCGCTTCCACGGCGGGTCGTGCAAGGACTATCCTGCTTACCTGTTTTTTCAGGAAGGCATTGATGGCCATTGCCATTGCAAGATAGGTTTTCCCGGTGCCTGCAGGACCGATACCGATGACAATATCATAATTTCTGATTGCTTCTATGTATTGCCTCTGGGTATCCGTCTTGGGAATGACAAACCTTTTTTTTGAAGATACGGGTATATTATTGAGAAAAAGGTCTTTGATGGAGGCGGACTGTCCTTCAGCTGAAGCGTACCTGATGGCATAACGGATGTCTTCGGGATTAAGAATATATCCTTCAAAGCTTATCGACCGGATCTCATGAATAATCTTTTCCGCATTTTTAACGGAGTGGTCCTCGCCCTGCAGGAAGATCTTGTTCCCTCTCTGAGATGCAACGATATCAAGGGTTTCTTCTAATACTTTAAGGTTTTTGTCAAGCCTTCCGTAAAGAAGATTCGCCTCTTTTTCGCTGTCAAGTTCGATTTCTACGGTTACCGTAAGATCTCCTTATTCGGATTTAAATGTTACGAATGTTACGAAGGCGTGCTGGAGGTTCTCGGTCTTTTTCAGTTTGACCGACATTACTTCGGCTTCTTTCCTGTTAGTGAACTCTCCAACTATGACTTTAAAGAGGTTTCCATTTTTTTTTGTTTTCACTGAAATAACGGACGCCTTATATCCTTTTTTGCTCAGTTTCTCCTTTAGGGCGTCTGCTGTCGAGGTGTTTTTGAATGCATCTACCTGAACGGTGTATTTCCGCGTTTTAGCAGCTTTAACAGTTTCTTGAGTTAATTGCGCTTTTTTGAGTTCAGGGGATGGTTGAGACTGAGGTTCCTGAGATGCCTGAATCTGCGGTTTCTCCACGGAATCAGGCTGCGGGGAAACGGCTTCATCTTTTTTCAAAGGTTCGACAGGCTGCTCAGGAATGATATTCTGCCGGGGAGCTGCTGATAGTTGTTCCACCGGAGAAGGTCTGAAGGATTTGCCGACAAAAAAGCCGAGGGTAAAACAGAGGGAAGCGGTAATGATTATAGCTGCAATGATAATCCCTTTCCCGATATACATAACCGAAGACCTGTCTTTTGAATCAGCCTGTTTCATAGAATAAGCATAGCATCACCATAAGAAAGAAATCTATACCCGATGGCGGCAGCTTCCCTGTAGGATTTTAGCAATGTTTCACGTCCGCATATGGCGGATACAAGCATAAGGGGAGTAGATCTGGGGAGGTGAAAATTGGTTATCAGGGAGTCGATCACTTTGAAGGAATATCCCGGATATATGAACATACCTGTAACCCCCCGGATTCTGCCGTTTTGTGATGTAATGACACAATTCCCGCTCATATACCCCTCCAGGGCTCTTGTTGTAGTTGTGCCCACTGCAAACACCTTTCGTCCGGACGCCCTGACGAGATCTATTTCGGAAAAAAGACTACCGGGGATCTCAAAATATTCGGAATCCATAGAATGATCTTCAACATAATCCGTTCTTATCATTTTAAAGGTGCCGACGCCTACGTGGAGAGTCAATTCCCTTAAAATTATGCCTTTTGACTTTATTTTTTCCAAAAGAGAATTGTTGAAATGAAGCCCTGCCGTAGGGGCCGCTATTGAACCTTCCTGTTTGGCATAGGCAGTCTGATACGTTTCTTTATCTGATGTGTCAGGCAGGCGTTTTATATACGGCGGCAAAGGCATGGCGCCGTATTTCCAAATGTTTTCCATAAAACTGCCCGAATAACAAAAGCGGGCGACCTCTCCATTATGCAGTTCGGCAGAAAAATCGTCGGAGAAGAGCAGGATGCCCGTATAACGGCCTTTCGAGAGCACTTCCCATGCGTCTTTTGCGAGGTTTTTTACAAGAAGTATCTCAAGGGGTTTGCCGTTTTCACGCATACCGGTAAGTCTCGCAGGGAAAACCTTTGTGTTATTTACAATCAGCATATCGCCTGCATTGAGATAGGTAACAATATCCGGGAACATCCTGTGCTCTATTATGCCGTCTCTGTGAACGACGAGCAGTCTTGAACTGCTGCGCTCTTTCAACGGTCTTTTTGCTATAAGGTCTTCGGGAAGAAGATAATCGAAATCAGTGATTTTCATAAAGCTGTATGGCGGTCCCGGGATAAAAATATGAAAGGATATCTTTGTAATTTTTGCCTTCGCGGGACATTTTGAGCGCACACCACTGGCAGAGGCCGACACCGTGGCCGTAGCCTTTCCCTTCAAAATATATGGAATCGGCGTCGCTGCGCAGGGAAAAGTTTGTGCTCGGCAGACGGCTCCAGCCGAGGGCCTTTCTGAATTCAGGCGCGCTTATCGTTGACGGCCCGGAACCGGACACTATTTTCAGCTCTTTCACCCTGTGGGTTGATGTATAGGATTTTATCGAAATCTCTTTTATACCCGTCATGTTCAACGCCTTTTCAATTTCTTTCAGCTTTATTTTCTTTTCCCATATGGAATAAGGCGATATGTCGCAGGTTGATTCTACGGACTTAAGATAGGGATAGCTTTTCCCGAATACCTCCTCCGGGTTCTCCGTTCTTCCTCCGCATGTTGAGTGGTAAAATGCCTCTATCGGTCTGTTATCGTATGTCAGTATCTCGCTTCTTGTTTCTTCAACAGCATAGGTTACCCGGGCGTCGGGATTATTTCCCTTGTACACCTGATGAAGCACCGAAGATGCAAGATGGTACAGGGATTCCCCGTTCATCCTTTTTTGGTAAAGGGCATAGGTCCTTGAAATAACGGCCTGTGCCTTGAGGGCCTCCATGTCCCAGTCCGGGCCGACTTCCGCTACTACAACATCCTTGATGTAATCCTCCAAAGGCAGTTCATTAATGATATACAGACCTCCATTGCCTTTCCACACGCCTATATTGCCGGTATACCGTGTTCCCATAACAAGAAGGTCTCCCTTCATGCTGCCGAGCTTCTCTATCTTTTCATTTTTAGCGGGCACCTTAGGGTAGGACTCGTTAATAATAAGCACCTTAATGTTTTCAGAAGCAAAAGCATTATGAAGCATAAAAAACAGAAAGACCACACAAAAGATTAATCTGATCATTTATATTTCACCTTTTCTTTACCAGCCAGAAGATTAAGGTTAAGAGGATGCTTAGAAGAATACTTGTAGCCAGAGGGAAATAAAAGGTAAAGTACTTTTTCTGGACAAGTATATCCCCGGGCAGCCTCCCGAGCCACGGGACTTTACCGGAAAGCATAAGTATCCCGCCGATAACAATGGCGGCAACGCCGAATATGATAAGCATTTTGCCGATATCAATCATATGAGGTTGCCCTGCTTTTAACTTAGCAAACAGAGTAAACCCAGTAAACAGGGTAAGCTATTCTTTCATAAACCTTTCCATCTCCGAATAAATACAGCCGCAATACTTTTGCCTGTATAAGCCAAGCTCTTTAGATATTTTCATGCCTTCATGAAATCCAGGCCTGAAATCCTCCATATAAAACGGTATAGAATATCTTTTACCCATCTCCTGCGCTGTTTTAATTATCATATCAAATTTCTGATAGGGACTTACAAGCAATGATGTCGTAAAACCGTCAAGACCCATTTTTTTTGCCGTTCTTGCAGTCTCTTCAAGCCTTATAGAATAACAGAAAACACATCTGTTGTCTTCATGATTTACGACAGTCCTGAGAAATTCCTTCAATCCATAATGGTCAATGTACTCGATATCAAGGTCCCATGTTTTCTGCAACTGCCGTAATGCCTCAAGACGCAGCTTATATTCCGTATACGGATGGATATTCGGGTTTATCCAAAACCCTTTTACCTCGATATCCCGTGAAAAAAGAGACTGCAACGGATAAAGGCAACAGTTTGCACAGCAAATATGCATTAGAAGTTTCATGTAAGACTATTAATTCGTTTCAATCGCGTTGTTTTATATATCATAATACATCTATTCATTATAGTAATCCAAAAAATGTATTTTCCCTCTCAGTAACCGGGTAAGGAGGCGAAAAAATATCATGCTCCGTGTTTCTCCTGAAACCCACGCCAAGGCTCTTACTATAGCCAAAGCTTCAGGAAAAAGCCTGAACCAATGGGCTGCAGAGGTGCTTGATAAGGTTGCTCATATCCGTTGATCTGCTCCTAATATAGTCATTTGTCGCATTACAAGACTTTCCATCGTGTCTGCCCTGACGTTTATGCAACATTTAGGTTAAGGTAACAATAGCAATTTAACCTTTCCCCTTGTAAAGTAGGCAGACTATTATTTAGTCTATATTAAGTCTATATTCAAGGAGGTGTTCCAATGAAACTCAGTGAAGATGTAAAACCAATAAGTTATATCAAATCTCATGCTTCTGAAATCATCCGTGATTTAAGTGAGAAGAATAGTACTGTTGTCATTACCCTTAATGGAGAAGCAAAGGCAATTCTTCAGGATATCCGTGAATACGAAAGGGTACAGGAGAGTCTTGCCATGCTAAAGATACTTGCCCAGAGCAGGAAAAGTCTTGAAGCAGGTAATACGAGATCTGCAAAGAATGTATTTCGCGATATTAAGGCAAAAGCAAAGGAAACTCAGCAAAGGTGAAATACACTATTGAAATCATCATTGATGCTGAGAAAGACCTGTGGGAAATATATCGCTATGCAACCGGGAACGATTCTATTGAAAAAGCAGACCGCCTGATCGAGAACATTGAGAAAACCATTGTTACGCTCGAAACACTTCCGTTCCGGGGCAATTATCCACCTGAACTGGAGCGAATCGGAGTGCTGGAATTCCGAGAGGTATTTTTTAAGCCCTATCGGATTATTTATCAGGTCATGAAATCTATTGTTTATGTTCACTGTATCCTTGACGGCAGAAGAGATTTACCAGATCTCCTTCAGAACAGACTTTTGAGATAAATTGGGCGGTTCATCTTGTCTTATTGTATAAGGAGGCTAAGCTTTCTATGAAAGATGCGATATCAGGCCGGCGTAGCATCCTCCGGCATCGAAACATGTTTCTCTCCCTTTGAAAATGCAAGTATGCCCATATAAATAAAATTGATAATCGGCAGAAGCATTAACAGACCAAGCCATTTGTTTTTGCCGAGGTTCTCCGTAATAGACATCCAAAGAATAATGCCGATGATAATATTTACGACCGGTACAAGAAGCAAAAGAATCCACCACCATGGTTTTCCCGCGCAATTTACTATGGTCCATATCTGAACAATGGGTATCCATGCTATCCATGGATTGGGCACGTCGAGTTTCTTTGCAATAAGAAAAATGCATAAGCAAAAATAGATATAGAAAGCTATTTCCAGGATTATAATGAGCGCGGCAAAACCTGCCAACAATCCGGGCAGCATTGTCGGAGCAGGAAAGGTCATAGGTTTTTGGGTTTCTGGAAAACCTGAAAATGCAGGCGGGGCTTGAATGCCTTTTCCGGGATCGACTCTCTGAGGTTCCGATAAAGGAGGTTCATGCCCGGGAGGAATAGTAACGGAAGGCTCATGGATCGGGGGCTGCGGCTGAACTTCATGAGCCGGTTGTCTTTGAACATCCGGTTCTTTTGCAGCTTCCGGTCGCTTCTTTTCTATCGGCGCCACAAGCGATTCTTTTGGTGAAGTCCCATGTTTGGCTGAAGGCTTTTTGGTTTTTTGAGGTCTTTCCTGCGGCTGTTCTTTTATGACGCCAGCCTGTGGAGAAAAAGACGGATCAATAATATATGCCTGTTTGAAATATTCATTGGCTTCATCAAATTGTTTCAGTTTATATAACGCATAGCCTGTCCGGTAATAAGCAACCGGATCAGGTCTGAGTTTTACATAATTCTTTAAAAGGGTTGCAGCCTCTTTGTAATTGCCTTTGTTGTAATACTGCATGGCTTTTTCATATTCGGTGTCGGGTTTTGCAACGACGTCTGATGACATAAGGAGTGAAAATGACAGAAGTATAAAGAATGCTATTTTTTTCATAATAACCTCCATACCGAGGTAAGAATTTATTTAAACAGCTTATCAGCTTATAAAAAATTAGTCAATTGAGGCTTTTGCAAAAGCCTCAAATTTGATGAACTCGTAAAAAGTCGTCATTCCCGTGCTTAATGCACCTACTGTTGGCGAAGGCGGGAATCCAGGTGCGCGCAACTTCTTGAAAAGAATGGATTCCCGATTAAGGACTTCGGGAATGACAGCCATGAAAAGGACTTTTTGCGATGTTGTCAAATTTAGCAAAGTTTTGGCTATTGCTTTTTATTCTTATTACTCTTATGCCCGTTGAATAAACTTAACTCGCTATGATAAGAAATACCGAGATTACTGTAGGCTTTTTCCGTTGCTTTTCTTCCCTGAGACGTCCTGATGATAAACCCTGTCTTGAGGAGATACGGTTCAACCACGTCCAGAAGGACGTCCGTCTCAATCTGCAGAGTGGAGGCGAGGGCTTCTATGCCTACCGGCCCTCCTTTATAATTCAGGATGATGGTCATCATCAGTTTTCTGTCGGTTTCGCCGAGGCCGTGTTCATCTATGCCTTCAAGAGATAATGCCTCCATGGCAACCTGACGCGTAATGTTCCCCTGTGCCCTGACCTGCGCAAAATCCCGGACACGCTTCAATAACCTGTTTGCTACCCTTGGGGTGCCCCGCGCCCTCCGTGCTATTTCGTACGCTCCATCCTCATCAATCGGGACCTCCAACAACGATGAAGAACGCTTTACGATATGAACCAAATCATTATCATTATAGAAATCCAGGTCTCTGGTAATGCCGAAACGCTCGCGCAAGGGCGAGGAAAGAAGGCCCGCTCTTGTGGTTGCGCCGATCATGGTAAAGGGTTCAAGCCTGTAACGGTGGGTACGCGCATGCACCCCCTTGTCGAAAATGAAGTCCACTGCAAAGTCTTCCATCGCAGGATAGAGAAATTCCTCGACGATCTTCGGAAGCCTGTGTATCTCGTCGATGAAAAAGATATCTCCTTTTTCAAGGTGTGTAAGGATGCCCATCAAGTCTCCGCCCTTTTCCAGCGCCGGACCCGAGGAGGTAATGATCCTTGTCCCCATTTCATTCGCAATAATATGGGCCAAAGTCGTCTTGCCGAGGCCGGGAGGTCCGTTAAACAGGACGTGGTCCAGGGATTCTTTTCTTTGAAGGGCGGCTTCGATAGCGATTTTCAGCGTTTCCGCTACCTTGTCCTGTCCTATATATTCGGCGAGGCTTTTGGGTCTGAGACTGAAAATGATCTCTTCATCCGGGGGGCCGGCGTCTTTCAGGATATCCGGGAGATTATCCGCTTCTTCGTGGATCACTTCTTTTGGCCTCTGTAAACTTCTTCGAACAATTCTTCGGATGAATTGATCCGCGGGTTCCGTTTGATAGCTTCTTCTATCATATTCCGCGCCTCAAGGTGTTTATGTCCGAGCTGATTCACGAGGACATCCCCGACTTCTTTTCTGAAATCTTCATCCGCCAAAGGCGCCAGTATAACTTCCTGCATTAACGCATATTTTGCCGTTTTCCCTTTCAGCGTAGCAATGATTTTTTCAGCCTTCCGTTCACCTATGCCTTTCAACTGTCTAAGGGCCTTTGTATCTTTATCTTCGATAAATCCTGCTATTTCCCTTACAGGTTTAATCAGCGCCTTAACGGCGGCGGAAGGGCCGATATCTTCAACGGATATGAACAACTCAAAGAATTCCTTGTCCAAAGGAGATTGAAATCCCACGAGAACAGGTTTAGGCTGTCTTTCAGTCTGGTTGTAGGATACAAACAACTCCAGTTCATCTCCGTCGGAATGGCCGCCTTTTATTCCGTTCATAACATACAACGGGATCAGAATATCATAACCTATGCCGTTGACTATCAAAGTAATCCTGTCATCGCGGGCACGGTCAATTTTCAGTTGCCCCTTTAAATACGATATCATACGGTTCTCCGTGAGGTCTTCCGGTAGTATGCGGTAAGCGCTACTGCTAACGCGTCCGAGGCATGAAGGGATTTTATGTCTTTTGTCTTGAGCAGGTCTTTGACTGCGGCCCGGAGCTGGTATTTGTCCGCTCCTCCATAACCGGCCAGGGAATTCTTCACCTCTTTTGGAGTAATCTCTATCATGGATATATTATTTTGAAATACCGCCAAATATATAATACCTAAAACGCCTCCCAATATTATACCGGCTTTGGGATATCTTACCATGGAAAAGGCTTTTTCTATGGCTATGAGATCAGGCTGCAACAGCCGTATAAGATGAAGTATGTCCGTATGTATCTGAAAAAGCCTGTTTGCAATATGCTCACCCGGCTGTGTCTTGATGGACCCGCATTTCAAAAGGACCGGGGAATTATTATCAAATTTGACTGCTCCGAACCCTGTTGTTGCCAGTCCGGGATCAAGACCGAGGATGATCATAGGGGGCGCTATTTCTTGCGAGGTATATCAAAGAGGATATCTTCCACTATCTGGCAGATAACATGGCCGATTGTTATATGGGTTTCCTGAATCCGCGGAGTATTGTCCGACGGGACAACAAAGGCAAAGGTCGCCCTCGATGCGAACTTCTCTCCCTTGAGGCCCGTGAAGGCAATTGTCGTGAGTTTCCTTTTTCTTGCCACATCCATCGCCTTCATGATATTCGGTGAATTCCCGCTGGTGCTGATGGCAAGGACAACGTCTCCCTCATCGGCCAGGACCTTGAGCTGTTTTGCAAAGATTTCGGAAAAGTCATAATCGTTAGCAATGGATGTGATTACCGCCATGTCCGTATTAAGAGCTATGGCAGGGAGACCGGGGCGTTCTCTCTTGAACCTGTTGACGAACTCCGCGGCAATGTGCGAGGCGTCGGTTGAACTGCCGCCGTTGCCGAACAGGATGAGTTTTTTCCCCTCGTTAAAGGCATTAGCAATAGCTTTGCAAACCTCGAAGATCTTTACAATATTCTTCTCTTCAATGAATTTTTGCTTGACTTGAATGCTCTCTTCAAATGCCTTGAGGATATTATCTTTCATATGTAAATTGACAAATATTTATAACGTGATATGATTTATTAGAGTAATCAAATCAGCGCCCTATGTCAACCTTCTTTTCATCGCACCATCAGCCCTGCTGTTTGTAATAGTTTTTTGCAACTGATGAGTTGACCTGCTATTTCTCCTATAAATACTTGACCTTTTTTTTGTTCTTATGCAATACTATTTTCGAACTTTCGGACGTTATGTTGTATGTTGCTTCAAGGACTTATGACTTTGCAGCTTCTTATAGCATCACTCCGTAAATCTTCTATTTTTTTATTTTCAAGGAGGTGTAGTAGTATGGTAAAGGGGACCGTGAAATGGTTCAACGAATCCAAAGGATTTGGATTCGTCACGAAGGAGGATGGCGGAGACGTCTTTATTCACTATTCTGCTATTCAGGGAAACGGATTTAAGACACTGACCGAAGGTCAGGCAGTTACTTTTGATGTTGTTGACGGCCCGAAAGGCCCTAAAGCAGAGAACGTTAATAAAATCTGACCTCCAAAATGCGGGTCCCAAAAAACGGGACCCGCATTATCAATAAAGCTATACCGGATTATTCATAAATTTTCCTAATTGAACTGAGGATAGAATATTTTCGCTCATTCTCGGTCGTTCCTCCCTCCGAGGCTTTTGCCTCTTTATTTTTATATATCGTATTTGACTATCGGCAAAAAAAACCGCTCAAATACTCTATCCCCAGTTGACGTGCCAATTTTATGAATAATCCGGGCTAAAGTGTACTGCGGATAAATGCAGATGGACGGGCGTTGATAGTACATTTTGGAGTTGCCTTAAAGCTTTTTATCATATCTGTCTTTTAATTTGAGGACTTGTTTTACAATTTTTTGTTATATTTAAAGATAATGGAACCGGAAGAGTATCTGGAGATCGTCAATCGTAACGGTGAAGTGATCGGCTGTGCGCCGCGATCGGAAGTGCACGGCAATCCTGCCCTGATGCACAGGGTTGTTCATGTCCTTGTATTTAACGGGAAGGGACATCTGCTTTTGCAGAAGCGTTCACAAAACAAAGATGTTGCGCCCGGCAAATGGGATACGTCTGTCGGCGGCCATGTAGGCGCAGGAGAAGATCTGATTTTTTCATCCAGGAGGGAAATGCATGAGGAGCTGGGTATTGCCGGCTATGAACCGGAGTATCTCTATGCGTATATCCACTCCAATCCATATGAGACGGAGCTTGTTACGACATACCGTTGTGTGTATGAAGGCGAGGTTTCATTTAACACTGATGAGATTGACGAAGTAAGGTTCTGGAATTTTGATGAGATACGTGAGGTCCTCGGCAAACGGATATTGAGCGATAATTTCGAGAATGAGTTTACGAACTACCTCGGTTATTTGGGCTTGATGTAAACAATATTTTTAATTTCCGCTGCCGGACTCTCTTTTACCGGCCCGATTGCGGTTACCCTGTAATTCCTCTTTGTTAAAGGCTTATCCGTATCGGTAAACGAGGGAGCGGATATCTCGCCGATGAAAACGAACCCTTTTTTCTTGTCCGTCTCTCTGTAAATCTTGTATCCCTTTATCCATGTCTCGTCCGGTTCATTCCAGACAAGGACTACCGATTCTTTTGTGGCAACTGCCTGAAGGTTTGAAGGGCTTGAAGGTATCAATTCCGACGGATTTATCTGAAGCTCCTCTGATGCAGGGCTTTCGTATCGGACTTCATCACCTGAACAAGTCCTGACTGTATAATAAACGGTTTTGTTCGGGTCAAAGGCGTCCTTATAAGAATTTCCCTTCACAGGCTGCTTATTCAGAGGCGTGAGAGGATAGACGCCTTTTGCGTCACTTTTATAAATATTACAGGAAGCGGTTTCTTCGGCGACTTGCCAGGCAAGCAGGAGGGTACTATAGGTAATTTTAAAAGAAAGACCGGAAGGCTGCGCCGAAACTTTTTTAGTTATTACTTCTAGGATATTGGAATCCTTGCCTGTTATGTCTCTCAGATTCCGTGATATGATCTTATATTTACAGGCATCTATATTTTGAATATCCGCATCGGTGTATGAACGTCCGCTGTTTTCAATAAGAGCAACTTTTTCAAAATCCCCCCAGCCGGCGGTCCCTGAAGGGGAAGCTTTCAAGGATGATCTCATCAGATAAAAGCCTTTTATAGCAGCTTCTTTGTTTTTGGGAAAATCCCATGTCAGTATGACTTCCGACGGTCTGTAAACCGCCCTTAACCTTGAAGGCGGCTCCGGTTTTTCATATGATTTAAGGGTAGGGTCGCCTTTTTTGCCGCACGCGAAACATAACAAAAAAACAAGACATAAGATAAAAAGAAAGTTTACACGGTTTGCTAAGTTTACCGAGTTCGCTGAGTTCATCGGGTTCGTTGAGGTATTGTTGCTTTTCAACCGGGCAAACCGTGTAAACGTATTTTTAATGTTCATATTTTTTCTGTTATTAAGAGTCTCAAAATTGAATTTACATAAATCAGAAAATCTCCCCTTGCCCCTCTTTGCCATCCTTCGACAGGCTCAGGATGACAAATGTCATGGTGAGCTTGTCGAACCATCCCTCCCTTTAAAAGGGAGTTTACCCGCATCTGGCGGCGCCGAAGGCGACCAGGGGTTAGGAGGGATTTTATAAACAATGTTGTCATTATTATGAGACGGTTATTAATTTCATAAGCCTTTTAATTTGGTTTTTCACTTCTTTTACCGAAGTACTCCCTGAGGAAATTTTGTTCCGGACCGACTCCTCCGGACTTAAACAGGAATAAATATCTTTCGCAATAATATCCGCGAAGGTCTTTAATTCCATCAGCGTGAGCTCTTGAAACCTTTTTCCATTATGGATGCAATGAAGAACGATTTTCCCCGTGGCTTCATGCGCTTTTCTGAATGGCATGCCTTTTTTTACCAGATATTCGGCAATGTCCGTCGCTGTGGAGTAGGCGTCACCTGCCGTATCATACATCCTTTTTGCATGAAAAACAATGCCCGGGAACATCTCTTTCAAAACCGTCAGACATGCCTTGACGGTATCAACGGTATCAAACACCGGTATCTTATCTTCCTGCATGTCCCTGTTATACGAAAGTGGAAGGCCCTTCATTATCGTCAGGAGAGAAAAGAGATTGCCATAGACCCTTCCTGTTTTACCCCTGACGAGTTCAGCCACGTCCGGGTTCTTTTTCTGCGGCATTATGCTCGAGCCGGTTGTGAAGGCGTCCGGGAGTTCAATGAACCTGAATTCCTCAGTCGTCCAGAGGATAAGCTCTTCTGCAAGCCTTGAGAGATGCATGACGAGTATTGAAGAGGCCGACAAAAATTCTATTGCGAAGTCCCTGTCGGAAACGGCGTCAATACTGTTCATGACAATACCGTCAAAACCGAGTAGTTTTGCAGTGTAAGCCCTGTCTATGGGAAAGGTTGTTCCTGCAAGGGCGCATGCGCCTAAAGGAAGACGGTTTACCCTTTTCATGGTATCCGAGAACCGTTCAACGTCTCTTTGCAGCATCTCCACATATGCAATCAGATGATGTGACAGCAAAACCGGCTGCGCCCTCTGCATATGAGTATAACCCGGCATCAATGTGCCGAGATATTTTTCCGCAACGATTATCAGTGTATGCTGGAAGCTTTTAAGGAGAGATGTTATTTCTTTAATCTCCGCCCTTAGATATAACCTCAGGTCAAGCGCTACCTGGTCATTTCTCGACCGTGCCGTATGAAGCCTTCCGCCTGCGTCGCCTATTTTTTTTGTAAGGGCGGCCTCTATATTCATATGCACATCTTCAAGGTCTTCCCTGAACTTGAACTTCCCGGCTTCGATTTCCACGGCAATTTCTTCAAGTCCCTTTATGATTTTTTTAGAATCTTCCGGCGGAATGATACCCTGTTTCCCGAGCATCTTTGCATGCGCAATGCTCCCTTCTATATCGTATTTCCAGAGACGGTAATCAAAGGATATGGATTCCGTAAAGGATTCGGCGGCCTTTGAAGTTTTCTCTTTAAACCTTCCGCCCCATAGCTTTTTCATGAATTATTACCAATCCCTATTTTTTTCTCTTCGATACTTTTGAAGACAGCAAAGATCAACTCGGTAGTGTTTAATTTTATCGAAGCCATTCCGTCTCCATTCCGGTAATATTAATTAATGAAACCTTTTATTAATAATAATTGCAGTTAATAAGACTGTCAATAACATATTAGAATTTAAAATTTAACGGCTTCTTATTCTCTTAAGCCGATATCTTCAGGGGCTGGATGTTCCCAAGCTTTTCTGCAAGAATTTCTCTCTGTTTCCTTAAGTCAATATCATTCTGTAGATTAAGCCAGAACCGTTCGGAATTTCCAAAATATTTTGCGAACCTTAGAGCTGTTTCTACAGTTACTTTTCTCCTGCCGTTTAAGATTTCAATGATCGTTGTGGTTGAAACCTTAATGTCTTTTGCAAGACGATATGCCGTAATTCCTAATGGATCAAGAAATTCCACCCTCAGTATTTCTCCAACAGTCGGTGTTGGTATTCTGTTGCTATTCCTATTCATAACTCCCTCCTATTTATGATAATCTTCTATCATAACGTCATGAGCATTGCCTTCCGAAAACCTAAAACATAGTCGCCACTGATCGTTAATTCTTATGGAACATTCTCCTTTCCTATTGCCTTTTAGATACTCTAAGTGATTAGATGGAGGTATCCTTAAATCGTTCTCGGTTACTGCATTATCAAGGATAATCAGCTTTTTTAATGCTCTTTCTTGTATTTGAACAGGCAACTTTCTTGACTTCTGCTGTTTATATATCTTTTCCGTTTCCTGATCATTAAATGATTTAATCATTGGTTTGAATATACCATATGCAAATATATACGTCAAGCAAATATATACGTTATACGTTACGTCCCGAAAGTTTTTGAGATTTACTGTTATTGACATCCAAGGTCAGTTCTGGTCTTTCCCTTGAAACGCTTTTTCAAGATGTTTACGTGGTTAAGCGGGAAAACATTCCGGAAGATACTCAAACAGATGTTCATCTTAAGCAGGTAAGAAATTTGATTCTGAAATATAAACTCCACAAGGAGGATGAAAATGTATAGATATGAAGTGATCGTTTACTGGAGTGATGAGGATGAAACCTATATCGCCGAAGTGCCGGAACTGCCGGGATGCATCGCAGATGGCGCCACGTACGAGGAGGCCATAAAGAAGGCCCAGGTGGTGATTTCTGAATGGATTGAGACCGCTCAGGAACTCAAGCGGGTAATACCTAAACCGAAAGGTAAACTGGCATACGCTTAGGTATGGCTCTTAAACCCTGGTATAAGGTTGTTACACCCCGAGAAGACCTGAGAGAAGGCCGTCCGCTTGATGCCTCTGAATTTGCCGTGCATCTTGATCAGATAAAAGACGGCAATGCTCCCATAGTGTCTCGTCAAGTCTCAAGCGTCGGATAGAGACGAGATAGTTTTATCCTGGCATCCTCGGCAGTGAATTGCCAATTAACCTTCGCATTTTTGTTGTTTCTAAATTTCTTCCATGCCGCTGCCTCTTTCCTACCCTAACAATTTCGATATCATAGATTCTTCTGTTCAGGCACTGGCCCGTAAGCACGTTCAATTCTATCTCGGCCATATTCAACCAGCTTCCGTGCTTCGGGGTATACACAAACTCAAACCTATTCCACAACGCCTTTGCCTTATCTGGCGGAAACACTTCATAAAGCGATCCAGGGTTGTGTGTGTTCAGGTTATCCATCACCAACGTTATCTTTTCTGCACTTTCGTATTGACCGGCGATCTCTTCTATAAAGCAAGCCCAGTCCACCTTGGTTTTTCTTTCTGTGATTTTGACCATGCGTTTTTCTGCCAATGGCTCACAGGCAAGGAAAATATTGCATACGCCGCAACGCCTGTATTCATAGTCGTGTTTGGCCACCTCCCCTGGTGATGCAGGGATTGGAACCTTTGTCTCCGCGATCAACTGCTTTGGAGATTCGTCCATGCATACAACTGGATAAATTATCGATTGAATGCTTGTAAACGTCCAGCACCATTTCCATGTTCGCAACAAAGCTGCCGTTTTGCTCCGGTGGAATTACCCACCCCTTGTGTTGCCAAGGTTTGATTTCGTTTTTTTAAAACGCGGCGTACTGCCTCATGAGAGATGCTGCATAAAAGTCCATTTCCGACTGAGGCAATTTGTAATTTTGTCTATTTTTTTCGGAGTAGCTATAATAGAACATGTTTTATTATATTTTAATAACAAAAAGCAAAACGGAGGCGGTCTGACATGCTTAAGAAAAAAGAAAAATACATTGTTGCAGTCGTAGGGGCAACCGGCGCGGTCGGCAATGAGATGATTAAAACCCTTGAGACGAGGAAATTCCCTATTAAAAAGCTCCGGCTCTTTGCATCTGAACGGTCGGTGGGTAAAGTCCTCGAATTCATGGATACTGAAATAAAAGTGGAAGCGATCAATGAGGATTCTTTTAAGGGGATTGATATCGCGCTCTTTTCGGCAGGCGCAGAGAGGTCAAGGATATGGGCCCCGGTGGCTGCAAAATCAGGCTGCGTGGTAGTGGACAATTCAAGCCAGTGGAGGATGGACCCGGAGATTCCCCTTGTTGTTCCAGAGGTCAATCCGCATGATCTGAAACGGCATAAAGGCATCATAGCAAATCCTAACTGTTCAACCATTCAAATGGTGGTCGTTTTAAAGCCCATACATGACGCCGCAAAGATTAAAAGGGTAGTTGTAACAACCTTTCAAGCCGTCTCCGGAACCGGTCAGAAGGCTATCGATGAACTTTTGCGCCAGACGACCGACCTGCTTAATTTCAAGGAAATACAATGCAATGTCTATCCTCATCAGATAGCATTCAATGTGCTGCCGCATATCGACCAATTTCTTGAGAACGGGTATACGAAGGAAGAGATGAAGATGGTGAACGAGACTAAAAAGATCATGGGCGACAATTCAATACGGCTTACCGCTACGACCGTCCGTGTGCCTGTTTTCAGATGTCATTCCGAAAGTCTGAATATAGAGACCGAGAAAAAATTAACACCCAATGAAGTAAGGGCCGTTCTTTCAGCGGCTCCCGGAGTGATAGTCTACGATGCTCCGGACAAGAATATCTATCCGGTCCCGATTGATGTGGCAGGAAAGGATGAGACCTATGTGGGAAGGATAAGAGAAGACGATACCATTGAGAACGGGATCAATTTATGGATCGTTGCGGATAATCTCAGGAAGGGCGCAGCCCTGAATGCGGTCCAGATAGCGGAGAAGCTCATCGAAATGGGAGGTTAAATAAAACGGAATTGCAAAAAGTCGACTATATCATCTGCGGTGATTATGTCCTTACGATGGACGAAAACCTCGCCATAATAGAAAAAGGCGCTGTTGCAGTAAAAGAAAAGCAAATCCTTGAAGTCGGAAAAGCTGATGAAATCCTGAAACGATACACCTCCGGGAACATCATGGAAGGAAAGGGCAGGGTTGTTATGCCCGGGCTGATCAATACCCATACCCATGCGGCGATGGTTTATTTCAGGGGCATTGCCGACGACCTTCCGTTGACTGAATGGCTTAATAATCATATCTGGCCGGCAGAGAACAAATGGCTGAGTCCGGAATTCATATCGGACGCAATAGAACTTGCTTGTCTTGAAATGCTCAAGGGCGGCATTACAACCTACAACGATATGTATTTCTTTGAAGACGCAGCCGGTGAAGCCGCGAAAAGAATCGGCATGAGGGCAGTATTGGGTTCGGGAATACTTGATTTTCCAAGTGTTTCGGCAAAAACGACTGATGAATATCTTGATAATGCGGAACGCTTTGTCCATAACTGGAAAGGGGACGAACTCATTACACCCTGTATAGCTCCTCATGCGCTCTATACATGCGGTACTGAAACACTAAAAAAGTCCAAGGCAATGGCCGGGAAGCTTGATGTGCCTTTGCATATTCATCTTGCCGAAACTCGATGGGAAGTTGAAGAAATAAAGCTCAGATACAAAATGAGACCTGTCGAGTATCTTGCGGACCTCGGTTTTCTGGATGAAACCGTTTTAGCCGCCCATTGCATATGGCTTGAAGATAACGAAATTGAGTTGCTTGCCAAACATAAGGTCGGGGTATCTCACTGTATGGAAAGCAACCTAAAGCTTGCTTCAGGGTTTGCTCCGGTTGCGACAATGCTTGCGGCGGGAGTGAAAGTGACATTCGGGACCGACGGTGCTGCAAGCAATAACGACCTCAACATTCTGAGTGAAATGTCAACGACCGCAAAGGTCCATAAGGCCTTGTCAAATAATCCGACGGTGCTTGATGCAAAAACAATCGTCCTTATGGCAACGAGATGGGGAGCGGAAGTGTTGGGTCTCGGAAGGAAGGTCGGTAGTCTGGAAAAAGGTAAAATCGCCGATGTTATCTCAATCAACCTTGCAAAGCCGCACCTTACCCCGATTTACAATATCTATTCACATATAGTCTACGCTGCAATGGCCTCTGATGTTGATTTTGTTATGGTCAACGGAAAGATAGTCATCAACAACGGCAGACTTCTTACCGCTGATGAAACGGAAATACTTTTTAAAGCACAACAATGGTGTGAGAAGATAAGGAATAGTTAGTTCGTCGGATGAAAGGCGGACATAATAAGGAGTTCATAAGAAAAGCCACACACCCTCACCCTTGCCCTCTCCCCTCAAGGGAGAGGGGACTTAAGAATCGCCCCTCCCTTGAGGGGAGGGGATAAAGGGGAGGGTGTTTAAATGTGTCTTTACTTATGAACTTGTCAGTATATAGTAAACGCGATTTATATTTCTCTTCTCCCTTCCAATGCCTTGCCGAGAGTCACTTCATCCGCAAATTCAATATCGCCGCCTATAGGCAGTCCGTAAGCGATCCGCGTTACTTTTACAGGAAATGGCCTTAGCGTTTCCCTGATGTACTGTGCGGTCATTTCACCACGGGTGTTGGGATTGGTTGCGATGATGACCTCTTTCACCGAATTGTTTTTGACCCTGTCGATAAGTTCTTTTATCTTAAGTTTGTCGGGCGTCATGCCGTCTATCGGGGAAAGGGCGCCGAGCAGCACATGGTAAAGACCGTCGAAACCCTTTGATCTTTCAATCACAAGGATGTTGCTCGGCTCTTCTACGACACAGAGCTTGCCGGCGTCCCTCGAGGTATTGCTGCATATGTTGCAGACATCGTTGTCCGTAATATTAAAACACACGGCGCAGAACCTTGCCTTTTCTTTGACCTCGTTTATTGCCTGTGCAAGGGTTTTGGCGTCATTCTCAGGCATCGACAGTATGAAAAAAGCGAGCCTTTGTGCGGTCTTCCTCCCAATCCCGGGAAGCTTTGTGAGGGCGTTTATCAGATTCTCAATGATCCCCTGTTCCATTGTTATTTTTTTATCACAGGCGGATAATTTTCCATGATTTTTGCAACAATTCTGTCAATGTCTTCAGCAGTGATATTAGGATTTACAACGCCTGTTGCAATTCCCCTCCAGATAAGCTCTTTCTTTTTGGCGTCAACAAAATCGATTATGAGCGTACCGACCTCGTATTCATAGGTGTCAGTTCCGCGTCTGTATTCGATATTTTCGCGTCCATGCGGGTCAGCCGGATACGGCGTCGGATACATATGTGGATAATATGGCCCTGTATTGTAGTAATCACGGTCTCTATAGGCATATCCCCATTCCTGGACATCGACCTTCTTTTCTTTGCCCCCGTGCAGGGCGATCAATACATCGGGATTGTTTGAAGTCACGGTCAGACCCTTTGCCTGCAGTTGTTTGTTCACGGCGGACTTCATATGTTTAAGGGTAAGCTCATTGTCCTGTGTTTTTTGGGGAACGGACATCCAGTCGTATGTTTGAAGCAGCGCGAAATCAACCTCCCGGTCAAAGTCATAATGCACATCAAGGCCGGCGCAACCCGCCGCAAAACCAAGACCCATAATCAATAGGATATATACAATATACCGTTTCATATAACACCTCCTTATTAAACAATAAACTAAGAGCATGTAATTTTCAAGACTGGACGGGTAAAGTCAGAAAATCAGTTCAGGTGTTTCCCGACAATTTCAAGAAGCGGTTCCGGAGAATCTATAATCCCCTGGTGGGTATATATTATTTTGCTCTTTCCCTGCCTGTTTTTCTTTATAAGCATTGTGTATGGGACCCTCGGATTGCCCAGGGCTTTATGTAATGTAAAATTAAGGTCGGAAAGTATCGGATAACTAATGCTATGGGTCTTTTTGTAGGCTAAGATCTCTTCCCTGGTATTTCCGGCAGCAATGCCGATAATTTTTATTTTTTCCTTAAATTTCGGATCGGTTTCCGTACGTGAAAATACCTCTTTGAGAACGGGTATATTCCTGGGGCAGCTTGTGCAATATGTATTGAACACCTCGATAATAATTACGGAACAGCGGATATCCTTTAATGAAAACTTCTTCCCGGCGGTCAATCCAAGATAAGTCTGTTCTTCTTTCGGCAAGGAATCCTTGAACGAAAGATTTGGGAGATATTGACCTTTGACAAGGGGTCTTGTTTCAGCGAGAGAAACCCCGGTAGAAAGAAAGGCAAAAAAAATAGTAAAAAAAATTAAAGGTATATTTATTAGAAATCTCCCCTTGCGGCTCTTTGCTAAACTTATTATTTGCACAAAATGAAGGACATAGTTACTTTTCAAGCTTTTCAAGTTCCTTGATCAGGACCTCAAGGTTTGGACGTGAATTGATATCGTGGACGTCGATGTAACGGATAATTCCTTTCTTATCGATCACGAATAATGCTCTTTCGGTCACCCCGCCTGAACGCAAGACGCCATATTTTTTAGCTACGGCGCCATGGGGCCAGAAATCGGAAAGCACCGGGAACCAAAGGTCTCCCATTTCTTTTGTCCATGCATATAAGGTCGGGATGTTGTCTACGGTAATGCCGAGGAGTACGGCGTTATTTTGGTCAAAGAAACTCTTTGCTATATTGTATCCGGGCCATTGGTCCGAACAGACAGGCGTCCATGCGGCAGGGACAAAAGATAATACCACGTTTTTTTTGCCGAGGAACTGTTTCAGGGATATTTTTTCGCCGGACAAAAAGGGAAGGTTGAAATCGGGAGCTTTCATTCCTTTTTTGAGCTTTGTTTTACTGTCAATCGCTTTGAGTACCCCGGGGTTGTAGATTTTCCCTTTGAATTGTTCGGATGCTCCATAGGAAATTGCCGCCGTAAAAAAAATTACTGCAACAACAATTAAGGTACGGAGAGATAATAATCTTGTGGATATCATTTTATTGCCTCCTATTTCAATCCTGAATCTTGTACGATCATATCCAGGAATTGATTCGGGTCCTGGATGCTGCCGACTTTTGAATAGATAATGGAATTGGAACCGTCGGTATTAATTTTTACAACAAAGAAGTGCGGAGTTCTGACTTCTCCTACAGCTTTATGGACGGCAAAAGATTCATCAGGCACCAAAGGGAATTGAATGTTGTACTGATTTCTGAAAATACCGACTTCAAAAGGCGTATTGCCGGCGCCGATACCTATAATCTTCACTCTGTTCTTAATATCCATTCTTTTGTTTATCATATCATATAGTTGATTCACCAAAGGCGCCTCCCGCTGACAATAGGGGCAGTACATGCTGAAGACTTCAAGGATTACCACATCGGCATTTACCTGTGACAGTTTAAAAGTATTTTTTCCCTTTAATCCAAGATAATCCTTGTCGGAGGGCTTGTCAGGCATAACAAGTGCAATATCAGGGAATGATTCCCCTTTTGCAGGAGTGCGATTGCCGGCCTGAGCTGCCTGATAAGAGAATGTGAAACATAATATGGCTGCAAAAATGAATGCCGATGTCTTTTTCATGTTTTCTCCTGTGCGCTCAATTTAGGTCTTAATAATATTGTCTTTCACTATTAAGGGAATGTCAAGAAAATTATCTTGTATTTACCTGATTTGAATTTCTTTTTGTTGTACGGTATCCTATTAGACAAAAATACACTCGGGAGGGTAATTTGATGGCAAAGAAAGTAAGCAAGAAATACGTTTACTTTTTCGGTGGAGGAAAAGCTGACGGTAAAGGAGATATGAAAGACCTTCTCGGAGGTAAGGGCGCCGGCCTTGCCGAGATGACGAACCTGAAGATCCCTGTGCCCGCAGGTTTTACGATAACTACGGAGGCGTGCAATGAATATTTCAGGGCCGGGAAAAAATATCCTCCGGGAGTATGGGAGCAGGTACTTGAAAACCTGAAAAAAGTCGAAAAGGCAATGGGAATGAAATTGGGAGATTCCGTGAATCCTCTTCTGGTGTCTGTACGTTCCGGAGCCAAGTTCTCCATGCCTGGCATGATGGATACCGTACTTAATCTCGGGCTTAACGATACAACGATAAATGCACTGATCAGAAAGACGGGGAATGACCGGTTTGTTTATGACGCCTACAGAAGGCTCATAACCATGTTCGGAAGCATCGTCATGGGTATAGACAGACAGAGGTTCGAGAAAGCCCTCGAGGAGATGAAGGAAAAGAAGGGCGTCAAACTTGATACCGAACTTGATACCGAAGACCTTAAGCATATTGTTCAGGAGTTTAAGATTATCTATAAAAGGGCTACAGGTGAGGAGTTTCCGACCGACCCTCTGGAACAAATGAAAAAAGCGATCAACGCCGTCTTCGGTTCATGGTTCGGGGACAGGGCAGTCAAATACAGAAAATTGAATGATATACCTGATACGCTCGGCACGGCCTGCAATATTCAGTCTATGGTTTTCGGAAACCTTGGAGACAATTCCGGCACGGGCGTCGGCTTTACAAGAGACCCTTCCACGGGACAAAGGAAGTTCTTTGCCGAGTGCCTTATAAATGCGCAGGGTGAAGACGTTGTCGCAGGCATCAGGACTCCTCTTAAGATCGAGGAGTTGAAGAAACGTCTTCCAAATGCATATAAAGAGCTTGACTCAATTTATAAGAAACTTGAAAAGCATTACAGGGACATGCTTGATATAGAATTTACCGTTCAGGAAGGTAAACTGTATATGCTTCAGACCAGGGTTGGGAAAAGGACCGCGGCATCCGCACTCAAGATAGCCATCGATATGGTAAGGGAAAAGCTTATCGACAAAAAGACCGCTATTTTGAGGATTGACCCGCAGCAGCTCGATCAGCTTCTTCATCCCATGATTGATCCCAAGTCCCGGGTTAAAGTAATTGCAAAAGGTCTCCCTGCCTCGCCCGGCGCTGCAGTAGGCAAAGTGGTGTTTACTGCGGAAGACGCCGAGAAAGCCGCGGACAGAGGAGAGAAGGTAATATTAGTAAGGACCGAGACGTCGCCTGAAGATATCGGCGGGATGAATGCCGCACAGGGGATCCTCACGGCCAGGGGCGGGATGACCTCCCACGCAGCAGTTGTTGCAAGGGGTATGGGGAAATGCTGCATTGCAGGATGCGGCGCTATTAATATCAGCGAAGTTCAAAAATACTTTACCGTCGGCGACATTGTTATTAAGGAGAGTGATTATATAACCCTTAATGGAACAACCGGAGAGGTAATGCTCGGTCAGGCGCCGCTGGTAACTCCGGAACTAACAAGTGACTTCGGTACCTTCATGAAGTGGGTGGATGAATATAGAAAAATAGGCGTCAGGACAAATGCCGATACCCCTCATGATTCCGAAGTTGCAAGAAAATTCGGCGCCGAAGGCATCGGCCTCTGCAGGACGGAACATATGTTCTTTGCACCGGAAAGGATAAGCGCCGTAAGGGAGATGATCCTCGCCGATGATACCGAAGGGAGGAAGAAGGCGCTTGCAAAAATCCTTCCATTCCAAAAGAGCGATTTCATCGAGATATTCAGAGTCATGAAGGGCCTGCCGGTAACCATAAGGCTCCTTGACCCGCCCCTCCATGAATTTCTCCCCCATACTGAAGAAGAATTAAGGGCCTTGTCTGCATCTATGGAGGTCCCCGTTGAGAAACTAAAGGCAAGAAATAAGGCATTGTACGAGTTCAACCCGATGCTTGGACACAGGGGCTGCAGACTCGGAATAACCTATCCTGAAATCTATGAAATGCAGGTAAGGGCCATTATGGAGGCGGCCTGTGAGCTATCCAAAAAGAAAGTCAGCGTAATACCTGAAATCATGATACCTTTGGTCGGCCATGTTAATGAGCTTAAGGTTATGAGGGAACTGACGGTTCAGGTTGCAGAAGAGGTCCTGCAGCGCTATAAAACAAGGGTAAGTTACACGGTTGGGACAATGATAGAGCTTCCAAGGGCTGCGATAACTGCAGATGAGATTGCCCCATATGCGGACTTCTACTCCTTCGGAACAAACGATCTGACACAGACAACCTTCGGCCTTTCAAGAGACGACGCCGGAAGGTTCCTGCCCTTCTATGTCGAGAAAGGCATCCTCGAAAACGATCCTTTTGTCACGCTCGATCAGGACGGAATCGGTATTTTGATGAAGATAGGAATAGAGAAGGGCAGAAAGGTCAAAAAGCATCTCAAGATGGGTATATGTGGCGAGCACGGCGGCGACCCGAAATCCGTTGAGTTTTGCCACAAGATAGGATTAAATTATGTCAGTTGTTCGCCCTATAGAGTGCCTATTGCAAAACTCGCTGCAGCACAGGCTGTCCTGAAAGAGAAGTCCAAAAAGGACTTGAGTAAATCGACGGTTTAAGCTCAAAATAAGATAAGACAACAAAGACAGGCCGGACATGAGTCCGGCCTGTCTTTGTCTGCATCGGTCGGCTTTACAGAGATAGTAATGATATGGTATTGTAAATATTACAAAATTTATAAAAGGTGGTGGATAGATGGCTATCGAAAAGACACAAAAACAGACTATCATAGGTGACTATAAACTTCACGATCACGATACGGGTTCGCCTGAAGTTCAGATAGCGCTGTTAAGCTCAAGAATAATTTACCTGACGGAACATTTCAAAACTCATAAAAGAGACCATCACTCAAGGAGAGGTCTTCTCATGCTCGTCAGCCAGAGAAGGAAGCTGCTTGATTATCTCAAGACCTGCGATAAGGGACGTTACGAGAAGGTAATTGAACGTTTGGAAATCAGAAAATGATAAAAAAGGTTGAGATTGATGTTCGCGGTAAGAAGCTTACTATAGAAACAGGTAAAATGGCAAAACAGGCTGACGGAGCAGTAGTAGCGAAGTATGGCGATACGGTTGTTCTTGCCACTGCAGTATCAGCCAAAACCCCCAAGGTAGGGCTGGATTTTTTCCCCTTAACGGTTGATTACCAGGAAAAAGCCTATTCAGCCGGTAAAATACCCGGAGGTTTTTTCAAACGGGAAGGCAGACCCTCGGAAAAAGAGATATTAACTTCCCGTCTGATCGACAGGCCGATCAGGCCTCTCTTTCCAAAAGGTTTTTACTATGAAACCCAGGGAATTGCAAACGTCCTTTCATACGGCGATGAGAATATTGCGGACATCCTCGGCATTATCTGCGTGTCTGCCGCCCTTGTTATATCGGATATTCCCTTCAAAGCTCCAATAGCTGCCGTAAGGATCGGGAGGATCGCCGGTTCTTTTGTGATCAATCCCGATGTGCGGGAAGTTTTGGAGTGCGATCTGAATTTGATTGTTGCCGGCACGGAAGAAGCCGTTATTATGGTTGAAGGAGAAGCTCGGGAGATCGTAGAAACGGACCTGCTCGAGGCCCTTGACATGGCGCATAATGAGATAAAACGCATCTGTGCCGTGCAGAACGAACTGCGGGCGATTGCAGGCAGGGAAAAGAGAATTGTCGAGCCCCCTGCAATTAATGAGGGAATAAAGAGAGCTGTTACGGAACTATCTCTGGAAAAGATAAAGGGCGCCATTACCATCCCTGATAAATTAATGAGGCAGGACGCCCTTGATCAGCTACTCAAAGAGGTAGTGGAGAAATTGAACTCCGATGAAAAGGATTTGTCATTAGATATCGCATCCGCATTCAACGAACTCGAAAAGAACCTCGTAAGAGGGATGATCCTTAATGAGAATAAAAGGGCTGACGGAAGGTCTCCGAATGAGATAAGACCTATAAGCTCCGAGATCGGCATACTGCCGAGAACACATGGTTCCGCTTTGTTTATAAGGGGAGAAACCCAGTGTCTTGCGGTGGTAACACTCGGCACCTCTGATGATGAACAAAAGATAGATTCGCTTGACGGGGAGTCCTACAAAACCTTTATGCTGCATTACAATTTTCCACCGTTCAGCGTAGGCGAGGTCAAACCCCTGAAATCTCCGGGGAGAAGGGAAATCGGTCATGGAAATCTTGCCGAAAGAGCGCTGAAAGCGATTATTCCGCCGAAAACGGAATTTCCTTATACCATAAGGATTGTTTCGGACATCCTTGAATCGAACGGTTCTTCATCTATGGCAACGGTATGCGGAGGCTCTCTTGCGCTTATGGATGCGGGAGTGCCTATTAAATCACACGTAGCCGGCATTGCCATGGGCCTTATAAAAGAAGAGGAAAAGGTGGTTGTTCTCACGGACATCCTCGGCCTCGAAGACCATCTGGGCGATATGGACTTTAAAGTTACCGGAACGGACAAAGGCATTACCGCATTCCAACTGGATACGAAAATAGGCGGCATATCCCGTGAGATCATGGAAAAGGCCCTTGAACAGGCGCGACAGGGAAGGCTTCATATCCTGTCTAAAATGAACGAGACGATTAGCATCCATAGAGAAAACCTTGCGCCTTATGCGCCAAGGATATATACCATGCAGATCCGCCAGGACAAAATCCGCGACGTAATCGGCTCAGGCGGAAAAGTTATCCGTGGAATCGTAGAGCAGACAGGTGTAAAGATAGATATTGAAGACAGCGGCATTATCAGCATTGCTTCTCCGGATGGAGAAGCGGCCCAGAAGGCCATTGATATAATAAACAGCATAACCGCCGAGGCCGAACTCAACAGGATATATCACGGAAAGGTTAAGAGGGTTGTTGACTTCGGGGCCTTTGTTGAAATTATGCCCGGAACGGAAGGACTACTCCACATTTCTCAGATATCCGAAAAAAGAATAGCAAAAGTGACCGACGAGATAAATGAAGGCGATGAAGTGACCGTAAAGGTTATAGAGATAGACAAAACGGGAAGGATCCGACTTTCGAGAAAAGAGGCATTGAGAGAGCAGGACAACTAAAAAGCCGATACATGTACAAACAATAATAATCAATTCAAAGGGGATACTTATAAAATATCCCCTTTTTAGTTTATGTAATAAATAAGTTTTGGTTTTGTTGTGTCGGAAGACAATATGTTTTTGAAATCCGTTAACTCAAATACCGTGTAAACTTTGTAGACTGGGTGAACTATTTATGTTTAAAAAAGAATATTTGCAGAATGAACTGCCGGTCGTTACGGAACCACTTAAGAATGTGCGTTCAGTTGTTGTCGGCATATGGGTAAAGGTAGGCTCAAGATTTGAGAAGCCGGAGAAAAACGGCATATCCCATTTTCTTGAGCACATGTTTTTCAAGGGTACAAAGAAACGCACTGCCAAGGATATATCCTTTGAGATTGATTCCCTCGGCGGCGAACTGAACGCCTTTACCTCAAGAGAGAACACGACCTTTTATGTAAAGGTCCTCGACGAATTTCTGGAGCAGGGTCTGGATCTGTTATCGGATATTTTCCTGAATTCCACCTTTCCCGATGAGGATATGGAGAAAGAGAAAAAAATTATAAAGGAAGAGATCAAGATGATCGAGGACACCCCGGATGATTATGTCCATGATCTGTCAAACCGTACTATATGGGGGAACACCGGACTCGGTCAGTCCGTTCTCGGGAAAAGGGAAACCATACTCTCCTTCACCAGGGAAGATATTCTGTCGCACATAAAAAAATATTACGGCACCAGGGATATCGTGGTGTCCTGCGCAGGTAATTTCGAACACGACCATCTCATCTCGCTATTGAATAAAGACCTCGGTAATCTCAGAAGGGGGTCCGAGCCTGAAAAAGGCGACACGCCCTTATTTAACAACAAAGTCGAGGTATTCAATAAAGAACTTTCCGAGGCGCATCTCTGCCTCGGTATAAAGGGAATTCCACATGCAAGCAAGGACCGCTATTGTCTTTATGTAATAAACACAATCCTTGGCGCGGGGGTAAGCTCCAGGTTATTTCAGGAAATAAGGGAAAAGAGGGGGCTGGCATATTCTATATATTCATTTGCCGCGTCCTACATTGATACGGGCGTATGGGGTATATATGCCGGCGTCAGCAGAAAAAGGGTGCGGGAAGTGATAGAGCTGATACTGAAGGAACTGTACGACCTTAAGAATACCATACAGGACACGGAACTTCAGCGCGCCAAAAACCAGCTCAAAGGGAATATTATCCTCGGACTTGAATCAACCGGAAGCCGCATGAACAATATTGCGCGTCAGGAGATATATCACGGCAGATATCTGTCGCCGAAAGAGATTATGCGCGAAATTGATGCAATCACTATTGAACAGGTCAGGGAACTTTGCGGAAATCTGATAAAAAAGGATAGTCTTTCACTGACGGTATATGGTCCGGTCCAGGGGGATGATCTGAAAAATATTTTATGATGTTACTACTGACCCAAAAACAGCAAATGTGTAAAATAAAATTATTTAACTCGATGTTTTTATTTAAAAAGATAGTTCATGGTAATTTCATAAAAATATATTGGTAACACATCTATATAAGTACACTATGGTATCGAAAAATAAATTTATTTTACACATCCGCAGTTTCTATAACATTTTAATTGCATTTTTCGGGTTGATGAAATTATCGATATTTTGCAATAAAGGGAATAAAATTTACCGGAAATAATTTGCCGACAGACTGCATTATGCGCCCAATTTGATCCTGATATCCAGCACTTCGTCTACCTTACCGATCAGTTCGCTGATATTAAAAGGCTTGGTTATATAACAGTCTACTCCAACGTCTTTTGCTTTCTGTTTGTCAACCTCCTGCCCTTTGGCTGTCAGCATAATAATGTAGCTGTCTTTTATTTCATTATCGTTCTTGATGATTTTGCATACTTCAAAACCGTTCAATTTGGGCATCATTACATCAAGAAAGATGATGTCGGGCCGCTCCCTTCTGACTGCTTCAAGAGCAACAACTCCGTTCTCTGCCGTCATCAACTCAACTCCATGCTCCTGAAAAGGTTCAAGTATCTGCTCAAGGAGATTCCGGATAACGGGATCATCGTCGACAATTAGAATTTTAGGCATATACTATTACACTTCTTTTCCCGGTATAATATCAACCCCTCGCGCGGATGTATGACCCGATTTCGCATTTACAGGAAGGGTAAAGAAAAACGAGCTGCCTTTCCCTAACTCACTTTCCACCCATATCCTGCCGCCGTGATATTCGATAATCTGTTTGCATATTGAAAGCCCCAGTCCGGTCCCCATAGGTTTGTCCGTGAGTGTGTCGCCGGCCTGCCTGAATTTCTCAAAAACATGCTCTTTGTCCGCATCGGAAATGCCGATGCCCGTATCTATTACGCTTACCGTCACCTCGTTGCCGGTCCTTTTTACGCGGCACGCAACCGAACCTGTTTCCGTAAATTTAACGGCATTGGATAAAAGGTTGATAACAACCTGTATGAACCTGTCTTTATCGCCGATGACCTCGGGCAGGTCGTTATCGATATCTCTTACAAAGGCAAGTTTCTTTTGTTCAAAAAGAGAAGATGTAGCGCCGATTGCTCGTTCAATAACATCCGCAGGCTGGATGTTTTCCATCTTCCATTCCACTTTCCCGGCCTCAAGCTTGGATATGTCGAGCACATCGTTGATCAATGCGGTAAGTCTTTCCCCTTCGGAGAGAATGATATCAATGTTTTCCCTTATTCTTTTGACGGCCTTGACGGTTTTCTTATCGGAATCGTCGGAAAATTTCATAAATATGTCATCCTCAAGTTTTCTCTTGATGATCTCGGTAAAGCCGCGGACCGAGGTAAGCGGGGTCCTCAATTCATGGGAAACTGTCGATATGAAATCGGTCTTCATGCGGTCGACTTCTTTTTCGGAAGTGATGTCCCTTATCAGGATTACGGACCCTATCCCTTTATCGTCAGTCTCAAACGTATCCTGATGGATGCCTGTTGCGACCGCCCTGCCGATTCTGTTATGTGCAAGTCCTATTTCCGATGTATATACTTCATAAGAATTATCTATGCTTTTTCTAACAAGTTCGGCGAATTCGTTGCCGAATAAGTCTCGGCAATTCTTTCCTATCAGGTCCGTTTCCCTTAGGGCGAACATGTAAGAAAGCGCCGGATTGACATGGGTAATTACACCGTCCGTATCCGTGACAAGAAGTCCGTCGGCCATATTGTCTATGACGGCGGTAAGATATGCAAGGGTGTTCTGCAATTCCACTACCGCATCATTTATAGCCTGTTCATACCTGTCGAAAACCTCGCGCAGATCGGTTGCCATGGATTTCATCGTATCGGCAAGCAGACCTATCTCATCATGTGATTTGATATCGACATTGGAAGAAAAATCATGAGATGCAAGTTTTCTCGCATATTCCGACAATTGATTAAGCGGCTGAGAGATCTTATTGACAAGAAAATAGGCCATAGTAACGCTGAAGATGAAAATAATAGCAATAAGGGCAAGCTGGCGTATCATTGCAGCCTGCATCTGGGACATAATCATTCCCTTGTCCATTCCTACATGAACATATCCGGCTATCCCCTCCAAAATAGGGGCGGCTATGTCGATAAACTTACCGCCGCCTTCGGTATTAAGGTCCTGAATAGATATGGTCTTTGCTTTTTCATTTTTTATTTTCAATATCTCATCCGGCACATTCGGGACGAATGTATGCGAAACGATTTCTCCCTGGGCATCTACAACAAAAACATAAAATACCCCGCTTATTTCAAGAAACTGATCTATCATGGCCTGTATGGTGGATGCATCTCTGTTAAGCAGAGTCTCAACGCTCGAACCGGCAATGCTTTTCGCTATCGCCGTACCCTTGCTTTTATATTCCTGAACAAGGTCCTTATAAAGGTTCCAGCCGGAAGAAATGGCTATTGTGACGGCAATGACTATGAAAAGAATGATAATAATCAAAAGGGTTTTTTTGAAAAGTTTTGACATTATCATTTTTTGCGCCATTTGCTCCAGTCTTTAATGGGGACAAAACGTTCTTTTTCATAAGTGGTGTAGTAGACCTTATTTAACCCCTGATGTCTGTCCGGACCGAAAGATACCCTTGCGTCGATTCCGATGTCCAGGTCTTTTATGCCTTCCACGACTTTTTTAATATTTTGTTTTTCAAAGTTGCTCCCCATCCTTTTTAGTATCTCAACGAGAAGCTTTGCATTCAGGAACCCTTCAAAACTGACGAAACTGTATCTCAAGGGTTTATAGTCCTTGTCATGAAGTTCTGATGCCGGCGGCGGATTATATGCATCAATCAGTTCACGGTATTGTCTGACGGCCCCGAGGGATATATCTTCATAACTTGGCACAACCTGAGAGTTAATCAGGTTATCGGTATAATTTTTCCCCTTGTCTCTTCCCGTTTGGAGAAGAAGGTCTATTAAAAACTCGCTTCCTACAAAGGAGACGTTGGCTATAGGCACATTCCATCCGGCGTCTCTCGCATCTCGTATAAACGCTGCACAGGCTGCATATGCGCCGATAGATATGACCGCATCGGCATTTGACTTTCTGAGTATCTCAACCTGCTGTTTAAGGCTTTCGGAATATTTAGTGCCGCGGCGGTATGTGGATTCTCCGACAATCTTAAGGCCGTACTTTGCAAGAGTTGATTTTACGCCGTTCCATCCGCTTCTTCCATAGGCGTCCGCCTGGTAAAATACGGCTATCCTCTTTCTGCCTATGTTCACAAGATTATTGACCAAACCTTCCGTCTCCTGATAGTAAGACGCCCTAAGGTTAAAAACAAAGGCGTCATAAGGGAACTGCCGTTGAGGCTGGGCGCCTGTAAACGGAAAAAAGAGATAGATATTCCTGTCGCTGTAGCTTTTCAGCAATGGGAGGACTCTGGTTACGGTAGGTGTGCCGAGATAATCAAAGAGAAGGAAAACGTTGTCTTTTTCGACTAATTTGATCGTGTTTTCGATGGCGGGCGCCGGATTATAGCCGTCATCATAAGGGATTATTACGATTTTTCTACCGTTTATTCCTCCTTTTGCATTGATATAATTGATATAGGTCATTGAGCCCTTGTAAAGCTCGCTTCCCATGCCTCCGGTAGGACCTTTAAATGCAGCCGACATGCCGATTACGATATCGCCGGCATAAAGATGTGAGCCGAGCACAAAGACTAAAACTATGCCGAGGGAAAATATCCTAAAATATTTTCTAAAACAGTTCATCAGTTCAGAATTGGACCTGACAGCGTTTTACGCCTTCGCCTTCGTCCCGAATCCATAGCAGAGTCTTGTTGTTTCGGCGGCACCAGTTTTTTACATCGTTCTCAAAAGTAGAACAGTCTGCGACTACTTCAAGAACGTCTTCCTTCTTTAATTTCAATGCCTTGATCGTCATTTGAATAGTAGGCTGCGGGCACTTCAATCCTTTTGCATCAAGAAGAACAACAGGCATGTTTCGACCTCCTAACCGTATTGATATTTATAGTATAATCTATAATTTTAAATGATTTTAGATATTAAAGTAAAATTATAATAAAAATAGCGTAAATTAAAATAATAAATGAAAAATTTACCGGCCTTTTTCTATCTTAACTTTAATTCTGAAGAACCCCTTATAAATTCGGATAAATCCTTTTCTTGACATGCCCGTGAAGCAGATTATAAAATTATTAACCTCATATGTATCTGAGATAAATTCTAATAATAAAGGATTACTGCATGTCAAAAATAATTTTAAAAACGGATTTCCCGGATATTCCTTTCATCAAAAGCGGAAAGGTAAGAGACATCTATGACCTCGGCGACTATATTTTACTTATAGCCACTGACAGAATATCCGCCTTTGATGTAGTGCTTCCAGACGGCATTCCCGGAAAGGGAAGGGTGCTCACGCAGATTTCCCTTTACTGGTTTAAGCAGATGGAGGATGTTATTGCAAACCATCTTGAGGCTGTAGAGGTAAAAGACTTCCCCGAACCCCTGCATAAATATTCCGACGTCCTTGAGGGAAGAAGCATGCTCGTAAAAAAGGCAAAACCTATGCCGGTTGAATGCGTTGTAAGAGGTTATTTGTCCGGCAGCGGTTGGAAATCTTACCGGAAAGACAAAACCGTTTGCGGAATCCGGCTTCCGGACGGGCTGGTTGAATCTTCAAAACTCAAAGAGCCTGTCTTTACTCCAAGCACAAAAGAAGAGCAGGGGCATGATATTAACATTTCTTTTAAGGAAGTAGAGAACATTGTCGGAAAAGAACTTGCCGAAAACCTCAGAGACGCAAGCCTTAAAATATATACAAAGGCAAGAGACATCGCCGAAAAAAGAGGGATTATCATAGCGGATACAAAATTTGAATTCGGCATATATGACGACAAGCTGATACTTATAGATGAATTGCTTACGCCTGATTCATCCCGCTTCTGGTCTCTTAAAGATTATGCCCCCGGCAAAGGCCAGGACAGCTACGACAAGCAGATTGTAAGGGATTATCTTCTTACCCTTGACTGGGACAAAACCTATCCCGGCCCGGCTCTTCCTGAAGAAATAATAGAAAAGGCTGCAAGGAGATATAACGAGATATTAAAGATCATCTCGGGGAAAGCATGATGACCTCGGATGTCAATAGTGGACACCAAACCTTTCATGCTGCAAGTTGTCCTGCATAGAAATATCTTTCATATACCACAGGGGAAAGATAGCCCAATCTTGCCTGTCGGCGCTGCCTG
>JBAZZX010000018.1:0-50293 GCA_041658585.1 Thermodesulfovibrionales bacterium
TTGAAACAAAAAATGGTCTCGCACATGAGAAAGCTTCAGAAACTGCCCGGAAGGATTAGAAAATACTTTGAACACCCGAAAATCAAATATGCAGCGTAACTTACATATTAAATTGCCGGGTTAATAATATAAAGACCGCCTTCACAGATATCCATACTCGAACACATGTTGGTGCCGTCTATCAGGACATCTTCTCTGAAAGAAAACCTCTCATATTTCCTCTGTTCTTTTATGTCCTGGTTGTCCATTGAAGATGCTTAGCTTAGAGCTTAGCTTAGGGTCAGGTCTTGTTTCTTGTATTCCGATTGTCACATCAATTTCCCCTCTACTCAAACTCACTGACTCCCACTATCCATAGTATTCTTAGATGACTGATTAACGAGATACAGTTTACACATCCTTTTCTCTCCCGAAACCAATCTTGCTCTTCCTGGGTACGGCAGGCGACATGAGCTGCCGAATGGCGTCGAAGACTACCTTGAATTGAGCGTCGTATTTCTTTTCCATGTCGGCGAGTTTTCGCGCGAGGTCTTTATTGGTTGCGAGCAACTGCCTAAGCCGAATAAAAGTTCTAACAACATAAACGCTCATTGCTACTGCTTGTTTGCTGTTTAGAACAGTCGCTGCCATTATAGCACCGTGTTCAGTGAAAACCCACGGTAAGAATCGAGGATCACGGTGCTTCTGAGGACCGGTCGCAAATTGCGACCGGTTCGATTCGTTGTTCAGCGCCTTCAGGCTTTCCCATTCTTCAGAGGTTAACTGAAATGCGAAATCAGCCGGAAATCTATCTGAATTGCGCTTTACCTGTTCGTTCAGCCGCTTTGTAGTGACCCCATAGATCTCTGCAAGGTCGGCATCTAACATCACCTTTTCGTCTCGAATCAGCAGAATCTTCTTCTCAATCATCTCAACTGGAATAAGCGCCTTCATTCTAACTCCAAACTTGAGGTGCCAAATAACAATCTGTCGATCCGGCTCGTTACTGCCATTATAATAATGTCCTGCGAATTTGTATTGTATTGTGAGGAATTAATTATTACTGCAGGACGTTTTTTTACAGTGGTTTGATCGCTGAAGGGGAAAGGGACAAGAACGATATCTCCTCTTTTATAAGCTGTCATAGACAGCGTCCTCTTCGTTATCCCAGACTTTCTCAAACGATGTCATGGATAACTTCTGAGAGGCCCTCGCGAGGAGAATTTTTTCTCTTTTTATTTCCAGAAACCGAATGAAGTCAAAAACCTCCTCAAGAAGATTTTCCGGCAGCTTCTCTATCTCGTTCTTGATTAAATCTTTCACTGACATAATGCACCTCCTCCTCACAATAAATACGCACACTCAATTATACACCTTTTATCTTTGTCTCCACCTGTGTACAGATTCCGTACAGCATCTTTAATTCCCACTCCGTCAGGCCCGCCCTGCCGATCAGGTGTTTGAGGTTTTTCAGGATTTTCTTTTCAAGGTTTGCGTCTCCTCTCGGGATAAATTCGAGCAGTTTGAGGGTTGATTCTATTTTACTGTAAAGGGGACCGAGTTCCTTATGTTTAATCAATTCGGGCAACTCGGTCTTGTATGTCTTTTGGCTTAACTCATAGGCCGCCAGCATGACGCTCTGTGCAAGATTTAGTGAAGGTGTAGCGGGGTCCGAAGGTATTGTTATCAAAAGACCGCATTCGTCTATTTCCTCATTGGTCAGGCCGTTGCGTTCCCTGCCGAAAAGTATCGCCACCTTATTTTTCTTTGCAGCCGTAACGATTCTTTTCACGCCGTCCCTGAGAAGGACTATCAGTCCCCTCCTTTTCCCGAACCTGCGGGTAGAGCCGACAATAAGGTTCTTATCCTCAACAGCATCTCTGAAACTTTTATGGACTATTGCATTTTCAAGGACGGTAACTCCCTGACAAGCCATTTGTTTGGCCTCGCTGGTGAAGAAGTATCCGGGATTAACCAGCTCAAGATTTGCAAAGCCCATATTCTTCATTGCGCGTGCGGCAGCGCCGATATTGCCGGTTTCTTTCGGTTCCACAAGTATAAAGGATATATTGTCTTTCCATTCGTTCATCATATAATATCAGTCCTCCATAGACAACAAATTATAACAGAACGGACAGCGGATACACCAAACCGCACAGACCCTTTTAAACCGGATTATTCGTAGTGAACTCTGTTCCAAAGGTTATGCCTTACTTTATTTAGAGCATAAAATCGGCACGGCAACTGAGGATAGAGTATTTGAGCGGTTTTTTTTGCCGATAGTCAAATACGGTATCTGGAAATAAAGAGGCAAAAGCCTCGCAGGGAGGAACGACCGAGAATGAGCGAAAATATTCTATCCTCAGTTTAATCGGAAAATTTTGTGAATAACACGGGTTCATCCTCGCCACCCACTCCTTGCAAAAGAGGGGAATTATCGGGTAATCTAACCGTCACTGCCGGATTATTTTAGAAAGGGGCCTTTATGGAAAAATTCTTTCTCGACAAAGACGACGCTGCATTAGTAATCATCGACATTCAGGAAAAACTTGCCGCAGTTATGAAAGAGCGGGAAAAGGTTGCGAACAATTGCCTGCATCTTATCGAAATCGCCAAATTACTGAATATTCCAATCGTTCTTACAGAGCAATATCCAAAAGGCATTGGGCAGACTGTTGAAGAAATAAGAAAATCACTGCCTGAATACAAGCCCATTGAGAAGCTCACCTTCAGTTGTTGCGATGAACAGGCATTCCCTGAAGAAATCAGGAAACTCAACAGGAAAACGATTATTATGACCGGCATGGAAACCCATGTCTGCATTCTTCAGACATGCATCGGCCTTCTGCGCGACGGCTATAATGTCCATCTTGTAAAGGATGCGGTATGCTCAAGGTCCAAGGAAAACTGGAAGACCGGGGTCGAATTCATGCGGGACGCCGGAGCTGTAATAACTTGCACGGAAACGGTTCTCTTTCAGTCGTTGAAGATAGCAGGGACGGAAGAGTTTAAGGCGATTTCAAAGAGGATTAAGTAGTGTCAAAAAAATGATGATCTTGACGGAAAAACACTTTGAAAACAGGTAACTGAATGAGTGAAGAATGGGTTGAACTTCTCGTTACCTACGATTCCATTGAAGCGGAAATAATTAAAGACCTCCTCGAAAGCGGCGGTATCCCTATTGTGTTGAGATCATCAAAGGTGACTCCGTATCCCGTCAATATAGGCAAGATAGGCGAAGTGAAGGTTTACGTAAGAAAAGAAGACAAAGAGACCGCGGAACAGGTGATAGAAGAGATCAAAAAATAAGGCTCTGCATCAATCTATCCGTTTGACTTTCATCTCCACCGGTTGTTTCTGAGGGCCGCTGCCGGCTTTTAAAGCATAGCCGACCGGGATCACAGCCATGAACTCTCCCCTCGGCTCACCCAGAAATTGCAGCACCTCATCTTTGAGTAAGAAAAGAATACCGAGCCAGACCGTTGCGAGTCCGAGCGATGTAGCCGCTAAAAGGAGATTTTGAACGGCTGCTGCGGAACTCTGGATTTCCATGGTACGGAAGAAATCCTTTGCCATATCTTTTTCGATTTTGAAAAGATGGGAGCCGCGTTCAATCAGTTCACCGGTATTTGCAACGGCAATGATGACCGGGGCGCTCATAATGCTTCTCGCAGCCATCCGAAGCAGAGCCGAAGCCGGTTTCGGAAACTCACCTGCCTTTGAGGTAACAAGATGTGCCAGTTCCTGCTTCTTTTCACCTCTAAGCACGATAAACCGCCACGGCTGCTGGTTATGTGCGGAAGGCGCTTCATTAGCGGCCTGAAGCAGTATCCTTATATAATCATCGGATACTTCCTGATCGGTGAATGTCCTGATGCTGTGCCGGTTTTTAATGCTCTGCAATGTGTCATTATGGGGAAAGACAAAATTATCGGATGTCACGGTTCACCTCCTCATGAAAATATATTAACCCGTAAAATACAAATAGACCGGCAATAGGAACTGATGACAGAGTATTTTCGCGGTTTTTTTTGCCGATAGTCAAATATAGTATGTGAAAATAAAGAGGCAAAAGCCTCGCAGGGAGGAACGACCGAGAATGAGCGAAAATACTCTGTCATCAGTAAAGCACTTCTCCTTATAACCACCTCAACCATACCGGATAAGTCCGGCTGCAAGATTCTTACAACTTAATTGATGCCCCCCATTCACGCAGGTTGGCGATTATGAAATCAACAACCTGTTTATGTTCATCTTTACCGGCTCCATGGATTGAAAAGGGCCGTCCGAAAACCATATGGATGGGTTTACTGCGGTCCAGGGCGCCTAACTCTTTCAGATATTTACCGTTCTCCCAAAAGTCCGTCTTGATGGCTACAGGCATGACCTGCACACCGGCGGCCCTGGCCAGTTTGATGCCGAGGGTATTAAATTCTTCCGGTTTGAATTCCGCGGCGCGAGTGCTCTGAGGAAAAATGATTACGGAAGTCCCCCGTGCCAGTAATTCCTTGCCTTTTGTCATAACGGTTTGAAAATCTTCCCTGGGATTGTCTCTTTTTACAACAATGGGGTTTCGGGAGCGCATGATAGGGCCGAATAAAGGGTGTTTGTTCAGGCTCTCTTTAACTACAAAAGTGACCTCCATAAAGGGAGCAATTATGCCGGGGAATACAAAGGTCTCAAGTGTGCTCATATGGTTGCTGATAATAACCAAAGGTTTTTGGCAGGAACGCAGGTTGTCCAAACCCCTCAGGTGAAAGCGTCCACCGCATCCTTCTATCAATTTAAAAACTCTGTGAGAGGAATCCGCCCAAACATTTTTATCGTAAAGGCCTTTCATGGCTATAGAACGTGTTCTGATAATCTCGGCTATATAAGTTCCGAAAAGATACCAGCGGGTGTTTAAAAACAAACGGTCCCCAAGGAAACGGGGATAATCTTCAGGCGTATCATAGGAAGAACCTGTAAAATAAGATAGCATAGTCATCGCATCCTTATTAACCTAAACGTTGTAAAACATGCACTCAAGTTGAAAGGCAGATATGATAAAAAAGCCTTTAGGCGACTCCATAATGCACTATTAACACTGTTCGATATGCATTTATCTAAAATATACATCAGGTTAAAAGTGCCGCCAGGTGAATATGGATTATCTTTTGTCGCGGTCTAAATGGTTTTTTATCATATCTTCCTTTCATTTTATACAATTGCAGGAAGTATTAAGTCTATATACTCTATTTTATTCGAATTGATTATACCATGGAGAGCAGCCATTGGTGGAATCGGTCCCGATTGTGTAGGAATATTTTGACGGAACACCCCCCTGCCCCTCTTTAAAGCAGGGACTGAATGAGGCGTATTTTTTAGAAACCTTTGAGTGCGGCTTTGGCGAATTCTACAAACATGGTCGGGAATACGCCGATGAAGAGAACGGCTACCGTTGTTATAGCGAGGGCTATGCCGTTTGAAAAGGATGTAGTAAGCGGGACTTCGACTTTAGGGTCTTTCATGTACATATACATTATGATCCTTAGATAGAAGAACGCCGATATTGCGCTGAAGATAACTGCGACGATAATAAGCCATGTATACCCCGCATTGATGGCAGCCATAAAGACATATAATTTACCGATAAACCCTGCAGTAGGCGGGATACCGGTAAGAGAGAACATAAATATAAGCATCAACGCCGCAGCCAAAGGATGGGTCTTGGAGAGACCTTCATAATCACTGATTTCATCACCTTTGATACCTTCGCTTCTGAGCATGATGATAACTGCAAAGGCGCCGATGTTCATAAAGGCATATATGAACAGATAATTCATAGTGCTCGAAAGCCCTTCGAGATTGCCCGTAATGATACCGAGGAGGGCATATCCTGCATGTGCGATAGAGGAGTAAGCAAGCATTCTTTTTATATTTGTCTGCGATAAAGCTACAATATTACCGACTGCCATAGTGAGTATTGCAATCGGGATTAAAACAGCCGCCCAGTCGACTTTGATTGATGCAAAGGCAACCAGAAAGACCCTGCCTATAACGGCAAAACCCGCCGCCTTCGGACCCACCGACATGAATGCGGTAATCGACGTCGGCGCTCCTTCATAAACATCAGGCGCCCACATATGGAACGGGGCAGCCGCTATCTTGAAGCCGAATGCTACGGCAAACATCATAGCAGAGAGCGTAAGTGATAAATTACCTGCAAGTCCCCTCTCCTGAATAAATGCCGCTATCGCCTTAATATCCGTTGTCCCGGTCAGTCCGTAAATTATTGATATGCCGTAAAGCAGGAACCCTGAAGAAAATGCGCCAAGAAGAAAATACTTCAAGGCCGCCTCGTTTGATTTCACACTGTGCCTGATGAAACCGGCAAGGACATAGGTGCTTAGCGCCATAAGTTCAAGACCGAGATAGAGGACAATCAGGTCGGATGCGGAGGCCATTATCATCATGCCTATCGTGGAAAAGAGGATAAGACTGTAGTACTCACCGTAGTTGACCCGTTCTATAGCGATATATTTTATAGATATGAGAATAGTAAGGATGACGTTTATAAAGAAAATTATCTTAAAAAAGGTGCTGTAACCGTCGGAAATATACATTCCGCCAAAGGTAGAGCCTGCCGAACCGACAAGGCTCAAACCTATCAAAGCTACCCCTGCCAGGCAGATGACGGCAATTGCTTCCTTTTTCTTTACAAGCAGATCGATGAGAAGCACAATGAGCGCAAAGGCAGTCATCAGGATTTCGGGCATTACAGGGCCGAGATCGGGAAGGGGGAAATTCATCTGATTACCTCCAAAATGGTTTTTGCTATTTGTACTTCCTGCAAACCGCCCGGTATATTAAGTCTTTCTATGAGGTGCTGCACCGTGGGATGCAGGAAACTAAGGAATGAATTCGGGTAGACGCCGATCCAGAACACAAGAAGCAGCATCGGCAAGAGGGTCAATGTTTCCCTTATATCCATATCGACAAGGCCGTGAAGCTTCGCGTTTACTTCCAGAAAGAATACCCTCTGATAGAGCCAGAGCATATAACCGGCGCCGATGATGATACCGGTGCACGCAAGCACGCCGGCCAATTTATTGGCTGCAAATCCGCCAAGAAGAATGAGGATTTCACCGACAAACCCGTTCGTTCCAGGCAGTCCTATCGACGCAAGGGTAAAGACCATAAAAAATGCGGCATATATCGGCATTTCAGTTGCCAGTCCGCCGTAATCCGCAATCTTTCTTGTATGGGTCCTTTCGTATACAACACCCACCGACAAAAAGAGGCCGCCTGTTACAATACCGTGGTTGATCATCTGGAGGATGCCTCCTTCAAGTCCCTGGGTGTTCAGGGCGAAGATTCCAAGCGTAACAAAACCCATATGGCTCACCGAGCTATATGCAATGAGCCTTTTGAGATCGGTTTGCGCAAGGCATATTACGGCGCCGTAAATTATCCCGATAACCGAAAGGGTCAGCATAATCGGGGTCATGGCCTTTGAGGCTTCGGGGAGCAACGGTAGAGAGAACCTCAGAAAACCGTATGCGCCCATTTTAATAAGGACCGCTGCAAGGATGACGGAGCCTGCCGTAGGCGCTTCCGTGTGAGCGTCAGGCAGCCATGTATGAACAGGCCACATGGGCACCTTGACGGCAAAGGCTGCAAAGAAGGCCCAGAAAAGCCATAACTGCATGGTATAAGGATATGTTTTTGTCGCCATTTCGAGTATATCAAAGGTCTTCCCTGAATAAAAGTACAGCACGATAATACCGACAAGCATCAGGACGCTGCCGACCAGAGTATATAGGAAGAACTTTATTGCTGCATATATCCTGTTCGGGCCGCCCCAGACGCCGATAATAAGGAACATCGGGATCAGCATTGCCTCCCAGAAGAGATAGAAGAGAAAGAAATCAAGCGAGCAGAAGACGCCGATCATAAACGACGTAGTAAGCAGTATGGATATATAGAACTCTTTGACCTTCTTTGTTATTGCTTCCCAGGATATCAGAACGCAAAGTATCGAGCATAACGTAGAAAGGAGGACAAAGAGAATACTGATACCGTCAATGCCGAGAGAATAATTGATATTCCAGTTGGAGATCCAGCTATATTTTTCGGCAAACTGCATCTTGTGGGTTGTTTTATCAAAATGCGTGAACAACGGCAAAGACATGAAAAATGTCGCGATGCTTGTGATCAGTGCAATCCATTTTGTCAGCGATTCCCAGGATCTCCTGGTTATAAGGATAAGGAGAGCGCCAAAGATAGGCAGGAATATGACCGTGCTCAGAATGGGATAACTCAGTTGATTCATTATTACCTGTTCCATTGTTCTCCTCTATAAATCATTGACTACCGCAATAGTATTGCTAATGCGATTATAAAGACCGCACCGGCTGCCATAAAGATTGCATAATGATGGACTGTTCCCGTCTGGAATCTTCTCAGTTTCTGACTGAATTTTCCGATCAGTCCCGGCACACCGTTTACAACGCCTTCGATCATCTTCCCGTCTGTAATAGCAACAAGGACCTTGCTTGCAAGTTTGAGCGTCGGCTGTATAAAAAGGAAGTTATACAGTTCATCTATATAATATTTATGGTAAAGAATATCGTATACGACGCTGAATTTCTTGGATATCTTTTCCGGTAAATCCGATTTCCTGAGATATAAGAAGGCAGCCACGACAATACCGAAAAGGGCTATGGCTGTAGACAGCGCCATTACGCCCCACTCCTGTGCGTGAGTGCCGTGGAATTCAGGATGTCCTACAACCGGCTTCAGGAATTCCGCAAAGTGCGCCCCTCCGCCGAGTATCGGCGGAATTCCGATCCAGCCTGCCGCAACAGCGCCGACCGCAAGGAACATCAGCGGGATAGTCATAATCTTTGGAGATTCATGTATATGGTGTCCTCCGTGAGGTTCATGTCCGTGGGAATCATGGGCGGACACGTGTGAGCCGTGTCCTTGATCTTCATGGCGGGCAACTCCGCGGTTTTCACCGAAGAACGTCAGGAAAATAAGCCTGAAGGTATAGAACGGGGTAAAGAATGCAACGGCAGTGCCCATCAGCCATACCAGCTTTCCTACGGATGAATGAGACGCAAAGGCAGACCAGATAATCTCATCCTTGCTGAAGAACCCGGAAAAACCGGGGACTCCGGATGCGCTTAAAGCTGCAAGAATAAATACGCCGAAGGTAATAGGCATGTATTTTTTCAGGCCGCCCATCTCCTGAATATCATTGGTATGCACGGCATGGATAACGCTGCCAGCCGCAAGGAAGAGAAGGGCTTTAAAGAATGCATGGGTATAGAGATGGAAGATTCCGGCGGCATATGCACCAACGCCGCAGGCAAGGAACATCAGGCCGAGGTGGCTGCATGTTGAATAGGCTATGATTCTCTTTATATCATTCTGTGTAATTGCAATAGTCGCGGCAAATAACGATGTGGTTGCTCCTACAACAGCTACGGTATTCATCGCTATGGGTGAAAGGTTGAATATCGGGTTGCATCTTGCAACCAGGAACACACCGGCTGTAACCATTGTCGCGGCATGTATTAATGCGCTGACAGGCGTCGGGCCTTCCATAGCATCGGGAAGCCAAACATGCAGCGGCAGTTGCGCCGATTTTCCGACGGCGCCGCAGAAGAGAAGAAGCGCCACTAATGTAGGCAGGTCAACATTCCAACCGAGGAAATTGACCGTTTTACCTGCCATGATTGAGACATTACCAAAGACATCGGCATAATGGAGGGTGCCGAAGGTAAGAAATACCATGAAAACACCAATGCCGAACCCGAAATCACCGAACCTGTTTACAATAAATGCTTTTTTGCCCGCATCAGCGGCTGATTTCTTATTAAAGTAATATCCTATAAGGAAATATGAGCAGAGGCCGACGCCTTCCCAGCCGAAATAAAGCTGGAGGAAATTGTTACCCATAATGAGCATAAGCATGCAGAACGTAAAAAGGTTAAGGTAGGCAAAAAACCGGTAGTACCCCGTATCGCCGTGCATATAGCCTACCGCATAAAGATGGATGAGTGTGGCGCATGTAGTGACAACTATAAGCATTACCGCCGTAAGCGGGTCGATAAGAAAGCCGACAGAGACCTTGAATGAGCCGGAAAGTATCCAGGTGTACAGGTCCGCATCGATGATCTTTCCCGCCATCACATCTCGCAGGGTCGCGAGAGAACATAGCCACGAACCGCCTACTGCAAGTATGGCAGGCCAGTGGGCCTTATATCTCGTAACTTCCTTCCCCAAAAGTATGTTGACAAGAAAACCGAGGAGCGGCAGAAGCGGTATTAAAACATGATAATATTGCAATTCCATATTTCCCATATTATTCCTCTGACCTCTTGACTTTTATCATCCCTTCATCTCGTTCATTTCATCCACATGGGCGGTGGCCTTGTTTCTGAACAACGCTATTACTATTGCAAGACCTATGGCGGCCTCGGCAGCCGCAACGGCGATGACGAAGAATGCGAGTATTTGTCCCCTTAAATCCTGCAGATAATGGCTCATGGAAATAAGATTGATATTGACTGCATTCAGCATCAATTCAATGGACATGAACATAATGATAATGTTTTTTCTCGAAAGGAATCCGAATACCCCGATGCAAAATACACTAAGGCTGAGGACCATATACCAGCTTAACGGGACCATTTAAATCTTAAGCCTCCTTTTTGCAAGGACTATCGCTCCGACCATTGCAACGAGAAGGATGAGCGAAGCAATCTCAAACGGATACAGGAATTGCGTGTACAATAATGTCCCTAAGACCTTGATATGCGATTCCTTTTTTATAAGTTCGATCGTATACTGCCCGGGCGGCGCAGCCACAAAAGACCTGAGCGACATAAAGACTACGACAAAGAGCGCTACGGCAAAGGTAAAGCCGGTCGGCGCGAAACTGATATATTTTCCTATCGTTACCTCTTCCTTCAAATTCATAAGCAAGACGACGAAGAGGAACAGGACGAGTATGCCGCCTGCGTAGACAATCACCTGTATGGCTGCCATGAATTCGGCGTTCAGGAACAGGTACAAGCCGGCGATATGAAAGAAGAGGAGCAACATCAGGAGCACGCTGTGAACGGGATTCCTCCTTGTTACTATAAGCAAAGAAAGAACAACTATTGCGAATGAAAAATATGCGAAAAATCCTATCGGAACCATTATCGTTTACCTCTGCCGACTGCCTGACCGGGCGGAGTCCCGAAATCCTCGGACATGGGCCGCCAGAATTTCCTGAAGTATGTTTCTCCCTTGTCGCCGGGCATATATTTGTCCCAGTTTGAGAGCAGTTTTTCTTTGGTCAGCAACAGGTCGCTCTTTATATATGATGAATATTCATAATTTTCAGTCATTGAAATAGCTCCATAAGGACATGCCTCGACACAGAACCCGCAGTAAATGCATCTTAGTATATCCAGCTCGTATTTTTCGACCCGGCCTTTTGCCCTCGTTATGCTGATGCATTGAGAAGGGCAGATGGTAGCGCAAAGCCCGCAGCCGACGCATTTCGACTTGCCGTCCCTTTTTGCAAGGGCATGCTGACCTCTGAAGCCCGGTGCGATATGCCGTCTCTCTTTCGGATATTGTATGGTAACTGCGTGGGTGAACATCATTTTCAGGGTAAGGGCCATACCCTTTAAAATCTCTATAAAGGTTATCGTTTTGATTATCTGCTTTACAGTCACGCTACACTCCCTTTTAGATTAAAATCTTTACCAGACCTGTTACTACAATATTCGCCAGTGCAATCGGTATCAGTATCTTCCAGCCGATAGCCATAAACTGGTCATACCTGTATCTCGGCAAGGTTGCCCTTATCCAGTAATAAAAGAACATGAATGCGTATATTTTTGCGAGGAGCCATACTATGCCCGGCACATATTCCAGAAAAGGCAATGCTTTCATGATATACCAGGGCAGCGTCCAGCCGCCGAGGAAGCAGATGGCCGCGATTGAGGCCATGAGCAGCATTGCGATATATTCGCCGAGGAAGAACAGGGCAAACCTGAACCCGCTGTATTCGGTGAAATAACCTGCAACAAGCTCGCTCTCCGCTTCGGGCAGGTCAAACGGGGTCCTGTTTGTCTCCGCTACCGCGGCAATAGAAAACACGACAAATGCTACAAACTGAGGGATTGCGTATACTCCGAAGATGGAATTTTCCTGTGCTCTAACAATATCCGTAAGGTTTAATGAGCCCGCCATCATCATGACGCCGACAAGGCTCAAACCCAGGGCTATTTCATAACTGATTACCTGTGCCGCAGACCTCAAACCGCCCATAAAAGCATATTTGGAGTTCGACGCCCAACCGGCAATGAAAATACCGTAAACGCCTATTCCAGCCATGGCAAACAGGAATAACAGGCCTAAATTGACGTTTGCAATAACAAAACTGTATGAGAAGGGTATGACAGACAGGTTAACCATGGCAGAGGCCATAAAGATAATAGGGGCGAGGAAGAATACCACCTTATCCGCTTGAGCAGGGATGATATCTTCTTTAAAGAATAATTTCAAACCGTCGGCAAAAGGCTGGAGCAATCCATGGTAACCGACCCTCATCGGTCCAAGCCTTACCTGCATGTGACCGATGACTTTACGCTCGAACCATGTTGCATAAGCAACATGAAGCAATCCTATTGCCAGGACGACGACTATTTTCAGGATAATGATGACGACTTCAATGCCGAACTTGATCAAAGAGTCAAGTGCTGTAGGACTGATTACATTCGAGATATCCATAATCTACCTGTCACACTCTCCCAGAACGATATCTATCGTTCCGATATTTGCAATGACATCCGCAACGAGATGCCCCATACAGAGCCTCGGCAAACAACCGGCATGTATAAATGAAGGGGCCCTGACCCTCATCCTGTAAGGTTTGCCTGATCCGTCGCTTACAAAATAGAAACCGAGTTCGCCTTTCGGGACCTCGGTTGCAACATAAAGTTCACCTTCGGGAACTTTCGGACCTTTTTTGATAAAATCAAACTGCGCTACGAGAAATTCGGATGCGCTCTTAATATCATCCGGCACAGGGGAAGCGGACAGCTCCGTCAGTTTTTCGTCGCTCAACCCCTTGCCTCCCGGCAGGATTCTCATGGCCTTGAATTTGCAGGTCACAAAACAGGTTGCGCACTGCAGGCAGAGCGTCTGATCTATCTTATGAGGTTTTTTCTTTTCACCGGATATCGCCTTTGCAGGGCAGGCCCTCAGGCACATACCGCAGCCCTTGCACGCCTTTTCATCTATAAAATAAGCGACTTCCTTTATCGGATGGGTTATGGGCATCATTTTATCTTTCGGCGGAAGGGTAAATTTTGGAGCCTCTGCCATTACGGGACCTGCAGGAAGTTTGTCGAGGCACTGTCTGATAATATTATTGGACTGCCTCATTTCGAGCATCCTGCAGCGGTATCTGTCATAGGTGTCACCTGCAGTGCCTATCGGCACATCAAATTCAACTTGGTCATATGCATCATAAGGCATATGCTTTCTGATATCATAGGCAACTCCCGAACCCCTTAAGGTCGGGCCGGTCATTCCCCAGCTCACAGCCTCTTCCGCTGAAATCACGCCGATGCCCACGGTCCTCTTAAGCCATATCCTGTTCTGGTCGATCAGGGTTTCATATTCAAGGATCCTCGCAGGAAATTCCTCGGTAAATTTCCAGAGGCTGTCGATAAACTCCTGCTGAATATCGTTTCTTACTCCGCCGATCCTCGGATAGGTAACGGTAAGTCTTGCCCCGCATATCATCTCATAGAGGTCAAGTATCCATTCCCTCTCTCTGAAGCAGTATAGGAAGACCGTCATCGCACCGATGTCAAGAGCGTGTGTAGCCAGCCAAAGGAGATGGTTCGCAACCCTGGACATCTCACCAACGATAGTCCTTATGAACTTGGCCCTTAACGGGGGCTCTATGCCGTATAGTTTCTCGACTGCGACACAGTAGCCGATGTTGTTTGACATTGCAGAGACGTAATCCATTCTGTCGGTAAGCGGCAGGGCCTGAAAATAGCTCAGGCTTTCCCCGAGTTTTTCGATACCTCTGTGGAGGTAACCGACATAGGGTGTGACTTTCACAAGCGTTTCGCCGTCTATATCAAGGACAACCCTCAGAACGCCGTGCGTAGCAGGGTGCTGGGGTCCCATATTTACATTAAGTTCGCGAGTCTCGAAAATCTTTTCAGGCCCTTGCATATTAACCATTCCAGTCAAACTCCTTTAGCTCTTTTGACCTCTTCACCACATCAGTAAAGCCGGACCAGTCCTGGTCGCCTTCATAGCCCTTTAAGGGATAATCTTTTCTTAAGGGATGGCCTTCCCAGTCTTCCGGCATAAGGATTCTTCTAAGATCGGGATGTCCGATAAATTTTATACCGAACATGTCATAGCATTCCCTTTCATGCCAGTCAGCTCCGGACCAGATGGGAACGACTGAATGAATTGACGGGTCATTTACCGGGACCTGCGCCTTTATTCTGATTCCGTGGCGGTATTTGATGGAATATATGTTATATACAACTTCGAACCTTACTTCTTTTTTATTGTTCCAGTCCACGGCGGTCAGATCCTGGAGGTGATCAAGACTCAGCATAGGATCGTCGTGAAGGTATTTAAGAATCGCAAAAGCGTTGTCTCTTTTTATAATAACGGCGACCTGGTCCCTGAAATTTGTAACGTCTATAACCTGTTCAGGGAATTTCTCTTTGATCATTTCGGCTATTTTTACCGGGTCAATTCCCGCCTGATGGATGGAGATCCTGATTTCCGTTACCGCCATGGACTCCACCTTGCTTTTTCATGTCTGATCTTTTCCTGAAGCATCATCATGCCCTCAAGCAATGTTTCAGGTCTTGGAGGACAACCGGGGATATATACGTCAACAGGGAGGAAAGTCTCGCAGCCCTGCACAGTGCTGTAAGTTTTGAAGATACCGCCGGTGCAGGCGCAACTACCCATCGCGATGATATACCTGGGCTCGGGGATCTGGTCGAAAACTCTTCTGACAACGGGGGCCATCTTCTTTGTGACGGTGCCTGCAACTATGATACAGTCAGCCTGCCTTGGCGAGCCTCTGAAAATAATACCGAATCTGTCGAAGTCGTAGTGTGATGCGCCCGTGGCCATCATCTCGATGGCGCAACAAGCAAGTCCGAATGTTGTGGGCCAAAGTGAAGACAATCTGCCCCAGTTTATTATCTTATCGAAGGATGTAATAATAAGATTCGGAGGCAAGATATGAGTATCGTCTTCAACCTTAATGAGGCCCATTGTCGATGTGTCTAACATCTGCTACCCCCTGTTCGTTATTTCAATCCCACTGGAAGGCTTCTTTTTTCCAGGCGTAAATATAACCGACTAAGAGTATTGCGATAAAGATGATCATCTCGATAAATGCAAAGATACCTATCTTGTCGAAGACCACCGCCCATGGATAGATGAAAATCGCTTCAACATCGAACACGACAAAAAGCATGGCGATGATGTAAAACCGGATGGAGAATCTTGTGCGGGGCTCGCCCTTCGGGTCGATGCCGGATTCGTAGGGCAAAAGTTTTTCAAAGTAGGGTTTTTTGGGCCTGAAGATAGTGCCGATAAGCAAGGCGCCGAAACCGAACGCGGTTGCGATCATAATGAAAATTAAAACCGGCAAATATTCTGATGGTAAATACGTTCCAGGCATAAGCGGTTATGTTATACTGAAAAATATCATTACTTGTCAAGTAAAAAATTAAAAACTGAAAAAAATTAAAAATATGTGCCTAAAAAATAGATTAAGAAATAAAGCAAGGGGGTTTTATATTTATGAATGACCAAGTAAAAGAAGTTAAAGATAAAATCCTTACACAATTTAATAAGGATAAAGCAAATTTAATCCCTATCTTGCAGAAAGTTCAGGGAAAGTGGGGGTATTTGCCCGAAGAATCTATATATTATATCTCCAGATTTCTGGGAGTAACTGATAATGAGGTACTTGGTGTTGCCACTTTTTATGCCCAATTTTGTTTTTCCCCGCCAGCTGAACACTCAATCAGGGTCTGTCTCGGAACTGCCTGTTATGTGAGAGGTGCTGAAAGGGTATTAGACAAGCTTAAAGAAAAATTAAAGATTGATGTTGGTCAGACAACCGAAGATAACAAGTTCTCTATCGATACGGTACGCTGCCTCGGCTGTTGCGCTATCGCACCAGTTATGATGATAGACGAAGAGGTACAAAGTGCGTTAACCCCAAAGAAGGCAATAAGAGTTCTTAGTAAATATGCGGCAGTAAGCATGGAAGAAGCTCCTGCAGGAGAAGTAAAAATAACAGAGGGGAAGGAGGGGTAAGATGCAACGGCTAACCATAGAAGATTTGAAAAAGATTAATGAAAAACATAAAGCAACCTTCGCCTTAAAAGAAGACGGATACAAGGCAAAGGTTACTGTCCATATGGGGACATGCGGAATCACCGTTGGTGCAAAGGATGTAATGGATGCATTAGTCGATGAGCTGGCTAAAAATAACCCCAAGAATATAATTGTTTCCTCAGCTGGCTGTGCAGGACTATGCGGCAAAGAGCCAATTGTAACAATTGAACAGTTTGGACAGGAGACAAGAAAGTATTGTGACATGAATGCTGAAAGGATGCGAAAGGTTGTTGTAGAACATCTGATTGAAGGTACCCCAGTTGAAGATTATGCACTTCCTCCCCAAAAAGATATGGCCTTTTATAATCTACAGAACCTGCGTGTATTGAGAAATATATGGTTCATGGATCCTGAAAAGCTCGAAGAATATATTGCAAGAGATGGTTATCTGGCTGCTGCAAAGGCACTTACTGAGATGACCCCTGAAGAAATAATAAAGGTTGTGAAAGACTCCGGTGTAAGGGGACGAGGAGGTGCAGGCTTTCCTACAGGCATGAAATGGGAATTCTGCTCAAAGGTTAAATCTGATGTAAAATACATGCTATGTAACGGTGATGAAGGTGACCCAGGTGCATTCATGGACAGATCTGTTATGGAGGCTGATCCACACTCTGTGATTGAAGGAATGATTATAGGCGCAAAGGCAATAGGCTCACATAACGGCTATATATACGTCAGGGCTGAATATCCATTAGCTGTAAAAAGACTCCAGTTAGCAATAGAGCAATGCTATGAGGCAGGTCTCCTTGGTAAGGATATCCTTAACAGTGGGTTTGATCTTGATCTTAAGATATATCAGGGCGCTGGTGCATTTGTATGTGGTGAAGAGACCGCCCTCATGCGTTCTATAGAGGGAAAGCGAGGTATGCCAAGGCCAAGACCGCCCTTTCCTGCCCATAAAGGACTATGGGAAAAACCAACAGTACTGAATAATGTCGAGACATTAGCACAGATACCAGTTATTATTTTAAATGGTGCTGATTGGTACAGAAGCGTCGGAACCGAAAAAAGCACTGGCACCAAGGTCTTTTGCCTATCAGGCGCAATAAATAATGTTGGACTGATTGAGGTACCGATGGGCATCACTCTTAGAAGTATCGTATACGATATCGGCGGGGGGATGAAGAAAGGGAAAAAATTCAAGGCCGTCCAGATGGGTGGGCCTTCAGGAGGCTGTATTCCTGAAAGCCTGGTTGATACACCTGTCACATACGAGGATATTGTACAGACAGGTGCTATCATGGGTTCTGGTGGTATGGTATTTATGGATGAGGATAACTGTATGGTTGGCGTTGCCAATTTCTTCCTGAATTTCACCATGGCAGAATCCTGTGGGAAATGTGTTCCCTGCCGTATCGGTACCCAATGTATGGTAGAAACTTTAGAAAAGATAATAAGGGGAGATGGAGAACCTGAGGATATTACACGATTAGAAAAACTTTGCCAAACAGTTAGATCTGCTTCGCTCTGCGCTTTGGGTGGCACAGTCCCGAATCCAATACTTTCTACAATCAGATATTTCAGAGACGAATATGAGTCTCATATCAAATACAAAAGATGTGAGGCAATGGTCTGCAAGGAGATAATATCATCTGCCTGTCAGCACACCTGCCCCATTGGCACGGAGGTGCCTGTCTATGCAGCCTTAATAGCTCTACGACGCTATGATGATGCAGTTCAGGTAATTAGAAAAGACAACCCTTTGCCAAGTGTATGCAGCCGAGTTTGCCACCATCCCTGTGAATCCAAATGTAAATCAGGAGAAGCCGGAAAACCTATTGCGATAAGAGCACTTAAGCGGTTTGCTACTGATCATGGCTTGAAAACAGGCCTTAAACTACCATTTCAACCCAAAGATCCAAAAAATCAAAAAGTTGCCATTATAGGTTCAGGCCCAGCCGGGCTCTCAGCAGGTTATTTCCTTTCACTGGAAGGATACGATGTTACTATCTTTGAAGCTAAGCCCGTTATTGGTGGCATGCTCAGGATAGCCATAGCTGAATATCGATTGCCCAGAGAAGAACTTGATGCTGATATTAAGGCCATCAAAGAGGCTGGGGTAAAATTTCAGACAAACACTGCACTCGGGAAAGATATCTCTATTGACAGTCTTTTCAGGGATGGATATAAAGCCATATTTATTTCGGTCGGAGCCCATAGGTCAATAGATCTGGGCATCCCCGGTGAGGATACCGAAGGAGTCTTACCTTCATTGAAATTTCTTGAAGCAGTAAATCTGAGGAAAGATGTCAGTGTTGGCAAAAGGGTCGGGGTTATTGGAGGTGGAAATGCTGCTGTGGACGCTGCAAGGGCTGCCCATCGTCTTCCCGGCGTAGAGAAGGTTACCCTAATTTATAGAAGGACAAGGGCAGAGATGCCTGCATTTAAAGAGGAGGTTGATGCAACAGTTGAAGAAGGCATTGACATACAATTTCTGACCGCACCAACCAGGGTTTTAACTCAAAATGGAAAACTTACAGGCATTGAATGTATCCGTATGGAACTGGGAGAACCAGATGCAAGCCGAAGAAGGAAACCCGTACCCATCAAAGGTTCTGAATTTTCCATCGAGTTAGACACATTGATAAAGGCAATTGGAGAACAACCAGATGTTTCCTTCCTTCAGGAGCAGGGGCTTGATATCGCTGAAAGGAATACAATAGTTGTTGACCCTGAGACTTTAGCCACATCAAAAGAAGGTGTCTTTGCCGGTGGAGATGCGGTGACAGGGTCAAAGACCGTTATACATGCTATCAGCGCTGGGAAAATAGCAGCCTCATCCATTGATAAATTTTTAAGAGGGGAAAGCTTAGAAAGAGGATACAAGGTAACCAGACCCTCGATGTATATTGAACCGGTTGAGCTGACTGATGAGGAAATAGAGAAGGCTGACCGGCCCGAGATGCCACAATTAACTCCGGAAGATAGGGTCAAAAACTTTAAAGAGATAGAGTTAGGTCTCACAGAAGAGATGGCAGTTAAGGAGGCAAAACGTTGTCTTAGATGTGAGTTAGGAACTACCGAAGGTATACTGGCAATGCAGGAAATGCGGGAAAAGAAAAAAATAGCATTAGAACTAGATAAGGTAGGAGGAAGTAAAAAATGTTAAAGCTAACCATAAACGGTAATTCAATAGAAGTCGAAGAGGGGAAGACCGTACTGGAGGCTGCTCAAAAGGGTAATATTTATATCCCTACCTTATGCGCTCACCCGGACCTGCCACCTTACGGGGCTTGCCGGATGTGTCTTGTAGAGATCGAGGGGGTAAGGGGTTATCCTCCCGCCTGTACTACCCCGGCATCTGACAAAATGGTGGTCAAGACTGATACACCAGTGATTAAACAGCTCAGGTTAGATGTTCTTGAACTTATTCTTTCACAACACCCTCATAGCTGCTTGATATGCGAAAAAAGACAAGAATGCGATAAGCATAAAGAGTACAGGGAATGTATTCAAAAGGTAGGGATTACAACAGGATGCAAGTTCTGCCCAAAAGACAGACAATGCGAACTACAGGAGGTAGTAGATAAATTAGGGCTAAAAGAGATCAGCCTTCCTATACATTATAAGGGCTTCTTAGTGGAAAAGAGAGATCCTTTCTATAACCGTGATTATAACCTCTGTATTCTCTGTGGAAGGTGTGTAAGGGTTTGTCATGAGATACGAGGTGCAGGAACACTTTCTTTCCTTTACCGGGGGCCACAGGCTATTGTGGGAACAGCTTATAATAGAAACCTTATTCAAGCAGGCTGCCATTTCTGCGGTGCTTGTGTAACAGTCTGCCCCACAGGTGCCCTTTCAGAAAGGATAAGCAGGTGGGATGGCCCCCCGGATCACTCAATAGTAACTACCTGCTCATATTGCGGGATAGGATGCCAGCTTCAATTCCAGGTAAAGAATGGAAAGATAATCAAGACCCTCCCAGAGGCAGATCAATTAATAAATAAAGGACAGGCATGTGCTAAAGGACGTTTTTCAGTAGTAGAATTTGTCCATCATAGAGAGCGGCTCACTTCTCCTTTTATAAAAAAGGATGGGAAATTAAAAAAGGCTGGGTGGAATGAGGCCCTTGATTTTGCCGCAGAAAATCTTACTAAATACAAAGGAGAGCAATTTGCCCTGCTATCCTCATCACATTGTACGAATGAAGATAATTATATAGCTCAGAAATTTACCCGTCTTGTTATGGGAACCAATAATGTAGACACCTCGGGCCGGTTCTTTTATGGAAATTCACTTCCGGGTATTACTCAACTTTTATTAGAAGCAAAGTCGATTTCAGATATCCGAAATGCACATGGTATCCTATCACTGGGAATGGCTACAGTACTCACTTATTCTATTATCGTTCCAGAGGTAAAAAAGGCGGTGGATCAAGGAGCTACACTTATAACTGCAGAGCCCCTGGATAACAATTTAGACTGTTTCTCCTCTTTTAATCTCCAGCCCCGGCCTGGTACTGAGTTAGAATTACTCCTTGGGATGATAAAGTTAATAGTTGATGAGGGATGGTTTATTGAGAGTAATTGGAAAGATATTGCATCATTAAAAGAGTCTTTAAATGATTTCGATTTGGATACCTGCGAGAAGGTTACCGGTATTACCAGGGATAAATTGACTATCGCTGCCCGGGTAATAGCAACTCAAAAACCATTTATTATAATCTTGGGCCCTAGCATCGGACAATATACTGACGGGATAAAGATCATGCATGCAGTAGCAAACCTTATTGGATTGACCGGGGCAGGCATCATCCCATTTATATCGCAAAATAATGCCTTTGGGGCATGGTATATGGGTTCACTGCCTAACATGTATCCTGGATTTCTTTCGGTTACCGATCCTGATGCCAGAAAAAAAATAGAAGTCTTCTGGGGACAGAATCTTCCTGCCAGACCCGGGATCGAGGTAGCTGAAATTCTTAACAGGTCAAGGGATAATAATAAATTTAGGTGCCTTTATCTAATAGGCAGGGATCCCTTCTTAAAAAGCCCTGATTCTGGATTTCTAATTGTACATGATATTTTCCTGTCAAACCATAACAAAGATGCTGATGTTGTCTTTCCCTCAGTTAGCTTAGCAGAAACAGAGGGAACTTATATAAATATGGAAGGTAGAATACAGCAGGTAAAAAAAGTCATAGAGCCCATTGGACAGTCTAAACCAGATTGGTGGATAATTTGCGAGTTGGCTAAAAGGCTTCAGGGGAAAGGGTTTGAATACAAGGATTCTTCTGCAATCGCAGAGGAGATTTCTCGCCTTATACCTGATTTTCCGTCTTACAAAAGCTTTGAAAGAAAAAAGTTAGTTTTACCAGGTATGGAAAAGAAATTTGTACCTATAGAATATAAGGGGAAAGAGATGCCTTATGAGGATTATCCACTTACCTTGATTATAGAATATGGGCTACACTCTTATAAAAATACCTCTCTAAGAAGTAAGGTGGGCGGAATGTGGGCATTATCAGATGAGGGTAAAGTTAAGATAAACATTGATGATGCAGTTAAGCTGGGCATATCTGAGGGTGAAGAGATAAGGATGAACTCTCATCATGGCGAGATTACAGCCCATGCTAAATTGACCCAAGCTGTTCCTCAAGGAATAGCCCTTTATATTCAGGACCCGCAAACTGGTCTTAGCGGTTTCGATATCAATCCATGTATGGTAAAAATAAGAAAATTATAGAGATTAGGAGGAAAGATGTATAAAATTCTTGCTCGGCAGATGATAGTCCCTAATATGCACCTCTTAAAAGTGTATTCACCTGATATAGCCAGAAAGGCTAAACCTGGCAATTTCGTTTTATTAATACCTGATGAAAATGGTGAAAGGATTCCCCTTACTATATCTGACTGGGATACAAAAGAGGGATCAGTTACCTCAATATTTATGGAAGTAGGGGCTACCACTAGTAAATTAGCACAATTGAACGCCGGAGATTCAATAAATGCCCATGTTGGCCCACTGGGGCTGCCCACGGAGATTAAAAACTTTGGGACCGTAGTATGCGCCGGTGGCTGTTACGGTATCGGAGGTATCTATCCCATTGTTAAGGCATTAAAAGAGGCGGGGAATCAGGTTATTTCCGTTATCGAGTCCCGGAGTAATTTTCTCATTTACTGGGATGATAAGTTGAAATCTGTTTCTGACCAACTTTATATTATTACAAGGGATGGCTCCCGTGGAATTAAAGGGCATATTACTCATGTCCTCGAAAAAATATTAAGGGAAAAGAAGGTAGACAGGGTTATTGCTATAGGGTGTACCTATATGATGATGCTCAGTGCAGAGTCCACTCGGCCATTTGAGGTTAAGACCATGGTAAGTCTTAACCCTATCATGCTTGATGGGACGGGTATGTGCGGGGTTTGTCAGGTATTAATAGGAGGGGAAACAAGATTTGCCTGTGTTGACGGCCCTGAATTTGACGGACATAAAGTGGATTGGAATAAACTCTTCGCCCGCAAAGAGGTATATATAAACGAAGAGAGAGAAGCTCTGCGAATGCATGAATGTTGGAGTTATCCTGTTAATATTCCTGTAGAAAGTTTATAGGAGTTAGCAGAAGATGATAGGGTTTGCCATAGATGGCAAAAATAGAAGGAAAAGCGGGGGTTAATTATGGGAGAGAAAATAGAGCCTAAAAGCGAAGATAAAAAGATAAAGAAAAGAGTTAAGATGAGGGAGCAGGACCCGCTGGAGAGGGCCGGGAATGTTCTGGAGGTTCCTTACGGGTATACACCTGACGAGGCAGTAGAGGAAGCATCCAGATGTCTAACCTGCAAAAAGCCTGGATGTAGAAATGGCTGTCCTGTAGAGGTGGATATACCCTCATTTATAAGTCTAATTAAAGAGGGAAAATTTATAGAAGCCGCTCATACGATTAAGAAGAAAAATGCATTGCCTGCTGTCTGTGGAAGGGTCTGCCCTCAGGAGATTCAATGTGAATCTTTATGCATACTTGGGAAGAAAGGTGAGCCTGTAGCAATTGGCAACCTCGAAAGATTCGCCGCTGATTACGAGAGAGAAAAAGGCGAGATAAAGGTTCCTGAGAAACCAAAGCCCACTGGCAGGAAAGTCGTCGTAATAGGGTCCGGGCCTGGTGGTTTAACCTGTGCGGCTGACTTAATACAGTCAGGCCATCAGGTTACCTTATTCGAGGCATTACACAAACCAGGTGGGGTTTTGATTTATGGCATACCAGAATTCAGACTTCCAAAGGCAATAGTAGAAAGAGAGGTTGAATATATAAAAAAGCTGGGAGTTGAACTTGTGCTTAATGCAGTGATTGGGAAACTCCATACCGTTGATGAATTATTGACCGATAAGGGATATGATGCCTGTTTTATTTGCATAGGTGCAGGTTTACCCATGTTTATGGGAATACCAGGGGAAAATCTAAATGGCATTTACTCTGCCAATGAATTTCTGACAAGGGCTAATCTAATGAAGGCATATCTTTTTCCCGAGTATGATACACCAATAAAGAGAGGCAGAAATGTTGCTGTATTTGGTGGTGGAAATGTTGCCATGGATGCAGCAAGGATAGCCTTAAGGCTCGGTGCAGAAAAGGTCTATCTTATATACAGACGCTCTGAGGCTGAGATGCCTGCAAGAAAGGCAGAAGTCCACCACGCGCATGAGGAAGGGATAGAATTTTTATTCTTAACAAATCCAACAAGATTTATTGATGATGGCAAGGGAAATGTTTGCGGGGTTGAATGTTTAAAGATGGAATTGGGAGAGCCTGATGAATCTGGCAGGAGAAGACCAATTCCTGTTAAAGGTAGTGAATTACAGATCGAAATAGATGTAGCAATCCCTGCGCTTGGGACAAGGGCAAATCCTCTTTTAACTAAAACTATGCCGAATTTAAAATTAAACAAGAAGGGATATATCATAGCTGAAGAAGGAACAGGCATGACTTATAAACAGGGGGTTTTTGCAGGTGGAGATATAGTTACAGGGTCTGCAACTGTAATCTCAGCTATGGGCGCAGGAAAAAAGGCAGCAAAAGCAATTAATGAATATTTAAAGTGGAAATTCTGGGATACGGGGAAGTTAGGCTAAATAATATTTAGTAACTGGCGGAGGGGCAGGGATTCGAACCCTGGGTGAGGTTGCCCCCACAACGATTTTCGAGACCGTCCCGTTCAACCGCTCCGGCACCCCTCCAATTTTTCTATTTTACCTTAAAGATAATACCATGACGGGCTTCTTAACCCGAAAAATGCAATTAAAATGTCAGTTTTGGGGTTAAAAGGGCTCTTCATCTTTCTCTTCGGGTTCCACGGTTTTTTCCTGCATTTCGGACAAAATGCCTTTTACTTCTTCTTCCGTCGTTCTTAGATGGTCTTTGCAGAACTTTATCAGATGGGTCGCTCTTTTGACCTTCTCCGCGAGCACGTCAACATCGACACTCTCCCTTTCGATTTCATTGATGATGCCCTGCAATTCTTCTATTGCCTTTGTATAAGTAAGCCTCTTTTTTTCACTCACGGTTTTCCTCCGGCTGTGTACCTTCTACAATACTGGTTACTGTACCATTAGACAGTTTTGTAGATATTATATCAGTCTTACCGACTGTATTAAAATCTTTCAGGACTTTTCCCTCAAAGAAGGTAATGCTGTATCCTCTTTTTAAAATATTCACGGGATCAAGGAGACGGATTTTTGCCTCGGCATTCTCCAGGCCCTTTCTGCTCATTGCTATGAAGTGGTCCGGCAGGACAAGCAGAGTTTGAGAATACTCCCTGAGCGCATTACCTTTGGAGGACAAAAATCTTTCACCTGCATTTTTTAAGCTCCCCTCGCAGGTCTTAAGATAAGCGAAAGGCGTTTTCATGGCGGCAAAGGCGGATGACTGGAGTGAAAAGATGTCATGCTTCAGTGAATTAAACGTGAGTCTCAGATAATCTCTGGAACGTCCGGAGAGGTTTGAAGAAATATTCTCAAGAAGATGTTTTTCAGCGGCAATAAGGGTGTTTGTTCTTAAGACAAGCCGCTGCCTTAAATCATCAATGCCGTCTTCAAAAAGCCTTGCCTTTGATATAAGGAATTCGGCGACGGCAGTAGGCGTAATCAGCCTCATGTGCGCTACCCTGTCAGCCACTGTTTCATCTCTTTCGTGGCCTATTCCGGTCAAGACCGGGACAGGAGAAAGGGCAATCTCTTTGGCAAGCACATAGCTGTCAAAACAGTGCAGGTCAACAGTCGAACCGCCTCCCCGGATAATTACAACGGCGTCGAACATGCCTTTGGATTTAATACATAATCTCAATGCGCTCCGGATAGATTCCGCCGCCTTGTCACCCTGGACAAAGGCATGAAACAGTTTGTGTGAGAACGCATATCCATACGGGTTATTGCTGAGCCTGCTCAGGAAATCTCCATATCCTGCCGCGCCCGGAGAAGATATGACCGCAATTCGCTGAAGGACCGGGGGCAAAGGTATTTTCCGGTTTAAATCGATAAGCCCCTCTTTTGTCAATTGTTCTATGACCTGCCTTCTCTTCAGGGCCATTTCGCCAAGGGTGTAACTCGGGTCGATATCCAGGATATTGAGGGACAGGCCATGCACTTCGTGGTAGGTGATTTTTACAAGAGCAAGTATCTTCATGCCGGCCTGAAGCTCCCGGCCGGTCAGTTTGCGAAAATTTGAGCTGATCAGGCGGTAATTTTTTGCCCAGATGTTAGCCCGTATCTTTGCGGCGATAACAACATCCTGCTTCTCAACAAGATCAAGGTAACAATGCCCGGAATTGACATGGTAATTGATCTGGGCAATTTCGGCAATGATCCTGTATTCATCGATGAGGGTTGAATGAATCGTAGACTTAATGAGATATGAAAGTTCACTGAGGGTAAGGAAGTTCATATCGTTACCTCCGCAATCTGAAAAACCTTTGCAGGATTTCCGCGCATTCTTCCGTAAGGACGCCTGATTTAACCTCAACCTGATGATTGAGCCGTTTATCCGCGAGCAGGTTATAGAGGCTGTCCACTGCCCCGCCTTTTTCATCTTTGCATCCGTAAACGAGTCTGCCGAGCCTGGAATTCACCATCGTACCGGCGCACATGATGCAAGGCTCTTTGGTTACATAAAGAACGGCGTCCGTCAGACGCCAATTGTCTATTGCCTGCGCTCCCGCTCTGAGCGCAAGGGTTTCCGCATGTCCCGCAGGGTCGTTTGATGTTTCTCTGGTGTTATGAGCTTTCGCGATAACATTTCCCTCCCGCACAAGAACGGCGCCGACAGGCACCTCTCCTTTATCAAAAGCGAGCATGGCTTCTTCAAGGGCAAGCTTCATAAAATAAATATCTCTTTCACTCGTCATATATATATTGTTTTATTCTAAAGGAATGCACGAAAAATAGAGAGATTAATAAACACATAAATGGATTTTAGACACACCGCAGCGATGTTCTTACAGAAAAGACCGGAGCAAGTAAAATTCAATCATGTAACGGCCCTTAAAATAAAGCTATTCGATTCGGTAATCCCAATTAAAGGATTAAGTGCATTTCCCGTATGCTTACTACCACCAATGCCTATTAAGGCTGCCATTTCCTACGCAACAGCATACGGCTTTATTCTGTTAAGTGTTTCAGCCATTTCGTCCTTTGCAACAGCCAGATCGTAGTCAATCTGCAACCGTTCCCAAAACCCGTCACTCAGACCGAAAAACCGAGACAGCCGGAGCCCGGTGTCCGTGGTGATAGCACGCTTGCCGGCTATTATTTCTCCGATCCGCCTTTGGGATACGCCAATTTCTTTTGCAAGCCGGTATTGTGTCAGCCCCATAGGCTTTAAAAACTCTTCCATCAGAATTTCGCCCGGAGCAGGATATGGCACTTGTCTTTTTCTCATGCAACAGCCTCCTTTAATGATAATCGACAATCTCGACATCAAAGGCGTTCCCGGCTTCAAACCTGAAGCAGATGCGCCACTGATCGTTTATACGAACGCTCCATTGTCCCTGCCTTTTGCCCTTGAGCGCCTCAAGCCTGCTGCCCGGCGGCACTCTCAGGTCTTCTATCCTCCCGGCAACATTCAATAGCGCAAGTTTCCGCATAGCTGCGGACTGAATACTGATAAACCGCTCTATGCGTTTGCCGTTAAACATAGTTTCAGTATCACGGCACTTGAACGATTTAATCATAATTAATAATATCCCTTAGCGTTAGTATTGTCAAACGTTATCAAAACGCGATCTATCTCTTTCTCCCTTGTTTATAGCTGAGAAAGAGGCGGTTTATTAATTTACGCATCGTCGACGCGGTCATTGCAGGTTTCTGACATCTGAAAATTTTATCATACCGGATCGAACTTATACCCAACGCCGTAGACTGAATGGATGAGCTTCGCTTCAGGGTCCACGTTTTCGATCTTCCTCCGCAATTTTTTTATGTGGCTGTCGATGGTGCGGTCGGTAACAAACCGTTCGTCGGAGTATATATTATTCATAAGTTGCTGACGCCCGTAAATGCGTCCCGGACCGGCGACCAAAAAATGCAGCAACTTGAACTCAACAGCAGTGAGTTCAAGGTCATGGCCATGAAGAGTAGCCTTGTAACGCTGATCGTCGAGAACGAGTCCCCGGGCCTGAATCGTCCGACCATCTTGAGTCCGTCGCAGGACCGCCTTGATTCGTGCTATCACCTCACGGGGGCTGAACGGCTTGCAGATGTAATCATCGGCGCCGAGTTCGAGCCCAAGCAGTCGGTCGATTTCCTCGATACGGGCTGTTACGATTATTATCGGAACGCGGGAGAAAGTGCGGATGTCCTTGCAGACCTCGATGCCGTCACGTCCCGGCAGCATCAGGTCGAGGATAATAAGGTCAGGCTTGTGTTCACGAAACCATGGCACAACCTCTGTGCCGCTTGCAAGGCAAAACGGTTCGAACCCGGAAGCTCTCAGGTAATCAGAGAGCAGACTTGCCAGTTTCGGCTCGTCTTCAACAATAAGTATATTCACGCTCAAGAGCATCCTCCTGCAACCGGGAGGGTAATCCTTATCAGTACCCCTCCCAAAGGTGATTGATATGCAGAGATGGTCCCGGCATGTGCCTCAACGATGTTTTTGCAGATTGCCAGGCCGAGACCGGCGCCGCCCGATGACCGACTTCGGGAAGCCTCCACCCGATAGAGTCTATCGAAGAGTCTGTCCAGTTCTTCCTCCGGAACTCCGGGTGCGGAGTCTTCGAAATCTATTGCAGCATGGCCGTCATGACATGCCAGACGAATGACGAGCTTTCCTGCCGATTCAGTGAACTTCAAGGAATTTTCAAGCAGATTTGCGAATAGCTGGTGCAGACGCTCACGGTCGGCAAACACTGTGACCTCAACTCCCTGTAAAATGTTTACGGTAAGGGTGAGGCCCTTGCGGGCAAATTCCGCATGGTAGGGTTCTATGGAATCTTTGAGGACCTCAACCAGATCAAGATCCTCTTTGCGGTAGGTCAACGTACCGAGGTCGGAGAGCGCAAGCTGATAAAGGTCGTCAATCAGACGATGCAGTCTAAGCGCCTCGGTATGGAGCGAGCGGATAGCCTCCGGGGTAGTGTTGCGGATACCCTCCAATAACGCCTCGATCTCACCGCGCAACACAGCCAAAGGGGTCCGCAACTCGTGTGAAATGTCTGCAACCCACTGTCGCCGCGCTTTCTCATTCTTCTCAAGTGTGAGCGCCATGGCATTGAAGTCACGGGCAAGCTGACCCAACTCGTCCGATGAGGAGGCGGGGACCCGAATGGTATACTTTCCGGATGCAAGATCACGGGTTGCTGCGGCCATGGCCCTGATCGGCCGGACGAGACGGTCCGCCAGCGGGAGAGAGAATATGACGACAACCAGCACCATTCCGAATGCCGCCATAATGAGAGCCGATTTCTGCTGTCTTAAAAACTGCATCTGTTGAGGGTTAAGGAACTCTTTTGGCGGAAGAAGCCCTATATAGCCCACTGTCTTATTATTTTGAATAACGGGTCTGAAGTTCACATCCCCGGTTTCAGCAGAGTTTCCAAAGAGCGGTTTCCGCTCTGAATCCAGAACAATAAAGGGCAATCTTGGCGGGTGCGCACCCGCCATCGGTGGTGGAGGTGTAAAATCCCGCCTATCCTTGGGTTCCTTCAACCGCCCGGATGCGATATCATCAGTCAGCATTCGTTCTATTAGAAATGCCGGGTTGTCTCGCAAGAAATCCCAACTTCCGTGTTCGGCGTATGCCTGTTCCAGGATCCCTTCCATCTGTTCAAGTCTGCCCTGGTTCATCGCATTGAGATACTGGAGAAACCCCCTGTTGATGCTCCACTGCATTATGAGGAACATGCACAGGAGCGCCATAGAGGTGGCTGCGAGAATAGACAAAAACAGTCGATGTGTAATGCCGATCTTCATTATTCTGTTGCAGGGGCATACGTTGAGGCCGCCCGTTGCTTATTTTCTATTTTATATCGAATTTTAAGAAATAAGCACTACCATTTGAGTTCTCAACTGAATTTCCTCATTTCATCCATATTTGTGACATATTCTTTTGCTATATTTTTATTAAATTCGTCAAAACGAAAATCCGGAAAACTGAACATTAAGAAATAATGGAGGGGATCATGAAAAACAAATTTAAGATTGGATGGATCATCATCTTGATTACAGCTATGCTGGCGTCTTGCGGAGGAGCAGGAGAAACAGACGATTCCGATGCTGCTGTTACAACTCTGGCGGGTACGGGAGGGTCTTACGGTTCTACCGATGGCACCGGAACAGAGGCGCTCTTCAACAGCCCCTCCGCCATCACTACGGACGGGACCAACCTTTATGTCGCGGATTCCGGCAATAATACCATTCGGAAAATTGTCATCTCCACAAAAAAGGTTTCTATCTTTGCAGGCAGTACAAACGGGGATTCCGGGTCCGATGACGGGATCGGAACAACGGCACGCTTTAATAATCCATTAGGCGTCACCACGGATGGGACCAATCTTTATGTTGCGGATTATAGTAACCATACTATCCGGAAAATCGTCATTGCCTCAAGAATGGTTACAACTTTGGCGGGTACGGCAGGGTCGTATGGGGCCAATGATGGGACTGGGACAGCGGCAAGCTTCTACAACCCCTTCGGTATTGCCACAGATGGGACCATTCTTTATGTCGCGGATTATGGTAACCATACTATTCGGAAGATCGTCATCGCTTCAGGAGAAGTTACGACCCTGGCAGGTACGGCAGGCGCTTATGGGTCCGATAACGGGGCCGGAACAGCAGCGCGCTTCTACTACCCTGCCGGCATCGCGACGGATGGGACCGACCTTTATCTCGCGGATACGGGTAACCATATTATCCGGAAGATCGTCATTGCCACAGGAGAGGTTACGACTCTGGCGGGTAAGGCAGGGTCGTACGGGTCCGCCAATGGGACCGGAACAGCAGCGCGCTTCAATAACCCCTTCGGTATCACCATGTATAAAACCAATCTTTATGCTGCGGATACCGGCAACAGTACCATTCGAAAGATCGTCATTGCCACAGGAAAGGTCACTACCTTGGCAGGGTCGGCAGAGTATTCCGGGTCGACCGATGAGACCGGAACAGCGGCGCGCTTCAATAACCCATTTGGCATAACCATGGATGACAACAACCTGTATGTTGCGGATACCGGTAACCATACCATTCGAAAGATACATTGTGACTAAGGATTCCACATCTGTGAGAGCAGGGATGGTCGCTCTGCCACCGTTTTGAACGGGGCAACTCTTTATTTGATGTTAAGAAAAACCTTATAAGTTAGCCGACAAAGAGGAAAAGGAGGTGATAGCATGAACAGGAACATAATCAATACCGCTGCGGGCGTCCTTTTGCTCATAGGGAGTGCTTCTGCAGCAGCATGGGCGCTGGATGGACCTCAGGACAGCGGAAAACGCATGGGGCCTCCTCCGGAAGCGATTGAGGCATGCAAAGACAAGAGCGAAGGAGCCGCTGTCGAGTTCACCGGTCCTCGCGGAGAAAAGATCAAGGCTACCTGCAAGCAGATTGAAGGCCAATTGGCGGCTGTACCCGATGGCGGTTTCCGCGGCCCGAAAGCGCCGCCACCCGGCGGGGAATAGGCAGCAGAGAACCGCACATGAACGAACTAACAAGGGAAACAAATCATAAAGAAAAGGAGGTTTATATGAAGAGATTATTGGTTGGTATGTTTTTAGGTCTTCTGTCAACGATCTTTTTATCACACAATTCTTATGCGGAGACGTGCGGTCCGATTGACGACCATGGAAGAGGTTGGCGGGACGAAGGCATGCATATGGCGCCGCCGCCGATGCGGTCTCCTGTTATGAATATAATGGAAGAAATTCCGGGGGCTGAAAATCTCATGTGGGAGCATCTCATGGGACTTGGACTTGACGAGCAGCAGAGAGAAGCGATAAAGGAGATCAAAAGCAAGGTAATAAAAGAGGCGATTAGGAAGAGAGCAGATGAGCGTATTGCCGGTGTCGAATTGAAAGAACTCCTCGATAAAGACCCTGTCGACATGAAGGCGGTTGAGGCGAAACTTAAGCAGATAGAAACTCTAAAAACTGAAATGTACCTCTCTCTCATCACGGCGACAGAAGAGGTTAAATCAAAACTGGCACCCGAGCAGAGGAAGAAATTCCGTGAGATGCAGGAGATGGATCCGCCGGGTCCTCACATGAGGGGAGGAATGATGCGCGGTGGTGTTATGAGAATGATGCCTCCGCCCCCTTGCGAGAAAAAAGAGGAAATACAACAGGACATAGAACATATGATCCATAAAGCGAAATAACCGCACTTGGGAAGGTGCCAAAGGATTTTTATGGCAATTGTCCTTGTCGTAGATGATGATGCTTTACAGAGAAATATCTTAAAAATAATTCTTTCGGATGAAGGAGACGAGACGTATATTGCCTCATCGGGTGATGAGGCCTTGAGAATTGCAAAGATATTAGAGCCTGACGTTGTCCTGACCGATCTTTGGATGCGCGATATGGATGGCATGGAACTTATGAAAAAACTAAGATCCCAAGTATATGCTCCGGAAATAATTATCATGTCTGCCTTCGGAGGTACTCTCCCGATAATGGAAGCAGTCGGAAAAGGAGAATGCGATTACATCGAAAAACCTCTCGAAAAAGATAATATTTTGTTGAGTATAAAGCAGGCGTTGGAACGGCATCGAAAAATCTCTAAGTCGGAAGATTTAAAGGATTGAGCTTCCACCCGGGGCGCCTGGACTATGTCCCCCCATCCCCCCATTATAGTCCGGGCCCCTTTCTAATAAAGACAGCCAAAAAGGAGGTGCTTGTTTAATGAATAATCTGAGCATGATGAATCGGAATATAATAGTTGCCTTCTTAACATTGGTCCCACTTATTTGCATGACTTCAGGCAATATTTCCGCTCAAGATACATGTACGAAACCTATGGGGAAGCCTGTACAATTCGTATCTCTGGAAGGCGCCCTCCCCCGGCCAAACGCCGGTTCGGCCCGTGACGCCGAAGGAACTCCGTCGGGTGCTATGCTGTCGGCGAAAACATTTTATGATTCAGGTGTCAAGTATTTAGGGAAAAAAGAATACGACCTTGCCATATCGGAATTTAACAAATCTTTGGAGATTTATCCTGTGTCGGCAGCTACATACAACAATCGTGGTTTCGCTTACGCCAAAAAAGGCCGGTATGACCTTGCAATCTCGGACTTCACAAAGGCATTGGAGATAGAGCCCAATGGTCCTCAAGCATACTACAACCGCGGGGTTACATATGTAATCAAAAGTCAATTTGACATGGCTCTTTTGGATTTGAATAAGTGTCTGAATATTGACCCGATCAATGCCGCTGCATACGATGCCCGGGGCAGTGTTCTTGCAGGTTTGGCATGTTCGGACTGGGGGAAAGCCTGTCAACTTGGTAATTGCGACCATTTAAAGGAAGCGGCAAAAGCGGGACTCTGCACTAAAGAATGAAAGGGGCACTTTGTCACCAAAATATTTTAAGTCTACTGTTGGAAAAAATAAAATGAAAAAAGTGTCTGTGTATACAGATTCAATGATTAAGAGCTGGAAACAAATTATTTGCCCTCTAAAAAGGCAAGTCTCAGGACTCCTGATAATATTTGCGTTCTCGGGATGCGTTACTGTTGGCCCCGATTATGTCCGGCCCGAGACATCATTATCCACCACATGGCACAGCGAACTAAAAGGCGGCCTGATCGCCGGGGATATGAATCCACAGACGCTGGCTGCGTGGTGGTCCACGCTCAACGACCCGGAACTCTCCAGTCTGAGCGATCGTGCCGTGTCGGGCAACCTCGACCTGAAGAAGGCGCGGGCTCGGATTCGTGAGGCTCGCGCCCGACGGGGCATAGCCAAGGCCGGTCTATTCCCAACCTTTGATGCCGCAAGCTCTGCAACCCGGAGTTACAGCAGCAAAGATAGCGGAACAGACAAGACCAGCGAAACCGGCAACCTTTATTCCGCAAGCTTCGACGCAGGTTGGGAAATTGACATCTTTGGCAGTGTTCGCCGCTCTGTAGAGGCTGCCGAGGCAGATATTGGAGCCGGTCAGGAGGATTTGCGCGATGTGCTCGTCTCCCTCCTCGCTGAAGTAGCAGTAAACTACATTGATCAGAGAACGTTTCAGTCACGCCTGGCCATTGCGGAAGGCAACCTGGAATCACAAAATGAAACCTACCAGTTGGCCTTATGGCGAAATCAGGCAGGGCTGAGTGATGAACTATCAGTACAGCAGGCACGCTATAACCTTGAGAACACCCGAGCCCAGTTGCCGAACCTGCGCACAGGAAAAGAAGAGGCATTGAATCGCATTGCTGTTTTACTGGGAGAACAACCTGGAAAGATCCATAGTCTGCTGGAGCAGCAAGGGTCAATGCCGGTCATTCCTCTTAAGCTCGCGATAGGCATACCGGCCGATGTTCTAAGAAACCGGCCGGATGTGCGAAGGGCCGAGCGCGAATTGGCTGCTCAATCAGCGAGGATCGGCGTGGCCACTGCAGACCTCTACCCCAAGTTGACCTTAAGCGGATCCATCGGGTTCGAAACACTGAAAATGAGTACTTCACCAACTTCACAAACGTGGTCATCAAACTTTGGACCCGGAATCACATGGGCGATCTTCAAGGCAGGATCGATCCGCCAGAACATAGAGGTGCAGTCGGCACTTCATGAGCAGGCATTGATTAAGTTTGAAGCTGCTATCCTCAGTGCACTGGAAGATGTGGAAAACGCTCTCGTGGCCTATGCGGAAGAGCAAAACAGAAGGGATAATCTTCAAGAGGCAGCGCAGGCGGCCCAAAAAGCGGTTGAGCTTGCAACATATAAGTACCAGAGTGGGCTAACTGATTTTAACAATGTGCTGGAGGCGCAGCGCTCACTATTCACCTTCCAGGATCAACTGGCCCAGAGCAACGGGACCGTAACCTCCAACCTGGTACGCCTGTACAAGGCCCTTGGAGGCGGTTGGGAATCTACGTACCCGGATGAAGAAAAATAGTTCTTGAATGGAGAGGAGATATGAAATCGGATATTAATCCAAAACCTGATATTGCAGAGACACTTGAAATGAATCAATCACATATGCTTGGCAGGCAGCTGAAGAAATATCTCATTATTGCCTTAGTTGCGATTCTGGCAGTGGCAGCAGTAATCGTATGGAAAACGGCGGGCAAGACAACCGCACCTCAATACAAAACCGAGCAAGTCCGGCGCGGAGAACTTACGGTCATCGTAACCGCTACCGGCACCTTGCAACCGACAAACACGGTCAGCGTGGGCAGCGAGTTGTCCGGCATCATCAAAAGCGTTGAAGTAAACTATAACGGCAAAGTGAAAGTTGGCCAGGTACTTGCCAGATTAGATATATCGAAACTTGAGGCGCAGTTAACACAATCGGAAGCCGCCCTGGAATCAGCAAAAGCAAAAGTCTTGCAGGCTCAGGCAACCGTATTGGAAACCCGGGCCAAGCTCGCGCAGCTTCAAAAAGTAAGGGAATTGAGCAATGGGAAAGTACCCTCGCAGTCTGAAATGGATGCGGCAGAAGCGGCCTTTGAGCGTGCAAAGGCTGATGCAGCAAGTGCTACTGCGGCTGTTACCCAGGCCCAAGCTATTCTTCAGGCTAACGAGACGGACCTGCACAAATCCGTTATCCGGTCTCCTATTAACGGCATCGTCCTCACCCGCAGCATCGATCCTGGACAAACCGTAGCAGCATCTTTTCAAGCACCCGTGCTATTCACTTTAGCCGAGGACCTGGCCCAAATGGAATTGCACGTAAATGTTGACGAGGCCGATGTGGGCAAAGTGCTGGAAGGCCAGAAAGCTACTTTCAGCGTTTCTGCTTATCCGAATCGCACTTTCGAGGCACGGATTACTCAGGCCCGCTACGCTTCTACAACGACGTCAGGGGTTGTGACTTACGAAACCGTGCTGAAAGTCAGCAACACGGATTTGTCCCTTCGTCCGGGAATGACAGCCACTGCGGACATAACAGTAAAAAAAGTCGAAAATGCCATCCTGGTACCCAGCACCGCACTTCGTTTTACCCCGCCCGTACAGCAGGAAGAAAAGTCCTCCACTGGTTTGGTCAGTGCCCTTCTCCCGCGTCCTCCCAGCGGGACCCAACAGCGGAATGACACAACCACCAACGGAAAACAGCAGAGGGTCTGGATCTTAAAGAATGGCCAACTTTCAGGTGTCTATGTCACGACAGGATCAATAAGCGGACTCATGACGGAAATACTGACTGGAGACATTCAACCCGGGTTGGAGGTGGTGGTCGATAGTATTACGGGTGCCAAATGAAAACCGGTGGTGTGCGGCAAAGAGAAATTAAGTCGGAACAGCATCTCATCGAATTCACGGGAGTAACCAAAGTCTATGGTAAAGGACACGCCACAATGCAGGCCCTTCGAGGCATCGATCTATGCATCGATGAGGGTGAGTTTGTGGCGATAATGGGGCCAAGTGGATCGGGAAAATCCACCTGTATGAACATCCTCGGGTGCCTCGACACACCAACCTCCGGGACTTACATGTTCAGGGATGTCGATGTCGGCCAACTGACCCGCAATCAGCGGGCCCTGCTGCGGCGTTATTATCAGGGGTTCGTATTTCAGGGGTACAACCTCCTGAACCGTACCTCTGCGCTTGAGAACGTAGAGCTTCCTTTAATCTATCGGGGTGCCCCGGCACACCAGCGGCGAGAAAAGGCACTAAAAGCTCTTGAAACAGTCGGCCTCAGGGGATGGGAGTCTCATACTCCCGGTGAGCTTTCAGGGGGACAGCAACAGAGGGTCGCTATCGCTCGCGCCATCGTCACAGAACCGGCCGTGCTCCTGGCGGACGAGCCCACAGGCAACCTGGATACTGCCCGCAGCCGGGAGATCATGGAATTGCTGAATGCGTTGAACATCAACCAGGGGATTACCATTATCATGATTACTCACGAGCTGGATATGGCAGCCTACGCAAAGCGCATCATCCATTTTCGGGATGGTCTGGTCGCGACAGATGAGCAAAACGGGAGGGTCAAATAATGTTGTGGAACACAATATTACTTGCTTTGCGAGAAATCAGGCGCAATATCCTGCGATCATTTCTTACCGTCCTTGGGATCGTCATCGGCGTGGCAGCGGTAATTACGATGGTTACCATCGGCGGAGGAGCCACGGTCCAGATCCAGCAACAGATCGCAAGCATGGGCAGTAACCTGCTTATGGTTACTCCGGGGAAGAGACTTGGTCCAGGTCAGTCTTCCGACACTGTTTTGTTCAAGGAGAGCGATGGGGAGGCTATTCTCAGGGACGTCAGCTCTATTGCTGCTGTGGCTCCGGTTTCTTCCAAGAGCCTCCAAGCCGTATTCGGCAACGAAAACTGGTCTACTACAGTAACAGGAAGCGATAATCAGTATTTCAGGGTGACGAACAGATCCATCAGGACAGGCCGACAGTTCAGCGACAGCGAGTTGCGCGCCGGCGCGGTGGTATGCATCGTGGGCGAGACCGTGTGCAAGAAGCTGTTCGGCGGGCAAGGGGCTTTAGGGGAAAAGATCCGTCTTGAAAAACTCTCGTGTCAGGTGATTGGCATCCTGGAAGCCAAGGGGCAGAGCACCATGGGGACAGACCAGGACGATATCGTCGTAATCCCGTTACATACCCATCAGCGGCGCATTTCCGGTAATCAGGATGTTGCGATGTTTCAGGTCTCGGTCCAGGAAGGTGCCTCAACTGAAAAAGCCCGGAGTGATATTGGAAGATTATTGCGGGAGAGGCGACATCTTTCGGCGAGCGATGATGACAATTTCAATGTGATGGATATGAAGGAGATTGCCAATATGCTTGCAGGGACCACGCAACTGCTTACGGCATTGTTGGCAGCGGTTGCCGCGGTCAGTCTCCTGGTGGGCGGCATCGGCATTATGAATATTATGCTCGTGTCGGTCACTGAGCGGACGCAGGAGATTGGTATCCGGCTTGCCATTGGAGCCCTCGAATATGATGTGCTTATGCAATTCCTGGTGGAGGCAGTGGTACTCTCATCATTGGGCGGTCTGGTTGGCATTGCGATAGCTACAGCAGGTTCTTTCATTGCAGCAAAACTCATGCAGGTTCCCTATATCTTCAATCCCGGCATTAATCTACTGTCCTTTCTGTTTTCCGCTGCCATTGGTGTGATCTTCGGTTTCTTTCCGGCAAGACGTGCAGCTATGCTCAACCCTATTGATGCGCTGCGGCATGAATAGAGGCAAGATATATCCGGGACTTCGCAACCACGTTTTCGAAATAGGTTAAAATAAATCATCTTTAACTTTAAGGATCGAAAATACAAATGATTAAGGCTGATTTAGAATTCTTCAGGCAATGGTTTAGCGGTTTTTGCAAATCCTTCTATACTGCCGATATAGGCGATCAGAAGAATATTTTAATGAAAGAGCAACATACCTTAAAGGTATGTGAGAATATGCTCGCAATAGTTAACGGGTTATCTTTAAACGATAACTATATTATGCCGGCGGAGACGGTAGCCCTCTTTCACGATGTCGGAAGGTTCCCTCAGTACGCCCGATACAAAACCTTCAGGGACGTCATATCCGTTAACCACGGCCTGTTAGGGGCAGAAACTCTTATCGAGCACAAAGTCCTTCAAAACCTTCCCAGAGAAGAACAGGAGTTGATTATCGAGTCCGTAAAGTTCCACAACGCCTTCTCAGTGCCGAGAAAAGAGAATGAGGACTTAAATCTGTTTATTAAATTGATCCGGGATGCGGACAAACTGGATATCTGGCGGGTGTTCATAGACCATTTTGAAGGCCCTCCCGAGACCATGGCGGATGCTATTACGCTCGGCCTTCCCGATACACCGGAATATTCGCGGGAAGTCCTTTTGCATATTTTCAAAAAAGAAACAGCGCCCCATTTACAGGTCAGGACGGTGAATGATTTTAAACTCCTGCAGCTCTCATGGGTATTTGACCTCAATTTCAAGCCGACCTTTGAATTACTGTCGGAACACGGCTATATAGACAGGCTTGCATCTCATCTTCCGCAGACGGAAGAAATACGGCAGGCAACAGTGTTTGTAAAAGAATTTTTACGGCAGAGGTTAAAAGAATAACCCGAAAAACGCAATTAAACTGTCAGAGATACTGCGGATGTCTAACCCGGATTATGCATAAAATTGGCAAAAGCAACTGAGGATAGAGTATTTGAGCGGTTTTTTTTGCCGATAGTCAAATACAGTGTTTTAAAATAAAGAGGCAAAAGCCTCGCAGGGAGGAATGACCGAGAATGAGCGAAAATACTCTATCCTCAGTTCAATCAGAAAATTTATAAATAACCTGGGCTAAAATAAATTTATTTCGGACATCCGCAGTTTTTGGGTTAATGACTCTATCTTGTAATTCATATAGCTTTAAATATTCAGATCTTCTTCAAGACGTTTCCTTCCAAGCTTCATGGGTATATAAAAAGCAACCGCATTAATAACCAGGATTACCGGACCTGCACTAACAAACGATATCTTTTGCAGTAATGTTAATTCTATATCCAAAAGCAACGCCTTTTTATAGACAAAAAAACAGTACGCCTCAATGGAAACCGTTAGCAGCACGACCAGAAAGGCAATGAGCATAAAAAACATACCGCCGGGACTCATTGAGATTGAGGCTGCATTTTCGTATTTGAATTTCGGATACATGGCGCCCATACCTACACCGAGTCCGCTTATGGAAATGCACAATAGAAGCGTTGTGGCTGCCGATAAGATGGAGAGAAAGGTATCTATCTCCATCGCTATGTTTGCAATAAAGACTACGGCAAACAGTACCGCTGTTACCGGGACAAATCCATAGATAAATTTGGATAGCAGCAGCTTCTTCACGGTTACCGGCGACGTCCTGATTATCCGGAATGCCGTGCCTTCAAGGCTTATTGACGAATAGAGAAACCGCGCAGCAACCGCGGAAAGCACAAGACCTGCCATCAGCATATTGACAAGCACCAAGAACTCCTTTATGAATGGAAAAGCGTCTGCAAGAGTCTTGAGCGGCAGGGTCCTGAAATTATAGATATAGATAAGTATCAGGGCGCCGATGATAAAAAGCTGTGACCACTGTCCCGGGTCCCTGAAGAATATTTTAATGTCCTTCCACAAGAAAGCAAGCTTTTCGCCCGGATAGTGACCCGCTGCTGCCGTTGATATGACGGATTTTGCCGAGGGCTGGATTCTTTCGAGACTGTTTCCGTACAGCCTGTTTCCGGTAATACCGGACAGCATAAGCATCACCATTCCGAAACATATTGTCAGAAAAGGATAGTAGATTTCCGGAGACTGCCTGTTGAGAATGGGCATGAGAGACTCGGTCATCCAGAAACCCGGCAGCAACCGGGATTCGATTTTAATTTTCAAAAAAGAAAGGAAAAATTGATCGGGACTCTCAGGGCTTGCGGACCACTGACTTCTGAATAGAATGTATATTGCAATAAAGAGCATAAGCCCTGCCGCAAGCAGCGCCAGGCGTAATTTTTTGGCTGAGAAGATTCTTGTAAGCAGATGTGCCAGTGTTATTCCGATGCCTCCGGAAATAAGAATGAAAGAAATAAAAGTGAGAGTCAGCACGACATAGAAATATAACGGCGCCCGGTAATTCACTCCATAAGCGATGAAAAAAGGAGGTATGAACGACAATACCATCCATGACGAGCCTGTGATGGTTTCTACGGTTTTAAGTCTGAGGATATGCCTTATCCTGATGGGTTTGGACATAAGGAACGGTATGTCTTTTGAGATATAGAATGAAGATAAGGCGGTAATAATGTTGCTGAGTATCAGAAAAATACCGAGACTGAAGAAAGTGATTGAGAGAAGTTTTTTGGACAGGATTTCGCCGAAGAAAACTATCCCGCGGATGAACTCCAATACTTTAAATGTGCCGATATAGAACCCTAACCAGAAAAGGAGCCCGATAAGAAAAAAGGGAAGTCTTTTCAGAAAGGCCTTTAGGGTGAAAGAATTTCTGATGGATAGTATTTTAGGAGACAATAATAACAGTAAAGTTCTCATGAGTTTATTTTGATGAATAAACCTTCAAGCCCGCCTTCTCTCATAAACTCGTCTTTCTTTTTAAAACTGACAATCAAACCTTTACTGATGAGACCGACTCTGTCACAGAGTTCTTCCGCGATATTGAGGCTGTGCGTTGCAAGAAAAATGGTCACACCCTCCGCGCTCAAGCGTAATATTACATCCTTAAGCATCCTCACGCCAAAGGGATCGAGTCCTACAAAGGGTTCGTCTATAATAAGGACTTGCGGGTTGTGTATAAGCGCCGACAGAAAGAGGAGCCTCTGCCTCATACCCTGCGAGTAGCTTTCGATTAGTTCATCTTCAATCTCTTTTATGCCGAAAAATCCGGTAAGTTCGTCGATTTCCCGGAGGGCCGTATTTTTTCCGATTCCGTGAAGAGAGGCAATGAATTTAAGAAATTCCCGGCCCTTGAGTTTTTCATAAAGAAATGCCTTATCAGGCACATAACCGAAAGCCGATTTTGCCTTTATCGGCTCTCCGACTATATCAAACCCGTTGATCAGTATCTTTCCCTCCGTAGGCCGAAGAAGTCCGGTCATCATCTTGATGGTCGTTGTTTTCCCGGCGGCATTCGGGCCGAGAAGGCCGAAGACCTGTCCCCTTTCAGCCCGGATATCAATCCCCCTGACCGCCCACTTATCATTAAAGACTTTGCCGACATTTTCGAGGACTATCATGATAATTTAATTGTACCTTAAATCCATACATCAGGGAGCGTCAAAGCAGCATATAAAAACCCGTATTCCAATAATGCTCCCGGTTAACTCCTTCCTGAAACTCCCAAGAATTAAACCTGCTATAATTTGTTCATTACAGATAGAATGACTCAGTGCTGCCGAGCAGAATACTATGTCATATGAGAATATCAAGGTTATAGCTTATTCAGGTTATCGGGGTTACGAAAGCCCGAGAGCTTTTTTTATTAATGATGAGAAAATTATTGTTGTCGAAATCGTTGACATGTGGATTGAAGAAAGTTTGTCTAATCGGATGAGAAAGAGATTCTTTATAGTCAAAACGAATGATGATCAACATTATAAAATCTATATCGATGAAACGACCTTGGAATGGTTCTGTGAGATAAAATAGAGTCCTTCCTGAACTCGACACCTTTGAAACTTGATATAATGGTGCATAGTACAACTGATAATAAATAAACAGAGGAAAGGATGGCAGAATTGTTCTTGTTCAGCGCAAAGCTCGTGTAGGGCGCAATTCTGGGGAAGAAGTAACCTTCATGAAGCAGGTGTGACATGAATCCTGACGATCCGTATGATCTGAATCGGTTTCTGAGCGCTCAGGAAGGCGTATATGATAGAGCGCTCGCAGAGCTTAAGGGTGGTCAGAAGCGAACTCACTGGATGTGGTATATATTTCCGCAGATCGATGGATTGGGGTACAGTCCAACGGCGAAGCGTTACTCTATCAAGAGCATAGAAGAAGCTCGGCAGTACCTGAACCATCCTGTTCTCGGAAAAAGGCTCTTGGAATGCACGGAAGCGGTGGTTGCTATCAAGGGCGGATCGGTTTCGAAAATCTTTGGCTATCCTGATGATCTGAAGTTTAAGTCATCGATGACGCTGTTTGAGAAAATAGCAGGCTCAGGCTCTGTGTTCTCGTCCGCTCTTGATAGGTACTGCCATGGCGAGCGAGATGCCACGACGCTCAGACTGTTAGAGAAGCCCCTTTTTTTAGAATGAGAAAATTAGATTCACCATAAAACATGAACCGAGATGTTCTTCCTTGTAAGTTTGCATTGCGCAATAATCGACAATGGTACAGATTACAAATTATAATTGACGGGAAAGTGCTATGACATTAAGCTCCGTTGACTTAGATATTAAGAGATTCGGTAGAGAGATAGAGCTCTTTCTTGCCATCACAGACAGAATATTTTGGGAAACTGTGATAAAGAAATCAGACGCTGTTGTTGAAAAAGGGATCTATAAAGATTTTTATTTTTCAAGCAGGAATCCGTTTATTAAGCCGCTTAAGGAATATTTTCATATGCAGTCAACAGGAAAATCCATGAGGCGTCATCGCACTAAAGAATTAGACTATCTTGCTGGCAAAGCTTTCATAATTAATAGAATTCTTAGTTCAGTTAATGAAAGAGTCAAAAAACAAATAAAAGGAAGGTTGACATGTGATGATATTAGACCTTTTCTTCACGAAATAGACATGGCCACACATTTTCTAAGAAATAAATTTGACATTACATTCATAGAATATGAACGGCCAATTGCTGAAAAGAGAACTTATGACTTTCTCGTTATTAGGAACTCTGTTGAGGCTGAAATAGAATGTAAATGGAAAAGCTATGACGCTGGCAGGAAGATTAAAAGAGACAGCTTCTACATGCTATGTGACGAGATTTTGAAACAAGTTGGATGTTTTTCAGTAAAATGTATTATTGAAATAAACTGCGCTGAAAAGCTCGATAAAAACCGGCATTCACTATTTCAAATTGCCACGAAAATTAAGACTGCGGTCACCAATAAAGAAACAACTATAGATTTTGATCAAAACCTTTCAATTGATATTATTTATTTACCTGAGGATTTAAGAATAACTTCTGATGACCAATTCAGATCAGTTATAAAACCTTATTGGAAACCTCAATCACATTTTGCTACGCTAAGCAACGAAACAACAACGATCATTGTAAGAGTCGAGAGTGAAGAAAGAGATAGGGTTCTAAAAGCAATATATGATGAGTTGAAGAATTCTTTAGATCAATTTTCAAAATCAAGGCCGGGGTTAATTGCCTGCTATATAGAGGGAGTCTATCCTGAAGACTGGGAAGAATTAAGAGGCCCAAACGGATTAGCTGCAATGACAACCCATCTACTAAGGAGGGAAAATGCCGATCATATTCACACGATTGCATATTCATCGGAAGTGGAAATGTTAAAAATAGGCAAAATAATAGATAGTTCTTATCCTGTACTGTTTTTCAAAAATCCGAACTGCAAATATTATAGAGAACAAGATATATTCTCTGTCTCGAATTTGGCTAATGATCTTGGTGAACAATAAGGGCTTTGTATCTTCCTGTACCACGCATCCGAAAGCTAATCCTTCAAGGTATATAGTTCAACAGGTAATCTGTAAAAACCTCCGCAAAAATGCCTCCCAACAGCCGTTTTCCGGCAAAATACATTGACAATCAAACCGAAAAATAATAATCTTTTAAGCAACTATAGAATTAAGGTTAAAAATAAATGTTAGCCTCAAAATATGAGGAATTGAAAACCAATGGCTGTTGCAAATATTAGAGATGAAGGGCTGAGAGACTATCTAAAATCCTTTCACGAGACCTTAGAGTCCACGGCGGATCAGTATTTACTGCCAGAATATCACAAACGCCTTCTTCATCTATCATGTCTGCCTGCCACCATAAAGGGCTATGTGTCTACACAATTTGGCATAGCTATAGAATACCTTCCCTCGGATTCCACTTCGATAGAGATCGTTACAGGAAGTCAGCGCGTAGAAGATCTCCTGTTTCAGGCTCCAAAGAAAATTCGAGATATAGGTCCGCTGTTTAATGTCGGCGGAGCCATGTGCTCATTTACCAACCTTCAACTGGAAGGTGCCTTTCCTGTCAGGCTCATAAAAGAGACCGCAAGCATCTCTCTTTTCGACATGTCATTTCAAGCCGGGCAATGGAAACGCACCGTCCATTATGCCCAACTCTTCGGGTGCCGAAAAACAGACTACTGGTCGGTAGCGCAAGCCGTTGCTCGCGCAAAAGACGAAGTGCTTGCAGCGCTCGTGGAGGTGCAGCGGGCTGAACATAGTGGCATTTCACTGGATCAATACATAGCTTCTCATAAAGCCCGGACGGTTTTAGTACTTGGGGACTACGGCGTAGAGGGTCTTGTTCGCCTTGACGCAATTGTTAATGAGCTTAAATCTCTCAAATATGAGCCAATTCTCATAAAGGACGTTCCTGATCATCCGCACCAGGACATTTCGCAGAAGGTTGTCGCAATCGGGGCGATAGCCAGATTTGTAATCGTGGATGACTCTTCAAACTCCGGGCATCTTATGGAAATCCCTATCTGCAAGCAAAACAACTGGGTCACCATCCTCATGAGGCTTGACGGCAAAGGCGGGTCATGGATGACAGCGGGCGCATCTATCTTCAGCAATGTAATGCTTGAACTCCCATATGACCGAAACAGCATTCGAGACGCACTAATTGAGGGCACAAAATGGGCAGAAGAAAAGATTGAGTCTCTGGAACAGACGCTCTCCGGTATCTATCCATGGAGGCAGAGTGAAAGTTTTAATAAGCTCGGCTAACAACGGCATTAAGAGCAAAGGCAAAAATTTCTCTCCTTGCTCTTATGCAGGGTTATGCCAGCAGAGAGAGAGACTAAGTGACTACGATCTTCCTGAGTCACAATCAGCGAGATAAGGATTTTGTTCGTCGACTCGCAGTTGACCTGCAGCGGTTGGGCGCGAACGTGTGGCTTGACGAGCGTGAGCTCGACATAGGCGACTCAATTGTCTCCGAAGTGCAGACGGCGATCGCATCGGCAGACTACGTCGCGGTTGTGCTTTCGCCTCACTCCGTGCAGTCGAAATGGGTGCAGAGAGAAATGGAAGCCGCGTTTGCCGAGGAGATCACCAGCGGTCGGGTGAAGGTTCTCCCTTTGCTGCGCGCCGACTGCGCCATACCACCGTTCCTCCAAGCTCGACTGTATGCCGACTTCCGTGCGGAACAGGACTACGCCACTGGGCTTACTAAGATTATTATAGCAATAATCAGGCAATAATCAGAGGCAATAATCAGGGACACATCCCATATATTTATTTCCTGATGGGTCCGTTTTCCTAAACTTTCACTTTTTCCTGAATGCCTCGGAAAATGGGGTATTTGCAAAACGCTTTGGTTTGATTTCCTTTGAAGACGTGCCCTTTACCTTTTTCTTTTCCTCTTCTTTTAAAGCCTCGGAGGGTTTACCATGTATGCTCTTCATCGAAAGGGCGATACGTTTACGCCGGAGGTCCACATCGAGGACTGTCACGGTGACCTTCTGATGTACCTTCACCACATCGGCAGGATTTTTCACGTACCTGTCGGAAAGCTCGCTTATATGAACGAGGCCGTCCTGGTGGACGCCTATATCCACAAAAACACCAAAGGCCGTGATATTCGTAACTATGCCCGGGAGCTTCATCCCCGGCTTCACATCCTCCATCTTCTCTACCCCGTCCTCAAACCGAAAGGTTTCAAACTGTTTCCGGGGGTCACGCCCCGGTTTGGACAGCTCGGCCATAATGTCGGTCAGGGTAGGGACTCCTACCGTATCGGTCACATATCGGGCAAGGTCGACGGCTTTTCTGAGACCGTCTTCTTTTATAAGGTCGGCGACGGAGCACCCGGAGTCTTTAGCCATTGCATCAACGATGTGATAACTTTCAGGATGCACGGCGCTTGTGTCGAGAGGGTTATCGCCGTCTCTGATGCGCAGGAACCCGGCTGCCTGCTCAAAGGCCTTTGGCCCGAGGCGCGGCACCTTCCTGAGTTCCTTCCTCGACCTGAGAGGTCCGTTGCCGTTTCTGAATTCAACAATATTTTTTGCAAGCTGAGGCCCCAGCCCGGATACATAGGTCAGCAGCTCTTTGCTGGCGGTATTAACTTCAACGCCTACCGCGTTCACGCAACTGATCACAATGTCATCAAGGCTCCTCTTTAACGCAGGCTGATCGACGTCGTGCTGGTACTGTCCGACGCCGATTGACTTCGGGTCTATCTTCACCAGTTCGGCAAGGGGGTCCATAAGCCGCCTCCCGATTGAGACAGAGCCGCGCACCGTCACGTCCCGGTCAGGGAACTCTTCACGCGCCGCCTCGGAAGCGGAATAGATGGATGCGCCGCTCTCGTTCACCATCATGACAGAGATATTCTCCGGCAGCTCAATGGCCCGGACAAAGGTCTCGGTCTCCCTGCCCGCAGTGCCGTTTCCTATCGCGATTGCCTCTATCCCGAACCTGCCGCATAGGTCCTTAATCTTTGCAGCCGACTCAGATACCGCCTTGTCCGAAAAATGGGGGAAAATAGTATCGCTCTCAAGAAGCTTTCCCTGTCTGTCAAGGCAAACCACCTTGCAGCCTGTCCTGAAGCCGGGGTCAATCGCAAGGATATTTTTACCGCCGAGGGGAGGCGCGAGGAGGAGCTGCCTCAGATTTTCGGCAAACACCCTTATCGCCTCTTCATCAGCCCGTTTCTTGGCGGTAAGGCGCATCTCCGCCTCTATCGAGAGGGAGAGCAGCCTCTTAAAACCGTCGTGCAAAGCGGTACTTACCTGCCGCGACGCCGGAAAGTTGTCCTTTATGAAAATGTCCTCAAGGAGCGCGAACGCTTCATCTTCAGGGGGAAGTATCCGGAGACTTAAAAAGCCCTCCTTCTCACCTCGGCGTATTGCAAGGATCCTGTGTGAAGGCGCGCCTGAAAACGGTTCTTCCCACTCAAAGTAATCACGATACTTTATGCCTTCTTCCTCTTTGCCGGAGACGACTTTTGACCTCATCACGCCCTTAAGAGTATAGAGTTCACGCATCCTCTCGCGCGCCCGTTGATCTTCACTTATCCATTCAGCAATGATGTCGCGTACGCCTGAAAGGGCGTCCTCAACGGATTCGACCCCTTTTCCCGGATCAACAAAAGCTGAGGCTTCTTTCTCAGGGTCCGTTTCGCCCTGTTCGAAAATCTTTATAGCAAGCGGTTCAAGTCCCTTCTCTTTCGCTGCCATCGCCCTTGTCCGCCGTTTCGGCCTGAAGGGGAGATAGACATCCTCAAGTTCCGTCATAGAAGAAGCGCTTTCAACCTTTGCCTTTATCTCATCAGTCAGAAGGCTGCGCTCATCAAGAGATTTCAGGACCGCCTCCCTCCGCTTGTCTAATTCAGCCAATTGTTCCAGCCTGTCTCTGATTGCGGCAATAGCAACCTCGTCAAGGCTGCCGGTCGCCTCTTTTCTATACCTTGCGATAAAGGGCACTGTCGCCCCTTCTTCAAGCAGCAAGGCCGTTGCCCTGACCTGTGCGGTCTTAATCTCAAGCTCTCCGGCAATAATCGAAAGGTGTATTTCAGTCATCCGTCTATTTCTCTCCTTATCCGGCGCTCCATCATTACCTGCCTACTGGGTGGGTTTCAGTAAATCAGGACTGCAGCAATCCTGTTATAGCTTTCTCGTCTATATCTTCCCGTATTTTCACGGCTCCGATACTTTCGGGGAGGATGAATTTCAGTTTTCCTGCAACCGCTTTTTTATCAAGCTGCATTGATGAGATAATATCATCCCTGTTGATATCCCCGGGTATTTCAGACGGAAGGCCGTAGGAATCAATAAGGGCTTTGATCCTGAATACCTGTCCGTCATCAATCCCTTTGAGGAGCTGCGACAGCTTTGCCTCAAGATACATTCCTATTGCTACAGCCTCTCCATGAAGGTATCGTGTGTACCCAGTCGCGGTCTCTATTGCGTGGCCTATGGTATGACCGTAATTCAATATAGCTCTCAGGCCGTATTCCCGTTCGTCTTTTGAGACTACGTCGGCCTTAATTTCACACGACCGCCTTATGATATAAGTTATCGCTTTGTCGTCGAGATTAAAGATGCGTTCCCTGTTTGCTTCAAGAAACCCAAAGAGTTCACTGTCGTAAATGACGCCGTATTTGATGACCTCTGCAAGTCCGGCCAGAAGCTGCTTTTTGGGCAGTGTCTTCAATGTGACAGGATCAATCAGTACAAGTCCCGGCTGCCAGAAGGCGCCTATCATATTCTTACCGAGTTTATGGTCCACACCTGTTTTGCCCCCGACGGAACTGTCAACTTGTGCAAGGAGGGTTGTGGGTATCTGTATATAGGAAATCCCCCTCATATACGTAGCTGCGGCAAAGCCGGTGATATCGCCGACTACTCCGCCGCCGAGCGCTATAAGTGCGGACTTCCTGTCAAGCCCGTGCTTCAGCAGCTCGTCATAAATCCGCTTAAGGGTTTCCAGGTTTTTATATTCTTCGCCGTCCGGGATGATTACATGCTCAAGGTCAAACCCCGCTTTTTTTATTGAATCCGTGACACGTTCACCGTAGAGAGCAAAAACCGTGGGATTGCTGACCAGAGCGGCCTTCGGACTCGGACCGTATGTTTTAAGCCTTGCTCCGACATCGTCGAGCAGGCCGTTCCCTATGACGATATCGTAGCTTCTTTCAACCAACTCAACTCTTACCGTTTCCATATACTTCCTTTCAAATTCCAAATTCTAATATAGAAAGGCTCTTGCAAAAGTCCTCAAAACAGCTTTTATGTCATTCTGAGCTTGTCGAAGAATCATGACTAATCAATAAGTTATGAACCCTTCGACAAGCTCAGGGTGACAACTTAATACTTTTGCAAGAGGCTCTATAGTCTGTGTATAAACTGCGATTCAAGCAGTCCGTCATTCTCCGACTCGATCGGGGAATCCAGTTTTTCCAATGGGTTATGTCCCGAAAGCTTTCGGGACCGGTCAAGCCGGAGGATGACAAACCATGACTTTCTACACAGACTCTAAATAAATAAAACCCTGGAAATTCAAAACTCATTTTTTCATATTCGGGACCTGTTCTATTATTTCCTCCGCGATCTGTAAAGGCGTTTTATCTTCCGTATCTATCATAATATCAGCCTTATCATAAAAGGGTCTCCTGAAATTTAAAAGATCTCTTATCTTTTGAAATGGATTTTCCGCCTGCAGCAAAGGCCTGTCACTGTTATATTGCAGCCTTTTAAAGATCGTTTCAGGCGAGGCGGTTAAACATATTATGACGCCGTTCTCCTTCAATGAAATTACATTTTCATCTCTCAGCACGGCGCCTCCGCCGGTAGAGATAACGATATTTTTCTTTTCGGAAATCTTCTTTATCATTTCCGTTTCTATTTCTCTGAACCCCGGCTCCCCGAACTGTTTGAATATCTCATTAATGGTCATCCTTTCGGCTTTCTCTATCTCCGTGTCGATATCAATGAGTTTCAGATCGAGGATACGTGCAAGCTCCCTGCCGACCCCGGTCTTCCCTGTTCCCATAAATCCTGTAAGGACGACGTTTTTCATTTGTTAAATATTGTAGTAGTTACAGCATAAGAGGTCAATCTGTTATATTGTTACTGTCAAGGCAAAATGAAAATGTCCGGTTTTCGGCAAAATGAAAATGTCCGGTTTTCACGCTGCAACCTCAATCAGCTTTT
>JBAZZX010000019.1:0-48103 GCA_041658585.1 Thermodesulfovibrionales bacterium
TTTTCTCGCCTTCTTTGATAAAATCTTCTTCATGGGTATAATTCTCCTTTCTCTCCTTGAGAGATTGTTTTTTGCCATTGAGAATTATACCCTGATTCATATTTGCAGAATTGATGTTACACTACCAAGTGTCAATAAATTAGCAGAAGAGACCAAACAATACCTCAAGGAGAATTCCTCTGAATTAAGCAAAAAACAACAGAGTGCTATAAAAAATCTAAATAGAATGCTTTTAGAAGCAGTTTACCCACAAGAAACCCCAAAGAGCCCAAAAGAGTATACCTACATTATTCGTGAATTGGTAAAACCAGGCACTCATTACGCTGTTGCCGTAGGCGTAGATGCTAATTCATTTATGAGGGTGCTAAAAGAAAAACTTTCAGCGTGCTGCCTACCAACGTGCGATTCCAAGATAGCGTTCAATAGGCAGGATACTAATGACATTTATTGGTACCACAAAATGGACTCAATTGACACAGGTGGAGTTACAGATGTTGAGGAAAAGGCTAAATTTGAGTATCTTCGTAACTCAATCAATTCGGGATACTCACTCTTTGAAGAAAGCCTGATAACAGATACACTTAAGCTTTCTGAGCAACTTAATCGTTTTGCTCAGTTAGGTTTAAAATCATATTGGCTTGGCATCAAAGCTGACCATGCAAAATACCATAACAGATACAATCATTCAATTGGCGTCATGAAAATCGCAAGTTATCTCTATGACAGAGCTATTGCAAACTCAAGGCGCAAGGAAAATCTGTGTGAGAAACAATTTCTCAGACTTGCGGCGCTTTTACATGATATTGGGCACTTACCTTTTTCACACTTGATAGAGAGTGTTTTTAAAGAATTAAATTGGAAACCTGCGGGCTACATGGAATCTTATTCGCATGTTCTACAGACTAATGATAAGATTTTTGAAATTTTTGAAAACGAAGACCTAAAAAAGAAGTTAGAATTACTTAACTACACGGTAAAAGATTTGATAAATCTGGTTAACGGATGTTTTGGGGTTGGCTATCTTGATGCATTAATTAATAGCCCTGTGGATGCTGATAAGATTGATTATGTATTTCGTGACACTGACTCAACAGGACGACGCATTTCTCTTTCACCGATTCAATTTTTGAAGGACATAACGAATGGTCTGACTATAACCCCTGAGAGTTACTTTGCTTTTTCAGGTGTTTCTGCTATTGCAGCACGGCAGCTATTAGAAACGAGACAGCATCTGTACCAGAATCTCTACCTGCAGCCAGGCATTCTAATATTAGAAGGCATAGTTAAATTGATAATTAAGACTTATTTCGTACATTTTCTAAATTTAAAGGATGGTAAATTACTTGGTGACATAACTTATGATCGGAAGGATTATCCGGATTTAGGTGATTATAAGATTAGATACTCTATTAAGTCCCTCGATGATTTACTAACAGAGGCGATTCTGAGTAACAATGATAATTTAGAATTGGCAATTGTAAACCTTATGTTCACAAAGATAAAGGAGTGTGAAACAATATTAAATACGAGCTTTTATGAAGGATTGGAAAATGGATTTGAGAAGCTAAAGCGTATAAACAATGAAGACAGACTTAAGGCATTAGAGGACAATATGTTATATATGAGACTGAAGGGACAAAGAAAGGTTATTGCTGAGATAATAAGAGATGTTGGATTCCGTATGCCTGGAGCAGCCATAATAGAATTGAGAAAACTTCGTGAATATCTATCAGCAGCCGATAAAAGGAAAGAGATAGATAGAAGTGATGGCACAAAAACTTTTGCTGAATGCATTTTGGTTCCAGACGGCAGTCATGATTCCTGGACGCCTACCAGCAAGGCAGCTAAGGCAATCAGTGATTCATCGTTCGGAATTTCTTCACCAGAAGAACATGCTGTGTATCTATATCCACTTTCAGGCAATTTAGACGATAGCTATTTTAAGCAGACACGTAACCTTTTTGAAAAAATGTTAAATAAAAAAGGAGTGGCTTCATTTTCTAATGTTTGAGTCAATAATCATAAACATAAAACACAAGACTTACACTCTTGATAATGAAGAAATACTCAAACTGGTGAAAAGTGATAAGTTTAAGTATAGATTTATTCCAGTTGTAGCATATAACAAGAAGACTTCTGGGAAAGAGGATTTGACAAGCCCCCGGATAGAGTCATTTCATGAAATGAATCCCTTTACGCTATACGAGCTTGGAACTCCTATTGCTATATTAAAGAATTACATGGGAACGGCGGTAAAAAAAGAAGACCTAATTTCAGCAAAAAAAGCTTTCAAGGAACTGAAGCAGTTTGCTTCTCAATGCCATGAGAGGGTGATCGCAGATTTATGTACTCAGATTATTTTACGAGAAATTGGAGAGATGGCTGAGAATCAGCACATCACATTCTTCATTGAAAAGTCAGCATCGGATAAGATGTTAGGCAGGTTAGCGTCTCTATGCCTAAATCTTGAAAGAGTCAGTATTTGTTTTCTCGTTTTTGAACCGTCAGATCTAATGACTACTGTAATGAGCTACCAAACGGGGAAACTACATTTTGACATACATAGATTAATGACAAGTGACATAAGCGATTTGTTAGGTCCTTATCCAGGGGATTCGGAAGATTCTTTAATACAGACGTATTTCTATAAGCCGCCTTCTATGTCTGGCGGGGGCGAATATCGTCCAATGAGACTTGACTTGTTTACACAAGGATTGCTACGTGACAAAATAGAAGAAAAAAAAGAAGGAATAAGGAAAATTCTGAATCCTGATTCTCCAGATAAAGAATCTTTTGGTAGCGACTCTGAGCCAAGACTGTTGCTGCCTTATGGCTCTCATGAACTTGAGGAATCCCTGAAGAAGCAGGAGAGTAATATAATGGACAAGCTGCTAATGATTGGAGAGAAATAATGGCTGAGGTTATCGGGAAGGTTCTGGACAAGGCAACGACTGACGTTTACCAGTTTGTTGCGAAGGGTTTTTTTAAAGCTCGTTTTGTGGAGGTAAATGCTGATCATATATCAAAAGGAGCCAAAATCATCGGAGAAGTCAGCGATAAGCAAGCAATTAACCCCTATTTTGAAAGACCAATGGATGTGAAATATGTAAGCGATGAGGATGAGACTGTACCAGCAAGGACTATTTATGTTGGCACTGTGCGAACATTGGCGCTAATACTTAATAATGAACAAGTTGAAGTGCCTTTCCCCCCTGCACCAGGGTCAAATGTCTTTGAAGCTGATCAAGATGATATCAGACTTGCTTTAAAACTTGGGCAAGACGGTATAGATATAGGCATATTAAAAGGTTACAATTTGCCATTCAAAATCTTGCCCAATAAATTACTTAAAACGCATATGTCCATACTTGGACAAACGGGGTCAGGCAAATCATATCTAGCTGCGAAACTTGCTGTGGAATTGATGAAACTGAGATATTACGCTGATGTGCCATCTAATATTGCAGTTCCTGTCTTGTTTGATAGCTCTGGTGAATTCTCAGGTAAGTATGATGCAGGAGAACAACATAACTTGACTCAGATAATTGAGACAAAGAGCATAAGAACTCATTATTTCCCTCTTTTAAACGAAAAGTATTTCTCGTTACTTTGTGACATTTATGATATAAGTGATAAACAAGCAAGTGAGCTAAGAATATGGTTTCAATCAGCAGGAGAAAGCTCAACTACGACTTATGTTAAGAATGGAGCCCAACAGCAACTGCTGATACGAAAAGATATAAAGGACTTGATAAATGAATTTACTCAACAAAAAATTCAATCAACAAGACACTTGGCAAGTAAATTAGAAGAATATATAAACAGATATAACAAATATAATACAAACGATAGACTTTCCATTCCATATAATGTTCTTAGTAAAATGCGAGAGATTGACCTAAAGATCAAGAAAACTGATGATTTAGACATAGTAAGCGAAATTTCTAATGGTTTAATAATAGACCTTAGCGAACATCATAATTATGAGGAACGACAGATAGCTATGTTACTTTTCTTGAGACAATTGTTTGAGGCAGCAAAAGCACAGAGACTCGGCTCAAGGCTGATTTTATTTATTGATGAATCTCATAACTATGTTCCAAGCGTTTATAAGTCATATTGCAAGGACGAATTGTTAAGAATAGCCCGGGAAGGAAGAAAATACGGAATAACACTATGTTTGATATCCCAAAGACCTCGTTGGGTTGACCCAACAGCATTATCACAATGTGGAACTGTTTTTATTTTCAGAATACAAAATTCTGATGACAAAAAACATATATTTAATTCTGCCTCATTGCCCGATGAACTAAGGGATATCAATATAGCTAGATTCAAAACGGGAGAAATGATAATTACAGGTGATATCGGTATTAACCCGATTCATTGTATTGTTTCAGGAATTGATACAGAATTTATTTCTTCATTTGCCAAAAAACAAAAAGATGAAATTGTAGAACCTTTTAAGTCTCGACTAAAGTAGATTAAAAGAACAAGTATGTGCCCCATGCAGTTGATGAACCGATACTGAAATCACGGTTCAGATATTGGTAAGATTGGAAGAAAATATTTGAAGGGCAAGAGAAAAAGGGCAAAGAGGCTTTTGAAAAAAAGAAGCAAAAGGAAAAAGAGGGACACATCCCATTATCAGTTATGACGAAAGACAACCGAAAAGATTATAGCGGCAAAAAAGGAAATATGGCTTTAAAATCAGTTGAATCCCGGAACATGGAATTCAAATCCAACCGGCGGGACGAGGCGGGAGATGTTTAAACCGAATTTTCGGTATACCGACAAAATTGTCGGCGATCTTACTCAGATAGCCGCAGCAAGGGAACTCGTACTGAATTCTCCTTTTATTCCGAAATTGGAGGGTTCACTCCGGCGGGAAGCTATTATCAGGGCCGCTCATTATGAGCTTATCTAAGCGGTTGGCGATTAGGTTGTCAATTAGGTTGTCATTTGTAAAGATGGGCAGTCTATATTAAGGAAAAAGAGGGACACATCCCATTATCAGTTATGAAGAAGGGCAACCGAAAAGATTATGACAGAAAAGGAAGAAAATATGGCTTTAAAATCAGTTGAATCCCGGAACGTGGAATTCAAATCCAACCGGAGAGAGGCTAAAAATGCCATTTAACCCAAAATTCACGATAACACCAAAAATCAACAAGGCCCTTGTTGAAATCGAGCGCGTTCGCGGGTTTCTTGATGCTGTCAAACTCAAGGACGATTGGATTGTCGACATGCAAAGAGAGGCGCTCATTCTTGAGGCCCACCATTCAACCCATATTGAAGGCACAGCCTTGAGCCTTGAACAGGCCCAAGACATCCTTGAAGGCAAGAAACTCAAGGGCATTAATAGGGACGATGAAAGAGAGCTTTTGAATTACAAAAAAGCAATGGATTTCATTTCTAAGTATCTTGGTAAGGACGACCCTATTACTGAGGGTATTATCAGGGAACTTCATAAGATCACAGTAAGCGGCGTTCGCGGAGAGAAGGCGGACCCCGGCAATTTCCGCCGGATTCAAAATTACGTTGCCAATTCTCTGACCCGTGAAATTATTTATACCCCACCGGGGCCGCTTGAAGTACCCTATCTCATGCGGGAGTTTGTGGATTGGATCAATAAGTCTGAAGACCTGTCTCCTGTCTTTATCGCAGGAATCGCCCAGTTTCAGTTCGTTCATGTCCATCCGTTTATTGACGGGAATGGAAGAACAGCGCGGCTTTTATCCACCCTTATTCTCTATAAGACCGGCTATGATTTCAAACGGCTGTTCAGTATTTCCGAGTATTATGACAAGGACAGACCTGCTTACTATAAGGCCATTCAAACGGTAAGAAATAATGATATGGACATGACTGGATGGCTTGAGTATTTCGTGACTGGTTTGCGTTCACAGATGGAGGAAATTCAGGAGAAGGGCAAACAATTGATAACACAAGATGCTGCCCTGCAAAAGATTAAAAAGGCGGGCTTAAATACCCGCCAGGAAAAGGCGATTAAATACCTTTTAAAAGAAGGGGCAATTTCCGTTAACGAATATCAGTCTGCGGCTTTCTGCATACGCCGGACAGCCCAAAGAGATTTAGGGGATTTGATTGAAAAGGGTATCATTAAAAGCGTTGCCAAGAGTCCGACTGACCCTACGAAGCACTACGTCTTGCTGTGACATGCTGTGACATTTTACTGCGACAAAAAGCGGGTTGCAAGGAAAAGGAACGATGCTTTGCATTGTGGTATTTGATCGGATTCATAGGGGAAGGAATGACACGCCCCGACAAAGTGTTCCACTTGTGTTGCGTGCCCGGCAGGTCGAAAGTCTGAGGCTGCTTGACCTTGGCGGAAAATGGGATTTTCAAATATATCAGATGTAAAGCTGTTATTATTGAATATGGCTAAATAGCACATTGTAAGGAAAAAGAGGGACACATCCCATTATCAGTTATGAAGAAGGGCAACCGAAAAGATTATAGCGGGAGAGAAAGGAAATATGGCTTTAAAATCAGTTGAATCCCGGAACGTGGAATTTAAAACCAACCGGCTGGATGAATATATTATACTTATATCGGACTTGGGAAACAGGTAACAATCAAAAAGGAAGATTATAGGAGACAAAAACAATGCAAGATAAAGAACTTAAGGTTTTGGAGAAATTCAAATCTCTTGTTTCTCAGAGAACAAAAGTTCATGAAATTAGGGCATTCGGTTCAAGGGTAAGGGGAGACGCTGCTGAATATTCGGACCTTGATGTTTTTGTAGTCGTGGATAATCTTGACCATGCTTTGGAGAAATACATAAGCGAATGCGCATGGGAAGCCGGATTTCCGGAGGATATAATTGTTATTCCTGTTGCAATCGGAATTGATATGTTAAAGAACAGCCCAATGCGGGAATCTGTTTTCATAAGAAATGTATATCTTGAAGGTGTTGCAGTATGAAAGAGGAAATTCTTGCTCTTATTCAATACAGACTCAAACAGGCTGAAGATTCAGTTAGCGAGGCAATGGTGCTTTTAAAAGAAGGGATGAGTTTGCGGTCTGTAATGAACCGATTGTACTATGCCATGTTTTATGCGGTGTTGGCTCTTTTACAGGAAAAACAATTGGGCACATCGAAACATTACGGGGCAATATCGTTATTCGATAGGGAATTCATTAAAAGCGGCGTATTTGATCAAGACATGTCCAAAACCTTGCACCGTGCCTTTGAACTTAGACAGAAGGGTGACTACATGGAGCAGCCAGAGGTGAAGAAAGCAGACATTGACGAAATATTTCCAAAAGTTGTGGATTTCGTAAAAAAGATAAAACAGTATCTCCTCAGTGGAAAATAACCATGTCACTTGCCGTTGATAACCCGATCCTGCGCAATCCTTTTGGTTGGGTATAAAAATCTTTTCATCGAGGTGAATTATGTATATTCTTGAAAATATGACAATGACTGAATTCAAGAAGTATCTCAAGCAGACAAAGACCATTGTCTTTCCATTTGGGACCATAGAAGAACACGGAAGCCATCTGCCTCTGAAAACGGATGCGTTTATTATTGCGGAGGCGCTCAAGTTTGTGGCAAAGAAAAGAAAATTCTTTCTTGCGCCGGTTGTCTATTACGGCGTTTGCACTACTACAAAGGACCATCCGGGCACTCTTAGCATTTCGCCCGAGACTCTAAGAAGGCTTTCATATGACCTTGTAACGGAGGCCTACAAAAAAGGGCTGAGGAATTTCCTCCTTATTTCCGGTCACGGAGGAAGCCTCCATATGTCAGCTCTGAAAGAGACTGCGGAAGTCCTGGTGGAAGAGTTGAATGGTATAAAGATAGCAGTTCTCACTCCGTATGATGTCATATGGAAAGAGCTGTCTGCAATTGCTGAGACCCCAAATGATTCACATGCAGGGGAACTCGAGACATCGATTATGCTCTATTTGGCGCCTGAACTGGTCAAAGGCAGAGCTGCCGAGGAGTATCCAAAAATACCGAGACCTTTTACGGTAAGGGATAAAGTGAAATACTGGCCTGGGGGCGTATGGGGCAATCCCAAAAAGGCGACACGTGAAAAAGGGGAAAAGGCCATGAAGCTGATAACCGACAAGATTATAGAAATCCTCGGCATGATCGAGAAGATGAAATAATCTAAACCCCTGACCTTTTGACTTGATTTCCTTTGTATCATCCTTTATGCTTCTCTAATATGATTAAAGAGGTCACTGATTTTCTTATCATCGGCAGCGGTGTCGCCGGACTAAGGGCTGCTATAGAACTTGCGCCCCACGGCAATGTCATTGTCGTAACAAAAGACAGGCCTGCTGAAAGCAGCACTGAATATGCACAGGGAGGGATAGCCGTTGCCCTCAGCGATGAAGACGAGGTGGGGATTCACTATGAAGATACCTTACGGGCAGGCGACGGACTTTGCAGGGAAGATGCCGTAAGAATACTTGTTGAAGAGGGACCCGAAAGAATTCTGGAGCTGATCTCATGGGGCGCCGAGTTTGACAAAGAGGGCATGAAGCTCGATTTTACGATGGAGGCGGCCCACACAAGGAGAAGGGTCCTCCATGCCCACGGAGACGCAACAGGGAAGGAACTTGAAAGGGTGCTCCTCAAAAAGGTCAGGTCGTTCTCTTCCGTTGAAAAATATCCTTATGCCTTTACTGAAGATCTTATCGTTGACAATGGAAAGTGTATCGGAGCATACATCCTGGCAGGAGGGCAGAGAGTAGCATTATTATCAAGGGCTACCGTGCTTGCAACAGGAGGCGCGGGACAGATTTTCGGAAGGACGACAAATCCCGCAGTTGCAACCGGCGACGGCATGGCCATTGCGTTCAGGGCAGGCGCAGTCCTTGAAGACCTGGAATTCGTACAGTTCCATCCGACCGTGCTTTATGCGCCTTCAGCGCCCCAGTTTCTGCTGAGCGAGGCCATGAGAGGAGAGGGCGCTTTACTGAGAAATATCAACAAAGATTTATTTATGAAGGACTATCATACCGATGCAGAGCTTGCTCCGAGGGATGTTGTTTCACGGGCGATCATATCGCAGATGGTGAGGACTAAAAGCAATCATGTCTATCTTGATCTCACGCATATGGACGGCGCTTTTGTCAAAAACAGATTTCCGAGGATTTATGCCACCTGTCTCCAGTATGACGTCGATATTACAAGGGAACTCGTCCCCGTTTCTCCGGCAGCCCATTACCTTATGGGAGGAATAACTACGGATACCGAAGGCGCTACAAGCATTGAAGGGCTTTTCGGCGCCGGCGAGGTGGCGTGCACGGGGGTGCATGGCGCAAACAGACTTGCCTCGAACAGCCTTCTTGAAGGTCTTGTATACGGCGCAAGGGCCGGCAGGGCTGCGGCGAATTACGGCCTGCGGATTAGTGACGGACTTTTGCAGAAATATGAAGCCGCTTTTGTGGAAGAAGGTGACGATGTTCATCCATTGCCCTCAGGCACGCGCACTCAACGTTTTGATATGGAAGAGATACGACATTCTCTGAGGAAATTGATGTGGGAGAGGGTGGGGATAATACGTTGTGCCGAATCTCTCGGCGAAGCGAAAAAGAAACTTCAGGGGTGGGCGTTTATTCAGGAAAAGAAGTTTGTAACGAGGCGGGAGCTTGAACTAAAGAATATGCTTACATTGGCCGGTCTGATAACGGAGTCGGCAATCCTGAGAAAAGGAAGTGTCGGCGCCCATTACCGGTCGGACTTCCCCGACCAGGGGGAGAAATGGCAAAAACATATGACCTGCAAGCTGCGGGAACAAGGGGTGCAATATGGGTTTATTGACTGATATTGACGCAAGGAAAGCAAAGATAGTCTGCACCATCGGGCCGGCATCTTCCGATAAAAAAGTCATTGCTTCACTGATTAAAAACGGAATGAACGTTGCAAGAATGAATTTCTCCCATGGTGATCATGAAACACACAGGCAGCGGATTGAACTTGTCCGGGAGCTCTCGGGGATTTATAAAAAACCTGTGGCAATATTACAGGACCTTCAAGGCGTCAAAATCAGGGTTGGACTTATTGAAGGCGGGGCCGTGGAACTAAAGAAAGGAAATACAATCCGCCTGTCTCCGGGAGACGGCATGGGAAACCGGAGGGAAATTTTCATTTCATACCCTCTGCTGCTCAAGGAAATCCGCAAAGGCGACAAAATCCTCCTTGATGACGGACTCATTCAGCTATCGGTTACCGGAAGGACAAAAAATGCCGTGCTTGCAACGGTGGCCGAAGGCGGAATATTGAAAGACAGAAAAGGAGTGAATCTGCCCGGAGTGAAGCTGTCGATGCGGTCGTTCACGGATAAGGATGAACAGGACCTTTCATTTGGAATAAAGATGGGTGTTGATTATGTCGCCATCTCTTTTGTGCGCGATGCGGACGATATCAAAAAAGTTAAAGCATGGCTTATGAAGAGGAATCAGTCCGTACCGATTATCGCAAAGATCGAAAAACCCGAGGCCCTCGACAACATTGATGAAATCTTTTCCGAAGTAGACGGCATTATGATAGCAAGAGGCGACCTCGGGGTGGAAATGCCGCCCGAGGAAGTGCCTCTGATACAGAAAGGGCTGATTGATAAGGCAAACAAAAAGGGAAAGATCGTTATTACGGCAACTCAGATGCTTGAATCCATGACCGAACACCTGCGGCCTACAAGGGCTGAAGCAAATGATGTCGCAAATGCCGTCCTTGACGGGACGGACGCGCTAATGCTTTCCGCGGAAACGGCGTCCGGAAAGTATCCTGTTGAAGCCCTGAAAATGATGGACAGGATAATCAGTCACACGGAGCAGATGAAGGAGACGGAATCTTCCTTTATACACGGAGATATATTTGCCGAGGCAACGGCTGATGCGGCCTGCAGGGCCGCCGAGGACATTCATGCAAAGGCGCTCGTCGCCTTCACACAGTCAGGGTTCACGGCAAGACTTCTCTCCAAATTCAGACCGCGGGTCCCGATAATCGCCCTTACGCCTGACAATAGCATAGAAAACAGGGTAAGCCTTTACTGGGGCGTCACTCCGAAAATAATGCAGTTGCCGGCGACAACGGACGAGATGGTGAAAGGGATAGAAAAAACGCTTTTGGCGGAACGGATCGTTAAAAAAGGCGACAGCATCGTCATCACCTCAAGCTCTCCCTTATCAATACAGGCAAAGACAAACTTCATGAAACTGCACAGGGTGGGTGAATAAAAATATGAAAATGCAAAAATTCAAAATGAAAAATGCAAAATACTCAGGAATTCATAAATAAAGCCACACACCCTCACCCTTGCCCTCTCCCCTCAAGGGAGAGGGGACTTAAGAATCGCCCCTCCCTTGAGGGGAGGGGATAAAGGGGAGGGTGTTTAAATGTGTCCTTACTTATGAACTCCTTAGTAATTGCATTTTTCGGGTTTACGGTGTTTTTATTTCGTAGACTTTTATTTTTCTGTGGAGGTTGCTTCTTTCGATATCGAGGGTTTCCGAGGTCTTTGAGATGTTCCAGTTGTTTTCCTCGAGTTTCTTTGCAATGAAGTCTTTCTCAAAGGCGTCTTTTGCCTCTTTGAGGGTATTGAAGGCAAAGTAGTCCGAACGGGTAGATTCGCCGATGAGGATATTCTTGGCAGTGATGATATTCGATGGGTTCATAATAACGAATCTCTCTATGACGTTTTTCAGCTCTCTGATATTGCCCGGCCAATCATATGTCTGAAGCATACCGAGTCCGTCAGGAGTAATTTTCTTCGGTTTCTGACCGTATTCAGCGGCAAAGTATTCGAGGAAATAATCAACAAGTTCGGGTATGTCTTCCTTTCTTTCCCGCAGGGGCGGGACCATTATCGGGATAACATTGAGCCTGAAAAGCAGGTCCTCTCTGAAATTTCCTTTCTTCACTTCTTCTCTGAGGTCTTTGTTTGTTGCCGCAATAATTCTTACGTCCACCTTAATGTTTTTGCTTCCCCCTACGCGCTGAAACTCCTGTGTCTCGATGATACGGAGTACCTTTGATTGAGTTGTAAGAGACATGTCCCCGATTTCATCAAGAAATAAAGTGCCTTCATCGGCAAGCTCGAATTTACCCTGTTTTCTTTCAAAGGCGCCGGTGAAAGAGCCTTTTTCATGGCCGAACAGTTCGCTTTCGATAAGCTCTTGCGGGATTGCCGCGCAGTTCATCTCGATAAAGGGTTTTTTAGCCCTGGGGCTGTTTTCATGCAGGATGTGCGCAACCAGTTCTTTGCCTGAACCGCTTTCACCGATAATCACTACCCTGCTATTGCTCTTCGCAGCCATATCTATCTGCTCCCTGAGTTGCTGCATCTTTAGTGAATTGCCTATGAACCTCAATTTTCTGGTCAGGTCCTCTTTAAGCGCCCTGTTTTCCATTTCAAGCGTTCGTTTTTCGAGGGCCCTTTTGGCTACTAACAGTACCCGCTCGAGAGAGAGGGGTTTTTCAAGAAAATCATAGGCCCCGACACGGGTTGCCTTGACCGCGAGTTCAATATTCCCGTGTCCCGAAATTATGACAACGGGCAGTTCGGGGTTTGTCTTTTTTATCTCCTGCAGGGTTTCGACGCCGTCTATTCCCGAAAGCCAGACATCAAGCAGCACAAGATCCGGACTTTGTTCTTTGAGGATCTTTAGCGCTTCCTCACCGGAGCCGGCAGTGATAACATTATATCCCTCGTCCTGGAATATCCCTGACAGGGTTTCCCGAATGCCTTCTTCATCGTCAACTATTAGTACGGAAGTATCCGTCATTTATATCTCCTTTAACGGGATTTCTATCGTGAATACCGTGCCGGCGGGCACGTTGTCCCTGACATTTATTTTACCGCCGTGCTCTTTGACAATCCTGCGCGCAATTGCAAGGCCAAGGCCGGTCCCTTCTTTTTTCGTCGAAAAATTGGGGTGAAACAGCTTCTCCCTGTTTTCGCTCTTTATTCCGGGTCCGTTGTCCGCTATTTCGATAAGCGCACTATTAGATGGTATATTAAAAGTGAGAGCTACATCAATCTTGCCGGTATGCGACATTGCCTGAATGGCGTTGTCAAAAATATTTATAATCACCCTCTTGAACTGTTCGGCGTCAAGATCCACCGGCGGAGGATTGTCCGGCGCCGAAACATGGACCTCTATGTTTTTGTATCCTTTATAGAGATGAACAACCTCGTCGATCAAGGCAGGGATGTGTGCTGGCATTTTTCTGATTTCCGGCATTTTGCCGTATTTGGAAAACTCGTCAACCAGATTCTTCAGGCTGTCTACCTCCTGTATGATCGTCTTTGTTGATTGGCGGAAGGCCTGTTCAAAATCGGCGTCTTTGTGCTCCCATTTTTTCATCATACGTTCGGTCGAGAGCTTTATCGGCGTTAAAGGATTTTTTATTTCATGGGCGATTTTTCTGGCGGCGTCCTGCCATGTTAACGCCTTCTGGGCCTCTATGATATCCGTAACATCATCAAAGACAACGAGGAGGCCTATGTATTTTTTTTGGGAATCCCTGAGACTTGTTATGAAAATAAAAAGAATAGATACCCTATCGCCTATAAGGGTCCGGACCTGCTTTTTGATCGGTTTAAACTCACGGCCTTCAATGCCTTCGACAACTTCCCGGATTTCCCGTGAATTTATCCTGGACAGAAGTTCCTTGTAATTTTTGTGAATTACCTCCCCGGAGTTGAGGTTGAGGATCGAACAGGCTGCGCCGTTTATCATGGATATTTCACCCGAGACGTCAAGCATGATAACGCCGGAATTTATGTTGTTCAGAATATTCCTTATATAAAGATAAGCGGATTCAAGCGATTCTTTGCTTGTTTTCAATTTTCTGACCATGTCATTGAAGGAATTTACAAGAAGTCCGATTTCATCGTCTCTCTCGATATCGACCGCTATATCGAGGTCGCCTGCGGCAACCTGTTGCGTTGCAAAGGCAAGCCGCTGAATGGGGTCCGTTATGCCCCGGGAAATCCTGAGCGCAATCCAGAGGGCCATGAAAACGACTATGAATGTCATGAACCCGAGTATCAGAAGGAAATTCGCCTTGATGGGCAACTTCCACGATTCCAGCGTCAGATAGCTCTCAAAGGCATCCTTTATTATTTCGACATTTTTTGTGATAGCTGCGGGGACCGGGGATTCCACGACTATTACGCTCTTCAGCGCTCCCTTTTCATATTCAGGCACGACCGCTCTTATGACGTCGCCTGTTTCTCCTGATATGACTTCGGCGCCTTCTTTCCCCTCAAAGGCAAGTCTTATTGTTTCGGTAGCGTCATCCGGGACCTTTAAGAGATGTCTGACACTGTAAGCGCTCTCGGTTGTTTTTGCATGGGAAGGCGATTTTGCAAATTCGAGCGCCTTCTGTTTCTCATTCTCATAGACAGCCTTTGCAATCTGTATCGAACTGTCCAGAGGCATTCTTATCTGGGGCACGAACCATCTGTCTATGTAGTTAGTAATGAGGCCGCTCGATATTATGAACAATAAGGAGGAAGGTATAAGGGTCAAAACGACCAGGGTGACGACAAGTTTTGTTTTGAACTGGTAACCGGGGATCTTGTGCTTTCTTTCGAAATATAGCTTTACAAGACTTTTTACCACAAAGAACATCAGGACAAGCAGTGCCAGAAAAGTCAGGTTCAGGAGCAGCAGGAGTGTCAGCCTTGTAGAGAAAGGAGCAGCCTCAAGCCTCATGTAGTGGAGTTCGATACCGAAGATGACAACTATGAGGAAGGAAGCCGCTGCCAGAAAGATCTTGAAAGAGAGATTTTTCATCTTGCCCCGAGGCTGAAAAACGACGAGTCTTTCCTGATCTTGAATTCATTCTCGGGCAGAAATATCATGAAATAACCGATTACGGGCGGCAGGTGTCTTATTTTGGATTCGACCGTGACCCGCACAAAATAGGCGCCCGGCTCAAGGTCGCGGACATTTGCAAGTTTAAGGTCGTCGAAACTCAATGCCCATTTCAGCATAGACTCGAAAGATTTGAACCGTTTTTTGATCTGTGTATTCCCGTCGCTTGAGGTTGCGATAAACTCCGTTTTTACGGGGTCAGACCGCAGGGTCCTTGTGAAGGATTTGCTTGACACAAATTCATCAGGCCATAAATTCCATACCCTGAATATGTCTATGTAGAATCTGAACTCTTTTTTTATTCCGTTCCTTATCTCCTGCAGGTATTTATCATCGAGTAACAACGAGGTGGTTGCATGGATTTCGTTTTCCTGCATTTTTACCTCGGGGCCTGTTATCTCCGCTGCAACAGAAGAAGAGACGGCGCAAAGGAGAAAACCGATAATAATCAGGAAATGCAGGAATTGTAAAGCCGTAAAAACCGTGGAGCCGGGAATAACAAACTTCTCCCCTGCTCCGGTTATGCCATATGCCGGGTTGTTTCTATATTTGGATATCATTGATCGTCCTTTGAATAAGCGCTTGACTTCTCCGGAAAAATTTATTTTCATTATAGCATAGCAAATGAAGTCATAGTTATCAGTTATAATGCATAAGGAAGGAGGTGCGTTTAATGGAATTGAAGACAATCAACATCGATGTCCCTGAAGGCTGCAATCTTATTTTGGGTCAGACCCATTTTATTAAGACCATAGAGGACCTTTACGAAATACTGGCGACAACCGTGCCGCAGGCCAAGTTCGGGGTTGCCTTCACGGAGGCGTCAGGTCCCTGCCTGATAAGGACCGAAGGGAATGATCCCGAACTGATCAACGCCTGCGTAATAAACCTGCAGGAGATGGCCGCAGGCCATGTTTTTTGCATATTATTGAAAAACGCTTTCCCTATTAATGTCCTCAATCAGATAAAGAATTGCCCCGAGGTATGCCGGATTTTCTGCGCAACCGCAAACCCTCTTCAAGTCATCTTAGCTTCTTCATCTCAGGGTAACGGAGTCCTGGGGGTGATCGACGGCTTCTCTCCAAAGGGTACAGAGACAGCCGGGGACAAAGCCCACAGAAAAGAGTTTTTGAGGAAGATAGGGTATAAGCTTTAGAAGGTTCTTTCTCAAATTGAGGGGGTAAAGTCCCTCTCCCTTGAGGGGAGAGGGTTGGGAGAGGGTGATTAAATTAATGGCAAAAGGGTTAACGCACCTTGCAAAAGGCCTCAGAAAAAGATCAACTATTATTCGTTTTTGGGATAATGAGGTGTTGACGAATACAAGCGGAGTTCTTGAAGCAATAAGGGAGAGGCTTCATAGGACACCCTCCCCTCAATCCCCTCCCCTCAAGGGAGGGGATGTAATTACCCACACAAAATGAGAAAGAACCCTTTAGAATAAATTATTGCAGAGGAGAAAAATGATACCGGAATTGAAATATGACGAAAAAGGACTGATACCCGCCATTATTCAGGACGTGCAGAACGGCGATATCCTGATGATGGCATATATGAACGAAAAGTCGCTTCAGATGACCCTTGAGACGGGATTCACGCATTTCTGGTCGCGTTCACGGCAGAAGTACTGGAAAAAGGGCGAGACTTCAGGCCATGTTCAGGAGGTAAAGGAATTGCTCTATGACTGCGATGCGGATACGTTGCTTGTGAAGGTTATACAACACGGCTCCGGCGCCTGCCACACCGGAAACAGGACGTGTTTCTACAGAAGCATTGTGAAAGGATAATAAGCATGAGCAAATACAAATGTTCCGTTTGCGGTTATGTATATAATCCCGAGGAAGGAGACCCGGATGGAGGTATAGCGCCGGGTACCCCTTTTGAGAAACTTCCCGACGACTGGAAGTGTCCGGTTTGCGGGGCTGCCAAGGATTTGTTTGAGAAGGTAAATTAGAGATTTATAATCACGGCGTTTTCGTCGCATTCGGGAAACTTGGGGCAGCGGAGGCAGTCTCCCCATATTTTTTGTGGGAGGCTTGCTTTATCGGTATCTTTAAAGCCCAGCTTTTTGAAGAACTCGGGATGGTACGTCAGGGCAAAGACCCTTTTTAACCCCAAGGCCTTTGCTTCTTTGAGGCATTGTTTTACAAGGTTTTTCCCGATACCCCTATCCTGGTAGTTTTTATCTACTGCAAGGGACCGTATCTCCGCAAGGTCTTCCCACATGATATGTAGTGCGCAAACGCCGCAAACAGCCTTGTTGTCTTCGCATATCACGAAATCCCGAACGGTTTCATAAAGTTCATTGAGAGCTCTGGGGATCATCTGTTCTTTTCTGGCAAATTCGTTGACGAGTTTATGCACCGGTTTTAGGTCGGATATCTTAGCTTTTCTTATTTTCAATGTATTTCATCCCTTCCGTGATAGCTTTTTTGTTGCCCGCGATATGCTTCTTTTTACTCTCCGAAATCGAACTCTCAAGCGCCTTGAAGACGGACAGTTTTTTCACCAGGCCGGACTTTGCAATGAGAGCGCCAAGCAATACCATATTGGCCGACTTAGTGTCTCCGATCTTTCTTGCCGTTTCGGTTGCCGGGACGCCGAAGGCCTCAATATCTTCCCGAAAGGCTTCTCCGTTTATCAGTGAGGAGTCAAAGATGAGGATACCGTTCTGTTTCAGCTTAGGTTGAAATCTTGTGAGCGAGGCGTCGTTCATTGCGATCAGTATTTCCGGATTTGTAACCACCGGGCAACCGATCAGTTCATCCGAGATGATTACCGTGCAGTTGGCTGTGCCGCCCCTCATCTCCGCCCCGTAAGAGGGAAACCATGTGACTTCCCTCCCTTCGAGCATGCCGGCGTGGGCAAGTAAATTGCCCAAAAAAAGTATGCCCTGTCCGCCGAACCCTCCGATTATGATACTGTTTTCCAAAGTTACGCCTCCCCGAACTTGTCTTTGAAAGTTCCGAGAGGAAATACCGTTGTCAGCTCGGCTTCAATCCATGCAATGGAATCTTTGGGAGACAATTTCCAGTCCACGGGACAAGGTGAGAGTATTTCCACAAGGCTGAACCCCTTACCTTCTATCTGATATCTGAAGGACTTCTCTATCGCTTTTTCTGCGGCCATTAGACTCTTGAAGGAATTGACCGAAGTCCTGGCTATGTAAGAGACGCCTTCGATTGTTGCCAGCAGTTCGGACACATGCAGGGGATACCCATGGGTTTGAATATTCCTGCCGGCGGGGGTTGTAGACGTTTTCTGGCCCGGAAGCGTGGTGGGCGCCATCTGGCCTCCAGTCATGCCATAGGTGGCGTTATTCACAAAAAATACGGATATGTTTTCTCCTCTGTTAGCTGCATGGATTATCTCCGCCGTCCCGATTGCGGCGAGATCTCCATCCCCCTGATAGGAAAAGACCACCCTGTCAGGCATAGAGCGTTTGAGTCCGGTTGCTACTGCGGGTGGTCTTCCATGGGCGCATTCAATCATGTCGATATTGAAATAGTCATAGGCGAAAACAGCGCAGCCCACAGGGGCGATGCCGATCGTCTTTTCCCTGACGCCCAACTTATCGATACATTCGGCTATCAGCCTATGTATCAGACTATGCCCGCAGCCCGGACAGAACCGAAAGGGAACGTCCTTGAGGCTCTCAGGCCTTTGAAAGATTTTTTTCATACGTCTCCTCTGTTTCCAAAAGCGCGCCTTCAAGAAGGCCGTAATCACTGACCGTCAATTCACGGAATCCGAAATATTCCATAGTATTAATTGTAAATATGAGGCCGGGTATAATCAAGTCCGCCCTTTCAGGTTCGAGACCCTTTACTTTTTTCCTTTCTTCAAGCGGCAGGGCAAGGAGTTCTTTCCCCGTCCGAAGCAGTCTGTCCAAAGGAATTTTATGCATGTGTACTTTTTCCCGTTTATAACGTTCAAGCTTTAGGTCAATTGAAGCAAGGGTGGTAAATGTCCCGGCTGTCCCTATGAAAAAAGTGTTTTTGTCGAAATATCGTCCGATCCTCATATGGAGGTTTTCCAATACGGACATGATTTCATTATTCATTTCATCAAGGTCGGCTTGAGCAATAGGGTCGTTTTTTAGATATCTTTGGGATAGTTTTATTACTCCTACAGGAATGCTCCCCATTACTGCGGGATTGCCGGGTTTATAGATTATCCATTCCGTGCTGCCGCCCCCGATATCAATAATAAGCTTGCTGCCGGGATTTTCCCCATTACAAGGATACCCTTCCGGTATCCCACCCTTAAATAGTCACCCCACGCTTTGATTAGACTGAGAGGAGGTGAATGATATCCCGGGTTTTGTATTCTCAAAAGATAACAAAATTCCTTTTAAAGTAAGTTCCGCTTCTTTTACGCCGGGGATGACTTCTATGGCTATGCCTGTTTCGTTCAGCGCTTTTTTTATAAATATATCCGCATTGGCTGCCTCGCGGATGGCGCTTGTGGCAACCGCTCTGATATCTCCGACCCCATACTTTGCAATGACCGCCGAAAATCCCTTCAGAGCGGTCAGGGAGTCTTCCATGTTTTTGTCCCGCAGTCTTCCGGCGCCGTCGATTCCGGCGCCGAGTCTGGTAATCTTCCTGTCCGAATAAACATCGATGATTTTATTATCCCTGACCTCGGCGATTAAAAGTCTGAGAGTGTTTGAACCGACGTCTATGGACGCACGCAGCGACATGGTGATATTATAACCTAACCTGGACGAGCCGGGATTATAAATTTAAAATTTAAAATTAAAAATTTTTCCAAAAAAGCAGGAATATGATTCATAAGGGACTAAAAGGGGCGATTCACCACGAAAGCTTTTAAGCTTTCGTGGCTCTTCCGGGAATTGTGCAGGTAAACAAGAAATGCGGCAATAAACCGGGCAGGAGACACGGGGGACCCCGAGACAGAGGCATCCCGTGTTCACTCATGGTTTAAAAATCACTCGATTCAGGTATAATAGAAGTGTCTCATGAAGGGGGAAATTCCCGATTAAGTTGATTTTATGCTGTTTTTTATGGTATAAAATTGAGATTTCTTTGGCAAAGGATGAAAATATTTTATAAGGAGACCGTTTGAATGAATATATACGAAAACATAATTATCATGAATGCCGCCATCTCTGATGAAGAGGCTGAGGCTGCCGTGACAAAGATCAAGGATCTTGTAACAGGCCAGGGCGGAGAAGTGCTGAAGGTGGACGTCTGGGGCAGGAGGAAATTGGCTTACGATATAAACAAGCAGAAAAAGGGTTTGTACGTGCTTCTTATATACAAAACACCCGCTGCAACAGTCAAAAAACTTGAGGATTTCTATAAGGTTTTTGATGTTGTTTTGAAATACATGGTTGTAAGGCTTGAAAAAAAGCAGGTGCAGGAACTTGAAAAGAGCGAGCCTGTTGCCGAGGCGCCGGCAGAGCAGAAGGTCGAAGCTTAAGTGTACAACAAGATCATCCTGATCGGAAATCTGACAAAAGATCCCGAACTGAGATATACCCCCCAGGGGACGCCGGTTGCTACTCTGAGGCTTGCCGTGAATCACCGGTATAAGCAGGCTGACGAAATGAAACAGGATACGATGTTTATCGACAATGTCGTTTTCGGCAAACAGGCAGAGACATGCAGTAAATATCTGAATAAAGGAAGCTCTGTGCTGGTTGAGGGCAGGCTTCAGGAAAGAAAATGGGAAAGCAACGGGCAGCAGAAGAGCAAATTTGAAGTCGTTGCCCAGTCGGTCAGATTCCTCTCCAAAAAAGGGTCCGGACAGGACGCCTCTTATAGCGGAGGGGGGGAAACCGATTCCAACCCGCCTGAAGAAACTACGGATTTAGAACCATTTTAAAGGAACGGTATATTAATTATGAGAAAGCCATTTGAGAAAGGAGCTACATTGCAGCAAAAGAAATTTCAGAGGAGGAAGTTTTGCAGATTCTGTTCGGAAAAAGTTGAGTATATAGATTACAAGAATATCAAGATGCTCAAGAGCTATATTACCGAAAGAGGAAAAATACTTCCGAGGAGAATGACCGGCACCTGCGCAAAACACCAGCGGGAACTGACTGCATCCATAAACCGGGCAAGGAGCATAGCTCTGCTTGCCTTTGCGGAAAAATAGGATGCGGGTCCCGAAGACCTGGGTCCCTTTCCTTGCGAAAAAGGTCGTCGACAAAATTATATTTAAAAATCTTGTAAAGCCCGCCGTCCCATTGGAAAAGCTCCTTAAAGAAACAGGTGAAATCATCCTGGAGGAGCTGACGATAGAAGACAGATTAAACGAAGAAGTCAGGGAGATCCTGAAAAGCCACTCTGCGGAGATCGAAAAGGGCCGGATGGATTACCGGAGACTCTTTGAACTCACCAAACAAAAGCTTGTAAAGGAAAGAAACCTCGTCCTATGATGCTCTCTGACGACAAGATATCACACCTGTCTCATGTACTCTTAAAAGGGCTTGCTAAACGAAAGCTTATCGAACCTGCGGAAGATGAGGCAAAAATCCGCAGTGAAATCAAACGGACTATAGTTGCTGAACTGAAAATCGGAGAAGAAATAGACGCAATTGTCAAAAGAAAACTCCAGTCATACTCCAGAAAAATCGTTGAAGGAACTCCCGAGTGGGAACTAATGTACAAAAAGTTCTACAAAGACGAGGAGATAAAGAGAGGCAGAGCTTCCGGGTAGCAACGCTCCTCCCGTTCCTTCTCCTTCTCCTTTTCCTTACTTATCTCGGTTTGCTCTTTGAATTCCCCCTGAAGCAGAAAGGCCCGTGGTTCGTCTTCGGTATTGCCACTGTTGCGGTTTGCGCTTTTTTCCACATAAAGGACAAAGATAAAAAGTATTCCGTTGAATTCCTTTTTTCTCTTGCGCTCATGATTGCCGGCGCGGTGCAGACGTCTCATGTGCCATGGCTGAAGCTCGGGTATTTCCCGTTTTTTTTAGCTCTGATTGCATTCTATGGCAGAAAGACCATCCTTTCACTCCTGATACTCATTCCGTTTCTTGAATTGAAAAATCTTTTCAACATGCAGGGACTCATTGAAGAAATCGGTTTTCTCTTCTTCCTGACGGTAACGGTAGGTGTATCACTTTTGGTGCGGGACAAGGCGGAGAAAAAGGCCGGCGGCGGGCCGCCCCGCAGAGAAAAAGAGCTTGAAGGTCTGGGCGATTCAAACACGGAGACGAAATCTTTTTATGATGAAAAGGTGATATCCGATTATCTTGAGTCAATGTTTAAACCCGATGACGAGATACATGAACTCCTTAATGTAGCAAAAACCGCCGTCTTTGCAGATTCGGTCAACCTTTTCATCGGTTCCGGCAGCGGGCTGAAATTGAGGTGCTCCACGGACGGCCTCGAGGGGATTATACCATCGGACAACGGTATCATTACCCTTTGTTATAAAGAAAAAAAGGCCATTGTCTCTTCGGAGCTCAATGAGAAGAAGATAGAGGCCGGCTATCTGAAAAAAGGCGGCATCTCATCTCTGGCAGTCGTCCCTGTTATAGACGGCAAGTTCCCGCTTGGTGTGATAGCCGCCGACAGCACGCGGTTTCATGCCTTCTCCGGCGCCGACAAGGATACCCTTAATGTGTTTTCAATGCAGATTATGAGGGTCCTCCAGAGGGAACGTGTTTATCCTCAAATACAGCGGTCACAGTTCACCTTAAAGATCCTCAACGAAGAGAGCTCGAAACTCCTCTCGTCCCTGAATATAGACGTTATTGTCACGAACCTTATTGACGGCGCCTGCAGGATTGCTCCGGCAATGGCAGCTTTTTTTATGGCAAAAGGCAGGGAATTCGAGCTACTGAATCAAAAAGGGCTCCAGCCTCCTGAGAAGAAAACATACAGTCTGAAAAACACTCTGCTCGACATGGTGGTGAAAAACCGTGAGCTTTATAATCTGTCCGATGTCAGAGATTACCGTTCACCGGTCATGCCTTTCAAAACAAACAGTATAGGCTCCGTCGTATTGCTGCCACTGCTGTATGAAAAAGAGCTTATGGGTATACTCGCGCTCTTTTCGGAAGAAACGAATGCCTTCAGCCCTTTGCAGATAGATCTCCTTAAAGTGCTCGGAAACCAGGCGTCAATCTCCATGGTTAATGCCAGGTTCCATGCGGAGATAGAGAGACTCGCCGTAACGGACGGCCTTACCGGGCTGTTTAATCACAGACATTTCCAGGAAAGGCTGTCACAGGAATTCAGCAGACTTGAGAGGTTCTCGGAACCGATTTCACTGCTTCTCATAGATATCGACTACTTTAAAAAAGTAAACGACACCTATGGCCATCCGGTCGGCGACGCAGTCCTCAAAGGGGTTGCCGACAAGATCAGAAAGACGGTGAGGACCATAGACATACCTGCCCGGTATGGCGGTGAAGAGTTTGCGGTCATTCTGCTGAACACGGATGCGAAAGGCGCAATGAACATGGCGGAACGCCTCAGAAAGACGGTCATGAATACGGAGTTTTCTTCCGAACAAAAAACCTTTCATGTCACAATAAGCATAGGGATATCGACCTATGACGAAGGCATAAAGGAAGGCAGAGAAGAATTCATCGAATGCGCCGACAAATCCCTCTACCACGCTAAACGAAACGGCAGGAACAGAAGCGTGCCGTGGGATGAGATAAAGGAATAAACCTAAAATTTATATATGTTATAAATAGTTGCGCCCCTCTCTTGACACGACACGCTCCCACTTGTTAAAGTATTAGCACTTAACCATTGAGAGTGCTAACTATGGAAAATTTAAACGAAAGAAGCAAAAAAGTCCTCTATGCGGTGATCCAGAGTTACATCAATTACCCCGACCCTGTTGGGTCAAGGGTAGTCACCAAGAGGTACTCTTTCGGACTTTCTTCTGCTACGATACGGAACATAATGGCAGACTTGGAGGAAATGGGTTTTCTTGCCCAGCCTCACACCTCTTCAGGCAGGGTCCCGACTGACCTTGGGTACAGGTTTTACGTCGATTCGATTACTGCAGAAGGCGATTCTTATTCTAACATTGAGATTGAGATCCTTCAGGGGTTATACAGAAGACTTGAGATATTAAAAAACAATATAGATTTACTGCTGAGCGAAACTACAAAGAGCCTTTCGATGTTGTCGCATTACCTCGGTGTAGCCATGTCTCCGGCGTCAGACATGACGACACTGAGCAGAATTAACCTTCTTAAGTACCAGGCTAATAAAGCGGCTGTAGTGCTCTTTACGGATGAAGGACTGATAAAAAACAAAGTCATATCAGTAGACCCGGAGATTTCACAGAAAGACCTGAACAGGATCGCCCATTACCTCAACTCTGAATTTTCCGGCTCTACCTTTGATGAGATTCGCCTCAGATTATTAAGGGAAATGTCGAAGGAAAAGATAAAATGTGATAGCCTTATATCCAAGGCAATGAGCGTATGCAAGGAAGCGCTTTATTTCCCATTCAATGAACTTTTTGTGTCCGGGCTGGCGGAAGTGCTTGAACTGCCGGATTTCGCCGATCTGAAAAGAATCCGGGAACTGTCCAGGGCAATTGAGGACAAGCATGTGATAATCATGCTCTTAGACAAGCTCGCTGACTCTAAAGGTGTGCAGGTTGTTATAGGTTCCGAGAATTCCATGGAGGGGCTGAAAGACCTTAGCCTTATAGTTTCTCCCTGCAGGAAGGGAGACCGGCAGGTAGGCGTTGTCGGCATTATCGGGCCTACGCGGATGAACTATGCCAAGGCAATGTATATTGTCGAAAATACGGCAAAATTTATTACCAGAATGCTCGCAGGAAGATAGAGTAAAAAATACAGGAGTATCATATGAGTCAAGATCAAGCTGTCCCGCCTGAAGAAGAGTTCACCGTAATAGAAGGAGAGACTGAAAATGCGTTTGCCGATGAGGGCGCGCGCTTTACGGAAGAGCTGAAGGCAATGAGCGAAAAATATCTGCGGCTTTATGCCGAATTTGACAATTACAAAAAGAGGGTCAATAAAGACAAGGAAGAGCTGCTCAAATACGGGCAGGAAAGCCTTCTTTATGAACTGTTGACCGTTATCGACAACCTTGAGCTGGCATTGAAGCATGCATCGGATGAAGTTTCTACAGGGCTGATACAAGGTGTTGAAATCACCTATAAGGAATTGATGAAGACGCTTGAGAAATTCGGACTGACTGCAGTTGAGGCGGAAGGGGAGAATTTTGACCCTTCGGTACATCATGCCATGTCGCAGGTTGAGCGTGACGACGTGGAGGAAAATCTAGTCGTGGAAGAATACAGAAAAGGTTATAAATTAAAAGACAAAGTGCTGAGGCCGTCGCTGGTCTCCGTGTCGAAAAAACCGCCGGAAGATAACAGAGAGACGGAAGCAATGAAGATAAATAACATTACAGAGGAGGAATCGTAATATGGGTAAAGCAGTCGGTATAGATCTGGGGACTACGAACTCGGTTGTGGCTGTTGTTCAGGGAGGCGAGCCTGTTGTTATCCCGAATCAGGAAGGGGCCAGGACAACCCCGTCTGTTGTTGCCATTACTGAAAAAGGAGAACGGCTTGTCGGGCAAATTGCCAAAAGACAGTCCATTACAAATCCGGAAAATACCATTTTTTCGATAAAAAGGCTCATGGGCAGGAAATATGTTTCTCCTGAAGTGGAACATGCCAAAAAAAGGCTTCCATACAAGATAATTGAAGCTGCGAACAATGACGCCCATGTGGAAATAAGAGGGAAAAACTATTCGCCGCCTGAAATATCGGCAATGATACTTCAGAAACTGAAACAGGCAGCGGAGGACTATCTCGGCGAGCCGGTTACGGAGGCTGTGATAACCGTGCCGGCTTATTTTGACGACAGTCAGAGACAGGCCACCAAGGATGCGGGAAGGATTGCAGGGTTGAATGTCCTCAGGATAATCAACGAGCCTACTGCTGCCGCGCTTGCGTATGGCATGGATAAAAAGAAGGAAGAGAAGATCGGGGTCTATGACCTTGGAGGCGGGACCTTTGATATATCCATACTCGAGATCGGGGATGGCGTTATTGAGGTCAAGTCGACAAACGGCAATACCTATCTCGGCGGCGACGACTTTGATTTAAGGATTATGGACTGGCTTGTCGAGGAATTCAGGAAAGATCAGGGGATAGAACTTAAAAACGACAAGATGGCACTGCAGAGGCTTAAAGAATCCGCCGAGAAGGCAAAGATAGAGCTTTCAACAGCTTCTGAGACTGAAATAAACCTGCCCTTTGTCACGGCAGATGCAACAGGGCCGAAACATCTGCTCATGAAACTCACAAAGGCTAAACTTGAGCAGCTTGTCGGGGATTTGATAGAGGATACGATCAGGCCATGCAAAAACGCCTTGTCAGACGCAAATCTTGCAACGACCAATATTGACGAAATCCTGCTTGTTGGTGGACAGACAAGGACACCGAAGGTTCAGCAGACGGTACAGAACTTTTTCGGCAAGGAACCCAACAGGTCCGTTAATCCCGACGAAGTGGTTGCAGTCGGCGCGGCAATTCAGGCGGCGGTCCTCAAGGGAGACGTCAAGGAAGTATTGCTTCTGGATGTAACCCCCCTCTCTCTGGGTATTGAAACGCTGGGCGGTATCTTCACCAAGATCATTGAGAGGAACACGACAATTCCGACAAAGAAGAGCCAGATATTCTCTACGGCTACTGACAATCAGCCCGCTGTTTCTATAAAGGTATTTCAGGGCGAGAGGGAGATGGCTGCGGACAACAAGCTCCTCGGCAACTTCGAGCTAATCGGGATCCCGCCTGCGCCGAGAGGCGTGCCGCAGGTAGAAGTTACTTTTGATATAGACGCGAACGGCATCCTCCACGTCGCGGCCAAAGACCTCGGTACGGGCAAAGAGCAGTCTATCAGGATAACAGCCTCAAGCGGTCTTACCGAAGAAGAGATAAAAAAGATGGTGCGCGATGCCGATGCTCATTCGGATGAGGACAAGAGGAAAAAACAGCTTGCCGAAGTGAGAAACGAAGCCGACACCCTTGTTTACTCCGTAGAAAAATCCTTGAAAGACTATGGCGATAAGCTTTCCGAATCCGAAAAAAAGGAGATCGAAGAGGCGCTCGAAAGATGCAGGAAGGCGAAAGATACCAGCCAGGAGCCGTCTGAAATAAAATCCGCCGTAGAAAACCTTACGGGCAAATCGCATAAACTTGCGGAACATCTGTATAAAGGCGCGGGAGCACAGCCCGGCGCTGATGCCGGAGCCGGGACAGAATCGTCCAGCGCAGGAGCACAGGCAGGAGCAAAAGGGCCTGAGGAGGAAGTGGTGGAAGCGGAATTCGAGGATGTAGATAAAGATAAAAAATAAATTTATATTGCAGCCGCAGTCCGGAAAGCTTTCCGGACTGCGATAATCCGGCATTAACATTAACACCCCTCTAAAGCCTTTGTCCGAAGCGGACTCTAAAAGGGAATTTAGGGGGGTGAATTTTGTATAATACAAATCTGACTATTTGCTAATCCGTCAAATCTGATAATGGAAATATAATGAAAGACTATTACGAAATACTCGGCGTGACCCGTGACGCCTCTGAGGCCGATCTCAAAAAGGCTTTCAGACAGCTTGCCATGAAGTACCACCCCGACAGGAACCCCGACAATAAAGAATCCGAAGATAAATTTAAGGAAATAAACGAGGCCTACTCGTGTCTTTGCGTTGCCGAAAAGAGGGCCCACTATGACAGGTTCGGTACGTCTGAAGGAATGGGCGCCGGATACGGCGGCAGTCCCTTCGGCGGAGGTTTCGGAGATGTTTTTGAGGACCTGTTCGGAGATTTCTTCGGGACATTCTCAGGCAGGCGCAGGGCAAGACCGACAAAGGGAAATGACCTGCGGTACGATCTTGACCTTACCCTTATGGAATCAGCCTTTGGAATTGAAAAGGACATTGAAGTGCCCAGATGGGAAGACTGTAATGCATGCAAAGGAACAGGCTCTGCTCCCGGAAAAGCGCCTGTAAATTGTCCGAACTGTCAGGGGGCCGGCCAGATCAGAATGCAGCAGGGGTTTTTCAGCATATCGAAAACCTGCGGCAAATGCGGCGGCGAGGGCAGAGTCATAACGGACCCGTGCAAGACCTGCAACGGCCAGGGCAAAACAAGGAAGCATAAGAATATTAATCTAAAGATACCCGCAGGCGTTGACACAGGTTCAAGGCTAAGGGTCTCCGGCGAAGGGGAGTTGGGCTTTCATGGCGGCCCCAGCGGCGATTTGTATATTTATCTCAATGTCGAAGAGCATCCCGTTTTTAAGAGAGACGGGCACGACCTTTTCTGCGACATCCCGATCTCATTCCCCCAGGCAGCCCTCGGCTCCGAGATCGAAGCGCCGACTCTTTACGGACCGGAGAAGCTCAAAATCCCGGCAGGTACCCCCTCGGGAAGAATATTCCACCTGAAAGGAAAGGGTGTCCAGAAGCTCGGCGGCAGCCATCGGGGAGATCAGATCGTTAGGGTTTATGTCGAAGTGCCGAAGACCCTTACAGCGAGACAAAAAGAACTCCTTGAAGAATTTGCAAATATAAACGGGGACGAAATTGCAAAGTCTTTCAAGGACAAACTCAAAGATTTGTTTACCGGAGCGGAAAAGTAGAAAAGGGTAATACTTAACTCTATAAAATTTTCCCTATGTTGAGGATATATCTTTCCAATACTCATAGCGTAAATAATCAAATCTCGATTACCGGCGATAAGGCCCGTTATCTCGCCTCCGTTCTGAGATGTAAAGAAGGAGATGCTCTTGTCATCTTTGACGGAGCAGGAAACTGTTTCAAGACAACGATATCAAAAGCCGGCAAGAAAGAAGTAATTGCCGACGTTCTGGAAAAATTCCCATGCAATCCTGAATCGCCGGTCAATATTACTCTTGTACAAAGCCTGCTTAAAGGCGAAAAAATGGACCTGGTTATACAAAAGACAACGGAACTTGGCGTAAGGGAGATAGTCCCCGTCGTAACAGAAAGAAGCCAGTTGAGAGAAACAAGAAAAGTTATACGGTGGCAAAAGATTGCCGAAGAAGCATCAAGACAATCAGGGCGAACTGTAATACCTGTTGTTCATGAGCCGGTTTCTTTTCAAGATATATTCACAGGCAACGATTTAAAGGGCTTCATTTTTTATGAGGAAGGTAGTGAGCGATTTTCTGATGCGGTTTCATCCTTTATCCCTCATCCTTCATCCTTGTTCATCGTTATCGGCCCCGAAGGCGGGTTTACAAAGGAAGAAGTAGAACTGGCAAAAGAAAAAGGTCTCGTTGCGGCATCTCTCGGCAAAAGGATTCTCAGGGCGGAAACCGCAGCAATCGCCGCAGTAACGCTGGCGCAGTATGCATTAGGAGATATGGGGTAGTTGCCGGCGCCTTTGCCGTTATGCGGCCCGCAGGGCAGGGGAGAGCGCTAACTCGTATTATACATAAATTTTTTTTAATTGAACTGAGGATAGAGTATTTGCGCTCATTCTCGGTCGTTCCTCCCTGCGAGGCTTTTGCCTCTTTGTTTTCAAATACCGTATTTGACTATCGGCAAAAAAAACCGCTCAAATACTCTATCCTCAGTTGCTGTTGCCAATTTAATGAATAATATAGGCTAAACTTTCTTCTCGGTTATATTTGCAATTCTGTCGTTCATTATCACAACCCACCCCATTTCCGATTCAAGCTGGACCTCTTCTTCTCCGATCTCGACAAGCTTGCCGGTATACGTAATCCCGTCTTCCGCCTCAACTATCACCATCTTTCCGATTAAATCGATCACATTTGCTCCTTTTGTTTATTATTAATCCATATCACTTCAACAATATTGTATCGAAAAATAAATTTTTGTTCAGCCTCATTTATTTCTCCCTTATCATTGTGACCTTGCCTCTTCTTATAAATGATAACAAATTATGCGACTTACAGGAATGAAAAAGCGTTTATCCTGTTTCTCTATTGAAAATGGAAACGATTCTTTAAAAATTTTGCTTACTAATGAGTTCATAAGTAAGGACACCTTTAAACACCCTCCCCTTTATCCCCTCCCCTCAAGGGAGGGGCGATTCTTAAGTCCCCTCTCCCTTGAGGGGAGAGGGTAAGGGTGAGGGTGTGTGGCTTTACTTATGAACTCCTTAGTAATTTTAGAGGATTTGTTATAAGATAAAAAGATTATGAAGAGCCAGCTTAAGTATCTGCAAAATCTTTTTTATGACCTGTTGAATGATTTCGGGCGCGTTTATGTCGGCGTGAAATATTCGGATAACACAACTATCGGAAACAGGGGGTTTACAGAGGAAGAAAAGAAAAACGGCCTGGTTTTGATTTTTAACCTGAAGAACCATAAGAACCTTCAATGGAACGAAGATGGAAGCATTATCACCGCCCTTGGGTTCGGAACAGTCAACAGGTCTGAAAAATGTTATCTGCATGCCGACGATATCGTATCGGTCTTTTCTCCGGATGCGCGGGTGAAGTATGACAGGTGGGACATCCGGGATGCCGCCGGGCAATCGGAAGCAATAAAAGGGTCTGAAGAGGAGAAATCGGAGGAAGAAAAAATAGTATCGCTGGACAGATTCAGAAAGACAAAAAAATAATCCGCATTACAATATTAGGGTTAACAGGTGCCGCCGGTATGAACGGTTTCTATATGTCAGAATTTTAGACGCCTATGCAGGCATTTTGCCTAATTCCGTACACGAATATGTCTTATGCCCGAAGGTTTCCATGCGGGAGATATGACGCGCGGGGGTTCTTTTTGTTCAAGGTATGATGCCCATATAAGCTTGAAATCTCCGAATTTGTCATTCACCGTATCCATTGTCTGAAGGAGCGCCTTTTCTCTGCGCTGTTCTTCAAACAGCAATATCTGATGCCTTTCTCTGACAAGGTCTGATAATGATACGCCAAGTAGCCTGACGTTGTCTCTCAACCGGATACCGTTCAGTATTGAAAGAGCGCTTTTGTAAATTTCATGCGTGTGGCTGGTATAATCAGGCAATGTTGTCTGTCTTGAAAAAGTCTGAAAGTCAGGATATCGCACAACAAGCGTTACCTTCCGCCCGGTAAAGCAGTATCGTCTTGCCCTCCGTCCGACCATTTCACTCAGCTTCAGAATCTCTGCTTCTATATCTTTCCTGTCGGATAAATCCTTTGGAAATGTTATGCTGTGGCCGACGGACTTCGGGTCTTCCTCATGGACATAAAGCGGCCTGTTGCAGAGCCCCATGCCCATAGTCTTTAGATGTTCACCCATAATACCGAATTTATTTCGCAGCAGGCTCACCGGCGCTCTGCCTAATTGCCCGCAGGTCTTTATACCAAATGCCCCAAGCTTTTCTGTGAGCCTTGAGCCGATTCCCCAGAGTTCCTTCAGCGGAAGCTCTTCAAGCACGGCTTCCACATCTTCAGGTTTAATCCACCTCAATCCATCAGGCTTTGCAATGTCACTGGCAAGTTTAGCTATGAGGATGTTCGGAGCAATGCCGGCCGTGCAGGTGATGCCGAACTGGTCCTTTATCTGCTTTTTGATGGAATAACCAATGGCCTCTGGTCCACCGAAGAGATGGTGTGTAGTGGTCACATCAAGAAATGCCTCATCAATGGAATATGCCTCCACATCTGGGGTGAATTGCAGATATATCTTCTGCAGTTCCGTGCAGGTATGGGTATACTTCTCATTATCACCGACAACAAAAATGATATGCGGGCAGAGCTTCTTCGCTTCATAAACATTCATCCCCGTCTTCACGCCAAACTTCCGCGCCTCGTAAGAACGGGTCGTGATAACGGTTCTCCCGCCTAACCCGATAACAGCAATCGGCTTCCCCCGCAGCTTCGGATTCGACTGCTGCTCCACCGAGGCAAAAAAGGCGTCCATGTCTATACAGAGGATTATTTTGGTCATGCATTGAAGACGCATAGTTTACTTAAGTTTACACCTCAAGTCTCTCGATATGCCACAAAAGCGAAACGATGTCAAAGCTCAATTCATACAACGTTTTCCCGTCCGTTATAGAGAAGTGATAAACCTTTGTCTGGCCTTCTTTTGTCTGCCAGGAGTAGGTTATCTCTTTTACCTCGAAGAGCCTGCCGTTCCATTTGAAACGGACCGGCCGTATTTTATACGGCAGGCCGAATGAGGCGATAACGCTTATGGCTTCTCCGATGTGCATTTTAAAGACCTTGATTAGAATCTGTATATAAACTGTTAAGCACCCTCACCCTTGCCCTCTCCCCTCAAGGGAGAGGGTAGTAAATTCGCCCCTCCCTTGAGGGGAGGGGTTGGGGAGGGTGTTTATTTATTTTTTACAAAGACCCTAATCACAGTTTCCGAATAACCCCTGCCACCTTGCCGATGATAATCACTTCATTTGCATTATGTTCCGTCGGCTGCATGTCTTTGTTTTCCGGTTTCAGTATGATTTTATTTTTCTCTTTGAAGACACGTTTTACCGTTGCCTCATCCTCTAAAAGCACAACGGCTATCTCTCCGTTCCCGATTGTCTTCTGCGGCCTTACTATCACATAATCTCCATCGAATATTCCCGCGTCGATCATGCTGTCTCCGGTTACTTTTAAACAGAAGGAGTCCTGATGCGGGAACAGGGATTTGTCGACCATAATGTGCGCGTCGATTTCCTCTCTTGCAAGTATCGGCTTGCCGGCCCTGATTGTCCCTGCAACCGGCAGCATTAAACCTTCTGACGACATTAGTCCCGGTATCTCTATGCCCCTGGATTTTGAAGGGTTTAATTTGATGAAGCCCTTTCTGTCAAGAGCCTTAAGATGCCCCCGCGCCGCAGCCCAGAGGAACTGAAAATGCTCCCCGATCTCCCTGACGGTAGGCGGGTAGCCGTGGTTTTTTGTGTATTCCCTTAGGAATTCGAGAATGCGTTGCTGCTTGTCAGTGAGTCCTTTCATATATACAAATGTATATTAATATGCGGCAATTGTCAAGAGGTTTTTGGGGGATTGAATGGCGGGGAAACAACCCACTGCCCCTCCCCTGACAGGTAGAGGATGGGATGGAGGAGAGGGGGATCATATTTGCGTTTTTATCTCATAACATTTATGCGCCAGTTCAACGAGCCGGTCAAATCCCCAGGTCTTCCGATCCGTCAGATGCTTGGTTAAATGTGAAGGTATTGCATCGATACCAAGATAGGCGCCGCTGACGGCGCCAGCCATAGCTGCCGTTGTGTCGGTGTCCCCGCCTGCCGAGATAGCCGTGCAGATGGTTTCCATGTAATTATCAGGAGACCTGAGAAAGGCATAAAGACTCCAGAGTACACTGCTGATAACAAATCCGGACATGCCTTTCCATTCATCGTCATCAATATAGTCGGGGTCAAACCCCGCCCCGGAGATAACCGTCGCAGCTTCTTCGGGAGGCAGGGATAACCGGTCCGGAAGTTTCTTTAGTTCAGAGGAAAAAGCGGGCGAGATTGTCCCTGTCCATTCTGCAAGGGTTGAAATAAAAAATTCGGGATTGATGATATTATCCCGTAATGCCAATGCCACTGCGCCGCTGATCGCCACTGCCCCTGCGGAGCTTCTGGGGTCTTTGTGGGTGATCCTTCCCTGATCGTGCGCTGCCTGGATGAGCATTTCAGGCTTGTCGTAAAAAAACAGACCGATTGGCGCTGCGCGCATGGCGCTTCCGTTGCCTGCAGCCGGCGGCGGAGCTCCTGATTCTTCCCATGAAATTCCCTGACATAATCTTTTCACCGCTTCTTTTGTGGAATAACCAAAGGCGATTATTCTTTTTTCCACAAAGGTCATCGCTATCCTTTCAGCATAATCAGCCGGATCGAATTTCCCGCATTTTGCATAGCTCTGCATCAGTTCACGGGCAAGCTGGGAATCATCCGAGTACTGTCCAAAAGGGAACAGGAAATGTCCGAACTCTCCGACTTTATCAGTCCTTACAAAATCTTCAATATAACGTTTGCAGGCTGCCGGGGAATAACCCTCGACGGCAAAACCGACCGCATCCCCCAGACACTGGCCGATCAAGCAGCCGCTGAACTTATCCTTATTTGGCGTCACCTTTTTTGTCCCTTCCTTTATTTATGATATGTAGAATATTATAACGTTTGAAAGGCAGATATGATTAAAAAGCTTTTAAGTTCTCCTCGCCCCGAACGCTTTCGGGACTGAGTGCGGACGACTCCATAATGCACTATTAACACCGGTTGATATGCATTTATCTAAAATACATATAAGGCTAACCCTGATTATTCATAAAATCGGCAACAGGAACCGAGGATAGAGTATTTGAGCGGTTTTTTTTGCCGATAGTCAAATACGGCATATAAAAATAAGGAGGCAAAAGCCTCGGAGGGAGGAACGACCGAGAATGAGCGAAAATACTCTATCCTCGGTTCAATCGGGAAAATTTGTGAATAATCCGGGCTAAAAGTGCCGTCAGGTGAATATGGAGTATTTTTTATAGCATTTAATCCCGAAAGCTTTTGGGATTTATCATGTCTGCCTTCCATTTTTACAACTGATGGGTTACTTGAGTTAAACCGTCAGTATCCCTGACGACATGTGACGGCCGGCTGTATAAAAAGTGAGCCTGTTACCTGCAATTTCAAGATGGGTTTTTAATGCGACGCGCGGGTTATTGTTGCTTTCGGAAAGATGCGCCAGACATGCCCATTTAAGTTTGACGCCGGACTGTAGCAATTCGGCGGACTCTCTGTTGGAAAGATGTCCTTGCGGGCCCCGGATCCTTTTTTTAAGAAAAGCGGGATATGGTCCGCCGGCAAGCATCTCAGGGTCATAATTGCTTTCGATAAAGACCGCATCAAGAGAGGATATTACGTCGAAGAGTTCCCTGAAAACATGCCCGAGGTCGGTCAGTATCCCGAGCTTTTTACCCCCGGAAGATATTACAAAGGCTGCTCCGTCTGCAGCGTCGTGCGGTGTGGGGATTGTTTGCACGGACACCTTTCCGAATTGGAGCTTTTCTCCTGCCAGAAAGTGGTTTACATTGCTTAATTTCCCGAGTTTGTCTTCTCTTGCAGCCTTTTGCAGAGTCATCGGAGTAATATAAATCGGCAGCCCGAATTTTCTCTGATACACACCCGCACAACTTATATGGTCGGCATGATCGTGTGAAATTATCAAGGCGTCTACATTTCGAATATCACGGCCATGCGCTTCGAGCCTGGACGCCGCTCTGCTGCCGCAAATGCCTGCGTCAAACAGCAGTCTTACGCCGTTTGTTTCAACGTAAATACAGTTGCCGTTGCTGCCCGATTGAAGGGAAATTGCAAGCACAGTTTATACTCACATATGGAATAAACGGATTACAAGGGAGAAATGCTAAAATCAATCATGCCCGAAGAAAAATCAAGACTCGTCTATTCCACGGATAAGATCCTTCCCAATAAGGAGAAGCCTGCCGGTAAAGCTCCACAGGCAAGAGGTTCTCTTTCGCAACAGAAGGTTTATGTCCGCCTTGATCGAAAAGGACGCGGAGGCAAATCCGTTACCCTGATAGAAGGCATTCAGATGCCGGGAAAAGACAGAGAGGCGCTTTTCAAACAATTAAAAACAAGTCTCGGAACCGGCGGCGCCCTCAAGAATGATGTCCTCGAAATCCAGGGTGACCACTGTGATGCGATCATCACGATGCTTCAGGGGATGGGATACAAACCCAAACGCGCGGGTGGGTAATCCAATTAAACAAAAAATATTGCGACAAATTTATGGGTAAATATATTTCACCTAAGTTAAAGGCATGACAGTTTTAAATCCCCCTCTTGGGATAAGAGGGGGCAAGGGGGAGTTACTTAAATGAAATAAAAGGAAACAAGTAAAGTAACCCCCTCAATCCCCCTTAACCCAAGGGGGAAGCTATCATGTATTCCAGCTTTTGCAGATGAATTTACCAAGAAAATTGTCGTAGGCTCGAAAAATAATTGCAAATTTATCCTTATAATTCATATAATTTACGATGGATTTGAAGGGAAATCTTATTGAAATAATAAAAGAGCGCTCTTTTCAATACAGCAGCGAGCCTAAGTTTAAACTCGTATCTGGCGCTGTCAGTAATTTTTATTTCAATATGAAAAAAACGACTCAGTCCCCTGACGGCATGTATCTGGCAGGCAGGATTATTTTTGAGAAAATCAAAGAACTCGGCTTACATCCCGATGCCATAGGCGGCCTTACCATGGGGGCAGACCCCATTGCTTATGCCGTTGCCATGTATTCCTATAGCGTTAAAGAACCGATCCAGGCGTTTGTAATAAGAAAAGAACCTAAAGAACACGGACTGAGACTTCCCATAGAAGGAAATGTAAAAACCGGCGATCATGTGATTATTATTGATGATGTTATCACTACCGGCGGTTCTACAATAAAGGCGATAAATGTTGCAAAAGAGAACGGCCTTATTATCGATGCGGTAATTGTCCTTGTAGACCGCTGCGAACAAAACGGCAGACGGAATATTGAAACCTTAGGCTATCCGGTTTATGATATTCTGACGGTAAATGATTTTGTTCCCTCAAAAAATTAGTCTCAAAACTCCGGACTTGTATCTTGACCCTTACTCACAAGAAAACAAATAAGTTATAAAAAATTGAGTATATTTAATGGGTTGCTTAAAAAACTTTAAACCAAATTAAGCGATTTTTGTGTGCAAACCATCTCTTTTGTGAACCGAAGGGTTATGAGAATTCAGGGTAAAAATAATATTGTAATTATCTTTGAAATATTGTAATAATATTATTACTATTGGCCCATTTAGTTTGCTGAATTTATAATTATGATATTAATAGATAGAGGAAGTCATCAGAAGCTATATCGACAACTGCTCGAGATTATCAAGGGTAAAATTGAGAGCGGCGAATGGTCAGTGGGTTCACAGATACCTACGGAGGAAGAGCTTTGCAAGACCTATGATGTAAGTAAAGCAACAGTTAGAAGCGCTATCCTTGAACTTGTACGACAGGGTTATCTGATGCGTCAACAGGGGAAGGGCACATTCATCAATAAAAGTACCGTATCCGAAGGCATTGCTATGCAAACCAGCCTTAAAGAGTTGATGTTTGAAGACGAATTCTCTTTCAAGACTAAAGTTATTGCCCATACCGTCATGATGCCTATTGACGATCTTGATATCAGGCTGGATATCTCTCCTGATAAGCATGTTATTTATATAAAAAGGCTATATTTGATAGAAGATGAAGCCATATTGGTACAGGAAACGTATATCCCGTATCATGTCTGTCCACTCCTCCTGGAAGATAATATTGAAGATAATTCGCTTTTTGATATTGTTGAAAAGAAATATGGCATAAAGATTACGAAGGCAAAAAACTATATAGATATAACGTTTCTCAACCTTAACGAAAGCGTGCTCCTGGGCTTAAACGAAGGGGCGACGGCTCTACTGCTCCAGCAATATTTTTACTCGGGCGACACCCAGATTATGTATACGCGCTCTGTTAAGAGAATCGACAGGATTAATTTCCATATGGAATTTGAGCGGAGATTTGCCTGAATAAGGAGGATCAATTGTCTGATGATATAACCGTTAAAGATGTGATGAAGAGTATTTTTGACTATCCCCATGTCCCCTATTGGTTTTCGATAGGTCAGGCTGCAAAAATCATTAAAGTATCATTTTTAAAGACTAAGAAATACTACTCTAAAATGGCAGTTCTTGTATTCGACGAAAAGTATAATCTTATCGGTATCCTTACGCTCCGTAATGTCCTTAAAAGTCTCAATCCCGGCTTGTTAACATTATGTGATGATGTCCAACGGGATGATGAGCAGTCATTATCAACTCTCAGTCATGGCGGAATAGCAGGATCAAAAGAGTTTATGGAAAGACCTGTGAGCGAGATTATGGCGCCTACAAAAATATTTGTGGGACCGGATGAAACTCTTGCAAAGGCTGCATGTATTATGCTTAAGAATGATTTGCCCCTCCTGCCGGTGATGGAGGACGGGAAAAAGCTTGCAGGACTCGTCAGTATTGCGGACGTCTTTGACGGGATAGCAAGCGAGGCGCTGGAATAATTCCAGGGTCTTCCAGAAAGGAACGACCGAGAATGTCCGCCTCAGGCGGATTCGCCGAGGAGAAAGCGAAAATACCCTATCCTCAGTTCAATCAGGAAAATTGTGAATAATCCGGGTTAGAACATGCGAAACAAACTCTGCAAGAATTATTGTCACTATTATAAACCGGATAAAGATGAAGATCTCGCCTGTTCGGGGTTCGTTATAGCGGAAAGACTGATGAAAAAAGGTTTCAAATTATCCTTTGAAAAAAGCGCCGTACGTCCCGACCCTGCCACGAAAAAGACGCTCACAAAAAACATGTGTATACATTGTCCTTTTTATGAGGATGATTGTGATTTTGCGATGGAATACAGGAGTAATGAAGAAGGCTTTTCGGAATCTCCTCCCTGCGGCGGGTTTATCTTTTTAGGACATCTTCTCGAAAAAAACATCATTGGTATTGACGACATAAGGAATATAAACTAAACTTGTATCTAAATGAATAAAAAATAAACAAAGAGGCGCCATGACGATATTTTCAGTAAGAGAGGGAATAGAGCAGGCTATACAGACGGAGAAAACAGGCAATGAATTCTACACTGCCATGGCAAAAAAGTTCCATGAAAACAATGAACTGAAGAAACTGTTTGAGACGCTTGCCGCGCAAGAGATAAAGCACGAACAGGTTTTCACCGCACTGAAGAATAAAATAAAGGATGAAGCGCCGGAGGGGTGGGATGAAGTCTCGCTTTATCTGAAAGCTATTGTCGACTCCGAGTTCTTCCTCGGAAAGGACAAATCCCTTGCCGCCGTTCGGAACGTGAATTCCTCAGCAGAGGCTATAAAGTTTGCGCTCGGTTTTGAGAGAGAGACGCTCCTATATTATTACGGACTAAGAGATATGATACAGGAGAAAAAGGTTATAGACGAGATTATTAAGGAAGAGAAGAGCCATATTGTGTGGCTCGGTGATTTGCGCAAGAGTTTTGCCGAATAGGATATAAACTCATCCGCATAACGTAAAAGGCAGACATGATAAAAAACCTTTTGAATGCGACAAAAATTGAGTCATATTCACCTGAAGGCACTTTTAACCTAAAGTGCATTTTAGATGAATGCGTGCTGCCATGTGTAAATAGTACATTATTGAGTCGCCAAAAGCTTTTTAATCATGCCTGCCTTTCACGTCGAGAAAGGCTTTTGGAACGTTTAGGTTAAGGGATTAATTTTATGGACTATACCATCAAAATAGGCGGGGAGGCGGGGCAGGGGATTCAGACGGTCGGGGATACCCTTGCGAGGGTTTTTTCGCGGTCGGGGTACCATGTCTTTACCAATCAGGATTATGAGTCCCGCGTGAGGGGGGGGCATAATTTTTTCCAGATAAGGATATCCGATGAGCCTGTTATGGCCCCAAGAGAAAAGGTAGATATTCTGGTTGCATTTGACAAGGAGAGTATTTCGCAACATGCAAAAGAACTCACGGAACAGGGACAGATAGTATATGATTCATCGTCAATCGGAGCAATTCCGCATTCCGAAACCGACACCCCGAATTTGCTTGATATCCCCTTTACCAAACTTGCCGTCGACCACGGCGGCAGCAGGATTATGGCAAATACGGTAGCTACCGGAGCTATTCTTGGAATGCTGAAAATGAGTCCGGAGATCCTCAACGATATTATCAGGGATACGTTCAGAAAAAAAGGTGAAGATGTTATAAAAGCGAATATTGATGTGGCAGCGGCAGGACATGATTTTGCCGTTAAGAATTGTCTTGCCTGCCTCTTTATGCCGGCAGACGTCACAAAGGCAAAGATGCTTTTGACTGCAATAGAAGCCATAGGGTTTGGAGCTATTGCCTCCGGCTGTAAGTTCTATGCGGCTTATCCTATGACTCCCTCTACAGGTATCATGAATTACCTTGCAGGCAAGGAAATGGAATACGGCATTGTTGTTGAACAGGCGGAAGATGAGATTGCGGCAATTAATATGGCGTTAGGGGCGTCATTTGCCGGAGTGAGGGCAATGACAGGAACTGCAGGAGGCGGTTTTGCATTGATGGTGGAAGGATTGTCCCTTGCAGCAATGACCGAGACGCCGATCGTTATTGCCGTGGGGCAGAGACCCGCGCCGGCGACCGGACTTCCGACAAGAACGGAGCAGGGGGATTTATTATTTGTCATCCATACCGCCCATGGTGAATTTCCGCGGGTTGTCTTTGCACCGGGTACGCCTGAACAGGCATTATATCAGACGAATAAGGCATTTGAACTGACGGAGAAATACCAGATACCTGTCTTTATTATCTTTGACCAGTACCTCGCCGATGTTGAATGGACATACGAGGGGTTTGATCTTGAAAGACTTCACTGCAACGACTACCGGATCAGAGGAGATGCATTAAACGGCCTGCTGGAATACAAAAGACATGCCTATACTGAAACCGGAGTCTCGCCTTTAGGAGTCCCCGGCGAATCCAAACACCTCATCGTAACCGATAGCGATGAGCATAATGAAGAAGGGCATATTATTGAAGACGCCGAGACAAGAATAAAGATGGTTCAGAAGAGGCTCTTTAAAAAATTGCCGCTTATTAAACTGGAGATAGATCCTCCCGTACTTCATGGCAATCCCGATCCGGAAATAGTTATAACAGGATGGGGGTCCGCCTATGGCGTGATGAAAGAAGCGGTTGATCTGCTGTCAAAAGAAATGAAGATAGCAATGCTGCACTTCAGCGAGATATATCCGTTTCCGGGAACGGAGAAACTCGATTATCTCTCCGTTTTAAGAAATGCACGGATGACTGTTTGTATAGAGAATAATGCCGGCGGTCAGTTTGCCAAACTTATGCGGGCAGAGACGGGATATGAATTTAAGGCGAGGATTAATAAATATGACGGCAGGCCGTTTACTGTTGATTTATTAACAAAACATATTAGAGAAAAGCTGAGACCGGCTTCCTGATATAATGAAAACAGACCATGTAATTAAATCATTGGAACGCGGACTCGAAACAGTCGCGGTGCCTGAAAAAATTGCGGCGCTTTATATATACGGTTCTTTGATAAAAGGGAAACTCAGAAGCGACAGCGATATCGATATTGCCATGCTTACTTTTCATGATGTAGAAGATATGGAGCGCCTTGCTTTAATAGCAAATATCGAGGCATTGTTCACAAATATGTTTACATCGACGGGGCTTCATCATGAGGTGAGCGTTTTTGATATGAGGAGTAAATATGCATCACTGCAGCTTCTAAATGAAGTTGTCACAAAAGGAATTTGCGTATACGAAAGACTGCGTGATGAGAGACTGGAATTCGAAAATATCATTAAGGGAGAATACTTCGATTTTGTTCCGTTTCTCAGGTCATTGAGGAAGAGAAAATATGGATTTATATACTCGTAAATTTGAAGTCATTTCTGATTCGCTAAGAAAGCTTTCCGAGATTAAAAGGGAGAATAAAACTTTCAGGGAATATCAGGGGTCCTGGAAGAACAAAGATATAGTTGAAAGAAATATTCAGAAAATGGTCGAAGCAATAATTGATATGGGAAAGATGCTGATTGCAGACAAAAAACTCCACGAGCCGGGGAATAATAAGGAGGTTTTTAAGATATTAAGTGAAGCAGGCCTTTTCCCTTTAGAATATATTTCTCTGATTGACAAGGTAATCGGTATGAGGAATATTATTGTGCATAGCTACGATAAGATTGAGGATACAATAATGTACGGGGTGCTTAAGAAGAATCTCAAGGATATAAAGAAGATAACCCTTTTTTTTCAAGGAATAATCTCCGAGGTTATAAAGAAGCGGGAGAAGGGGAAATAAATGGCCACATTAGAGGATTATAAGGGATTGACGCCGGCCTGGTGTCCGGGATGCGGTAACTTCGCAATCCTGAAAACCTTTAAGGATGCCATGGTCGAACTCGGCATAGAGCCGTATCAGTTCACCATGGTGTCCGGAATAGGTCAGGCCGCAAAATTCCCTCATTACATACGATGCAATACCTTCAACGGTCTTCATGGAAGGGCGTTGCCTGTTGCGACAGGAATAAGACTTGCAAACCACGAAATGCCTGTCATTGTAGCTACCGGGGACGGAGACTGTTACGGTGAGGGTGGAAACCATTTCATACACGGCATAAGACGGAATATCAATGTGAAGCTCTTTGTCCACGACAACCAGATATACGGCCTTACAAAAGGGCAGCCTTCGCCGACAAGCATGGAAGGGATGGTTACGAAAAACCAGCCTTTCGGAGTGTTCTCCGAACAGCTAAACCCTATGGCGCTTGCAGTCGCCCTTGATTGCAGTTTTGTTGCAAGAGGGTTTTCAGGCGATATGGAATATTTAAAGTCACTTGTCAAGGCGGCGATACAACATAAAGGGTTTTCACTCCTCGACATCCTCCAGCCTTGTGTGACATTCAATAAGATCAATACCTATGAATGGTACAAACAGAGGGTCTATCACATCGAGCCTGAATATGATCCCGAAGACAGGGTCGAGGCGTTCAGGAGAGCGCTTGAATGGGGCGAGAGAATTCCAACCGGGATAATCTATAAAAACAACAGACCTGTCCTGGAAGAAAGAATACCTATTTTAAAAGGCGCCCCGCTTGTTCGACAAGCGTTTGATAGATCAAAGTTGCAGGCTACGCTTAAAGAGTTTTACTAAGAAGATATACTCGTCTCAGGGTCCTCTGTAGTAAACCCAAAACTGCGGATGTCCAAAAATAATTAGAGTATCGACTATCTCAATAATTCTGGGTCTTTCGTATTTAAGTTGAAACAACATGGATCCCCGGGTCAAGCCCGAGGATGACAATCTTAAATGGTTGTTTTTGCTTGTCATTCGCTTAAGGCGCCTACTGTTGGCCCGCAGGTCTTAAGCGGGAATCCATTAGTCTGATGGGCATTTCAACTTTTTTACGAATGAACCATAATTCTCCGTCTTAATAAAATCTTTATACTTAAAAGCCCATTTTTTGCACTATCTTTATTTGCCTCTCTGATATGCTTTGAAAGAGGAGGGGCGAATGGATCTGATATATATTGGAATTATTGCAGGTTTTTTCGGTCTCACATGGCTGCTGGTAAGGCTTGCGGAAAAAGTGAAGTAAGAAATGGAATAAGTGGAGATCAGGAGATAACAGTGGAAACTCTTTATTGGATAAGCGGCATTATTGCCGTTGGTCTTTTTATCTATCTTGTTATGGCGCTCATGAAGCCGGAGATATTCTCATGACAGCAAATGGAATTCTGCAAATTGTCTTATACCTGATTGTTCTTGCAGCCCTTGTCAAACCTCTCGGCGGTTATATGGCAAAGGTCTATCAGGCTGAGCCATGCGGGCTTGATCGTATACTTGGTCCGCAGGAGCGGCTGATTTACCGCATGTTCGGGATACGTCCTGAGGACGAGATGTCCTGGAAAGCGTATGCAGGGGCTGCGATTCTTTTCAAGCTCGCCTTTTTCTTCCTTTTGTATATGATTCTGCGCCTTCAGGGGATACTGCCGCTGAACCCGCAGGGTTTTCCGGGAGTCGCGCCGGATCTTGCCTTCAACACTGCAGTCAGTTTCATAACCAATACAAATTGGCAGGCCTATGGCGGCGAATCGACCATGAGCTATCTGACACAAATGATGGGGCTCGGCGTTCAGAATTTCGTCTCGGCCGCTCAGGGGATGGCTGTTTTAGTCGCCCTCATCCGGGGATTTACAAGGCGGACAGCAAGCACAATCGGGAATTTTTGGGTTGATCTGACACGCTCTACACTTTATATCCTGCTGCCCCTTTCTCTTATAATGGCCGTGCTACTCGTATCGCAGGGAGTGGTGCAAAACTTCAGTCCCTATAAAAATGTACCGCTCCTGCAGACGATCATATATGACAATCCCAAACTTGATGCCGATGGAAAACCCGTCATGACCGCCGATGGAAAGCCGGTCACGGATTTGGTTCAGGTTGCCGAACAGACATTGCCGATGGGGCCTGCGGCCTCGCAGATCGCAATCAAGCAGCTCGGAACAAATGGCGGCGGCTTCTTCAATGTGAATTCAGCCCACCCTTTTGAGAACCCAACGCCTCTCTCGAATTTCCTGGAGGTATTGGCGATCCTTCTCATTCCTGCCGCGCTTTGTTACACCTTCGGCAGGATGGTTGGCGACAGGCGACAGGGCTGGGCATTACTCGCTGCCATGTTTGTGATATTCATCCCGCTCCTGATCTTATGTTACTCCAGTGAACAGGCCGGGAATCCTCTTCTTGCCGCAGCAGGCGTAGATCAAACTTCAAGCAATCTCCAGACCGGCGGCAACATGGAAGGCAAGGAGGTGCGTTTCGGCATTGCGAATTCTGCGCTCTGGGCAACCGCGACAACTGCCGCGTCAAACGGTTCCGTCAATTCGATGCACGATTCCTTTAGCCCGCTGGGAGGTTTAGTGCCCATGGTTATGATACAGTTGGGCGAGGTAGTTTTCGGCGGCGTCGGTTCCGGCCTATACGGCATGCTCGCTTTTGTTATTGTGGCGGTCTTTATCTCCGGACTAATGGTTGGCCGGACACCGGAATACCTCGGCAAAAAGATCGAGGCATTTGAGATGAAAATGGCTTCGATAGTTATCCTGGTACCTTGCTGTTTTGTGCTGCTTGGGACCGCTGTCGCATCCGTTACCAGTTCAGGCGTGTCGAGTATCTCGAACCCCGGGCCGCATGGGTTCTCACAGATGCTCTACGCCTTTTCATCCATGTCAAACAATAACGGCAGCGCCTTCGGCGGCCTCAATGCCAATACGCCGTTCTACAACACCATGGGTGGTATAGCCATGCTTTTCGGAAGGTTCTGGACCATGATACCGGTGCTCGCCGTAGCCGGCTCTCTGGCCGCAAAAAAATATGTGCCGCCAGGTGCGGGCACGCTGCCGACGCATACGCCTCTCTTTATCCTGTTCTTGGCAAGCGTGGTCATTATTGTCGGCGCACTGACGTTTTTCTCTGCCCTTGGATTGGGACCGATCGCCGAGCACCTGATGCTTTTCAAATAGCAAGGAGGACTATTTCATGATATATAAAAAGAAACAGCACATCCTTTTTGATGCACGGATCATCCGGCGCGCGCTGATCGATTCGTTGATAAAGCTCAATCCAATGAACCAGGTCCGCAATCCGGTTATGTTTGTGGTAGAGGTGGGCAGCATCCTGACGACGCTTCTTTTTGTCAGATCTCTCTTTGTACCGGGTAGTGAGTCACCGTTGTTCATTCTCTTGATCTCATTCTGGCTCTGGGCTACTGTGCTCTTTGCCAATTTTGCGGAATCAGTGGCGGAAGGCCGGGGCAAGGCACAGGCTGAGGCTCTTCGCGCTTCGTGCAGAGACGTGCAGGCAAAGAAGCTCTCGCAACCCGAAAGGGATGCGAAGATCAGCACTGTTCCATCTTCCCAATTGCGGAAAGGTGATTTCGTTCTTGTTGAAGCCGGAGATAGTATCCCCGGCGACGGCGAAGTTGTCGTCGGCGTTGCCTCGGTTAATGAAAGCGCTATAACCGGCGAAAGCGCGCCGGTCATCCGCGAAAGCGGCGGCGACCGCTCCGCCGTGACCGGCGGCACACTCGTTCTGTCTGACTGGTTAGTGGTGCGGATCACGGCAAACCCCGGCGAAACCTTCCTCGACCGTATGATCTCCATGGTCGAAGGGGCAAAGCGGCAGAAAACTCCGAATGAGATTGCTCTCGACATTCTGCTTGCCGGAATGACGATCATCTTTTTGTTTGCCGTCGCAACTCTACTGCCCTTTTCGATATTCAGCGTTACATCAGCCGGACAGGGAACCCCGGTCTCTATTGTGGTACTCGTATCCCTCCTTGTCTGCCTCATCCCGACTACGATCGGCGGCCTTCTTTCCGCGATCGGCATTGCAGGAATGGACCGGCTTATTCAGGCCAATGTCATCGCTATGTCCGGCCGCGCCGTGGAAGCAGCAGGAGATGTGGACGTGCTTCTCCTCGATAAGACGGGAACCATAACGCTTGGTGACAGGCAGGCGACGGCTTTCATCCCTTCTCCCGGTGTAAAAGCTGAGGCATTGGTCAATGCAGCCCAGCTCGCTTCGCTCGCGGATGAGACGCCGGAAGGGCGGAGCATCGTGGTTCTTGCCAAAAAGAAATATGGTCTCAGAGAGCATGATATTAATGCGCTCGGAGCGAAATTCATCCCCTTTTCAGCCCATACCCGGATGAGCGGCGTAGATCTCAACGAAAGGGAAATCCGTAAAGGAGCGGCAGATGCTGTTGAAGCGTACGTGAATAAACACGGAGGCATCTTCCCGCAGGATATACGGGACGCCGTCAACGAAATCGGCAGAGAAGGCGGCACACCGTTGGTGGTCGCCGAAAAGAAAGAAGTTCTCGGCGTGATCCGTCTTGATGATATCATTAAGGGTGGCATACGGGAGCGATTCGCAGAGCTGAGAGAAATGGGAATTAAGACAATCATGATTACCGGGGACAACCCGCTTACTGCGGCCACTGTGGCAGCGGAGGCCGGAGTAGATGATTTTCTGGCACATGCTACGCCGCAGGCAAAGCTGGAATTGATCCGGGAATATCAGGCAGGGGGCAGGCTGGTTGCCATGACCGGTGACGGCACAAATGACGCCCCGGCCCTTGCCCAGGCTGATGTGGCAGTCGCTATGAACACGGGAACGCAGGCGGCAAAAGAAGCGGGCAATATGGTGGACCTTGACTCGAATCCGACCAAACTGCTTCAGATCGTCGAAATCGGCAAGCAGCTCCTGATGACGCGCGGCTCGCTGACGACATTCAGTATCGCCAATGACGTGGCAAAATACTTTGCGATCCTCCCTGCTGCATTTGTTGTCACATATCCTCAGCTCGCCGTACTTAACATCATGGCGCTCTCGACTCCTCAAAGCGCCATATTGTCGGCAGTTATATTCAACGCACTGATCATCATTGCTCTGATACCGTTGGCGCTGCGAGGCGTCTCCTATCGCCCGCTCAGAGCCGGCGTTGTGCTGCGCCACAACCTTCTCATTTACGGTCTCGGGGGTCTGATCGTTCCGTTTATCGGCATCAAACTGATCGATATAATCATAACTTTTTTGCATTTGGCGTGAGGTAAAGACATGTCAAAAATAATACGACCTGTAATAGTCTCATTATTTGTATTCACCGTAATAACGGGAATCCTCTATCCTCTCGCTGTAACCGGCATTGCGCAATTGTTTTTCCCGGTTCAGGCGAACGGGAGTGTTATTGTGAAAAATGGAAAGCTTGCGGGGTCCTCCCTTATCGGACAGCCCTTTGACAGTCCCAAATATTTCCGGGGAAGATTATCGGCAACATCGCCGTTTCCTTATAATTCAGCCTCTTCAAGCGGCTCTAATCGGGCGCAAACTAACCCTGACCTCATAAAGCAGGCGCAAGAACGGATATCCATATTGCGTGAAGCCGACCCACAAACTACTGCGCCAGTACCCGCAGACCTGGCTACTGCATCCGGCAGCGGCCTTGATCCGCACATCAGCCCTGCTGCGGCTGAATACCAGATAAAGCGGGTTGCAAAAGCCCGCGGGATGAATGAGGCAAAGGTGCGCACGCTTGTGACGAACTATACCGAAGGCCGCCAACTCGGCATTCTCGGCGAGCCAAGGGTGAATGTGCTTGAGTTGAATACGGCACTCGACGGAATCAAATAATCCTTCTCTTCCTCTCCTTAAATAAAGGTGGGGAGGGATTGCTATAAGGAGGGACAAAAGATGAAAAGAAAGATTTCCGGAATATTAATTGTGATTCTGCTTTTATTAGCTGCAGTGAATCCCTTGACCGCTGTTGCAGCCTCTTATCTGCCGGAATTTATTTACCATCAGAACGACATTACTGAAACGGTCATGAAGGTCGGTCAGCCGGCATACCTGTTCCATAGCGGAACAGAAGATGTAAAGAGGACTATCCATGTAAATGACATCCTTATTGTGTATCGAATAAGCCCGTTATGCGAAGTAAAGAAAGTAGGTACAATCAAGGTGATATCCAATATTGCAGATCACTACTGTCCGGTTGTTATTTAAATAAAATCAGTTGGTTAGCGGACCCATCATCTAATTCATGTTTCAAAGCATCGCTAACAGCTTGAAAAATGGACTTCTGCTCAAAAATGTTGACCTCCAAA
>JBAZZX010000020.1:0-48094 GCA_041658585.1 Thermodesulfovibrionales bacterium
CGGTTTTTTTTGCCGATAGTCAAATACAGTATGTGAAAATAAAGAGGCAAAAGCCTCGGAGGGAGGAACGACCGAGAATGTCCTCCTCAGGCGGATTCGCCGAGGCGAAAGCGAAAATACTCTATCCCCGGTTCAATCAGAAAAATTTATGAATAATCCGGGCTAAGATGAAAAATGGGTGAAACATAAATGCCTCACCCATTTTTCATTATGAATATCGAAATTACTTCTTTGTCTTCATCTGTTCTCCGCAGCAGATGATATCGCATGTCTCAATAAAGCCGCTCTCTTCGTCTACGGAGACAATCAGACCGCATACGTTGCACGAATATTTATCTCCCGGAGTTACCTCTTTCTTTTTTCTTCCGGCCGGTTTGACCGTCTTCTTTGCGGTCGTCTTTTTTAGTGTCGTCTTTTTTGCTGTTGCCCTTTTTACGGTTGTCTTTTTCGCCGCTGTCTCCCCGGGTTTAGCTGTAACCTTTTTTGTTGCCATTCCGTTCTCCTTTCTTTAATCCAAAAGTTAAAAAGCAGGTTCTCAATTCACCTAACATCTGCAAAAGACTTCCTCAATTTGATGCGTTACATCAATTATAGCAAAATTATTTTTAAATGTAGATGACATCGCGTAATCCTTCAGTTAGGTGGTTGAGAAATCCTCCCCTTAGCAAGGGGAGGTTGGAGGGGTTTTTAAAAAATAATTAAAACCACCCCTTCCCCTCCTTGCAAAGGAGGGGATTAAACCCGTAACTGAAGGATTATGACATCGCGATGTTTCACACATAAACCTGTTGTGATAGAATAGATACTGAAAAATGCTTATCAAACTGACGACAGGTAAAACACTCGATATTCAGCAGGAAGAAACCCTGATGAATGCCCTCAAGCGGCAGGACATATATCTTGTCGCCTCGTGCGGCGGCAAAGGCATATGCGGTAAATGCAGAGTCAGAATACTTGAAGGCGGATACAGGACCGTATCAACCGCCAAACTAAAACCTGATGAAATAGAAAAAGGGATCGTTCTTGCCTGCCGGACTTATGCAGACGAAGATATTACTATTGATATTCCAAAAGAATCAAAAATGGTTATCGGTGATGCAATAGAAATTTCAAGATCACAGGACCTCTTTCAGCTTTTCAAAACCGCAGACGGAAAAATCTCTCCTATCGTTAAATGGCTCGGCCTCGATATACCGCCGCCGACACTGGACAATAATATCGGCGACCTCGAACGTCTCAAGAAAGCTATCGAAGAGACCGGCACGAAAGGGATGGTATTCCCGCATACGTTTGTTTCATTATTGCCGGTCTCTCTCAGAGATGCGGAATGGAAGGTCAGTCTTGCATATACGGATAAATTAGACGCCTGTTTTCTAAAACCTGCAAACAGGACCGGACGATACGGCATCGCGGTTGATATCGGAACGACAACCTTAGTCGTATATCTGGTTGATCTTAAAGACGGCAGCATTATAGACATCGGTTCGACATATAATTCTCAGATCCGCTATGGAGACGACGTCATCACAAGAATAATCTACGCAACCGAAGGCGGCGGGCTCGAGGAACTGAGAGACACTGTTGTGGATGATATCCGGACTTTGCTGACTCCCCTTGTTGAACGGCATGATATAGAGATTCAGGACATTGAATCCGCCGTTATAGCCGGCAACACCACAATGTCCCATCTGTTCTGGGGTCTCAATCCGCAATATATCAGGGAGGAACCCTATACCCCTGCAATAAATTCCTTTCCTTTATGGACTGCGGATACCGTTCATTTGCCTATCAACAGAAATGCGCCCGTCTATACATTGCCTTGTATTGCAAGCTATATCGGAGGCGATATTGTTGCAGGCGTTCTTGCCTCAAAAATATACAGAAAAAGCGAACTGTCTCTATTTCTGGATATCGGAACGAACGGAGAGATTGTCCTCGGCAACAGGGAATGGCTTGTCACAGCCGCCTGTTCTGCCGGGCCGTGTTTTGAGGGCAGTGGCATACGGCATGGGATGAGGGCCACTGAAGGCGCGGTGGAATCGGTAAAAATCGACCCGCATACCCTTGAGCCCGAACTCGGCGTTGTCGGCAACGGCAAACCCGTGGGCATCTGCGGTTCAGGGATGATTGACGCCGTTACGGAGATGTTCCTGTCAGGGCTTATAGACCGGAAAGGCAGGATAGTCAAGAGTTCCCCAACGGCAAGGATCAGAGACGGGGTTGAAGGACCCGAGTTTTTATTTTACGGCGATGACCGGATCGAGATCGTCCTTACAGAAGTAGACATTGAAAATATAATACGCGCAAAAGCGGCAATATATGCAGGCATTTCCCTGCTGCTAAAAGAAACGGGGTTCACGCTTGACGACATTGAAAACGTTTATATTGCCGGAGGTTTCGGCAATTATCTGAATGTGGGGAAAGCGATACTTATCGGTATGCTGCCGGACATACCGAGAGAAAAATACAGGTTTCTGGGTAACACGTCCATTGCAGGGGCATACCTCTGCCTTCTCTCCGACAGGATGAGAAAAGAAGCGGAAGAAGTCGCAAAAAAGATGACCAATATTGAACTCTCGGTATCAAGGAATTTTATGGACGAATACCTCTCCGCCCTTTTCCTGCCCCACACCGACATTGCACTGTTCCCGACAGTGGAGAAAATCCTGAAAAGCAGGAAATAAATCGCGGGTCCATAATTTTTCTATCATACCCTCATAGCAAATTCATCTCTTCTGTTTATTCTACAATGTAGAAAGGAGATATACATGGCTACGATAACATATTCAGCCGCCCGCACACGGCTTGCGGCAACAATGAAAAAGGTGTGCGACAACCATGAGCCTGTTATCATCACCAGGCAAAAAGAAGAATCAGTAGTAATGCTCTCCCTCGAAGATTTCAGAGCGCTTGAGGAAACGGCATATCTGTTGCGCGTGCCGAAAAACGCCAGGCGTCTTCTGGAGTCTATCGCCGAACTCGAACGCGGCAGCGGCAAGACCCGCAAACTCGCCGAGTGAAGCTGATCTTTTCCGGGAATGCCTGGGAGGACTATCTCTACCGGCAAAAGACCGACAAAAACATGCTCAAACGAATAAACCGGTTGATCCACGATATTATGCGCGGTCCGTTCACGGGTCCAGGCAAACCAGAACCGCTCAAACACGGCCTTTCCGGTTACTGGTCCCGGCGCACCAACGACGAGCACCGCATGGTTTACCGACCGGCTGAAGATGCTATCTTTATTGCTCAATTGCGCTATCATTACTAAATTTCTATCCTTTTTAGTCCCCTCTACACTTCTTCTACAGCTTTAACCCGGAAACTGCGGATGTCCGAAATAAATTTATTTTTCGATACCTATAGTGTACTTATATAGATGTGCTACCAAATATTTTTATGCGATTACCATGAAATATTTTTATTAAATAAAAGTATCGAGTTAAGTAAATTTATTGGGGACATCCGCCGTTTTTAGGTTAAGAAGAGTCTCCCGATTACATGCCTCAGGGGGACACATTAAAAAAACTTGAAGAAAATCTATCGGCGTGATGTTCTCACAGAAAGAAACGTTTTAACATAGTACAGACATTCCGGTTGTTTCCTCAGAAAATTAGCATGCTCTACGATCTGACAGGGATGCGGCATGCACCTACAACTAAACCTTTTTAAGGTTTCAAAATTATTCTCAGTTTCCTCACCAACTCCGCATTTCAGTTTCAGCTCATTAAGTGCATATTACCAGTGCAGATTTCACAGTCTTAGAGGTTGCTTGGATGGTCAAATTAGTCCTTCCATTTTAAAAGATAATTAGCATACATTTTCTTCCATTCTTCAGAACCACAATTTCCACCACTTGCGTGTGTTATTGCAATATTCCAAGTACCGAGTCGTAATTCTCTATATCTCGCGGTGCGACAGAAATCAATATCATAAAAATGAAACTCAAAAACTGGATCAAAAGTGACATCTACGGCGTTCAATTTAGACCTTCTTGCTGCCAAGAGAACACCATCCAAGAGTTCACAGGTCGCTGGCACTTTACCATAAAATGAAATCTGTCCAAATGGTGAAGGCGCATGAGCCACAGCCCCACTTAAATTCTTTTTTTCATCCCAAGTAAACTTGTCATCTATAAATGCCCAAGATGGTTGATAAGGTACACGTCTTAGGTTACCAGCTACGCCAATGATGTCATATTGTTCAAGGCCCTGAATTATGTGGTCTCCCAAATGAAAATCATCTATCCATACATCATCGTGAATAAATACCAAAACATCGTCAGGACTCGTCGAACCTATCCTGCGGTTGTATATTTTGCCGAGCCCAGTGTGGTTATTGTAAGTGATGTGATGCTTCAAACGAAAATCAAACATTAGACGTCTCAGAGATATTCCGAGGGGAGAAGTGTTCCAGAAGGATTGCTCATTATGACGTGAGGCAGAAATAATTTCTATCATGATTTAAGAATATTAAGCATAATGGCATTTTAAAATATATATTTATTTTCTATCATAATGGTAACAAATTTTCAATAGCTGTCTGATAAGCTGTCAAGAAGCCCTTGAACCAATAATCTATGATCTCATGGTGGTGCAGTGGATGCTTTCTTTTCGTTCGCTCTGGAATGCCGTAAATCTTTCGCCCCGGATGAAACACGTTCTTTTCCTCACTGCCACCTGCTACAAGTCCTCGCGTTCAATCAGTTAAGAAACTTGTTGATTATGGGTTCAAATATGTATCTCAAATGGAATTGCACCACGTTTCCCACATGTTGCGATAACACATTTCTAAATTTGCTGTAAATCTCTTTGCATCACATAGCGGTGAACACATCATCATATCCCGCAGCTTTTCACGTAATGACTTTAACTTTTCCAGATCCTTAGCAAGATTGACCGCTATCGATATATATTCATCAGATGTCTTGGCAACAAGTTCGGGAAAACCAACATTCGACAAAAGACTTATCCCTACACTTGCATGGTAAGCAGTACCTGCCAGTGTAATAACAGGGACTCCCATCCATAGAGCTTCACATGTTGTTGTTGCTCCATTAAATGGGAATGTATCCAGTCCGATATCGATCTGATTATATGATTCAAGATGTTTTGGCGATGGATCCGCAGACTGTAATGTAATACGTTCTGACGTAATACCTCGCTGGATAAACATATCTATTGCATATTGATATGTTGTTTTATCATGAAAGCTGATTCCCTTCAAGACTAAACGAGAGTCCGGTAGCTCATTCAATACCCTTGCCCACAGGGTAAAGACTTCGGGTGTTACTTTTGCAAAATTGTTAAATGAACCAAAAGTAATATTCCCTGTTGATAGCGCTGGTAAGGGGCCAACATCAGGGCTGTCTCTATCGGGGAGATAACACAGAAAAGTCTCAGGCAATCGTATGAGTTTCTCAGTATGGAATTGCTCTGTCTTTCCCGGAGGATCAGTATAACTATCAACAATCTTGTAATCCATCGTTGACAGTCCTGTCGTAGCAAGATACCCTATCCAGCTAACTTGAACTGGCGCTGGCTTGCGTGCAAATACTAAGATACGATTTCCTCTGGTATGTCCTGCTAAATCTACTAGTATATCGATTTCGTCCTTTCGGATCTGTTCGGTAACATCTTCATCGGACATTCTCACAATATTACGCCATTGATCTGCATGATCTTGAATACGCTTTGTTATTTCATCATGCTCTAACTTATTTGAATAACAAAATACTTCAAAGTGCTCTCGATTGTGTACAGCTATTACTGGTTCAATAAAATATGCAATCGGATGTCGTTTGAAATCAGGTGAAACATAGCCTATTTTTAGCCGCCGCCTTGACAGATGATCACTTGTATGCTGGAATATTTTAGGATACAAAGGTTCTGCAAATTGTTTCGCAAAATTTAAATGTTCAGAAAAAATATCTTGAGGTTTATATCGTGCATTATAGTTCATGTAGAAAAGAAGATTGCTATAGGCAATCAAAAAATCAGGGGTTATTTGAAGAGCACGTCTTAAATGTATGTCAGCTTCACTGAGCTGTCCTATTTTAGGAAAAATAGTTCCCAAATTATAATATGCTTCAGCATAATTTGGGTTAATCTGTATTGCCTTCTTGCAATAAGTCATGGCTTCGTCGAAATGTCCTATTTCATCGAGAACTTTTCCGAGGTTGTTATATGCCTCAGCAAAAATAGGATTAATCTGTAATGCTTTTTTAAAAACAACAATAGCTTTATCAGTTAGCTTTTTTTCTGTATAAATGTTTCCGAGGTTGTTATATGCTATGGCAAAGTTCGGATTGATCTGTAAAGCCTTTTGATAATAAGTTTCAGCTTCGTCAATTAGGCCTTTATTTCTTATTACATTCCCCAGGTTATTATATGCTTCAGCAAAACCTGCATCAAGCTGTAAAGCCTTTCTGATATATTTTATTGCAGAATCATAGTTCCCCAGTTGATTATACAGGACCCCAAGTAAGTGTAGTGCATCGACATCATTTGGTCGTTTGTTTAAAATTTTTCTATATATCAACTCGGCTTGCCGCAGATTTCCTGCCTTATGATTTTCGAGAGCCGATTGGATCGCATTATTAAAATTCATAGTTTACTTAATGGCCGATCTGTTAAATACAGGTAGAAATATAACATATTTTATCAGATTTGATTTTTGAAGACTACAAGGAAGAAGGTTTGCCTCCATTAGCTGAGTTTCAAAATAGTTAAGTATTGCCCTCTCTATTAGGAATTGTAAAGTAAAATGTCGCGCCCTTTCCCTGCTCTGATTCCACCCAAATTCTGCCGCCATGGCGTTCGACGATTCTCTTGCAAATTGCCAATCCTATTCCTGTCCCGGGGTACTGTTCTTTGGAATGAAGACGCTGGAAAATAACAAATATTCTGTCTGCCTGCTCCGGATCCATTCCTATACCGTTATCACTGACGGAAAATATCCACTCGTCTCCTTTCCTTTCAGCCGAAACATGAACTCGCACGGTCTTCCTATCATGAAATTTGATCGCATTACCGATAAGGTTTTGAAATAATCTACTCATTTGTGAAGCATCAGCCATAACTGTAGGCAGAGAAACATATGTCACCTCAGCCTCGTTTTCCTCGATAGCCGATCGAAGACTACGAATTGCGGACTCCAGTGCGACTGAGCAATTTGTGGGTTTAAAGACTCTCTCCTTCGTATCGACTTGTGAATATATCAGCAGATCCTTGATCAGCAGTTGCATTCTATCGACGCCTTCACAAATATACTTAATGAATTCGTTGGCTTTTTCATCAAGTCTTCCTTTGTACCGCTTTTCTAATAGCTTCACAAAACCTGCAACCGTACGCAGAGGTTCCTGCAAATCATGTGAAGCGGCGTAGGCAAACTGCTGCAGGTCGGCATTGGATCGCGCCAACTCATGAGTCCTTGTTTCTAATTCAGCTGTACGTTGTTTTACCGACTCTTCAAGGTGTTCGCGATATTTTTTCAATTCCTCTTCTGCCATCTTGCGGTCAGTGACATCTCTGTTATTTATGCGCCTTCCCAAGAATTTATTTTGCATATATAAGGGCGCGCATATGTGCGTCAGCCATTTTATTTGGCCGTTCTTGGAAATGATCCTGAATTCGATTTCCTCATGACGTTCATCTTCAAAATTCAGAACATGATTTGTATACAGGTTTCTGTCCTTGGGATGAATAACACTCACCAGAAGGTCGGGTTTATTTTGAAATTCCTCCGGACTATAGCCAGTGATTGTTTCACTCACTGGAGACATGTATACGATTTCTCCGCTTTCGGAAAGCCAATATACCCAGTCATTGGCTGATTCCGAGACCGTCCTGAATTTCCATTCGCTTTCAACAAGCCTTTGTTCCTGTTTTCGAAGATAGCTGTTATCAAGTTTGGGCGGTCTCCCCGATGCTTGCTTGGCACGGATGCCCTTTTCACCTTTTTGACGGTGTGTTGCTTTCCAGCGACGTACGCTTCGGCGATCTACGCCAAGCATAGTGGCTACATCAACAGGTTGGTATCCTTCTCGAAGAAGAGAGATGGCACGTTGGCGACGTTGTTCCAATTCCTTTGGGCTTCCATGAGGTCTCATTATTTGCCTCCTGCCCAAAGTATAGGACATTAGTTTGTTAAACATTAGAAACGCAATGAATATTCTGGGAATCGGAGTGCATTTTTGATGCGGTTAAACATCTCGACTTTTTTCCTCCCTACGCTCCTGAACTCAACCCTGTTGAATATGTCTGGGCACATACGAAAATGAACCCCATGGCCAATATGACTGCAATGGAACTTGACGCATTGACAATAAATACTCGTTGCCATATGCGCTCCTTGCAGAAAAAGCAGCCTTTACTTCGTTCATTCTTTAAAAAAAGTGGCCTTTCTTTGCGTCTTAAATAGGACATTACTTATGCAGCTATCAATAGTTCAGGAAGGAGTCGCTAAAAGGAAAGTCTTTGTTCGATTATCGATAATACCTATAAAATTATCAGATTAATTAACTAATCACATATCTGAGAGGTTGCATTTTGGAAGGATCTTAACGCGGCAGTTTCCGGTAGCATCAACAGATTTATAATTTTTGTAATTTGGATTATTCGCACAGTAGAATGTCTGACAGTTCATATCTGAAAATATATCTATGCTGTCTTCCGGCTTTATAGCGAATAGATGTTCATGTTTCCAAATGAAACACTCCCCACCATTTTTCTTATACCACAAGTCATGCATTGCCGCATTCCTGACCATTATACCTTCTTCCCTGCACCGGTCTTTTTCTGTTGCAGCAAGCAAAGGTACCGCTATGAAAATAATGATTAGGGAAGTAGTAAGAACCCTATAATATAAGTTTTTATACATTGGTTAAATTTATCAATTGTGAGAAGCATTGTCAATATAATGGGAGCATCGCCCCCCATCACTGCAACCCGCTAAGATTCGGAAACAGCGACCACCCCCTTCCCAAGGAGTGATCTGATAACCGGACATTAAGTTACTGCCCACAGAATTCCATTAATTTACTTTTGGGACCATATGTTTGATCCTGAAGAGCTTTTTTCTTTCTTTGCTTGTCTTTTCTCTTTCAGGCTATGCTGTGGTTTTTTCTTTGCATTCGGTTTTTGCTTGTTTTTTTCTTTGCTCATGTGATACCTCCTTGATAAGACTTACCCTCATTCTACTATATTACACAAATCCCTTCAATAGATCATGATTGTGTCTTAAATGAATTACTCTCTCAGGTTGCGCTTCAAATTGCATACTTCTATGGCTTTCCTGTAATTTTTAAACCTCATTTTTCAGGACTTCCCGTATTTTTTCCGATAGCTTTGTCGGTGAAAAGGGTTTCAGAATAAATTTAAATCCTTTTTCAATAATTCCCTGCTTGTGCATGACGTCTGCCGTATATCCACTCATAAACAGCGCCTTGATATCGGGTCTTATCTTCTTTATCTCATAATAAACCTCTTTGCCGTTCTTCTTCGGCATGATGACATCAAGTAACAGGAGCTGGATTTTATCCTTATCCAATGTAAACTTGTTTATTGCATCTTCTCCGTCAACCGCCTCTATTACCTTATATCCGAGTTCTTCAAGATAGATCTTGGTGAATACCCTCACATCGGGAGCATCCTCTGCTAAAAGCACCGTCTCCGTGCCTCTTTCAACAGGTTGTATAACTTCAGGTTTTACCTCTTCAGCCTTTGCCCGTATCAATGGCAGATATATCTTGAAGGTTGTTCCTTGTCCCGGTTCACTGTAAACATTGATATATCCGTTATTTTGTTTGATAATCCCATATACCATCGACAGTCCAAGTCCCGTCCCCTTCCCAACCTCCTTCGTTGTAAAGAACGGATGGAATATCTTCTCTGTTGTCTTGGTGTCCATACCGGCTCCCGTATCGGTAACCGCTATGAAAGCATAATCTCCTTCCATTCCATAACCATGCTTTTTTATGAATTCATGGTCAATAGCTACAATTTCAGTCTCGATAGTCAAATACCCCCCTTCAGGCATTGCGTCTCGCGCATTCGTTGCAAGATTCATTAACACCTGCTCTATCTGCATGGGGTCTGCCATAACAATCAGGTCTTTCCCGGAAAGCGCCATTCGGGATTGAATGTCCTCCCCGATAATCCTTGATAATAATTTATCTACTTTTCTGATAATCTCGTTGAGATCTACCGGCCTTGGATCGATTAACTGTTTTCTGCTGAAGGCAAGAAGGCTCTGTGTCAAATTAGCCGCCCTGTCCGATAATGAAAGGATATGATCGGCATAACTCTTTAAAGGATCGTCTTCCTTCATCTTCATCTTCAGAACGTGCCCATATCCTATAATTGCCTGTAGTATATTATTGAAATCATGGGCAATGCCTCCTGCAAGTTGGCCTACTGCTTCCATCTTTTGAGCCTGTATAAGCTGGGCCTCGAGTTTTTTGCGCTCGGTGATGTCGGACAATATAACCAGAAAAGCCTTTTCTTTTTCATATGGTATGACGGAGGAGCTTAGCAGGAAGTATCTTATTCCTTTCGATTTAGTAATAAGTTTCACCTCATAACTTTCAACATACTCACCGGCAAGTCTCCGCTGCATGTTTTTCGCTACTAAGTCTTTTGAATCATCGGCAATAAATTCAAATACCGTCTTTCCTATAACCTCATCTCTGGTATATCCGAATATTTTCAAGGCTGTTTCGTTTATATAATGTATTACGCCCCCCTTATGTACAAACACTGCATTTGGGGAAGAATTGAACATGGTACTGTATCTTTCCTCGCTTTCCTGGAGAGCCTTTTCCGCCAGCTTACGCTCGGTAACGTCCCAAACCAGCGAAATCATCAACTGTTTGTCGGAAAGCAGTATGTTCTGCGCAGTAATAAAAATGGTATTGTCTCCCTTGCGGACAATCGGCACATCCGCCCAATACATGCGCGCCTGGTCGCCGCTGGCGCAATCGTCCAATACCCGCTTCCTAATATCAGCCCGGAATGCCGGATCTTCGTAGACTGCCTCCCAGAAAGCATCCGGACCGGCAAGCGCTTCTCGTGTTGTTCGGTATAACTTTGGGAAGTTGTCATTCATGTAATCAAACCGTACCGGAGGACCAACCGAGTTCACAGCTATACCAACGGGAAGATTGTCTAAAACCGTCCGGATAAAGACTTCCCTTTCCCGCAGCGTCTCCTGGGCCAGTTTGCGCTCGGCTTTGTCTTTAGCTTCTTGTAATGCTCTATTCACTACCGGAACAAGACCTTGCAGGTTGCTTTTTAATACATAATCTGTTGCGCCTTTCTTGAGGATTTCAATCGCAAATTCTTCACCCATGACACCGGTTACTAATACGAAAGGCACGTGAGGACACTTTTCCTTTGCGATTGTTAATGCCGTAAGACCGTCAAAAGATAAAAGGTTATAGTCTGACAGGATAATATCCGGATCAAAGTCTTTGATTTCCTTCTGAAAGGTTTCTTTTCTTTCTACCCGCTTTGATATGAACGCAATTCCAGCCTTACGTAATTCATGCTCTTCTAATTCAGCGTCGGCAGGATCATCTTCAAGTATAAGTATGCGGAGTTCTTTGTCCATGAGACTCTTTTCTCCCTGACGGGATTTTTATCAGTAAATCTTCTTTATTATGCGGAGAGAGAAGTTAACCCGTCTGTATGCGATTATATCAATACCATATAGAATTAGCAAAATTTCTTCTCTTCAAAATACTCCCCGCACCATTCTTGTGGTCTTTGAACCTAAAAACAGCAGTTCATTTACCACAGAGACTCGGAGAAAATAATGATTAAAATATAATTCCCTGCCCATTGAATTGTTTTAACCATGTTCCTATGATTTGTAATGCTGATGTTACTGTGATGCATCGAAAGCCTTTGGTATATGGAATTCCATCCCTTCTGCCTCCTTTCTCCAGAATAAAAGAAGCGAGAGCTTCAATAGTGGTGTTAAACATTTCAGCAATTACCATTATCCCGGTCACTACAAACACCATGAGAAAATCCATCAAGTTCCTGAAGCAGAGCGTGACTGATAGTACAATTAAGGATAAGACCAGTTTGTAAATAACGCTGATATCCAGCAGCGCTGCATAACGAAATCCCGACGCACACGTCCTGACTTTTCTTATTGGATGAAACCCTGCCTGCCCTGTTCCAATGTTGTAGTACCAGCCATGAAGATGAAGCGAGCCATTGTTTAATGCCTTCTTGACAAATGGATAGGTCTGGATATTATACAGCTGGAGGATCACGTTTTCCTCTTCGGTTACCCGTTGACGGATTTCATCCGTCGCTTCGGAATAATGTTTCATAATAATATCCCTTACAGGGGCAGCCAGATGAAGCCAGTCTCGCAAATGCGGCATAGTAACAATCTCATTTTCTTCCGCATAAAGCACTTGCATAGCCCCACAATTGGAATGTCCGCATATAATAATATCCGAGACCCTCAATTTTAATACCGCATACTCGATTGCCGCTGCTACGCTGTTTTTATCCTTTATAGCATCATACGGCGGGATTATTTTGCCTACGTTTCGTACGATAAACAGCTCACCCGGACGGCTTTGAGTAACCAGATTAGGGTCAACCCGAGAGTCGGAGCATGTAACAAAAAGAACCTCGGGGAACTGCCCACCGGAAAGTCTGCGAAAGAAATCCTCTTCCTTTCTGAAATACGACTGCTGAAAATTCCAGATGCCTTTACAGTCTGTCCATGCCTTATCACGATTCCTTTCTAATCCTTGCGCATTAATTCCAGCCGTGCAATCCTCTTTTTCATTATCCCTCAATACTTTCTTTGTTAGCTGTCTACACTAATCGTGCCTTTATTCTTATAAACTTTATATTACTTTGCGATCCTTTTCAAAAGTTGTTCGAGTTTCTTAATTTCCTCCCCGTAGCCTGCCCAGTTCCTCTGACTCTGCAGTTCAATTGCCCTTTCAAATACCCTCATAGCCTCCTTTGCAAGTTCTGCTGTTGTTGACTTTTTATCCACAGCAGCCCCGTCAGCCCTTCCGGTAAGTGCCTTCTTCGCGCCGAACAGCCTCTGGAGTGCAAGCTCAAGGTTTTCCTCCATGATCACATCGTTTTCATAGGCAACAATAACCCTCCTTAGCTCAGGCAGTCCCACCTTATCGGATGCCGCCAGGTAAAGGGGCTGAACATACAAAAGGGACCGCTCTATAGGAATTACAAGGAGACTCCCCCTTATGACCTCTGAGCCCCGTTGACCCCAGAGTGTAAGCTGCTGGGATATATAGGAATCCTGGTTTATCCTTGCATCCACCTGTTTTGGTCCGAAGATGAGCCTGTCCCTTGGAAAGGTATAGATAAGAAGCTTCCCGTAATCCGGCTCGTCACATCTTGCGGCAAGCCATGCAGCAAGGTTATCTCTCTTTGCCGGAGTATAGGGCAAAAGCAGGATATATTCCTCTTTCTTTTCGCCGGGAAGCTTCATTATGGTGTAATACGGCTCCATGAGGACTTGCCCGAAGGCAGGAACCTCCCACAGGTTCTCCTTATTATAAAAAACCTTCGGATCCGTCATGTGATATGCAGCGAACATGGATGCCTGTATCTGAAGAAGCCTGTGCGGATAACGTATATGCTGCCTCAATTCATCAGGCATCTCTTTAAGAGACTTAAATATATCCGGGAATATCTTTGAATAAACCTTTATCAGAATATCAGAGGGGTCGCTCACATAAAAACCCATCGAGCCGTTATAGGCGTCAATAACAACCTTTACAGAGTTCCTTATATAGTTAATGCGCCTTTCTATGGGCTTAGAATAAGGCATCCTGTTTGAGACGGTATAGGCATCTGCCATCCAGACAAGTCTCCCGTCCTTTGTCACAATCATATAGGGGTCCTGGTCAAAAAGGAGAAAGGGCGCTACTGTCCTGACTCGCTCCATTATATTTCTGTAATACAGGATTTTGCTCTCTCCGGAGATATCAGAGGAAAGCAGTATCTTTTCTGTCTTAAACTTCACCGAAAATAAAGCCCTTTTAAACAGAGAGCCCAGCCTGACACCACCGCTGCCCTCATACGTTGTATACACATTGCCTTCAGATGTCGGATAACTGAATTCAGGAACTTTTGTTTTCACTATGACATAATTATTGGAAAGCTCACCGTAGTAAATCTCCGCTCTTGTAACCTTAAGGTCAACCTGGCTTACAGGCGGAATGTCCTTTATCATGAATTCAGGAAGCCCTTCCCTGCTTATCCTGCTCACAGGACCCAGCGTTAAACCATTTCCATGGGTGAATATCAGCCTCTCGTTTATCCACGTCTTGCTCGGAAGGTCATTATATGAAAGCTCCCGCGGAGCGAGCATCACCTGCATATATTCGCCGTTTATGGTATACCTGTCATTATCAACATCCGCAAATTTATAGTATGTCCTTATCTGCTGCAGCTGGCTGTATGTCCTGAGAAGCGGGCTATGGTCCCATAATCTGATATTCTTAATAGTGGCATCATTTTTTTCTATGTCCTTACCCGAAAGATTATAGTCCACATCAAATGGCTTTACCTCTATCTTGTCAAGGTTATAGCCCAGTCTTGTAAATTTTATGTTTTGTTCTATATATGGGGTCTCAAGGGCAAGCTCATTCGGCGCGACCTTGAATTTATGAAGAGCATATGGATATGCCACAATCCCGATAATATACACTGCTGAAACCAGGACAGGCGGGAGAAATGTCAGTCTCCGTGAGCCTCTTAATATCCCTGCCATAAAGACAATTCCTGCTACCGGCGTGATGAATATGAGTATCCTGTAAAAAAAGAGCTTCGCATGGATATCCCTATACCCTGCGCCGAAAACAGCGCCATGTTCTGAGAACAGAAGCCTGAAGGTATCTATGTAAAAGCCGAATCCGATATTAAGGATAACGAGTCCTGCAAGGATGCCGATATGTTTTTTTACCTTGCTATCGATAGAAATTATCCTCTCTGCGATAAATATGCCGCCTCTTAAAAAATAGTTTGCAGCCACTACTATGATTGTTAATACCAGTGTAAACCCTGCAAAGCCATTAAGAGATTCTATAAAAGGAAGCTTGAACAGATAAAAACCGATATCCTTGGCCAATAGTGGGTCATTGGTTCCCATATCCAGACTGTTTTTAAAGAGCAGGACATCTTCCCACCTCAATGCGCCCCACTGCGCTGCAAAGACGGCCATAACAACTCCGGCAATTATGGTGATGGGCTTGATGACCTTTTCGATACCGCTTGCTCTAAATGGATTGATGACGCCTTCGATCACAGATATATCTCTTTGAGGGAAATTAGTCCTGTTTGCGATGGTTATATTCACCAGAATAAAGAACAAAAAGGCTATGCCAAAAGATATACCTGTGCCGATTTTAGCGGAGAGCGTCTTAATAAAAACAGAAGTGTATCCTGTTTCCGTGAAAAAGAGCCAGTCGGTATATAAATTCAAAACGGTAAAAAAAAGCGGCAGTATCAAAAAAATAAACCCGAATAGAATTAAATTCCTTGCCTTGCCTTTAGTCATAGCATCCTCCGTGTCCTTTAATTATTACCTCTTGATTGTATGATTTTCTTCTGAAATAGTCCAATGCCATATTTATGCTCTCCTTTCACCTGTAAATAGTATAATGCGCCCAGCCTTAATAAGCATTGTGATAGGCCTTTCGCCGCTTTATTAATTTCTCAACCTCCACTGCAAAAAATACAACAGACGATAATGCTATCGTAATCGTCAATTCACTTAAAGTTAAGGGCTCTGTCTTGAATATTGGATTTAAGAATGGCACATATATGGTTGCCATTTGGAGGAGAAAAGTCAGTGCAACCGCGCCGAAGAGGTATTTGTTGGAGAATAATCCCATCCTGAAAAGCGATTGTTTTTCCGACCTTATGGCAAGAACATGACCAAGCTGTGTTAAACATAAAACTGTAAACACCATTGTCTGCCAATGAACATGTTCGGTTTTAAGCGACCATGCCTGAAGAAAAAGCACAATTCCGGCCATTAAAAGGCCAACCCATATTGCGTGAGAACCAAGTCCATGGGCAAATATGCTCTCTTTTGGATGTCTTGGCGGCCTCTTCATAACGTCACTTTCTGCCGGCTCGGCAGAGAGGGCAAGGGCGGGAAGCCCGTCTGTCACGAGATTTATCCAAAGTATATGAATAGGCAGTAGGGGTATCGGCAGACCAACCAGGGGTGCAAGGAAAAGTGTCCAGATCTCTCCTGAATTTGTCGTCAGAAGATACTTTATGAATTTCCTTATGTTGTCATATATCTTTCTTCCTTCACTTACCGCTTTTACGATAGTTGCAAAATTATCATCGAGGAGTATCATGTGCGCCGCCTCTTTTGATACATCCGTCCCGGTTATTCCCATTGCAATTCCGATGTCGGCCATCTTTAATGCAGGCGCATCATTTACGCCGTCGCCCGTCATGGCAACAAACTGCCCTCTGTCCTGAAGGGCCTTCACAATCTTCAGTTTCTGTTCAGGCGCTACCCTTGCGTAAACCCTGATATGATCGACCCTTTCTTCAAATTCCTCCAATGTTAATTGCTGAAGCTCTCTTCCTGTGATTATTGCCTTTGAGTCATCCTCGATGATGCCGAGCCTTCCTGCTATTGCCCTGGCAGTAACGGGATGGTCGCCTGTTATCATCACGGGAATTATACCTGCTGTTTTGCACATTGATACAGCCTCTTTAACTTCTTCCCTCGGAGGGTCCATCATGCCAACAAGACCTAAAATAGTGAGTCCTGTTTCAACGCTTTCCGGTGACATATTATCAGGCAGGTCATCCCATTTCCTTGTGGCAATACAAAGGACCCTTAATCCATCGGCAGCCATCCTTTCGTTTATGCTGATGATCTCCTGTGCATCAATCGGCTTAAGCCCTTCTGATGTCAGAATGTTGTCAGATTTCTCGATAAGGACATCCACTGCCCCTTTTGTAAAAGAGACGAACTGAAAGGATTCAGGGGTTTCAGGATTTAAGGGTCCAAGCAATTGGTTCTTTTTTGCACTTGACCCCTTGGCCCCTTGACCCCTTTGCCCCTTATGAAACGTAGTCATACACTTTCTTTCAGAATCAAAAGGTATTTCACCAGTTCTCGGTAAATTCTCTTCAAGCTCCTTCTTGTCAAAACCATTATTCTTTGCAATGTTATACAAAGCAATTTCTGTCGGGTCACCAATTACATTGCCAAGGGCATCTACCTGAGCATCATTGCTTAATGCAAGCGCCGTAAAAAAAGATGAGAGTTGAGAGGTAAGATGTAAGAGTTTTTCTGTTTCTTCGCTTTTAACTATTTCCCCATCTATCCATATCTCCTCAACCGTCATCTTGTTCAAGGTGAGAGTTCCTGTTTTATCAGAACAGATATAGGTTACTGACCCGAGTGTTTCCACAGCAGGGAGCTTTCTTATGAGAGCGTTCTGCTTTACCAGCTTTTTTGCCCCGAGGGCAAGAGAAATGGTTATTACAGCAGGAAGCGCCTCAGGTATTGCTGCTACTGCAAGGGAGATTGCTGTGAGGAGCATTAACAAGAGCGGTTCTCCTCTCATTATACCGATACCGAAAACAATAGCGCATATGACAAGAACTGCAATGGCAAGTTTCTTGCCAAATGCCGCGAGTCTTTTTTGAAGAGGTGTTTTAACCTCTTCTCCCTCTTGAAGCATAGTGGCAATCCTGCCGAGTTCTGTATTCATGCCTGTTGCTACGACAACACCCATGCCGCGACCATAGGAAACAAAAGTTCCTTTGTATGCCATATTCTTCCTGTCACCGATCGGCAAATGCTCATCGTGTAATGCCTTTGTATGCTTTTCAACAGGCACGGATTCACCGGTAAGTGCAGCTTCTTCTACCTTCAACTGAGCAGCTTCCACAAACCTTATATCAGCAGGAACAATCTTTCCAGCCTCAAGTACCACAACATCACCGGGAACAAGATGAGATGCCGGAATATTTTCCGGAAATCCGTTCCTTATAACAGTTGCAGTTGGCGCAGCCATTCTCTTCAATGCAGACATTGCTTTTTCTGCTCTATATTCCTGAATAAATCCAATAACAGCATTGAGTATGATAATTGTCACAATAGCTATGGTGTCGGTGGCATCACCGATAATCCCGGATATTATTGCAGCAGCTATAAGGACAAGGATCATGAAGTCCTTGAACTGGTCGAGGAACATCATGAATGGGGTCTTCTTTTTCTTTTCTGTTAGTTCGTTGGGGCCATATTCTTCGAGCCGTCTCATGGCTTCTTCAGAAGAAATGCCCTGTGAGGATGACTTTAATTCATCAACGACCTCATTTATATCCTTTTGATGCCAACGCATATTGCTCCTCTTTTTACCAGCTATAAGATTAGGCCGATGGATTAAAAAACAACATTTTTTGTGAAAAGACAGGAGATTGCTTCGCTCCTCACAATGACAAAATACTTTTGCAAATTGTCATTTAAATCCTTCGCCCCTGTCATTGCAAGCGGAGCGAAGCAATCTTGCCTTTCTGCTAAAGGTAAAACTCTTTACCACAATCTCAAGGCATCACGTGTTCATCAAGAATTGCTTATATAATTGCAAATTATCAAGCGATTACTTCTTAAACACACTGAACAACTTATCAAGCCCTGTTTTTTCAAGGCTTGATACAGTCTCCAACTCTCCGGCGTCAAGCCATATTCCTTCGCATTCGGAACACTTGTCCACCTTTATGCCCTTATAACCAATCTCAATGAGCTCCATCCCGCACTTAGGACACCTCATATTATGAAGTTCCTTTATTCTTTTCTTTTCCTCTTCTGCAAGTTGCCCGTGTTTTTCCCCCTCAACTTTTTTCTTTCTTTCAAACTCCATTCTTGCAAAATGTTCTTCTTCCTGTTCACTTGGCTTTAGCGGCATGATATCCTCCTCTTAAAAATTAAGTTATTACATTATCGAGCCATTGAGCTAATGACTCGGCCTTATCCTAAAACACCATAACATGCGTTACATCTGCATTTTCACTGCTTTGATACCCGTTCTTTCACATTCGAGGCGCTACTTTTTATTCTTCTAAGCAAACTCTTTGCCCATACAAATTCTGTAGCAAGGATTCCCAACCCGATTGGTATTACAATAAAGGCAGGGCCGGGCAAAACTACCATTGCCAGTCCAATCAGCAGCACAGTAAAACCAATTACTGATATAATCAATTTCTTTACTTGCTTAATACTTTTAAACAAAAGTGCAGTCATATATCATCAATCAAAAAACCAAAGGGTTAGGGCTTGCTTTTTGATGCCTCCTTTTATCAAAAGAGTAAAAACCTGATCACATTTTGTTTTGAACCTTGATCATCTCTATGGGCAGATCCCTGCCGCAATGCTTGCAAACTATTGCGTCTTCTTTAATAATCTCTGCACAGTAAGGGCACTTTTTGGTATACCCTTTAGATACCATAGGTGGAAGCAATGCAATAACAATAATAAGCAAAGGGAAAAGGGCGCATAGTATAAACCACCATATCGGGATGCGACCCTTTGTTTTGGCTACAATGCCCCCTACAATGCCTGCAATGATAACCAGTAATACATATCTAAACAATGACAATGGATACCTCTGGTAATGATTACTCGGTTATCTCTTTTGTATATCACCTACGCCTATAAATGGCACAGCTCCACCACCTGTAACCTGTGGGAGGATTCCGTTCCATTTATCTATAGCCTTGAGATTGGCCTCTATCTTTCTAAGCTCTATAAGGTCCGGTGAAATATTTGCCCTTTGTAGCCTCAGGGACTCTGCCTCTGCCTTTGCTGCTGTAATCTTCTGTTCTGCCTCTATCTTTATCCTCTCCAGGTCCCTATTTGCCTTCAGTGCAAGCTGTTCTGCTGTCTGCTTTGACTCAATGGCTTCCATAAATATCTTGGAGAAGCTGAAACCGACGATAGAGAATGCATCAACCGCTATGTTGTGCGCCATGAGCCTTTCAGTAAGGGTTGCTTTCATTGCATCGCTTACCGCTGACCTCTTTGTGATAAGCTCTTCTGCTGAATACCTGGCTGACACAGCCTTTACCACCTCCTGCACTGCAGGGTCTATGATTCGCTCTTTAAAGTCTATGCCGATGGTCTGATAGACAATATTTGCCTTATCAGGAACTATGTGATAGTTAATCGCAACAGTAGAGCTTACATCCTGAAGGTTGGATGATGCAGCTGCTGCATCAGTCGTTGCCTTCTGCACCTTGACATCCATCCGGGCAACCTTCTGCATTATAGGTATCCTGAAATGCAGTCCTTCTCCAAGCACATTCTTCTGAACAGCGCCAAAATTAAGGACAATACCTCTTTCACCCGCCCCAATCTGAACCCATGGACTTAAAAACAGGAAAAACACCAGAATTGCTCCAATAATTAGTACTAACCTCAAAGGGCCTTTCTTCATTGCAAACTGCATTGCTACCCTTGTTGCCTCTTTTGCCCTGTAGATATCTTGCTCATCCATTATGCTTCCTCCTTTTAATTTAATGTAGCCTTCTTAGTATTATCCTAACCTCATAGCTTCAAGTCTTGCGACCCTTTCCTCAATAGGCGGATGGGTGCTGAAGAGTTTTAAAATACCGCCGCCGGAAAGCGGGCTGACTATAAACATATGTGCTGTCGCCGGATTGGCATTCATCGGTATTTTTTGCGAGGCCATATGGAGTTTTTTCAGTGCATTTGCAAGGTATAATGGATTGCCTGCAATTCTCGCTCCACCTGCATCTGCACCATATTCCCTCGAACGTGATATTGCCATCTGCACCACCATAGCTGCAATAGGGCCGACTATCATCATCACCAGCGCTGCTATGGGATTGCTCCCTTTTCCCTCATTGTCACTTCTCCCGCCAAATATCATAGCCCACTGTGCCATCTGTGCGAGATAGCTTATGGCGCCTGCTATCGTTGCCGCAACGGTTCCAACAAGAATATCCCTATGCTTTATATGTGCAAGTTCATGTGCAATAACACCTTCAAGTTCTTCTCTTGAAAGAATCTTCATGATGCCGGTTGTTACAGCAACCGCACCATGCTTAGGATTTCTTCCTGTGGCAAAGGCATTGGGCTGATCCTTTTCCATGATGTAGACTTTTGGCATGGGAAGCTCTGCCTTTTGTGCAAGTCTCCTGACTGTTCCAAACAGCTCTGGGGCTTCAGCTTCGCTTACCTGTTGTGCACGGTACATTTTTAAAACGATTTTGTCGCTAAACCAATAGGTGATGAAGTTCATGCCGAAAGCAACGATGAGGGCTATTGTCATGCCATTCTTGCCCCCTAAGGCTGCTCCAACAAAAACCAGCAACAGGGTTAATGTTACCATTAAAGCCATTGTTCTCAATCCGTTCATTTTTTACCTCCTTTTTCCATAAAAAAAGACTTTTACCGCAGAAATTTTTCTACGATAAAGGTCTTGCTTGTTAGTTTTATCTAACCCGTGGTACCGGCCTGCCTCTGGCAGACGTGCTGACGATATCCACTGATCCAGCTACTCCCCTTTACTAATTTACTTTATTCAAATAAGAGATATTCTGTCAAGTCAATTCATAAATGAATAATTAGTGTCTGTGTATAAACCACGATTCAAGCAATCCGTCATTCTCCGACTCGATCGGGGAATCCAGTCTTTTCAACGGGTTATAGATCCCCCGGTCAAGCCGGAGGATGACAAACCGGGAGTTTATACACAGACTCTAATTAATATTTGAAGATTCTTTGCGGGTTCGGCCTTCTGATCCAGAATGGTCCCTATTATTGATGTAGAGGCAATTAAAGCGAAAATAACTATTGCAAACCTAACTGAGGAAAAAATATCCCATATTTCTCCGACAAATGTCCTGTTTTTTTCTTGTTCCATTTCACAATTCCCTTAAAATGTATTTTCGGATAATACTATCCGACAGAATGCTGATTCATTGCGACCGGGGTTGTAATGATGAGAACTAAGCCCGAGGGGGTTTATTGATAAGAAAAGAAGGTTCCGGTGAAACTTCAGATATTGGTTGTATGACTGAATAAAGTGCAGAAAATAAGATTACTTGAGAGTACCGTATTCAATGTTTCAAAAGCAACTAAGCGGCCAACCTAAAGGGGTTATTTTTACGGAAATCGATTCTATCGATGAGGAATTTCGCGAAAGCAGCCTCAGAAGGTAAACCTGACAGAAAATCGGGGAAGGAATTTCTGAGGGCAAGAGAAGTAACGTACTCCGAAGGGGGAATACCGGGGCGGATAGTACGGAGCCAGGAGCCGAACTTAGCCCAAACGAGATCGGGAAAGCTAATGGAAAGATACTGAAGGAGCCCCTGAGCAATAAGCCCGACCTGAATAAACCGGTGATACGCAAGCACATTTGTTTCGCCATATACAGGGCTTTGAGCCACCTGCATAGCGTTGGGGTTGTCCAATAGAGTTCTGAGCTTAACCTTTTCACCATATAGTGGGGGGCGACCCTTCTTTCTTTTGCCTGAGGGAACATCAGCGGGCATATAGGCAACGGCATTCATTCTCACCAGAGAGACAAGGTGATTACCCTTCTTAAGCAGAGGAGCCATAACCTTCCGAGCGCAATAATACGCGTCAGCGATAAAATAAAACGAGGGAAGACCGAGAGAGTCGACCAGAGAAAGCATCTTATCCAGAAGAGTCGCCGTATCCCTGTTGGAAAAGACAAGCCCCTCATGGATACGGCTGGCAACAGGGACGGCAAAGACACTCTGCAGAGCTCCGACCAGAATCGCAACCGCCTGACAGGAGTGCCCCGAGGTTCAGGGCCGGGGAGTGGAAGAAATCAAGGAGTCTGTCATAAAAAGCTTCTTTAAGGCCAAAGGCTCTGACGATACTGGTGACGCCGAAGATATCCGGTCGTATGCACATACCGGCAAGACAAACAGACAACCACAGAAACGTCCGCATCCGGGAACAGGCAGACCTTAATTGCTCGACAACAGACAGCCAGTGACGCCAAAGAACCATGACAAACCTCTTAGGGAAATAAGATGTTGCTATAATAGCAATAAAATACACCCACAAGAAGTCAGTTCTGGTAAAATTAATGCAGAGGAATATGACAGACAAAAGTCTTTTGAGAATCGAAAAGCAGATTGAAAAGATTAAGCAGGAACTGCTGGATATCGGAGAGATGCGGCCAGGGTCGCTGACCAAACAGTACCGCAATGCGAAAGAAAAGAAATGGGAGTTCTATCAGCTTAGCTATACCCATAAGATGAAAAGCAAAACCGAGTATGTCAGGGCTCCCCATGTTGATGATCTGAAAAAACAGGTCGATACTTACAAAAGATTCAAAGCTCTCGTTGAAAAGTGGATCGATCTCTCTATCGAACACTCAAAAATCAAAATGTACCTGGCTAACCGCAATCTGTTAAAATGATCGAGAATACGGTACTCTCAAGTAAGATTACATGGTTATAGGTAAATACGTTGACGGCGTTATAACAGAGAGGACAAGTGCTTTTACTATCCTGGTTATAATCAGACGAATTCCCCTGCGTGTCAGCAGTGCTTACAGTTATACCCGGATTATCCGTACTGGAAATATCCACATAGCTTATCTGTTTCCCCTGCAATGAACAACCTTCTGTACAGCCACTACAGGCTATACTGTCCGCTAAGGGGATAAGGATATAGGCAAAAAGCACAAATACTATAAAAGATCTTTTCGCAGTATCAGAAAAATAGTACATGATTATTTTTAACATTTTGTTATGAATAAAGCAATTTAATTAAATAATGTAAATTGTTTGTAAGTGCAAAGAGTAAGGATTTCGGTAGTAATACATCGGAGTAGAACTATTGAAATATACAGGCAGGCTTTCGTGCAATTGGCGTCTGCAATAATTGCCTGAGAATCAAGCCGTATCCCAACCTTAATGTGGAGTACAGGAATGAGGTATTAGCCCAAAAACCATCTTATTCTTCTCTGCATCCTATATTCTATACGATGTTTTAACATTGTCGCCTACTGATCGGCAGGCGTCATAACCGTGTTGGGTGTCCCTCTTTCACCTGTGTAAAAGGCAATAAGCACTACCGGCGTCATGCCGAGGTTCTTTCCGTTATGAGGGATATTAACGACTTCTACAATAGCGTCGCCGGCAGTGAAATGGTAGGTGTTTCCTCCTTTTACCTCCACAGTCAGGTTCCCTTCCAAAACATAGGCGTAAAGGGGAACAGGATGGCTGTGCCACCCTGTTTCAGCGCCGGGCTTGATTTCCACTTTCATGGCGGTTATTTCAGGCCCTTGAGTATTCAGGTATTTCGCAGGGTAATTGCCGGTCGTTGTGGTTGTCTTCAAAATGAGCGTTGCTTTAACTCCGGAGTCATAGTCACCTGCCACGGCAATATATGGAACTCCGAAAATAAGAATAACTATTATAATGACGAGATATTTTCTCATGCAGTCCTCCCGAAGAGCTTTTTTGTATTGTAATAAACTAATCATAAGGAATCCAGAACTTTTAACCCGGATTATTTGTGAATTTTTCCGAGTAAACCGAGGATAGAGTATTTGAGCTCATTCTCGGGCGTTCCTCCCTCCGAGGCTTTTGCCTCTCTATTTTTATATTCCGTATTTGACTATCGGCAAAAAAAACCGCTCAAATACTCTATCCTCGGTTGCTGTTTCCGATTTTATGAATAATCGGTATTAAGAAAGTCGCGCAAATCGTCCGATGCGGATCGTTTTAATTGAGGACAGGCATACTAATGAGAAGGGTCATAATCCGGATGGTCATAGAGGATGGCCATGCGGTTGACGATCCACCGGAATGCAATGACCTCCATGGTGATAATGCCTACCGTTATGACTACTTCCATCCAGTGTGGATAATACCGTTCCGGAGCGTTCCAGTTAAATGCAATGACCGAGGTGTTGATACGGTTCAATACGATACCGATTACCACAATGAAGGCCGTCCATCGGGCCATAGTTATTTTTTTATACCGGACGCTGTATGCAAACAGGAAGGCCGGGAGAAAAACCAGGCCGAGAATCTCGAAAAGGAACCAGTATCCATAAGGGGTGAAAAGGTACTTCCAGTTATTGGAGTGGGCCAGTCCGAAGAGTTTAAGGAAAAAATACGTGAACAGGGCAGCCGAAGCAGCCTTTGCAAGCCCTAAAGTAAGCCTGTCGAATTCGGCGGGATTGAGATGTTCAAGCTGCCTTTTAAATGCCTTGTGCGTAAGGCTGCTTTCAAAGATAACCATGGTGAGTCCGGCAATAATCGCGGAGAGCAGAAAATAGAGGGGCAGGAGTTCTGAATACCAAAGGGGATGCAGTTTTCCGGGCGCTACAAGGAACAATGCGCCCAGAGCGGACTGGTGACCTCCTGCTATGACGACGCCGAATACCGTTGCCCAGATTGCAAGTTTATGGAAAAAATCACGGAACTTTTTCAGGTTCAGCCACTCAAAAAGGGCCGGGCTCCATTCGGTAAAAAGTATCATGATGTAGAGCGCAAAATGCCAGGCGATCAAAAACATGATGGAGGAAAAACCGAACGACACGACCATGGGATACGGAAGCCGGTAATACCGTCCGAGATCAAAAAGAAGGCCGAATACGGAAAAGAGGTATCCGAGAAGGCTGGTAAGGATTGCGGGCTTCACAAAATGCCGGTATTGCTTCATACCGAAAAGGTGGTATGCAGTGCCGATAACAAGGCCGCCTGCGGCAAGGGCGATGCCGCAAAGCACATCGATACCTATCCAGATACCCCATGGATTCGTATCGGAAAGGTTTGTAGACGGACCGAGTCCGTATATGAATCTGTATATCATTACAGGAATTGAAACGATTAAAATAAGCGCTGCAATCGCATTAGAAATAGTAAAATTCGATTTTATATATTCCGGGAAAGTCATGCCGAGTAATATCTTATTTTGAACCCAGGAGGTGGAATCAGGTTTTCTGTTCATGCTTGCCTTCCTTCGTTGAATTAGCGTCCTGAGAGCTCTGCTTTTTCCGTATTTTTGATATTGCATGAAAAGCCGCAAACACGAGCGGCCATGCAGCTACCACCTCGAAAACCTTTGTTATGAAGAGGAAACCCTTGCTTCTTTCCGGTATAGGCTTTTGCCCGATATCCGTTTTGAAGCCTATCAGATCAAAAGGTATTGCCGAGAGATACAACCAGCTCGTCCCGCCGACCTCATGCTCCCCGTAGACATGGTCGGTATATTTGTCGGGGTTGTTGCGTATCCTCTCATGTGCAAGATTGATCAGGTCCTTTCTTTTGCCGAAGCGTAGGGTCTCGGTAGGGCAGATCTTCACGCACGCCGGAACGCCGCCTTCCTTGCCGGTCCTGTCAAAGCAAAAGGTGCATTTTGTAATGCGGGGATTGAGCGGTTCATAATATTCATATGCCGGTATATCGAAGGGACAGGCGACCATACAATACCGGCATCCGACGCAGACGCCTGCGTTATAGATAACCGCCCCCTTTTCCGTCTTTTTGAAGGCATCGACAAAACACGCAGCCTTGCAGCCCGGTTCTTCACAATGCATGCATTGCTTTTTTACGTATATGGGTTTTGAGTCTTTAGGATTGATAAAGCGGTTGACTACAGTAAAGGTCTGAGCGTGTGTCCTCCTTATAGCGTTAAAAACGGTCTTATCCTCGAATGCTTTGACCGGTTGGTTCGGATTTTTATTCCACTCATTGCACGCCCATTCGCACTTTCTGCAGCCGATGCAGACTGTCGTGTCAACGAGCACTGCATATCGGTCGGACTCCGGGACGGGACCCTGGTCCGCAGATGTATGCGCACTGCTCCCGAGGACTGCGGTCCCCGCTATTGTCGCAGTTCTTTTAAGAAATTCTCTCCTGTTCATTCCCATCCGAAATACTCCATTTTATTCGTCTCCGTCAATCCTGTCAGTACTTAGGAACTTGTAGAAAATAATAAAAATAAATAGAAACAGAACGGCTATCATATATTCATAGCCTTTTGCGCTCAATATCTGATCAAAAATATACATCTAAACACCCCTTTGGGAAATAGTCTGGATATTGTCCGTATCCGTCAAAAGGTCTTTCGGCTGCAGGACCTTTTCTTTATGGCAATCCGCACATCCTTTTTCTTTGATATCCATTTTTTCATGACAGGTCAGGCATTGACGGTGATAAGCGGCAAGGAGCCTCGGCCTATTCGGATTTTTTGCATCGAATACAATTGAATGACAGTTTCTGCAATAAGGTGGTTTGTTATCCTTAGCCTCAGCTTCGACCGCGCTCTGATGATGGCATCCTCTGCATGTTGTCTGCATGGTGCGATGAAAAGAAGCCGCCAGCTTCGAGTCATTCGAGACTTCCGCCAGCTTCCTGATAATTTTTATATGAGGGAATTTAGAAGGTCCATATTGCTTTTCAAGAATTTTGATCGTTACCTCTTCAGGGACCTTCTTGGGGTCAAGCGATGTGACTGAAATCCGTTTGCCTGTTATCAGGCCTTCCTTCCTGCCGCTGTGGCAGACGGTACAGGTTTCCTTTTTCGGCCCTTTTGACTGTATATCCATATCAGGCAGATTATGATGGCATCCGGCGCACTTTTTGCCGGCCTTGCTTTTCTTATGGCATCCGGCACAACTGCCGTCTGAAGATGCGTCATGATAAGCATTGGTCAGACTGATCCATTTCCCTTCAGAGGACCCGACCATGCCGTGGCATTTCTTGCATGCCTGCAATGTTTCATGATGACAGGACCGGCAGGTCTTTGTATTTTTTTCGTGGAATGCATGGTCAAAGGAAACGCCTTTCATTTTAGCGTCTTCGATACTAATAAAAGGCCTTTTCGGCTGCTCCCGCTCGGGTCTGGGGGTCTCTGCAAGTTCCCGGACCGTTTTATATTTGCCGGTGTGGCATTTCATACAATCGACAGGTCCCGCTTTATCACCCGCTTTAATATAACTCAGGTGACAATTGACGCATTGCCTGTGTGAAACCTTCTTCATGGAAAGTCCTTTTTTGGCCGCTGCCTGCGTTATAGCTGATAATTCAGGTCCCCTTTTCTTTCCGAGATCATGGCAGTAATAACAGGATTCCTCGGCGCCCTGCTCATATATCAGTCGCAATGATTCATCTTCTTCTAATGGATCATAGGTGTGATGACACGCACCGCAATCATCCTTGCCTTTCTTCTCTTTCAGTGTTTTGACATGCTTGTCATGATAGGCAAAGTCGAACTCAAACACCGGATATTTTATGGTTAAAGCTTCAAATCTCTTCACATGACAATCACCGCAGCGGACGGGAAGCGCTTTGTTTTTTTTCCTGATTAGCTTTTTGTGGCAGTTGATGCATTTTTCATGATATAAATCCTCTATTTCTTTTGCAGTCCTGTTTGCCGCGCTGAAGGGGAAATCAAAGATGTAATTTCCTTCCGGTGTAAGAGTATGACATTTTTCACAGCCGTCTTTTTTAAAGGCTGCTGCATGAAGTCCATGGTCGAATACAACCTGCGGACGCTCCAATGTGCCGAATATCTCCGTATGAGCGATCACAAGTTTTTCGGACATCTTATTGTTGGATGGCTTATTACCCTCACCGGAATAAACACTTGCCAGAAATAACAACACGATGACGGTCATCGCCGACAATATGATGAGCAGTCTTTTTTTCATCCCCCAGCCTTCAACCTTTGTTTTTTACCATCATCAATAAAGGTTTTTTTCATCCTTCATCCTTTGTCTTTATAACCCTCATCTCTTCCGGCACATACATGTTTTGCACCAGTATTTCACTGATAAACATAACGCGCATATCGAGTTTATAGTAATGGATCATATCTTCAATTGTTTTGTGACAACTGTGACAGGGGGTAATAACAATCTTCGCGCCGGTAGCTTTCAACTGGTTGATCTTTGTTCGTCCGCCTTCCATTCTTATGAACTTCCATAGCGGGCCGTAGTTGATAACTCCCGAACCGGCGCAGCAGCAATAATTATGCTCAAGTCTTGGGTTGACGTCCCTAAAGTCCTCACATGTCGCATTTACAATAGATCGCAGCATCCCGCCAAGACCCCGGTTCCTGACGATACTGCACGGGTCCTGGACCGTCACAGGCTCCTTTATCTTTTTTGCAATTTTGATCTTCCCGTCTCTGATGAGCTCATAAAAAAACTGGGTGGGCTGGAAATAAGGTACAGGCGGCTGTTTCCAGCCTAACCACCGGGAGCCGTCATATACCGCTGCTCTGAATGAATGGCCGCATTCACTCGTCATGATCTTCTTAACCTTGAGCTTCATTGCAGCTTCAAAGTGCATTCTTTCGACCATACCCATCGTTTCATTGTCCCCGACATGCATCGCCTGATTCGTGCTGTCCCAGCCATCAAAAGAAGGCATGGTCCAATCAACGCCGGCTACGTTAAGAATATAAGCGATATTGGACAAAAGGTTTATCTTGAACTTCGCCTCAAGGCTATGCGGAGAATACATAACCTCGGCACCGACTTTGTCAAGCGGGATACGGGCGTTTTTAATCTCCATCCTGAGTTCGTCCTCAATAAACTGGACCGTATCCACCCAATCATCCTGTGCAAGCCACGATTGTGTGTATGTATACATGTGACTGTTCGCCTGGTCCTGCAAATACTGCGGCACAACGCCAAGAAGACCGCATATGCGGCGGACAATGTTAAGCATATAAGCTATATCTATGCCAAAGGGACAGTACATGCTGCAACGCCTGCAGATATTGCATTCGGCATAGGCTATGCGGGCGTACATTTTTACGTCTTCCGCATCAACCTTCCCTTTTCTTTTCAGCATGTCCCATAGCGTCTGCCTGATCTTTGCCACAGGAGCATAGCTCGGGTCCCTCCTGTAGGAAAGGAAATAATGGCAGGCTTCCGAACAAAGACCACAGTGGATGCAGGTCTCGACAAAGGTCTTCAATCTTACGTCCGCTTCTTTTTCAAGGACCCATTGTATGACCTTTTCAATTTTCTCAGGGGTGAGTTTTTTTGCGTTCTCTTCAAAGCCGGGATCAGCAACCTTTTTCCTCTGAATTTTAATCATTCATCATCCCCTGTAACCTGTCTTTTCATCTAATAATCCCTTGAATGGCGGACAGCTCCAAAGTCGGAACCCGTATATGCCCTGGTCAACCAGAAAAATAGCATATGGCTTAATCTCGTGAACGGGATTGCCGCCAACATAATTTCCCCTGAAAAAATATGGAGGGCCACCATAAGCTTGTAGTCAAAAAACAATTGATGATATGCCAGGAAACCGGAGACGAACGGCGCGGCAGCGATTGCGAGTATAACAAAATCCGATGCAAAGGTAACAAACCGCACCTCGGGAGTAACAAGTCTCCGTATCATGAAAATAACGACACAAACGATAACGGTCAGGGTCATTATATCGGCTACCCTTTCAGAAACAGACCATAACCTTATCTGCCATGAATTATACCAGAGTTTATTGTGTGCAAGAAGTACCAGCGGGGCAACGATTAAACAGCCATGGAAAAGAAAGGCTACCAGAGTAAACCACGGATGTTTTCTCATGTTCGTACTGGCAAAAGGGACCGTCCAGTGAAAGATCGATCGCAGACTGTATTTAAGGCTCATATACGTGCTGATAACTTTGACCTTCTTTGCCTTTGACAGCAGAGAGCTTATCCGGTAGATACTGCCCCCGGCAAAAATAATGAACGAAACCCATACCATAGGGCCTTTTAAAAAGTCATAGAGTTCTAAACTTGTCAGGAAATCATACATAATCAAATCTCGTTTACCGGCACTATTCTTCTGTAATACTTCCCACCCTCTATACATCTAACCAGGAGCTTTGTTCCATCAGGACTAAAAACCGGGTCCCAGAGTTCATCAAAGGAATGCTTCCCGATTCTCCCGTCAACTACAATCATATATCTGCCGTTGAGTTCCGCTTTCGCCGATATAATGCTGCTGTCAAGGCTGAATATCGGGTCCCAAAGCATATCAAAATCCGTATCCCATGTCTTTCCATCCACGGCAATTGTGTACCTGTCGTTATCTTTTACGATTGCGGCAACCCTGTTGCCGTCAGGACTGAATATTGGGAAGAAAACCGCATCACCGAATGTTTTTTGCCAGGGAGAACCGTCAACCATTATAGTCCATCTGCCAAATTCGGGAGCAACGACGGCTGCTATCTTTGCGCCATCAGGGCTATATCTCTGCCCCCATACCTGGCTGAAATATCTGTCCCATATCGGGGTCCCGTTGAGAGCCAGTGTCCAGCCTCTGCCGGTTTTGACCGGCGCAACGACTTCGCCGGTCTGCATTTTAAAGACAGGCTCCCATACACAGAGAAATGTCTCCTGCCATAAGACTCCGTCTACTGCAATGGTAAATTCCATAGGCTTCAGCTTCACGCCTGCTGCCGCACTGCCGCCGTCCGGGCTGAAGGTAATACCCCAAATACTCAGGAACTTTGTGTCCCAGGGCTTGCCGTCTACAGCAACGGTAAGTACCTTGTCGGCATAGCCGGCAATATCCAGGGAGGCAACCCGTTTTGTTTTGACACGGGATGCAGTTCTCCTGCCGTCAGGACTCATGATCACATCTCGTGCTTCAAAAAACTTGTTCTCCCAGTCCCTGCCGTTTAATGATATCCCGAATTCATTATCTTTCTTTATATTCACTGCGATGTATTTACCGTCAGAACTGAAAGTCAGATTCCACACAAAATCATATGTTTCTTCCCATGGCGTTTGATCGACAATGAGAGTCCATTCATAGTTCTGCAATGCAGCGCATACCAGACGGCCGTCAGGAGAGAATCTGAGAGGCCATACCTTTTCATAGGTGTTTTCCCAAATTTTACCATTTATACAGGGGACGGCCTTTTTATTTTCAATCTCGACGACGGCGGCTATCTTTTCTCCGTCATTACTGACCGCAAACTCCTGCACAACCGGGAATCTATTTTTCCAGCCGGCAACATCAGAAATACATTTTTCTTCCGTCCACCAATCCCAACTCTCAATTTCAGCCATGAATTATTCCTTATTCAGAGACCGCCAATAATTGACTATCACTTTATTTAGATCGGTCCATAAACTCAATATTTGAACACCCTCCCCAACCCCTCCCCTCAAGGGAGGGGGGTATTTATAACCCTCTCCCTTGAGGGGAGAGGGCAAGGGTGAGGGTGGATAACAGTTTATAGACCGACTATATTTAGTGTCTATAAAGTCGTATTTTGTCATCCTCCGGCCCTGGTCGCCTCTGGCACCGCCGAAGGCGGGTAAACTTGACCGGACAATCCAATCCCGAAAACTTTTGGGATTGAAAAGACTGGATTCCCGCCTTCGCGAGAATGACGAATTTTATCGGAATCGCAGTTTATACACAGACTCTATTTAGTAAGGGTGTGTTCCAAAAATTACCTCTTTATTGAATTTTCCCTCGATCTTCTTTTTAATATCTTCAATATCGATCGGACATTTTGCGGTCTGGACAGCCTTCATTATGCAGGTCCCCAGATGAATTGCGTCAAAATCCCTTTCATATAATTTACCCATATCCATCATCAGTGCGACCTTTGGCATTAGCACTCCGGGGCAACCGCCGCAGTCATCCATAGCGATAACTTCCACATCGTAATCTTTCCAGCGTTCATACTCCCCTGCCTTCTCGGCTATTCCCTTAAAACATTTCAGACAGCCTGCCACACAACTGATACCCTTAATATTCTTGCACGCTAATATTGCAATCCTTTTCTTTGCCATAACATCCTCCTTGTTCCCATTAAAAGAATTCCTCGATGACCGGCATCGGGGTCAAAAATATCTATATTTTTCTCTAATGGCTGCACCCGCCTATTTGCGAATGCCCTGAGCAACATTGCCGGGGTGTAAACTTTGAGAGCTGCTCGGATTTCATTAAATCCATATTCTCCCTGATCGTGGATGCCTTGGCCTGAAAAACCTTTATGCCCAACTGGTTCAGCTTGGTAAGGGCACCCATGCCTATTCCGCCGACCACTATCGCATCTACTTTTTCATTATTCAATGCCTTCAGCGGGTTACAAGCGCCATGTTCATGATGCTGATCCTTATTGGAAATTGTCCTGACTGCACTGTTATCGGTCTCCACAACAATGAATACCGGTGCAGAGCCAAAATGCCCGTAGACCTGACTCTCCATTCCATCCGCTTTTTCAACTGGAAAACATACTTTCATGATTACTCCTCCTTATTTGTGCTTTCTATTCTGAGTGCCTTGCCTTTTATAAGGCATTCGGCGACCTTTTTATGCGCTTCATTCAGTATCCTGCCAAATGTCTGCCTTGAGATCTTCATCCGCAGTGCTGCATCTTCATGGTAAAGACCTTCATGATCGGCAAGGCTGATTGCTTCAATTTCATCCATACTAAGAGCTACCTCTTCAAGTTCCGTCATCGGGATAGCCCTGGGCTTAAAATATACGGCCCCCGGTCTACAGGTAACACATCTGCATTTCTTTGGTCTCGCCATAACAATATTATGAGCATATGCCCATTACTTTGTCAATAGCATTTTTGCGGGAAAAGCAGTGAGGTGTTTTACGCAGGACGCAAATTGCGTAAGAAAGACTATCGTTATGAATTCAGAATCTTTGCCGCTTCTTTTGCGAAATAGGTGAGGATAAGGTCGGCGCCTGCCCGTTTGATTGAAGTAAGGATTTCCATCATCACACGTTTTTCATCTATCCAGCCGAGTCTGCCCGCCGCCTTTACCAATGAATATTCACCGCTGACATTATAAGCGGCGACGGGTATATCAAAAGAATCTTTTGCATCGGAAATAATGTCGAGATACGCAAGGGCAGGTTTGACCATGATAATATCCGCGCCTTCATCAATATCAAGGGCGATTTCCTTCAATGCCTCCCTCCTGTTAGAGGGGTCCATCTGGTATGAACGCCTGTCGCCAAATTGCGGGGTTGATTCCGCGGCTTCTCTGAAGGGCCCATAGAACGCTGACGCATACTTTGCGGCATAGGACATTATGGGCAAGTCTGAAAAACCTTTCCCATCAAGAGCATCCCGTATTGCTTCTACCCTTCCGTCCATCATGTCCGAAGGCGCAACCATATCGGCGCCGGCCTTTGCATGGGAAATCGCCTCTTTTGCGAGAAGTTCAAGGGTCAAATCATTTTCAACATCCCCGTCTTTTATGATCCCGCAATGGCCGTGGCTTGTGTATTCGCACATGCAGACGTCCGTAATTACATATAATTCCGGTACCGAATTTTTAATCGCCTTTATTGCCTTTTGCACGACGCCGTTTTCATCATATGCGCCTGTTCCAGTTTCGTCTTTATGTTCGGGGATTCCGAAGAGTAGCACGGAAGGGATACCGAGGGAGAAGACTTCCTTTGCATGTTTGACAACCTTGTCGACGGACTCCTGAAAACATCCAGGCATTGAAGAAATCTCTTTCCGGATGCCTTTGCCAAAAGTGACGAACAAAGGATAGATAAAATTATCGGGAGAAAGGGAGGTCTCCCTCACCATTCTCCTGATTGTTTCGTTTTTCCTTAATCTTCTTGGTCTGTGAATAGGAAACATTGCTCTCCGTTTGTGTTAATGTCCGCAGGAACCGCCGCTGGAACCGCAGCATCCGCCGGGCTCACAAGAAGAAGATGGGCCGCCTGTGAACATAAACCCTTCGCCGTCTTCGCCCACATAATAATCAAGTCCTCTTCCGGCAAGGCTCGTCGATGCCTCTTTGTCCAAATAAACCTTTATGCCGTCCTTCTCTATGACTTCATCGTCCGGCATTTTTTCTTCCTGCAGATTCATGCCGTAAGAAGGCCCGCAACAGCTTTCACCGGCGATAAATATCCTGATGCCCCAGGCAGCCTTTCCTTCATCGGCCAGTATTTCCTTTGCCCTCTCGGCAGCTTTTTCCGTGATAATCATTTTTTGATACCTCCAAAAGTGTAATAATTTAGCATAAAAAATTAGAGGTAAAAAAAGCAAACGGAAATTCATAACAATCTTAATTGATTCGTAATAATTGTCATTGCGAGCGAAGCGCGGCAATCTCGTTGTTATAACTTATTGAAAAGAAAAGATTGCTTCGGCACTCCATTCCTCGCAATGAGAATTCCCCTGCCTTTTTACGAGTCCGTCAAAATTAATCTTCGCTGTCTTATCGCTGCCAGTTCATCCCCACGTGTGTGGGGAACACCAGCCGTAATCTCTCATCGAAAACAACATCTTCCCTGCGCCGCGTTTGTCCGTAAAAAAGCGAACCGTTCTTGATCTCACCGTTCATCATCTCCTCAAGACAGATTGCCTGGGCGCAAAGCTGAACCTTGTAGCAATCATCCATATTGGGGTTTTCCACGCTTGTCTGCCGATTACATGCCTCAGGGGGACACATTAAAAGAACTTGAAGAAAATCTATCGGCGTGATGTTCTCACAGTAGTCCACGTTTTTACTTTATCAGATTATTCCGCTTGTTTCCTCAGAAAATTAGCATGCTCTACGATCTGAGAGGGATGCGGCATGCACCTACTATTACGCGGAAACAAGTCCATTCAAGACCTGTTAATTTCCCGTTGAAAGAGATAGACAGTTATCAACGTGCTCCTGACTGATAAAAAAAGGATGGTAAGGATAAGAATCAAACTTTGACATGGCTTCCACCTTCTATACCCCGCATTATATGCTTGGTTTTTTCGTTATAAATTCATCTATGATCTTTCTTGCCTCATTTCTCATAAAGTTACATTTGGATTTAGCAATACGTATGTGCTCGTTATTCGTAGGATCAAAGAATTCCTCTTCGATTTTTAAGTATTTACAGTAGTTCTTGAGCTGTGTTCTGTTCACGTCTTCCTTCCCATGAGTTGTGAAGTCTCTAAGGAGTTTTGCTTCAGTTCTGGGATCAGGGGGAATGCCAGCATTGGCTTGAGACTCTGTATATTCAGGATAGTACTTATTTTTGTTTGTTTCAGGATAAGACGCCTCAATCACTTTAAAATAAGAATTAATCTTTTGATCTTTTGGTCCTGCTATATCTGCAATATAATAGAATCTGAGTTGCTTTGCAAAACGCTTTTCCCATATTTGTTTGGCTACATTTGAAGGTAAAGATGCAACAATGCGTGCCTTACCTTGTTGTATCACCGCACATCCAGTTCCCGATTTATCAGGTTCTTCTATTCTGTAAAGAACTGGATTAAATAATTCACCGGTCAAAAAATAGATCCTGTCGCATTCCTGCTGAACCTCATGAAAAATTTTCTCTTCATTTTCTCTACCTGCTTTTTCGACAATCATAGATACTCCATTTTCATCTTTTTGCACTGAGAAATTTCCGGGCAGTACCACCTGTAATTGATCGAGCTTTAAATTTTCAGACTTTGTAATCCTATAGTAGTATTTCATTTTTTATTGTAACCGCCTGTGGTAGCCCTTAAAAGGGAATAATTCCATTCTTTTAGTATATCAGAAAAATGATTTACCTCTGTTTATTTGCAGTCATAATATGTTTAATCTAATCATGATGAAACTTGTCTACTTCAGGAAGGATGATAAAATCTGCCCCAGACCATCACAAGTGTTTGGTTTAAATCATATTCATTGTTATTCGTCATATGCCGAAAATCTCTCTTAGCGGTGAACTATGTATTCCATGAAACATTATTCGCGGCCGAACCCCGATAAGGCGAGCTCAGCGGGACCCTCCAAATGCTCCTCTCGAGGATATCATTTGGTATTGAGATTTTCTTCATCCGCTTGTATTTTTCAGTTCAGATTCCTGATAAACCGTTCAACATCTTTTTTGTTAAGAATTCGCAAAACTACGGCGCGATTGCCTTCAATCATATAGAACACCCGGTACTTGTCCAACCTAAGCCTGTAATAATCTGAATTCGTCCCTTTGATTTTTTTGATTGCTTTTCCTCTGGGAAAAGGGTTGTCCCTGAGTGCCTGTAATGCTCGAACAATCTTTCCGCAAACACCGTCGCTGAAGCCGTCAAGGTCTTTAATCGCAGGGGGTGAAAGGACGATCTGAAACTTATCCACGTTTTTTTTCCCTTTTAGACAGGTAATCTTCCAATGTCACGCCGCCCTTGCTCCGGTACTCTGCTTGTGCTTCCGCGAGCATGTCCTGAAGACTGGCGCTCTTTTCGAGGAGATAGTCTTCAAAGTCCTCCTCCGAGATCGCAGTGACAATTGCCCGCGGCTTGCCGTTTGAGGTGATAATCACAGCCTCTTTCTCGGCATTTCTCAATATCTCGGATGTCTTGTTCTTGAGTTCCCTAACATTAGCGAATTTCATTGCATGCCTCCATGTAGCTACATTTGTAGCTACTATGCCATATATCGTGGATCTTGTCAACCGGTTTCGCCGTACCAAACCCTATATGTTCCAATGGGTCCGCTCTGTCCGTAAATCCGGGGTAGTCGATTGCAATTTCAGTTGTCCGATTTTTTCGGACAACTCACTATAGCCCTCCTCAGATAGCTTGTTCTTTAAATCGCTCCAATACTTCCTCGGTCTTTCGCTTCCTGTCAGTGCTTCAATAACGTCTACAATAGAAAACCACTATTCATTTTTATGAATCGTCTTCCTGATTTCTTTGCCTCTGAAAACAGCAATGTTAGTTTCCAAATCTATACCGCCTCCTTAGCAGAGCTCTGTCAATTTTTTATCGCCTATCAGCCCGTAATTCTGCCTCATATATCGTTCAACCGAAAGTTTTTTTGACAACTCACATCTCCCCATGATGTGCCATGAAGAGATTTTACTTCAAAAACTGTATAGTGAGCAATGGAAAATATTTATTTTGGACATCTGCGGTTTTTGGGTTAATAAAGAGGTGTCGGGGTCGCATCAGGCAACTCGGTAAGCGAAAATAATGCCAAAAATTTGTAAATAAGGGTTAACTTACGAAATCATTATCTTAACGTTTCAAAAGATGTTCTCAACTTACTAATACGATCATAAGTAAAGCCACATTTAAACACCCTCCCCTTTATCCCCTCCCCTCAAGGGAGGGGCGATTCTTAAGTACCCTCTCCCTTGAGGGGAGAGGGCAAGGGTGAGGGTGTGTGGCTTTTCTAATAAACTCCTTAGTAAAGGCGGACGATGAGATTACTATTTACAGAATTTCCTTAAACTTTACAAGATCGGAAAAAGGATATAGAGTCGACATCGCCTTTGATATTGCGGGGATCCCCGCTTCTTCAAGGGCGGCGATCGGATTAAGCCCTCCGACTATGATCATACCCGCCTTGTCAAGCCCGATAGGCATCTCAAGCAAAGGCTGGTTCGGATTCCCTATAAGCAGGACCCCGCCAATGCCTTTCTCCTTTAGGGCGTCGTGCAGTTGCCGTGCTCTTTCAATGCTGACTACCGGTATTTCCCTGAAACTCGCAAGGATTTTCCCTGAATGGTTTTTTACAGCACCCCCGACATCCGTCATTTTGCTTTTGATGAAAATCTCAAGGGGATCGAGGGATGAACCTTCATAGCTGATGACTGCCGTAAATCTTGACGGCCCGGGATTTATCTGTAAAACACCCCCAAATTTCGAGGCTACCGGAATGCCGGCTTTCAGGAAAATCCCGTTTATCGTAACGCTGCATACCGTGCCGAATCCTATCCGTCCTTTCGGCACTGCAATACCGCCGATTTGCTCGCCGCTTTTTCTCAGGACAACCTTATCGGACATTATATACGGCGATGAGAAAACCGGCTTCATCACCTTCAAAGCTTCCCTTAGTCTTTCTTCCGGAAAATAGGAGACGTTAAGTATGATATTGCCTTCATCCTTTTGAAGGTCAAAGTCTGTGAGATAAGAAAGAGTCTCTATCCTGCTGATAATAAACCCTACCTTATCGGATACGCCGGCATTCAAAAGCTCCTCCCTGCCTTTCTGTGTGATCATCCTGCCTTCTTTTCCAAAAACCCTGGTAAGACCTCTTTCATCAAGGATTCTAAGATGATATCTTACGGTCCTCTCGGTCAAGTCAATTCCGTGCAATTTCAACTGCCTTGACAATTCTCTTGACCCGATAACGGCTTCGGGCTGCTTATCAAGAACCTTCAGGATAGAAAGCATCGTCTTATTGTTATCCACTCCCTCTATTCTCCTAAGTTAAGTATATATTTAGTTGTTAGCGTTTTAATCAAGTATTCCTTATGCTTTTGGGCAAAAAAAATCCGCAAGGATCTTCACTTTAAAAACAGATTGCATAGTATACTCCTTTTTAAAAACACAATGAAAGCAGTTCCGCCTTATCACCTCCTTCGTTTTTCCATAAAGACGCCGTCTCATCTTTAAGGTATAATGAATCACCGGGACTGAGTTTTTCTTCCTTGCCGTTTATGGCAACAGTAATAGCGCCTTTCAAAACGTAGACCAACCTTTTACCCTTTTCCGGTATGACTTTCCCCGTTTGAGTATATGGCTCCAAAACAAAGAGAGAACCTGACATAGCGCCGTCTTTTAGAATATTAAAACCTTTCAGGCCGTTTTCATTGAAAATCATATTGGAGAGAACCCGCTCTCTCCTGATGGACCACCTTTCATCGGTCTTTTTCTCGCCAAGGATAGCCGTCGGATTAACATTGAGGGCGTCACAAATTTGCATAAAGGAACTCAGAGAGGGGCTGATCTGATTGCTTTCGAGCTGGGAGATGAAACTCGGCGTGAGATCGACCCTGTCTGCAAGTTCCTTCTGGCTCATGCCGATGCGTGTTCTCGTTTCCTTTATCCGCGGGCCGATGTCGATAAAGTATTCCCGCTTTGCACTTGAAACGGATATGTTTCTTTTTTCGTCGATTTCGTACTGATGCGGCTTGAACGCCTCTCTGCTCGGACGGCCTTCGAGTTTCAGCGATTTCATGAAAAGCTTGTCCTTCCTTATATATAAATCCAGGACCACCTGTGTCACATGTCTCAGATTTGCCTTAAACACCCGGCTATGGGCCTCTTTCTCTAAAATCCAGTAAGCGACGGTGCCCAAGTCATAAAGCCGGGGGCACATATATGTAAAAAATTTATACGTGCTGTTTTCATCACCCCAGAGGTCCTGCATACCGGTGAGGCTGTCAAAAATATATCTCTTCCCCGCGTTATTGCCGTATTCTATCGAATTGAAGATAGAGGTGAAATGGTTGATATCGTCAGGCCTGTCCACTTTGATAACATGGTCCGAGGCGTTTTTTTCATAAAACTTAAGGAAGGCCTTGTCATTCTTGCCTTTCCCGGAGGTAAAGCAATCGAGCAGAATAAAGTTTTCTTTTGAAGGGATCTCGCCGATCTGCTGGAAAATACTGTGGGGCGATTTGTTAAAACTGACATAGATGATATCCTGATTTTCGGAAAAAGACTGAACGATGAAATGGCGCGTAAACAGTTCGGACGAAGTCCCGGCCTCGACTTCCCATACCACATTATCACCCACATAAAGTGAATCGATAAGTTTGTCAAGCTCGTTTATGCCGGATGATATCTTACTCATGGTCGTAGGCAAGCGGTCACCTAATGATTTCCCTACTTTAATAAATCGGAAAATTATTTGTCAAGCCGTGCAAAAAAGAAGATATTCTCTTATTCCATGATATGCGGGATTCGGGTACAATTAGAGTATGCTTTGGCAAAGAAGCTCTCAACAACACTCCAACAAAATCCGCCTCCGGCTTATTTTCGCCATCGTTTCCTTCTTCAATATCTTGCTTCTTATTCGGTCCTAACCGATCCGCTCTTTTGTTTTTTCTTTGCCGCTTTTTGCTTTTCGATTCTGACAGCGCATATCTTCATATCAGGTGTTTTTGAAACGTCATCGAGAACGGGGTCCAGGAGATTATTTGTTTTTTCCCCGTCAATATCCATGACCGCCAGACCGGCCGGCGTTGCGCCCGTCAAAAGCGCCTTGCCGTCACATGAGCCATGCCGTGAAACGACTCTTATCATTTCCCCATCCCCTATTTCAAAATCCGCCGCGTCTTTCGGGTTTATATATACAAATCCTTTCGTCCTCAACCTCATGAGTCCCCCCGCCTTTTCGGACAGGACGCCTCCGTCATAAATATCTCTTTCAATAGTTAAGGCCAGCGGGTAATCAATATCGGTTGTCTCTGCAAGAGGCTTGTATTGGAGGGGGAAAAGACTGAACCTGTCCGTTCTCTCAATGAATCCCTGAGCAATCAATGAAACCTCATCCAGAATATCTCCCGCGCCCCCGTATTCAAAGCCTTTACATTTCATTCCCCGCGCCAAGTCACATAGTATTTCCCAGTCAGGACGCGAATGGCCTGCCGGATTCAGCGCCCTTTGCACCCTCTGAATCTTTCCCTCCATGTTGGCGAAAGTACCTTCTTTCTCTGCAAAGCATGCCGCGGGCAGGATAACATCCGCATATTTCGCTGTTTCATTTAAAAAGATATCCTGAAAAACAATAAACTTTGCCTTCTTCAAAGCTGCCTGCGCTTTTTTTGACGGGGCGATATTTGACGCCGGGTCGGATCCGATTATATAGAGGGCCTTGATTTTTCCCTCAAGCACGGAGTCTAATATTTCGGTAAGAGTTAAACCGGGGGCGGGATTTAACGATCCACCCCACAAAGAATTAAATTTCTCCCGGGCATCCTCTGAAGCAACCGGCTGATAACCGGGGAAGTAATCCGGGAGACATCCCATATCACAGGCGCCAAGGGCATTGTTCTGGTCCTGGAGGGGATTAAGAGCAAAGGGATATTTGATATTTGACGTAAGTATTGCAAGATTTATGAGCGCATATACATTGTCCGTCCCGTGAGAGGATTGAGTAATTCCCTTGCCCCAAAAGATCGCAGCCGGTTTGCCGCCTGCATAAATTCTTGCAGCTTCTTCAATAAGGTCGCGGGAGATACCGGTGATCCTTTCAACCCTTCCTATGGAAAAATCATCGAGAGACGCCTTGAATTCTTTATAGTTTTTACAATAGAGTTCCATAAACGTATCATCAAACAAGGCTTGCTCTGCAATCACATTGCACATGCCCATAATCAGAGCCGGTTCGGTTCCCGGATAGGGCTGCAGCCGTTTTTCAGCAATACGACAGAGGTCGTTTTCAAACGGGCTTATGACAAGAAGTTTTGCGCCGTTCTCGACGGCTTTCTTTATTTTCATACCCAGGACAGGATGGGTACGTGTAATATCCGCCCCGGCAACAAGGATACAGGTAGCTTGCTCGACTCCTTCGATATTTCGTTGAAGCAGATCGTAAGGCATATCGCCGTCTTGAATCCGGGGATCGAAACCGACACAGCTTCCGATGGAGCAAAAGGCTGCAAGAGTAGGCCCGTAACCGAGTCTGGCCGTAGTGTCGATGTTATTGCTGCCCATCACAACCCTTGCAAATTTTTGGGCGATGTAATTGTCTTCATTCGTACATTTTGTTGACGCTATAAGGGCAAATTCTTCGCCTTTATATTTCTTTAGTTTACGGGCAACAAAATCGATTGCTTCCTCCCAGGAAGATTCTCTGAAGAATGAGGAATGAGAGATGAAGGATGAAGAAGGTATATTGCTACCTGACGCCGAACGTTCTTTCGGCGTCATTTTTATGAGCGGTTCCGTCAATCTGTCAGGCGAATGCACAAAATCCAGCCCGAACCTTCCTTTAACGCATAAGCGCCCTTTGTTGACCGGATTTTCCGCATCCCCCCGCACATTGACGATCCGATTGTCACGGATGCCGATGTATATACCGCAGCCGACGCCGCAGTAAGGGCAAGTCGTCTTTACTTCCGTTGCAGGCCGCTGAAGCTTTCCCGGAACCAATGCTCCGACGGGACATCGTATCACGCATTCACCGCAGGACACACATCGGGATTCGGCAATCGGTTTGTCGCCGAAGGTTGCTATCTTGGTATTATTTCCCCTGCCTGCAAAATCAATCGCATTGACGCCCGCTATTTCATGACATGTCCTGACGCAAATCCCGCACAGCACACATTTATTATGGTCTCTGATAAAAAAGGGATTTGATTCATCGATGGGAAGTTCCTCCTTAGGCAGCCTCAGCCGCTGATGGACGCCCTTTCTGTCCGTCTTCATATAGGCCGTTATCTTCTGAAGCTCGCAATGCCCTTTTTTCGGGCAAGGCTTGCAGTCCATATGATGATTGGCAACAATCATCTCGATAACCGGCCCTCTTACCTTATCGATTTCCGTGCCTTTTGTTCTTACGATCATCCCTTCTTTGACAGGGGTACGGCATGATGTGACTAACTTGCCTTCATCAAGTTCAACAAGGCATATGCGGCAGCTTCCGGCGGGTTTTAAATCAGGGTGATAACATAGATGCGGTATATAGATTTTATTTTCTAACGCTGCCTCCAGTATAGTAGCCCCTTCCCGTGTTGCAATGTCCCTGTCATCTATCTTTATGGAAATCGTTTCCATGAAACTCTCCTCTATTAATATCCTGTAATATCCTGATCCCGTCTATCAGAAGGGATTTTACTAATCAATGTCGTTTCTATTTGAGACTGTCAGCATGTCATATCACACACCCCTGCCGGGCATCTTTTTTCATGGATATGCGCTTCGTACTCGTCCCTGAAATACCGGAGAGTAGTGAGCACCGGATTGGGTACGGTCTTGCCCAGCCCGCAGATCGAACTGCGCTTTATTGCTTCGCTTAACGACATGAGAGTGTCTATATCTCCGGGTCTTCCCTCTCCCTTTGTAATATCGTTCAGTATCTCGAACATCTGCCTTGTTCCGAGCCTGCAAGGAATGCATTGTCCGCAGGATTCTCTCCGGTTGAAATCAAGGAAATAGCGCGCGACATCCACCATACAGGTATCCTCGTCCATAACAACCATACCCCCTGAACCCATAATAGAGCCGGCTTTAGTAAGAGAGTCAAAATCTACAGGCATATCTATCATATTTGCCGGAAGGCATCCGCCGGAAGGCCCTCCTGTCTGAACCGCTTTCAGGGCTTTGCCTCCAGGTATTCCGCCTCCAATATCAAAAATGATTTTTTGAAGTGTAGCACCCATGGGTACCTCTATAAGGCCGCAATTTACAACCTTTCCTGTCAGTGAAAATACTGCAGTACCTTTGCTTTTTTCAGTACCTTTTTTAGAAAACCATTCCGATCCATTGGATATTATTAAAGGAATATTGGCAAAGGTCTTAACATTATTGAGGAGAGTTGGGCTATTCCATAGCCCTGTTTCAGTCGTGCGTACACGAGGCATTGGCTTTGGTCTTCCCCTCTTCCCTTCGATGGAGCGTACCAGTGCAGTGGATTCGCCACAGACAAAAGCACCTGCACCCTGAAAGATCTCTATATCAAAACTGAAATCGCTATCCAGGATATTGTCTCCCAATAACCCCTCTTGCCTTGCCTGCTCAATAGCAATCTTTAGGCGACTAACTGCCAAAGGATATTCTGCCCTCACATAGACAAAGCCCTTTCCTGCTCCGATGGCATAGGCTGCAATGATCATCCCTTCTATAACCGAATGCGGATTTCCCTCCATGACAGACCGGTCCTGGAATGCTCCAGGGTCTCCCTCATCAGCATTACATATTACGTACTTTCCGTCACCTTGCGCCTTTCGGCAGGCTTCCCATTTACGTCCTGTCGGAAATCCTGCGCCACCGAGTCCTCTAATCCCTGAACTCTTCACCGCAGAGATAACTCCCTCAGGAGTCATCTCAAAAATTGCTTTGCGTAGCGCCTTATAACCGCCGACAGCAAGATATTCATTTATATCCTCAGGGTCTATATTTCCACAATGTTTTAATATTGTTCTCTGCTGCTTATTATAGAAGGGAATATCACAATAGTGGGGTATGGGTTTATCAGTAGCAGGGTCTTTGTATAAAAGACGGACCAGAGGTTTTCCTTTAGGTAAAATTGATTGGATAATATCGGACACATCATCTGTTTTAACCTTCGTGTAGAAAATGCCCTCTCGCTGCGAGTCGATTCCGACAGGCTCGATAACAATAAGGGGGCCCTGCTGACAAAAGCCATGACATCCTGTGCGTTTAACATGGATGTGCTCAAAAGCTGAATCTTCTATTTCATTTTTTAAGGAATAAAAAACCTTTTCCGACCCTCCTGAGACGCAGCCAGTCCCTTGGCATACATGAACCGTATATTGCTTATCCGACATCCTGTCCTCCGTTATCCTTTTCTCACCCCCCTATTCCCCCGGTGGTAAGGGGGGATTAAGAGGGGTATATTTTCATTCTCCTCTATTCGCATTAACCTCATAGTCGTTTATAAGAAAAAATTCTTTCGCCTTTTCAGGGGTCATCTCACCCGAAACATCCATGTTGATTCGTATACAGGGTGCAAGGGCACAACATCCAATACAGGCAACTGTTTCGAGGGTATATTCCATATCATCCGAGGTTTCTCCTTCCTTTAAGCCAATCGTTTCCTCTACCGTATTGAGAATTTGAGGTGCACCTCGAATATGGCAGGCAGTTCCTCTGCATACTGCAACACGTTTTCTTCCTAAAGGCAATAGCCTGAATTGTGCATAGAAAGAGGCAACAGAATAAACATGACTTTCGGGAACTCCGATGAACTTAGCAATATCAAGCATTATCTTTTCTGGCAGATAACCAAGATTATCCTGAACCTCCTGCAGGATTGGAACCAGATCACCCCTGTCACCACGATAGGATCCCAATATCTCTTCTAAAAGTTCTTCTTCCATTGATGTGACTCCTGTTTAAATCTAACCTCTAACGCTTATTATCTATCCACACACCCCTACACCCCTCTCAAGAGGGGAGTTAATCCCCTCTCCCTTGACGGGTTAGGGTTAGGGTGATGATAATCAGTTTTTACTTTTTCCCAAAATCTTCACGCATCCATACCCTTTTTCTTCTAAGGTTTTTATCAAAGCTCAAAATAGAACACATTGCACGGCAGATGCCGCACCTGTTGCATTTGTCCGTATCCGTATAGATATTGTCATCCTTTGCCGATATGCTTATAGCGCCGGCCGGACAGCTTGCCATACAGAACGGAGAAGCGCAGAATTTATTGCAGATCATGTTTAACATTTTGTTCCTCCTTATCCTAAAATGTTTTCGACTTCTTTCATGTCGACGTCCATGATATACGGAATGCCGGAGACGTCCTCCGCTTCACGGGTAAGTGACATTATGTCGTCTCTGTCTATATATTGCAGTGCAAATTTGCGGGTACCCGCCATTAATTGTCTCAGCCCTACAGCAAGCCTGTCATAATAGGTACAGATACCTATAGCTGCCGGAGGTATTTTCTTGAAATCTTTTCCATATTTTTCCTTAAGCTGTGCAGCGCCGTTGAAGGTGCGGAGCAGCGCTTCTTCATATTCCTTGCCTTTTCCGAAAGCCTCTTCTATCAGTTTCCCCTGTGTCTTCCCGACCATGCCTGCTGTCAGGGTTGAACGTCCCATACATATCGCCTTAACAAAAGGCGCTCCCAATGCTAATGCCTTGAAAATCTGATCTTCAAGAGCAATGCCACCTGCCATGGCAACAGTCGGGATGAATTCACCTTTCTCTTTCAGTCTCTTCAGGCATTTGTAGAGCAGGCATTCAAGATAAACCGTCGGGATCCCCCATTCATTCATCATACGCCACGGGCTCATGCCTGTTCCACCGCCCGCGCCGTCAACGGTCAGGAGGTCTATCTTCGCCATTGATGTGTACTTCACTGCGCGCGCCAGATCCACCGGCCTGTATGCGCCTGTTTTAAGGGTTACATATTTTGCGCCAATCTTTCTCACCCTCTTGACTTCTTTCATGAAGGATTCTTCATCCACCATACCAAGACGAGAATGCCTTTCGAATTCCGCAATGCCGCCGAGTTTATGCGCCTCCTGTACCCCTTTATTGTCGGGGTCAGGAAGGACAATATACCCTCTCTGTTTAAGCTGCAATGCCCTGTCAAGGGTCGGCAGCTTTACCTCGCCCCCGATACACTTTGCTCCCTGCCCCCACTTCAACTCAATCCCTTCAACACCGAGTTTCTCAACAGCATATTCGGCAACACCGAGGCGGGTATCCTCGACATTCAACTGTACAAGCATTGTTCCGTAGCCGTCATACCAGTCTTTGTATGTCTTGACCCTTCTTGCGAGCTCCGGTGAATTCACGATTTTGCCATTCTTAATTTCAGCCTTCGGGTCCATTCCACAGACATTCTCACCACAGACAAGGATTGACCCGCTTATGGCTGCGCCGATGGCTGTCCCTTCCCAGTTCACCCTCGCTATTTCGGTTGAACCAAGGGCACCAGTGAAGAACGGAACTCTCATGGGAATTTTTGTTCCTTGACCGGTTATCTCTGTCTCAACACTAACTGAAGGGAATGTTGCCTTGTCAGGGTCAGCCTCACAACCTACAGCACCAACACATGTCCCATGAATATTGAAATGCGAAAAATCTACCGGATAATCCTTTTCTGATCCTGAAATAACCTTTCCGAAAGGTTGAGGGTATATAACCTCCCTTCCCCGCAGGGCAGATCTTCCAACCTCGCAGTATCCCGGACAGCCATCAACACAGTTGACGCACAATCCGGACATGGGTGAAGGCGATACCCTTGTTGTTGTTACAGTTGCAGCGCTTGCATTAGGTTTGCTTAGACTCATCTTTTTCTCTCCTCCTTTTCATTAAGTATTACTTGATATGAAACAGCCAATAAATTAAGTATTGCTAATCTGTCCGGGCAAAAAAAACCGGGTTAGCGTAACAGGGGAGACGGGCAGACAACACAAATCCTGACAGGTATTTTCTGAAGAACTGCTTAGATATTTCATATGGAATATCATTGTGATAAACTCGTAGGCAATCGGTTGCCGACTGACATTTCATAGTTTAGGCGGCGGTAAAATATTTGTCAAGAGAAATTTTAGGGTGTGTCAAGGCAAAATGAAAATGTCCGGTTTTCGGCAAAATGAAAATGTCCGGTTTTCACGCTGCAACCTCAATCAGCTTTTTGGGCTGATTTTGCCGTTTGTTAAACAGCTGACTATACGATTTTC
>JBAZZX010000021.1:0-45115 GCA_041658585.1 Thermodesulfovibrionales bacterium
CCTGACTTAGTGTCCGTGCATCGATCTTTTCCATGCATGTATTTTAACATAGTATTGATCTGTTTAGTTGCCGGGTTAATAAGACCATAATCATTGATTATTAATTCTCCTTTTTCTTCACCTACTGCAGCATTAATTGGGAATATATTATTTCTATTTTTACAATTTTTCAGGAGAATGTTAAAAGTAGACGGCGTTGGTTCAAATGAATATACACAACCCGCAGTACCAACAAGTTTAGAAAATAATAATGAAAAATATCCAAAATGAGCGCCTATGTCTATAACAATATTGCCTGGTTTAATATTATTAATAGCAAACCATGAAACAATTTCATCAAAATAGCCATAAGTATATATTGTTTCTGAAACGATTTCTGGTAATACTACATACATTTTTTCACCAAAAAATAAGTTTATTCTCTTAATCTTGCCTTTATTGTTTAAGCGGTTTATTAATCTTGTTATAAATTTATGCACTCCAGGATTTATTAACTTTAAGACCTGAGACTTTCGTTGCATCCTTATTGATTTTCTAAGTTGTTCTTCGATCATATTGAAATGGGTCACCTAAGAACTGAACCTAATGAGGTTAAGTTAGCGGTCTCTGAAAAAATCCATTAGATATAAAGCTTTTCTGCGACCCAATAGCTACTTATAATCCTTACGAGCTCTTTATATAGTAAGCTGAGTATTAAATATCCAAAGTTTAGTTATATTGTTGACTATTTCTGAACGAATAGTATATAAGCTTCCTTTTTGAACATTCATATTCTCAAGAAACTGTTCCGGATCTTTAATAACCATCTTTCTGTCATCACTTTTTGATTTCTTTGATTGTTCTATTGTTTTCAGTAGAGTTGTAATGTATCTCACGTCATCTATTCCTGCCCTATATCCTTCCCATTCAATTGTATCGATCACTCCGTCCAGTGTTGGGTAGGTAAAGTTATGATCTCTATATTCTGAATCGTCAAAGTCATTCCATCCGTTACCAAAGGAATGCTGATATGCATAAGTACATGCTCCATCATAATTATTTGTCCAGAGCATTAACCCAAAATTCAGCCTATATTCTTCAGGTTTTTCCTCTCCGCCCTGCGGGTTGCCATAACTCCAAATTTTATGACCGGCAGAATGCCATTTTTTAGCATATTCTTTTGATAGGGAACCACCACTTACTAACAAATCCTGCATATCACCCATAATCTGATAATTATTATCCTTGCTACCGGCAACAAAAACCTTTCCGCCAGCCTCATGAACTGCTTGCCAGGCAAGTCTCTGAGATTTTAATTTTTCCCCCTGAGCCTCGTCCATACCATAAAAGAATACTTCGTTAACTCCATAATGCTTGGAGAAATCTATTACTTCTTTTACTTTCTTTTTTAAAGTGTCCAATGCTGCTGGCATTGCAGAGTTACCAGTGCCAACTCCAAGGTAAAATAAAGGTTGCCCGCCCATTTTAATTTCATTTCTGATTTTCAAAACCTTCCCGAGAACTTCTCTGTCGAAACCTTGATACACAGTTGGGTTAGTCACTCCATGGGCCAACATATTTTCGAGCTCTTTTCTCAACTGCTGCTCACTTTTGAGTTCCGAAGATATAGACCCTTTCCCCGAAGGATCAAGTGTGCCCCGATAATAAATACTTGAAGTGTAACAGGGAGCAGCTAATTTGAAAGGAAGAACATTCACTATGAGTTTGATATTTTTTGAAGCCTTATTTTGTGCTCTGATATTGATTGTGCAGTTGTAAGTGCCTGCCTTCGCCGTTTCCGAAAAAATCTTTGTAGTGATCCATATCTGCTTATTCTGCTTCTTTGGTATATCAAAAGGTTTCAACTTTGCTGAGTCTTGAATCTTCTCCAAATTTTTCAAAAGATTGACTTGCCTCTCATAATCAACCCTGACTATATTATCATCGTGAAGCAGCAGTTCGGGAGTAAGCAACTTGTGTTTTACATCATATATTGCAACTCCCGCCTGATACCAGCACTTCACCACCCTGACATCAATATTTTCTTTCGGGATGATTGCGGTCTTTTTCTTTCCATCCTTCCCCTTTATTTCTGCCTTCAGGTCCGTGACTTCAATCATTACATTTTTTAAATCCCCATCTCCTGAACGAATTACAAAGCTTGCGGGTTCGTAAGAATCAGGCGCTGCTGTTATGGACATCGTGTCGGATTTTACTGCGTTTTCTATTTTTTCTGTAAAAGGAAGGATTTTGTAATTTGTGATAGGTTCAGGTATGACGAGTACTTCAAAGTCATTTCCCTTAACCGGCCAATCTTTGGGATAAGCCGTAGGATTTACAATCGCTGCGTTAGCGCCGACAATTGTCCACTTCGAGCCGTCTTTCTCAAACGTCGCCTCAAGGCCATTGGACGAGATATTGTAAGGCTTAGGTACAGGTAAAGGCAGAGATAAAGATAATTGATCACTGACTACCGCATCCCATATTTTTACCCTCTCTTCCATCGGCAGCCAAAAATCGTCTTTCTTTTTGTCATCGGACAATACAAGGGTCGAGATCATAACTAAGATTAAGATAATAATTGAAATTAATGGATATTTCTTAGACATTTAACGACCGTGAAACGTAAATCGTACATAGACTGTCGGGGTTAAACAATACACATTACCATCACATGGACAAACAAGCCGGCAAACGAATCCTATCGTCTTCTCGGAAAATATCTATAAATATCTTTTCTATGAAGGAATCTTACAAGAACTACCTCTTTATCTGAAAGGGCTTCCATACCCAAGCGATAGTCACCAATTTTTGTCCGGTAGAATGAGTCGAACCCCTCAATTTTCCTGATGTGAAGTATTCCACTGATAGATGCTGCTTCTTCGATGGTTGAAATGAAACTGCGTATTTTTTTCAGGAGCTTTTTGTCTTTTATTTTATCAACATCGCGGTCGAATGATCTCTCGACTCTGAATTTCACTTTGCCTTCTTGATTCTCTCATCCAGCTTCTTTGTGAACATCCCGGCATCTGTATATTCACCGGTTCGACCTTCTTCCATTGCTATACCAAGTCCGATATCCTCTATTGCCTCTATCACGGCGTCCTCAATTAAATCTTTCCTTTTCGTTAATACATCAATAAATGTTTCACGCATCATCTTCTTAAGTTCATCACTTTCTATCGTAACAGTATTCATTGACTTACCTCCTCACCAAGCTTTTATATTCTACCCAACAAGCCATGAAGCCTGCAAGCAGAAACAATTGTTATTTATATAAAGAGTCCTGGGGGTCTGCCCTTGAATCTTGACAAAACCGCATGGCGCAAAGCGAAATGCCTCATAGGGTCAGATCTTCATTGTTGACATAAAGACCATAAACCACATCATTAGTAAATGGAGACACATCCAATATATTCACCCTCTCTTCCATAGGCAGCCGGCCATGGCTCATAGAGAAATCGTCTTTCTTTTTGTCATCGGACAATACAAAGGTCGAGGTCATAACTAAGATTAAGATAAAAACTGAAATTAATGGATATTTCTTAGACATTTAACGACCGTGAAGCGATTTAACGACCGTAATGTATCTTTTCAATGACTTAATAACTGACAGAATATGTTTTTTGAATTCAGGGAGATTATTTTTTTATGGGGATAATGATTTCTTACTTCTTTTGGTATATTTTTGACTGCCTCACCAATTATTCCGAAATTTCTGATAACGGCATCTACAACCAGATGATTTCTTTTCATATCACTGAGAGACATATTTTAAGTGTATTTCTCAATCTTTCTAATACTGTTGAGAATATCCCGGAGGAACAGCGAAGGATCTCTTTGCTTTTTAGACATACTCTACTTCCCTGAGAATATTTTTCTTTAACATGGGTTTTACGGCCTTCTTCATGACCAGATCAACCTTTTTGCCAAGAAGACCTTCAAGGTAATATTTCAGCCGCATAAAATTAAACAAATCTTTATGCCCATGTTTAAAATCAATGAGGATATCCACATCGCTCTGCACAGTATGAGAGCCCTTCACAAATGAACCGAAAATTCCAATTTCTCTCACATGAGGCTCTTGCAAAAGTCACAGATTGTCATTCCGAACGAAGGTGAGGAATCTTATATCCAATTGATTATAAAAGATTTCTCCTTTCACTCGAAATGACAAATTGGCCTGTTTTAGGACTTTTGCAAGAGCCTCACATGAAATGTCTTTTCCATATAAGATTTAGATTCTTCTAATGTTTTCTTTAATTCGATAATACGCATAGAATCATTTTACCATAAGTCTATGGCATGACTTTGGGGACATTCTTACGTTGCATATCTGTAAACAGGCTAACAAGCGAACACGCTGACAAGCTATCAAGCGTTAAAGCTGAATTTATGTTTTATAAACATTATCGTGGTAATCAAAATCGCAAAGCGTTACAATTTTGTCTTTTTCATTAACCTCATAGATCAACACAAAAGAACCTCCAACATGAACTCTGCGTTTATTTTGTAACGGCTTTTTCAATGGTTTAAAACGTTGCGGACCTTCAAGAATATCCCGAATTTTATTATCAATTTGTCGCAGCAATTCTTTATCTTTGTTCCGAAGCTTCTTGAATTTTTTATCAAGGCTTTCCCTGACGGCAAGCCTATACACTATTTCAAACCGTACCGCTTTCCAAAATCGTCTACCATAAGCGACTTTTCCTGATCAATGTCTTTCATCCGCAAAATAAAATCCTCGCGTAACTCCGGTTCCTCTAAAAGACTTTTCTTAATCTGATTGACATCGCGTTGTAAATCAATAACTTTATTGTAAATAGTCTCGAGAGTAATATTCTTCATTTTAAAGCCTCCTGTTTGACCTAATGATAACACACTCTTGCTACCCTCGGGTGCCTGACCGCTTAAGAGTTTTAGAGAGTTTCAGTGTCAGACTTGTTTGTTGCGTTCATATAACAGCCGTGAAGCGTAAAGTGTTATAAAGACCGCGAAGTGTGACGCCTTATTTATAAATATCTCCTCGTGGACCTATGCCGGAGATAAGCACAATATTCTCAATGATAGTGAATAGAATCCTATATTTTCCTACTCTTAGCCTGTAAATATCTTTTCCTCCAATGAGCCTCTTGCAAAAGTCCTTTTTGTCACCCTGAGCTTGTCGAAGGGTGATGTAAGTAGTTGAATTATAGACATGGTTCGACAGGCTCACCATGACATTTTGATCTTTTCAAGACTTTTGCAAGAGCCTCCAATAATTGGTTTTATGTCTACCGGAAGTCCTTCTGAGAGTTTATAGAGTGCTAAATCTACCAATGATTTATAGTCTTCAGGTAATCGCGCATAGTTTTTGGCAGCTTTCTTAGAAAACTCTACCGAATATTTTCCCACTTCCGTGTTTCCCCTTTTTTAAATTCTTTTTTTGCCTGTTTAACATCCTCTCGTTCTTCATCTGTGAGAGGGGAAACATCACTCTCAGTAATGGTTTTCCAGAAAATATTGATGAGATCCTTTTTCGGCAAGGTCTTCAGCATATTGACAACAACCTCTTCCGGCATTGATAGTGTCTTAGTAGTCATCATAATCTCCTTCAAAGCAAGTCTGTTTTAATTAGGGGACGCGAGAATTTAGGGGACGTTGTTTCCTAAGATGATTAATTTCCAAAACATAAGCGTCGGACCCGGATTTTTCAATTCCCTGACAGCAGGTTATTTCTTTAGCCATTCGTCTTTTGATACTTCGGCCTATTTAAGGATTCTTGCAAATCGGCGCTTATCTCTTCTTTATGCGGATTAGGAATAGTTAATCTGAGATTATTTTTAACCATATATTGATATTTGCCGCCGAGACAGGGGCCTTCGAATCCAAATATACGCAGCTTCTTAATTAGATCATCGCGGGAAACAGGGCTTAGCTTTGACACTATGCAACAGCTTCCTGTATTTCCCTGATTTCACAATCCCCTATCTTAGGGATTTCAAGCCCTTTTTTTATGCTTATTAATATCCAGCCTTCGATTACTTCTTTAAGATTACTTCTACATTCTTCAAGAGTCTTTCCGGTAGCCCAGACTCCTTTAAGAGCGTCTACCTCTCCATAATATGGTTCTTCATCGTTTATCAATTCATAACGGGTAACCTTTAATGAGAAAGAAGGCCCGAGGGTCTTCATCTATATAAAGTCTTATTTTCTCCAACCTTCACCTTGTGTCTTCTCCATCCAGTAACTCTCTTTATTTTCCTCAATAAGCCCGTCTATTTCTGTTTTATGATCATAATAATACGAGAGTGCATCATATATATGCGCATGTTTAATATGGGGATACATTGCAACTATCTCATCCACAGAATGTCCTGCTTTCTCCATCTCGGCAATAAGGCGGACGCTGATCCTTGTCCCCACAATTACCGGTTCGCCGCCACAAACCCCTTTCTTTTGTTCTATATAAGCATGCTTAACTTTTCTGTCTCTAACAATTACATCGGTCATAATACCCCCCAATCAAAGGTTTTGAGTTTACAAAGCTTTCATGATTCATTATATCACACACATCATCGTTGCAACTTTGGGGACGTTCTCATCGTTAAAATTCTATGCGAAGACTTTATTCTCAACCTTCTTTGTATATCCACATGCATTATTTATGCAACTAATGGCATTAGTTATAAAACTAAAACATATCCCTGAAATACTTAATGGCTTTATTCAATCCTTCATCCAATTGTATCTTTGGTTCCCATTGGAGAACTTTTTTTGCTATAGAGATATCGGGTTGTCTCTGTGTCGGGTCGTCAAACGGGAGAGGTTTAAAAACTATATTTGCTTTTGAATCCGTCAGTTCGATCACCTTAAGTGCAAGTTCATGAATAGAAAACTCATTAGGGTTCCCTAAATTTACGGGCCCCGTAAAATCATCGGGACTATTCATGAGTTTAATCAAACCGTCTATCAGATCATCCACATAGCAGAAGCTTCTTGTCTGTCTACCGTCGCCATAAACGGTAAGTTCCTCTCCTTTTAATGCCTGCATGATAAAGTTGCTTACGACACGACCGTCATTCGGGTGCATCCGCGGGCCGTAGGTATTAAATATCCTCGCAACCTTTATCTTCAATTTGTGCTGACGGTGATAATCGAAAAAGAGCGTTTCAGCGCAGCGTTTTCCTTCATCATAACAAGACCTTAAGCCTATGGGATTTACATTCCCCCAATATGTTTCAGGCTGCGGATGGATTGTCGGGTCTCCATACACTTCGCTTGTTGAGGCCTGCAATATTTTGGCCTTTACGCGTTTTGCCAGTCCCAGCATGTTTATACTTCCGTGAACCGACGTCTTTGTCGTCTGCACCGGATCAAACTGATAATGGATCGGACTGGCGGGACAGGCAAGATTATAGATCTCATCGACTTCAACATATAACGGGAAGCAGATATCATGCCGCAAAACTTCCAGATAAGGTTTGTTCAATAAATGAGCAATGTTCGCTCTGCGTCCCGTGTAAAAATTATCGACACACAATACTTCATGCCCCTCATCAAGAAGTCTTTCACAAAGGTGCGACCCGAGGAAACCGGAACCTCCGGTAATAAGGACCCTTTTACTTGAGATATTTTTCATTACGCCCTCTTTATTGAATATTTTATCGCAGCAACAGGTAGAAAACGATGAACCCGGCGGCAAGTCCTGCTACGGCAGTTGCAATAATCTCCGTGCGGCCTTTATGGGATTGTCTGCTCCAGAAATCCCGGAATGAATCGTCCGGCATAGATATGTGGTAGTTATCTTTGTCAGCCAACCATTTGACCGTTTTTGCGATCCGCTCTTTCTTGTCTCTGATTCTTCCCATCATGCTTTTATGATCTTCCTGCTCTTTATACTTTTTGCGGCATTTCTGGTATCCACTATCAGTTTGCAGTTTTTCACAAGCCATGCATAATCGTACATGGAATGGTCGGTTATAATCACCGCGCAATCATAGCGCTTCAATGAATTTTCCGTCAGGGGGATGCTTCGCATGGACAGACCGGGATAGTGCCGCATGCCGGAGAATGAAGGGATATGCGGGTCGTGATAATCCACCTTTGCGCCCTTGTCCTTCAACATGCTGATTATTTCAACAGCCGGAGACTCGCGGATATCGTCCGTGTCCTTCTTATAGGCAACTCCCAGGACCAGTATTTTCGAGGTCTTCAGGCATTTACCGTTCGTGTTCAAACCGTCGATAATCCTCGCAACTACATAGTCCGGCATGCCGGTGTTTATTTCGCCTGCCAGTTCTATGAACCGGGTGGTGAAATCATATTCTTTCGCCTTCCATGAGAGATAGAAGGGGTCTATGGGTATGCAGTGTCCGCCGAGTCCGGGGCCCGGATAAAACGGCATAAAACCGAAGGGCTTGGTCGAGGACGCCTCTATTACTTCCCAGATATCTATGCCCATCCTGTCGGCCAGCATTTTCAGTTCATTTACAAGGGCGATATTGACGCCGCGGAATATATTCTCGAGCAGTTTTGTAAATTCCGCCACCTCGGTAGACTGCACGGTTATAACCCTGTCGATGATCTGCTCATATAGCGTTCTGCCTGCCTCCGTGCATTGAGGGGTTATGCCGCCGACTACCTTAGGGATATTTCTTGTATTATATTTCGGGTTGCCGGGATCTTCGCGCTCCGGTGAAAAGACAAGAAAAAAGTCTTTTCCGGCCTTCAATCCTTTGGCCTCGAAACCGGGCAGCAGGATCTCCCTGGTCGTGCCGGGATAGGTCGTGCTTTCAAGAGACACCAAATGTCCTTTTCTTAAGTGCCGGGCTATTTCATCAGAGGTCATTTTGACGTAACTCAGGTCGGGGTCCTTGTTCTTCTTCAAAGGGGTCGGCACGCAGATGATAATGCAGTCAACATCCTTCAACCGCCGGTAATCAGATGTGGCTTCAAAAGCCTTTTTATTAATTATCTCTTTCAGTCTCTCCGGTTGTATATGCTTGATATAGCTCTCGCCGAGGTTCAGTTTCTTCACTTTAACGGGATCTATATCAAATCCGATAACACGAAAGCGCTCTTCACAGAAACGAATAACGAGAGGCAGGCCGACATAGCCGAGACCGATGACACCGATACGCGCTTTTCTATCTTTTATCTTTTGTGTAAGCATCATAAATATCCTTCCCGTTTTTCATTTTTTATCCTAACCGTTGCAAGAGATGTTCTCAATTTGAAAGTTATGCAACTTATGAGTTATCTTTCATGCCTGCCTGCCGTATATATCATCCACCCTGACGATGTCGTCCTCGCCTACATATTCACCGTTCTGCACTTCGATGATCTCCAGGGGGACCTTCCCCGGATTTTCAAGTCTGTGGAGGGTTGACTTGGGGACATATATGGATTCATTCTCGTGTATATGACTTTCCGTTTCTCCTATCGTCACCTTCGCGGCCCCTTTGATGACCACCCAGTGCTCGGACCGGTGATAGTGCATCTGAAGGCTCAACCGTTCACCAGGGTTGACCACTATCCTTTTGATTTTATATCGCTCGCCCTCTTCAAGAATAGTATAACTCCCCCACGGGCGGTATGTTGTAAGATGTTCGAGGGCCTCTTTTCTGTTGTTTTTATTCAGGATGTTCACAACGTCCCTGACCTTCTGGGTCTCTCCTTTTTTTGCAATCAAAACGGCGTCATCCGTATCGACGATGAGACAATCCTCCAGTCCTATTGTGGAAATAAGCCTCTTATTGCTGATTATGAGAGTGTCCTTTGTATCCGTTGTGATAACATCTCCCATTTTGACATTTCCCATATCGTCTTTGTCTGCAATTTCATACAGGGAGTCCCAGGAGCCGATATCGTTCCAGTAAACATCCATCGGCAGTACCGCCATTCTGTCCGATTTTTCGGCAACGGCATAGTCAATCGAGATATCGGGCATCTTACCGAACTGCGAAACAAGATCGTCAAAACTCAGTTCGAGCATTTTTGCGATCTCAGGCGCGTATTTCGCAAACTCCCCGAGCATGGTTTCGATGCTGAAGGCAAACATTCCGGAATTCCAGTAGTAATTGCCGTCATCGATATAATGCCGCGCAGTCTCGGCATCCGGCTTCTCGGTAAACCGTTCGACAAGGTAATAGCCGTCGCTATCCGGCGTTCGCTCTTTGCTCCCGGCTTTTATGTATCCGTAGCCGGTTTCCGGTCTCGTAGGTTTTATGCCAAAGGTCACAATATATCCTTTTTTTGCAATTTGTTCCGAATACCTGATATGCTCCGCAAACTTTTCAACGGGTTTGATGATGTGGTCCGAAGGCAATATGAAAAGCACTTCATCGTTTGCCGCTCCGAGCCTTTCCATACAATACTTTATTCCCAGCGCTATGGCAGGCGCGGTATTTCTGCCCACAGGCTCAAGGATGATATTGTTGGCCGTAGACTGTGTATCAAAGATGGTATTAAGGTCCGACAGGACATGAAATTTATATTCACTGTTCGTCATAACAACCATGTCGTTTGCAGCGAACGCTCCTGCAAGTCTCTGCACAGTAAGCTGAAGAAGAGAACTACCGGAATGAAGCTTCAGAAATTGTTTGGGATAATTCTTTCTGCTGAGCGGCCATAGGCGTGTGCCTGACCCGCCTGCAAGGATCAATGCCTTCATTTACTGAAACCCCCTTCCGCTTTTTTCAGTTCGTTTTCCAGAAATAATTTATATTGTTTAAGCGATTCTTCGTCTTCCGCTTCAAAGCGCATGACGATTACCGGCTGGGTGTTGCTTGACCTTACGAGGCCCCATCCCTTTTCAAAGACGATCCTTGCGCCGTCAATATCATATATCTTCCTGATCGGCAGGGGTCCTTTTCCTGTCCTGAAATATTCTTTGCACCGGGCTGCCAATGCTTCCACCAGCAGCCGCTTACGCTCATCTTCACATTCAATCCGTATTTCGGGCGTATAATGCAGCCGGGGCACACCGGAGAGCAAATCTTCGATCCCGAGGCCGGTTCTCTTCATGATCTCGACGAGACGGAAGGATGTATAAAGGGCGTCGTCAAAACCATAATAATCGTCGGCTATGAATATATGACCGCTGAATTCGCCTGCAAGCTCCGCCTTCTCCTGTTTCATCTTGTCCTTTATAAGGGAATGGCCGGTCTTCCACATAATGGGTCTTCCGCCATGTTTCTCGATATCATCAAACATAACCTGCGAACACTTGACGTCCCCGATAATAACAGCTCCGGGTTTTCTGCTCAGGATATCCCTGGACAGGACGATCATAATCTGGTCGCCCCATATGACGTTTCCCGAGCCGTCAACTACTCCGATGCGGTCGGCGTCTCCGTCATAGCCGATGCCGATGTCGGCCTGCCGTTCCTTTGTCGTTTTTATCAGGTCCTGAATATATTCCACTACGGTCGGATCGGGATGGTGGTTAGGAAACCTTCCATCCGGCTCGCAGTAAAGCGGTATAACTTTGCACCCCATAGACTCCAGTATCCTTGGAGCTACAATCCCTCCGGTCCCGTTCCCTGCATCAACTACAACGACAGGTGTTTTGTATTGTTCACCCGATAAATAGGAAAAACGCCTTTCCATGAATCGGGTATACGCATCAATAATATCGTAGTCTTTTATTTGTCCCTTCTTATCGCTTTCGCGGCATTCATTTTTCTGCATTATCGTCTTGAGTCTTTGGATTTTTTCCCCGAATATGGTCTCCTTGCCGACGCTCAATTTAAAACCGTTGTATGCGGACGGGTTATGGCTTCCCGTAACCATGACGCCGCCGTCCAGCTTTAGATGGTGGATCGAAAAATATTGCAACGGGGTAGGGCAAAGGCCGATGTCATATACGTCTATGCCCGCAGCAATGATCCCCTGAATAACATGTGACGCCAGAGTTTCGGAACTCAATCTCCCGTCTCTGCCGACGCTGACCTGTTCCGCGCGTGGATTCGTGTTTTTAAGGTATGCGCCGAAGGCCTTGCCCAGCAGGAAAGCAAAATCGCCGTCAATGTCTTTTCCGGCAATCCCCCTTATGTCGTATTCTCTGAAGACTTTATCGTTCATATCACAAAAGCACTCGGTAAGCAGTAGGCGCCATTTCTTTCTGCGTACTGCTTAGTTTATAGTGCTTACTTTTTTATTTGCCCATTCTATATTATCCACATACCATTTTACCGTCGTTTCGATGCCTTTTTCGAAACGGACTTTTGTTTTCCATCCGAGTTCGTTGTTGATCTTTGTTGCGTTTAGGGAATACCTGAAATCGTGTCCGGGTCTGTCTTTTACAAACTCTATGAGGTCTTCCGATTTTCCCAATATAGCCAGAATCGCTTTCACAACCTCGATATTTCTTTTTTCTTCACCGCTGCCGATATTGTAAATATCTCCGGCATTCCCCTTTTCAAGGACTTCAAGAACCGCTTCGGTACAATCTGATACGTACAACCACTCCCGTATGTTCTCGCCTTTCCCATAGACAGGAATTCTCTCATTATGCAGGGCTTTCAGGACTACGACGGGTATGAGTTTTTCAGGATACTGCCATGGCCCGTAATTGTTCGAGGGCCGCACCGTTATAACAGGCAGGCCGTATGTTCTGTGATAAGCCCTGCCGAGCATATCCGCGGACGCCTTGCTGACTGAATAGGGAGAACTCGGGTTCAGAGGGGTTGTCTCAAAAAACTGCCCGGACTCGCCGAGATCGCCGTATACCTCATCGGTCGAGACATTGATGATTTTTTTTATTCCGAATTCTCTCGAAAGGTCGAGCAGAACCTGAGTGCCCCTGATATTCGTATCAAGGAAAGGAGAGGCGTCGAGGATGCTCCGGTCAACGTGGCTCTCTGCCGCCCAGTGGACGACGGCCTCGGGGGTTACCGATTCAAAGATACCTTTAACGGCTTCCCTGTCGGTTATATCGGTTTTGAAAAACTTGACCCTTCCAGCAACTTCTTTCAGCCTTTCAATATCTCCGGCATAGCTTAGGTTATCAATGACGACAATTTCATAACCTTTTGAAACCGCCTTCCTGACGAATTCACTCCCAATAAAACCCGCACCGCCTGTTATTAAGAGTTTGTTAATCATATCTCCTCTTTTTTGAATACCGACTCTATATATCTGTCTATACCTGTTTTCCAGTCCGGGATTTCCACATTTAATTCGTCTGCAAGCTTGCGGTTGGACATTGCGGAAAAGAACGGCCTTTTTGCAGGCACGGGGAAATAGTCCGAGTTTACAGGCAATATGAGATTATCAAGACCCATACGTTCCGTAAAATACCGCGCCACTTCATAACGCGAGGCATAGCCGCTGTTGGTGAGATGGTATATACCTCTCAAGCCCCTGTTGATCGCAAACAGGGTCAGGCTCACGATATCCTTTGTGTAGGTCGGCACGGATATCTGGTCGCTGACTATCCTGAGTATCCTGCTCTTTTTGGTCCACTCCGACAGTTTATAAAGAAAATTCTGTTGTCCTTCTCCGAATACCCAACTCAGTCTTAACAGCAGAAACTTGTCCGTCTCCTCCTGCAGACGCCGTTCACCCTCTAATTTACTCTCTCCATAAATATTGATGGGATGGGGGTCATCCTCTTCTTTGTAAAAGTCCTCCTTAGTTCCGTCAAAAACATAATCGCTGCCATAATGAACAAGGAGTATATTGTTTTTTTTGCATACTGCGGCCAGATTCCTTACACCTTTTGCATTAACTCTGAAGGCGGCGGCGGGTTCTTCTTCCGCCTTATCAACCAGATTATAAGCCGCACAGTTAAGTACGACCTCCGGTTGATACTGAGAAACCGTTTTCATAACGCCGTCTAAATCCGCTATGTCGAGGCTCTCTCTGTCCAGCGCCAGGACTTCATGATTGAAGTCTTTCAAAGCCGCGGGAAAATCACTTGCAAGCTGTCCTTTTGCGCCGGTGATAAGGAATTTCATGATCTATTACCTGACAAGGATAACTCCCCTAACCCCTCTTAATCTAAGAGGGGAAATTAACTCCTCCCCTTGGGTTAAGGGGAGGTTGGAGGGGTTACTCCAAATATCTTTGCCCTTTGTCCTTCTTTAACCGCATCAACCCACAAAGGTTTCGTAACGCCCCCTCACCCCCTCTTATCTTAAGATGGGGAATTTTCATTCCAGGGAATTGAAACACTTCCACTGCTTTCCTCATGATATCAGAGACGTTAAAGTGTATACTCAAAATTATTATCCGCGTCCTTTAGCAGAGGATGTTCCCTGTCTTTGCCGGAGAGAAGCGGCTCCTTCAGCGGCCATTCTATGCCGATGTCCGGATCATTCCATATAATGCCTTTGTCGTCGGCAGGAGAATATTCTTTTGTACATTTATACATTACATCCGCAGTTTCACTTAATACTAAAAAACCGTGCGCAAAACCGGCGGGGACATAGAGCATCAGTTTGTTGTCTCCGGACAGTTCCGCTGCAACCCATTTCCCAAACGTGGGAGAACCTTTTCTGATATCCACGGCCGCATCGAAAATTCTTCCGGTTATGCACTGTACCAGTTTTCCCTGGGCATTGGGATTCTTCTGGTAATGAAGCCCCCTCAGGATTCCCGTTAAAGACCGTGAATAGTTGTCCTGAACAAAGCTTTCCTTAATGCCTGCAGAGGCAAAGTCCGAATATTTATAGGTCTCCATAAAAAAGCCCCTGTCGTCTCCGAAAGCTCTCGGCTCTATGAGAATGACGCCGGGTATGGATAATGTTTTAAAGGTGAAAGGCATATGCAAAATAATTGCAGAGCGCATAGGACAAAGGGCGCGGCGTAAAGTACATAAAGCATACGGAATGCTTTTTTACTCTTTGCTCCATGCACCATACTCTACGCGTTTTTTGCGATTTCATTTTATCAACTTCATCAGATATTTCCCGTATTCATTATGGTTGAGATGCCGGGCAAGTTTTGTAAGGCCTTCTTCATCTATATAGCCCAGTTTATAGGCTATCTCCTCTATACAGGCTATCTTAAGTCCCTGCCTTTTTTCGATAGTAGAAATAAACACGCCTGCGTCCAGAAGGCTTTCGTGTGTGCCGGTATCAAGCCAGGCATAACCCCTGCCGAGCAGTTCAACCCTGAGTTTCCCGTGATTAAGATACTCCCTGTTTAAATCGGTTATTTCAAGCTCACCCCGATGGGAGGGTTTAATTCTTTTTGCTATTTCACTCACGCTATTATCATAGAAATACAGGCCTGTCACGGCATATTTTGATTTCGGCGCCTTTGGTTTTTCTTCAATGGATAGCGCATTGCCTTTTTCATCAAACTCCACAACGCCGTACCTTTCCGGGTCATTCACATAATAACCGAATATCGTTGCGCCGCCCTTTTCCATAACGTCCGTTGTCGCCTTCTTAAGCAATTCCGTCAGACCGTGGCCGTAGAAAATATTGTCGCCGAGTACAAGACATGAGGTATCACTGCCTATAAATTTCTCTCCAAGAATAAACGCCTCGGCAATGCCGCCGGGACGGGGCTGCTCTTTGTAGGAAAAATTAAGCCCCAGACGGGAACCGTCACCGAATATCTGCACGAAACGCTGAAGGTCCTGAGGCGTGGAAATAATCAGGATATCCCTTATCCCTGAGAGCATAAGCGCCGAAAGCGGGTAGTAGATCATCGGCTTATCATAGATGGGCAGCAACTGCTTGCAGACCCCCAATGTCACCGGATAGAGCCGCGTACCGCTCCCCCCTGCCAAAATAATACCTTTCATATCGCTGTTCTCCAAATTTTTGTTTGTATCATTCATTGTATATCATTAATATTTAAGCTTTTGCTTGCTATAAAAAAGAAAAGCTACCGCCATTCATGTCTTTGACGGGCATGTTCCGGATACTTCTCTCACGCACATTTCTAATAATAACAAACACAATAACAATTAAGGTTAATGTCGACCGGGTGAAAATAATATTGTCAGTTTTATCTTGACCTGAAACTTTTTTCTGCCTTTCACCCTGTCTCGCCGTTTATGCCACTTCCAGTAGACAGCCGTCGATCTCAAGTCTGCTATGTATCGCATCAAGAAGGACCATGACCCTCTCAGGGCCTCTAATCTCCCTTTCGAAAAGGCCGATGAAATTCTTAAAGGGCCCATCTTTTATAAGCACCCTGTCGCCCCTGCAAAAACTTTGGGGTCTCATAGTAATGATATCGTCCTGCTCCAGATTATCTTTTATTGCGGTTATTATTTCATTGCTTACAATAATCGGGTTCTGTTTGCCTACTATATACCTGGTCCCCCTTGTGTAGGTTATCATGTGCGCATATTTTTCCTTTTCAAAGTCGGCGAATATGTAGCAGGGGAACAGAGGCTCGATGAGTTCAACAAGTCTGTTCTGTCTGAATCTGCTTGACTTCAGTTTTGCGTTGAGCACATCTATACCGGCGTTCCGAAGAAGGAACGTTACGGAATCCTCTTTTCCTGCCTTTGTATATATTGCGTACCACATGTATTATTATAAAATTATTTCCTATTTATTGCTTCTTTAAATGCATAACAAATTTACCCGCACGGGTCAATCATTCCGGTGCGGCAGCCTCATTGGATATTTCAGCTCCCATCCTTGAATTTGCAAGCGCCATCCCTAAAATTGCGGAAAGCATAAGCGCGTTTGAAGGGATATGCAGATTAAAGTCGAAGATGCTATGGACAGCCATTGTTGAAATTGCCGACAGCATGGATATTCTGATGATACCGCCATACCCTTCACGGGTCCCTCCGAATATGCAATTGAAAAGAAAGAATAGAAAAGTCAGCAGCAGCACCACGCCTGTTATGCCCGCTTCCAAAATAAATTCAAGGTAGTCATTATGCGCATGGTCATAGATTGATGTAACGGCTTCAGGCGAATAAAGGGGGAATACATAAACAAAGGTCCCCAGGCCGCAGCCCGTCAGATAAAAATCCTTAAAGACCCTTAAAGTCTCCGCCCAGACGGCAAAACGGGCTTCTTTTGAAATATCCGTTTTATAGAATCTGTCGATAACGGGATCGATACCGAGATAAAGGAGATAGGAAAAGAGTATGAATATGAATGCAGCAAGCGGCCACCATCTCCTTTTTTTTACCCCGAGTTTATTCCATGAAAGAAGAAGGGTGAACAGGGCAAGACCTGCGAAAAAGCTTATAATGCCGCCCCTTGAAAGAGACAGAAATAATGAAACAGACATGATAAGGCCCATAAACCCGAACAACAACTGTCTTTCCCTGCTTTTTCGGGTGAATGCAAGACCGAGACTCAAGGGGATGAGCAGGCCGATAAGCCCCGCATAGTGGTTTCTGTTTACAAAAGGGCCGAAAGGACTACTGCCGGTTATTTCCCTGAACCAGTAAAGCTTCCCATTCCATGCAGCCGTCTGCAATAAAGAAAAAACGGCGAGACCGAAACCGAAATAGGCCAGCGTCCTGAGGACCCTGTCAAGATCACGGGCGTCTTTTATGCCGGTCGCAAAGAGAGTGAAACACAAGGAACAGGCGAGCAGCCTTAAAAATTCTACCTGTGTTTTATATGCATAAAGGCTGATATGCATAGAGGGGTTTTTATCCACGGCATAATATGAATAGAGATCAAAGACGCGGGGAGATATCATCTTGAGTATCTGGGAAGGCATCGGCGCCGTCTGAATAGCGGCGTAAAACAGGATACCGGCCAACGCCAAATAAATGCGGGATTCCCTTTTCCGGCGCCCCTCGTTCACAAGCTCCGCCGAAGCCTCGGGTTTTTCTCTCAAAATAAGCCGTATCATAAAAAGAGAAAGGAAGCCGGCTTCGAACAAAGCCGTTGACCATACCTCAACGGAACCGAAGAAGAGCACGGAAAAAATAATTAATGCCGTCGCAATAAAAATCATTTCTGGACCATATTTATCCCGTCGATCCATGCATTTCCGCTTATTTTATTGTCAAGCTTGGTTGACTTTTCCCTTTTTATGCTAATCAGAACGGCGTTGCAGGCAGGCGGCGTATTAAATTCGACGACAACCTCTTTCCAGAAATTTGTGCCTGTTACGGCGTCCGATTTCCTGTAAAACCCTTTGCAGTCGTGTCCTTCGACGGAAAGGACCAGGCCGTTTGAAGTTGTCAGAGAACCGGTTTTGATATTCCCTCTGAGGACATATCCGGTATTGGGTCGAACTATGACAACCTGTGAAGCGATTGAGACGCCCGGGTTCTGCGTCCCATCAAAGGTCACTCCCAACGAACGGCTGCCGAGCATACGGGTGTCCCTGTCTAAAAAGACGTCCACTCCTTTTGTCTCATTGATCTTCCAGTCATAACCGCCGTTCACTATATCTTCTTCAAAGCTTCCGTTCCACGGCATAGCGGACCCGTTCTCTTGCGACGGTTTTGTTTTCTTCTTTTGAAAATCATTCCATATGTCCCGGGCGTCTTCATAAAGATGTCTTGAGATCAGAAAATCCGTATACTTTATAAATTCCTCATCTTCCACTTCAAAGCCTTTCATTGCGTTCCATACGTCTTTTGACTCATTGGTCCTTTCAGTAGAGACAAGATACGATAAATACTTCCTATAATAGGCATAGGTCTTAGGGACAAGCGCATCGAGGATATGCCGTGCATCAAGTCTTAGTTTCCAGACAAGGTCGTACACGGCGGACTGCTTTTCCGGCTGCAGTAGAACAAATTCCCTGAAATTCCCAAGAGAGGCTTCGATATCTCCGGTATTGAGATAAAATACGCCGGCTTCCCATCTTACCGAGGGGTTTTTCGGGACAAGTCTTATCGCCCTCTTTATCGCATATCCGGCGTCAGCCGTCGACCCTGCCGTCTCTGATGCTTTGGCAAGATCAAGCCAGCAGCCGCCCTGCAGGGGATTGAGGCTTAAAGACTCCTTATAGTATCTGCGGGCTTTTTCGGGATCATAATGCTCAAGGCCGTAGTGGTACAGCCTTCCAAGGACATAGCTATACGTTGCATTACTCCTGTCATACCGAAAGGCTTTAAGGAGTCCGCTTTCAGTCAGCGGAGCAAAGAAAAGCTGACCCGGAAAAGGACTGATTGCAAGCCACATGAAAAGGATATAAAAGGGAAAGGCTATTGAAAAGAAAAGGACGCGGCGCTCATTTTTTGTCATTACTGTAGTAGTACTTGTAATAATTATAATAATAACTGTACCTCATGGCTGACTGGTCTATTGAATTGAGCACAACTCCCAGTATCTTGGCGTTTACGCCGTCAAGCAGCCTCCTTGCTTCCCTTGCAGCCTGTTTCTGCGTATTACCTGATTTCACAACCATAATGACGCCGTCGGTCCTTTGGCTGATAATCAGAGGGTCCGACATGCCGAGTACCGGAGGAGTGTCAATGAAGATAAAGTTATACATCGAGTAAAGGTTATTGATAAGGTCCTGAAATCTGTAAGAACCGAGGAGCTCCGCAGGATTTGGAGGGATAGGACCCGAAGTGATAATATCCAGATTTTCTATGTTGGAACTATTTATGAGACCGTTTCCGAATTCCGCATTCCCTGAAAGGAACACGGAAAGTCCGCCGGTATTGTCAAGCGAGAATATTTCATGAAATCTCGGCCTTCTCATGTCCGCATCAATAATAATCACCTTTACATCGGATTTTGTAAAACTGATAGCGGTGTTTATGGTTGTAGTGGTCTTCCCTTCTCCTCTTGCAGGGCTTGTAACCATCATGACCCTCGGAGGTTTTCCGCCTGTTGAAAGAAGCAGGAATGTCCTTATCGAACGGTAGGCCTCGGCAATCGGACTCAGTCCGTCGGAATGTGAGGCGGATTCTACCGGAAGGTTATCATTGTTGCCGGTGTTATAATCGGGCACAAGCCCGAGTTGCGGAAGATACATCTTCTTTTCAACATCCTCGGGTGTTTTGATGGTATTGTCGAGATATTCCATAAAAAATGCGAGTCCCACACCCCCGAAAAGCCCTGCGATAATGGACAGGAGGATATTCATAGTCTTGTTAGGCTTAAACGGTTTTTTGGGGACCTCGGACCTGTCAAGTATCTGTATGTTGTTTGCCGTAAGGGTTGCCGAGACGCCCGTTTCTTTCAGCCTCTGCAGAAGACCGTTGTAAAGTTCTTTATTGGTATCGGTTTCCCTTTTCAATATCTGGTACTGGATAGACCTCTGGTTCAGATCGAGCGCCTCTTTCTTCTGTATATTTAAAGCTGCTTTAAGCTGGTTTTCACGGTTTAAAGCCACCTCGTAATCCTTTTTCACGCTCGAGACGACCCTTTTTGTCTCCTGGTCCAATTTATTTTTTATCTGATTGATATGTTCTTTTAGTTTAATCATCCTGGGATAATCGGGTTTATAGATCTTCAGCTGCTGGTTATATTCGGATTCAAGAGAAGCGTAACTCTTTTTCAGTTCCAGAACCAGCGAATTGCTCATCACCACGGAATTCGATTCGGGATCTCCCGATTTCATCTCTCTGTAAAGGGCTTCTTTGCCGATCCTCCCGGAGGTTGCCACCGTAAGCTCCGTTGAAAGCTCCGAGAGTTTTTTAGTAACAATGTTTTCACCGTCGACGCCTTTTCCTTTATCGTCGTTTTTTTCGAGGAAAATGATATCATTCTTTGAAGCGTACTCATTTAGTTTCTCCTCAGCCTGTTCAAGCTTCGCCTTCATAACCTCGAGCTGCTTTTCAAGCCAGGTACTTGCCTGTTGTGTAGCCTCAAACTTTGATTCTATATTCAAGTCGATAAATGCCTCTCCTATCGCATTCGCCGCTTTTGCGGACAGTTCGGGGCCGTAAGATACGAAACTGACATTTACAAGTCTTGATTTCTGAAGCGGGCTAACTTCCATCTTATTGAGAAATGCATCAATAAGGCTTGTGTTGACATTGTTCTCCTCAAGCGGGTTTTCCCGTTTTGTAAGCGAATCGCCGGCCTCTTTTTTCTCCTCTTTTGGAGGCTCACCGGCGAATTCAAGGTTTGCGGCGAGCTGCAATGAACGTATCACCCGCTTCGCAAGGTTTCTGGATTTCAGCACCTTATATTGTGTTTGATAATAGTCTTCCTCGGCCCTCTCAACACCTACGACGTCTTTAAAAGCGAGTATATTCGGATTTTCTTTGTCTATCTTTATAGTAATGGTCGATTTATATAAGGGCTTCTTCAGGAACGTACCTATGGTTACGGTTGTGACTACCGCAAGAAGAAACGTTATAACAATCCATTTTCTTCTCAACAGGACATTGAGGTAATCTCTGAGATGCACCTCTTCTTCCGCCGTTGCACTGTGAGGGTGGTAAACGGGTTCGGGTGACGTCAGGGGATATGGTCTGAGTTTATCGAGAGCTCTGTTTTTTTCTTCGCCGTTATTTTCAGCCATCCTCTATCCTAAAATCCTTTTCCGAATGTGATGAAACCCTTAAGGGTACCGATAAAGCCGTTAAAAAAGTTTTTGACCTGGCTCTGCGGTACGATTATGATATCGTTTTCCGCAAGGAGTATATCCGGATTATCGCCTTTTCTGACCGCTTCATAGTCTACGGTTATAACGTCTCTTTCGCCCTTGCCGTTATCACGGAATATCCTGATGTCGCCGAGCTGCGCATCCGAATTTAAACCCTGCGCCATGGTAATTGCCTGAATGAATGTTGTTTTCCCTTTAATATTGAAAGCGCCCGGATTTTTCACGGCCCCGTCCACAAAAATAACGCCGCCTCTCGGGACATTGATTACATCACCCGTAAAGACGGCTACGTTCAGAACAACATTCCCGTTTACGAGGAGTTCATTGAGGTCTATAACAAGGGTCTCGGCGCGGCTGTTCGTAGAGTTCATCTGTGACGGACGTATAATATAACAGACGTTCCCGGCTTCTTCTTTAAGTCCTCCCGCAGTCATGAGCATATCAATAAGATACCTTTGTCCGGTAACTGCATAGACCTGCGAGTTGTTGACGGCGCCTACCACTGATATCCTCTGACTTCTGTATTCCTTTATAAAGACGTTGACTACGGTTTCCTGAACGTATCTGTCGAGTTTTTCGGATATGATTTTCTCGAGTTCCGAAGTGGTCTTGCCTTTAGCATTGATAATGCCTACAAGGGGAAGGGCTATATCTCCCTGAGAGTTTACTCTCAGAGTCTTCTTCAGGTCTTCGACATTATATGCTTCTATTTCAAGGAGGTCCTCCGGACCGATCCGGTAGTCATCCAGCGTAGCAGTCTTTGTCGCCGCGCTCACCATAATAACTTCATTCAATTTTTCCGTCTTTTTTTTGCTTGCAAGATCAACGGTAGGAGGGGTCCTGGCGGCATATTCCGTGCTGCCGCAATGAGAGACTAAAAAAATGGATATGATTAGAACGGAATGTACAAAATACTTTTTATATATCATCAATAGTTACTAAACATTGCAAAACGGTTTTTAATTTGAAAGGTTTTTTATCATGTCAACCTTTCATTTTATGTAACTGATTCGGTATATGTATATGTGAGGGCGAAGTTTATTACGGCGCCGACTTGCTGTGAGTTCCATTTCCGCGAAACGACTCATTGGCAGTAAGCCCGGCAGATACGAAAAAGCCGCCCATTATCAGCCCCTTAGTAAGCCATGCGCCCGAACCGGCTGCGGGTGTATAACCCAGAGGAGACTTTTCTCCTTCAAGGGATGCAAAGAACGATTCGCCGGAATCCAGGACCTTTGCCTGAAAGCCTTTTCCGCTGACATTGATCCTCCCTGTGATACTCCTTATCAATGTCCCTTTTGAGTCACTAAAAACCATCCCCTGTATGTTTGAAAGCCCCGGGGCCCCGGGGCCTGCAACCATAGAATAGTAACCGGCTACCTGTCTGCCGGCAGAGATAGTTGCGTCCTTTGTAATAATAATAAACTCGGATGAAGGCATGATATTAAAGGAAACCGTACCATACGCAAGGGTCAAAGTATAGCTGTTGCTTGCCGTATCTATTGAAACCTCGGTATTTTTTGAAAGGTCTATCCTTGTCCCTTCCTTAGTTGTTACAGAGACAACACCTTCGTTTGTCTTGAGTTTTGTGCTTTTCAAAAGCGGATAGGCATCCTTCAGCTCAACCCATTTCCCGACGGAAGATTCTATCGACACCATGCCCATAGCTTTTATTTCTCCTAAGGCCATAGCCTCTTTTGCCGAGACATTAGTTGAAGAGACAATAAATGATAAGAACAAAGCGGCAAATAAGAGTGGGATAAAATAATGTTTATTCATAAGGTGTTCCCTCCTTAATCAAAAGAATTCCTCGAAGCTGTGCTTCGGGGTAGTTCATTTAATCTAATCTTTTACAACATCCGGGGAGATTTGTCAATAAGTATTTTTTCTTGTGGATATTCTTCCGATAACCTATCGGTTTAATTATATCCCTCAAGCCCCTCCAAACCCTATATTTACCCGGCCTTCCTCAACAATGACCGGGACTTTTCTGACCCCGCCTGAAAGCTTTAGCATCTCTTCCAGTTTTTGAGCATCCGCCTTAACATCAATGTATTCCGCCTGATCCCCATAGACCGACCTGGCCTTATCCGTAAAGGGTCAGCCTGCCTTGCCGTAAATAATGACTTTTCCCGTCATAAACACCTCCAGAATAATTATGAATTATGAAGGATGAATTATGAAAATTGTCCTTCATCCTTCATCCTTTTTAGTTTTTTAAATACCTCTGCGGGTTTTCCGTTATGCACCCCTTAATCATCTCCTCGTTATAACCCATAGCAATCAGCCTCTGTGCGGATTCGAGGACGGTCATGCCGCCGCCTAATAGCTTCCCATACGAATCGGTAACAGCTTTCTCCTCAAGAGAGGTTTTTGATTCTCTCACCGTGTCCGAAACAATAATAATCCTTTGGGGGTTTTTAGTCCTCAATATTAGTTCAAGGGTTGCCTGATGAAGATGATAGGGGTCTGCAATAATCTCGATATAGATATCCTTATGCAGAAGTCCGAAACCTGCTATGCCGGGTTTTCTGTGATGAAAGCCCTGCATAGCGTTGAACAGATGTGTTATTCCCTTAGCTCCTGCATGGAACCCTTTCTCCGCCTCTTCATAGGTTGCATCCGAATGGCCCATGCTGACTATAATCCCCTGAGCGGAAATCTTTTTTATGAGCCCGAAAGCGCCTTCCAGTTCGGGAGCAACAGTGATTATCTTTACCATATTTTCAAAGCCTTCAATAAGCTCTCTGAACGGTTTCTCCGAAGGCCCTATAAAGGTCGTTGCATTGAGTGAACCGCATCTAGCCGGGTTCAGGAATGGCCCCTCAAGATGGACCCCGAGGATTTTAGCCTGGCCGGAGGTTATTGCTGCATTTTGTATATCCATGGCCTTCTTTATCATCTCCATATTTTCTCTCATGACACTGATGACGGCCGGATATATGGTGAGGACAATTTCCAGTACCCCGCAGGAGCCCTGGATTTCCGCTATCCTGAGGATATGGGTTACATCGGCAGACAGGGTATCATACCCGCCAATTCCATGCGTATGAATATCGATGGTTTTCATAGGTTTAATCATAGCAGATACTTTTTTACTCGGCAACTCTCCTCTTATCTATCGAACCTGCTTTATAATAATAGACATGTACGAAACACAAATCCGTTTGGGAAAATTCTCGCAGGACGAAATAGACGCTCTCATAGTCAGGTACTCTTCTATACCCAACATCTCTGATCGTATCGATTTTCTCTCCCGCAGGTTCCTTGAAATCTCTTACAGGGAATCGACCCTTATCGGAGATATAGTTATTCCGGAAGAGTTAGTGGTCAACCTTGAAGGAGTTGACTGTTTTACACTTATTGATTACATTGAAGCAATGCGTCTGTCGGAATCTTTTTCCGGGTTCATGGATAATCTGAAAGGGGTAAGATATAAATCCGGCGCCGTCTCTTTTGAAAATAGGAACCACTTCCTTACCGACTGGAAAGAATTCAATTCCGGTTTTGTCCATGATATAACGGAAGAGGTTGGCGGACTGAAGGCTAATAAGATTTTGAAAATACTAAACCGGAAGGAAGACGGCTCATATTTGATTCCGGGGATCGCGCCGGTGGAGCGTGAAATTTCCTATATACCTTCTCCTGCAATAGACGGCCCGATCCTCGAAAAAATAAGGACAGGCGACTATATCGGGATATATTCCCATGCAGCAGGCCTCGATGTTTCGCATGTGGGCATCTTCATCAGAGAAGGCGAGAAAAGTTATCTGAGACATGCCTCATCTCAGCCGGAATTCAGAAAAGTAATCGATCAGGATTTTCAGGAATATATACAAAATAAATCCGGCATAATCATTTTTAGACCTCTAATGTATTACCCTCATCCTTCATAATTCATCCTTCATCCTTATTAAAGGTTTTCTCCGAAATTATTCCGGTATCTTTCCGCGAACTCATCGTATGTAAAGCGGTGCTCCTGAGTTCCGTATTTCTCTATCGCATATACGGCCGCAACAGCCCCGATCCTTGCAGCAGCCGGCAAGTCCTTTCCTGAAACGATACCCTTTAGCAAACCGGCCCTGTATGCATCGCCGGCGCCGGTAGGGTCTACAACCTTGCCGGCCTTTGCCGCCGGGACGGGAACTTCCGAATCCCCTGAAACAATAATGGATCCCTTTTCTCCGAGAGTTGTGATAATAGTCCCGGCAAGGGCGAGCAGACCCTTCTTGTCCAAACCCGTTATCTTCATGATAACTTCGAGTTCATAATCATTTGTAATTAATAGCAGGGCCCCGTCGAGCCACTCTATGAGAGTTTGTTTGTCCCATTTTGTAAGGGACTGTCCGGGGTCACAGATGTAGGGGATTTTCCTGTCTCTGCATGTCCTTGCATAGCCGGTCATGTCTTCAATATTTCCCGGAGCGATGAGGACAATCGAGCCATTTGGTTTCGCCTTTTCAAAAATATAGCCTGAAGGATATTTCATGGCGCCGGGGTTAAACCCGGTTATCTGGTTGTCTGACATATCGGTGGTTATATAGGCGCCCGCAGTAAATTCTTCGGGGATGATCTTTATCCCGTCAACAGAGATATTATTTTTTTGCAGCCATTCAAAATAATTTCGGTAATCCTTGCCGATAGCGGCAATTATAAAGGGCTTCTCATCGAGAAGACTAAGTGAAAAGGCTATATTGCCTGCGGTGCCGCCGAACTTTTCCACCAGTCCGTTGACATTGAAACAAACGTTTAATACATGAATTTTGTCCGGCAGTATGTAGTCGGAAAACTTTCCGGGAAAATCCATTATCCTGTCATAGGCCATTGATCCTGATATATAAATGTTCATTGGAGTTCCTTCATATCGTTCTCTATTGCGCCTTTCCTCTGCATCAACTCCGTCATCCTCTGCCGGACATTCGCTAATTCCGCTCTGAGAGGCTCTAATTCTTTCTCAAGCTGCTTAATCTGATACAGATTGTAACTGAACCGTCTTCCCGTCTTTTCGTTTATCTCTTTCACAAGTCTGCTCTCCTGCTCCTGGACATTTTTCAGTTCGGACGAGAGCGAATTAAGCTCGCTCCTCAATTCATTCAGTCTCGCAGTTTTGTCATTCGTCCCGGCAGGAGGAGGAGAATGCGATTCCGGGGATGCCGGCTGCTCCTGCGGCGGTTGCGCTTCCGGAGATCTCCGGGTATCCTGTGGCGATTCCGTTTTCCCTCTGGCGGTTTCCTTTCCAGTCGTTTCCGACCCTCCTATCCTGAGGATGTCTTTTTTCGGCACTATCATTGAACCCGCGCCGAAATAAAGATAAACATCGCCTCCGCTTTCACTATATGATGTGACCTCGGGTATTTCAGCGCCATTTTTCAAATAGATAGTATAAGCCGCTCCGGCATAAGCCGGAAGCAGGAGAAATAATACTAACAAAACTATTTTTTTCATTCCGCCCTCCTCAGTTCATTGTAAAGATGTTCGGCAATTGTTTTATTAAAGCCCTTGAGTTTTGCAATGTCGTCAACGCCGGCCTTTTTTATACCTTTCATACTACCAAAAACCCTCAAAAGTTCAAGCCTCCGCTTCTTCCCTACGCCGTGAATCTCCTCAAGCGGAGACTGCAGCATCCTTTTATCGCGGAGCTTTCTGTGGTAACCGACGGCAAACCTGTGGGCTTCATCGCGGATGCTTTTAAGGAGAAGGGATGACGGCCTTTTGTCCTCAAGATCCACGGGAATATCATATTCCGTGAGATATGCCCTGTCAGGGTCTTTGGCAAGGCCGATGAGTTCGGGCTTTATTTTTACGATAGCCTGATACTCTCCAAAGATTTTTTGTGCCGTCTCAAGATGGCCCTTACCGCCGTCAATGATAACAAGGTCCGGCAGATCGCCACTCAGATTTTTTATAGTTCTCCTGACCGTCTCTGCCATCATTGCATAGTCGTCAATTCCCTGTACCGTTTTTATCCTCAGTCTCCTGTAGCCGTCTTTCCTGAATTCCCCTTCAGACCAAAAGATAAATGAACCTACGGCTTCGCTGCCTGAGACATTAGAGACGTCAAAAGCCCCTATGCGCTCAGGCCTTTTTTTGAGATGAAGTTTGTCCTTCAGCTCATCCAATATTTCTTCAGTCCTTGTTTCTTTGACAGACCTGTAGAGGAAACGGGCATTTTCCGACGCCATATCGACCAGTTCCCTCTTTTTCCCGGAGCGTGGAATGGTTATCTTTGTCTTCCTCCCGCCGCGCTGACTAAGCCAATTTTTCAGAGATTTTGCTTCCTCCGGCGTCTGAGAGATAATTATTTCCGGGGGCGGTATAATCTCTTTTGAATAAAGTTGGATCAGAAAGGTATTTATTAATGCCTTGTCGGGGATGCCTGCGGTATTCTTGAGGAAATAATCCTTCGAACCTATCATGACCCCTTTTCTTATGAAAAAGACCTTGGACGCCGAAGCATCCTCTTGCCGATAAAAACCGATGACGTCTATATCTCCGATTTCCGGAGAAATAATTTTTTGCGACTCCCGGACCTTTTCGATTGCCTTGATCCGGTCCCGTATCTTTGCGGCCTCTTCGTATTCCATATCATTTGAAAGCTTCATCATACTCTTTTCAAGGACCGTTGTCAGGTCTTTGTTTTCACCGCTCAGGAATAATCTTATCTCCTCAATGAGTTTCATGTATTCTTCCCTGCTTATATAGCCGGCACAGGGCGCCAGGCATCTTCCCATCTGATACTGGATGCAGGGTCTGATGGGTCTGTCAAGGGCATGTTTGCAGTCCCTGATCCGGAAATGTCTCCTGATAAAAGCAAGGGTCTCCCACATCGGCCCGGAAGGCACATAGGGACCGAAATAAAGCGCTCCGTCCTTGTGAATGCGTCTCACTACTTCAATTTTTGGCCATTCTTCATTTACCGTAAGTTTCAGGTATGGATAGCTTTTATCATCCCTCAGGATAACATTGAATTTTGGTTTGTACTGTTTTATCAGATTTGCTTCAAGCACAAAGGCCTCAAGCTCATTGCCTGTGACAATAAAAGTCACATCTTTGACCTCTTTTACTAAGGCCGATTTTCGCGCATCAAGCCCTGAAAATTTCTGGAAATAGCTTCTGATCCGGTTTTTGAGGTTTTTTGCCTTGCCGACATAAAGGACCTTTTCTTTTGCATTTTTAAAAATATAAATACCGGGATTTGAAGGAATGCTTGAAATATCCGTGTGCATAGGTTTATTGTAGCAGAGTTATAAAATTGAACAATTGCCCGGGACCGGGAGATTCTAAAACTGAATCTGGCACCTCTTTTTGCCGGCCCCTTCATCCCTGATAAACAACAGAGTCTTTTTCAGTCTCTTGCACCAAGCGCGAATATCTCTCTCAAAAGTCGGACAATCACCGATAACTTCAAGGATGTCGCCGGGCTGCATATCGGGTGATTTTGCAGCTATTTTTAAAACCGGCTGGGGACACTTAAGACCTGTGGTATCCGCTATAACAACCATTTAAACCTCCCTTATAATCTTTTTACAAGGCTCCTAAATACTTCCGGCATTATCTTACCATAATTACCAAATATATTCTAAAATTACCAAATATATTCTAATTGAAACTATTTTTCCGCCTCTATGAAGCTTCCCATTTTTCTGAATCTCCGGTACCGTTCCTCTATGAGTTTACCCGGAGTTTTAGTCTTTAATTCCTCATATGCGGACAATATATATTCAGTTATTGTTTTTGCCGTCATTTCAGGGTCCCTGTGAGCTCCGCCGAGCGGTTCGGGGATGATGCCGTCGATAATCTTGAAATTCAGCAGATCCTGCGCGGTCAGCTTCAATGCATCCGCCGCTCTTGAGAAATCCTCTGTCCCGAGATCGCTCTCTTTTTTCCAGAGTATCGCCGCGCAACCTTCGGGGGAAATGACGGAATAGCATGAATGTTCGAGCATATACAGTCTGTCGGAAACGCTTAGCGCAAGCGCTCCTCCGCTTCCTCCTTCACCTATCACGATTGAGATGACCGGCGTTCTCAGCCTCGACATTTCCATCAGGTTTACTGCAATCGCCTCTGCCTGACCGCGTTCCTCTGCGCCGATCCCGGGATATGCTCCGGGGGTGTCGATAAAGGTTATAACCGGCTTTTTGAACTTCTCTGCAAGTTTCATTATCCTCAGCGCTTTTCTGTATCCTTCCGGATGAGGCTGGCCGAAATTCCGGTATATCCTCTCCTTTGTTCCCCGGCCTTTCTGATGGCCGATAACGATTACGGGGATATCATTTATTTTTGCCATGCCTGCAACAATAGCAGGGTCGTCGGAATATCTCCTGTCGCCGTGCAGCTCTATGAAGTCGCTTGTCATCATGTTTATGTAATCCAGCGTATAGGGCCTGTCCGGATGTCGTGCCGTCAACGTCTTCTGCCATGGAGTGAGTGAAGAAAAGATATCCGACCGAAGGTCTCCCACCTTTTTTTCAAGCTTCTTTATATCACTGGATATATCGATATCCTTGCCGTCGGATATCCGTTTCAGTTCATCTATCTTGGTTTCAAGCTCCTCAAGAGGACGTTCAAATTCAAGGTAATAACGTATCATTGGAACACTACCGCTCCTTTGCCCGTTATTTCTTCAATCTTCCTGATAACTTCATTTTCATAGGATACTTTAAGCCCGGTCTCAATCAGGGTATCCGCATCATTGTGAACTATTCTCAGATAAAGAGGATAGTTCCCCTTGCCGTCAGCTTCTATAATGGATTTCAGCACACGCAGGCCTGCGGTATCCGGCAGGACCTTTAGGTTTATTTCAACTTTATGCCCCATACGGTTTTCAAGGGAATCCAGCCTCGAGATCTCATTCGATACTATCTTAATCCCCTTTTCCGTTTTATCAACGATACCTTTTATTAGGAGGGGCGTGTCTTTCTGCAACAAAGAAAGGCTGTTCCTGTACAATTCCGGGAAAATAATCACCTCGGCATGGCCTTCAGAATCCTCAATAGTGCAGTAGGCCATCATTTCAGCCTTGGCCTTGGTCTGTATCTTTTTGATAGCGGTCAATATTCCGCCGATCTTTATTTCAGAGTCAGCAGGCACATACTCGAGTTCCGACAGTTTTTTAGCGCCGAGCCGCACAAGCAGTTTGTTATATTTTGTCAGGGGATGACCTGTGATATAAAAGCCGAGAGATTCCTTTTCATGCCTTAAAATCTCTTCGGTATCCCATTCCGAAGACGAAGGTTTTTCATCGCCAGGAGGCTCGCCGAACATATCCTGCCGGCCGAACAGCATCGGGGAAAGGCAGCGGGAACTCCCGTTCAGACTCGTGCTCAGCAGTTCCATGGCATAAGATCTTGTGACGCCAAGGGAATCAAAAGACCCCGCCTTTATGAGGCTCTCAACGACTTTTTTATTTACCTTCCTCTGGTCCACCCTCTCGAAGAAATTGCTCACGGATGTGAACGGGCCGTCTGCATTCCTTGCATCAATGATCGATTCAATAGCGGCCGAGCCCACGCCTTTGACCGCTTCGAGTCCGAAGAGGATGGAGTTTCCGTTCACTTTAAATTCTTTACCGGAAAGATTAATATCCGGCGGGAGTATGCCGATGCCCATTTCCCGGCAGCCGGCTATCGTCTTTACGATCTTGTCGGTAGTGTCCATATCCGAGGTAAGGGTTGCCGCCATAAACTCGACCGGGTAGTGGGTCTTCAGATATGCGGTCTGATAGGCGACATACGCATAGGCTGCCGAATGAGACTTATTAAAGCCGTACTCCGCGAAATTGGCCATAAGGTCAAATATCCTTATCGCCTTTTTTTCCGGAATACCGTTGGCTATAGCGCCCTGTATAAAAACCTCTTTCTGCTTTTCCATCTCCTCGGGCTTTTTCTTTCCCATAGCCTTTCTGAGTATATCGGCCTGCCCCATCGAGAAGTTCGCTAGCTTGTTTGCGATACGCATAACCTGCTCCTGATACAGGATGACCCCATAAGTCTCGTCGAGGACCTCCTTGAGTTGGGGGAGGTCGTATTTCACGGCGGTGCGGCCTTTTTTCCTTTTGATATAATCATCGATCATACCGCTTCCGATCGGGCCGGGCCTGTAAAGCGCAACAAGGGCTATAAGGTCTTCAAACCTGTCGGGAGTCATCTTGGCAAGGATGTCTCTCATGCCGGCGCTTTCAAGCTGGAAAATGCCTATGGTATTGCCCGAACTCAACAAATCATAAGTAGCTTTATCTTCAATGGGTATATCTTTTAATAGAAATTCTTTCCCTCCCTCTTTTATATACCGGAGGGTTTTATTGATTACCGTAAGGGTCTTCAGTCCGAGGAAATCAAATTTCAGGAGTCCGATCTTTTCAACAGCTCCCATGTCAAACTGGGTCATGATAGTTCCGTCGGAAGGGTTCTTGTATAAAGGGGTATAGTCCGTCAGCGGGTCGGGTGAGATGACAACTCCTGCAGCATGGGTTGAGGCATGTCTGCTGAGACCCTCAAGCCTTATCGCTATATCAAGAAGCTCCCTTATCTTTGGGTTGCTTTCATAAAGGGCCTTGATCTGAGGCTCGGCTTTCAACGCTTCTTCAATGCTGATATTCAGGGTATTGGGGACAAGTTTGGCTATCTTGTCGACTTCTCCATAGGGTATATCGAGCGCCCTTCCCACGTCCCTGATAGCAGCCTTGGCAGCCATCGTTCCAAAGGTGATAATCTGGGCGACATGGTCCTTACCGTACTTTTCCGCGACATAGGCAATGACCTCGCCTCTCCTGTCCTTGCAGAAGTCTACATCGATATCCGGCATGCTTATACGCTCGGGGTTGAGGAACCGCTCGAAGAGTAGATTGTATTTCACCGGATCTATATCGGTTACGCCGATGCAATAGGAAACAAGACTGCCTGCGGCGGAACCTCTTCCCGGGCCGACCGGAATTCCCTGTTTTCTGGCATAGCTTATAAAATCCCACACAATAAGGAAGTATGAGGCATATCCCATCTTGCGAATCATATCGAGTTCTCTCCTGAGCCTGTCCTTATAAATCGCCTCCGGCGCCGGACCCAGTTTTATATTAAGCCCTTCAAAAGCCAGTTTCTCAAGAAAAGCATCGGGTGATTGATGGTCTTCAAGCTCATACTTGGGAAGCATGCAGACCCCCAGCTTGAATTCGACATTGCATCTCTCTGCAATGACCCTTGTATTGGACACCGCTTCAGGCACGTCCCTGAAGGCATTCTTCATCTCGTCGGGTGATTTGAAATAGAAACTTTCGGAGCTGAAATGCATGCGGTTTTTATCATTGACTGTCTTGCCCGTCTGGATGCACAGCAGGACGTCGTGCGCCCGGGCGTCTTCTTTCCGCATATAATGACAATCATTAGTAGCAACAACAGGGATATGTAATTCGTGCGACAGCTCGATCAGTTTCTTATTCACCTCGTCCTGTTCGGGCAAGCCGTTGTCCTGCAGTTCGAAATAGAAATTTTCAGGTCCAAGGATGTGCTTGTATTTAAGGGCTTTCTCCCGCGCCCTATCGAGCATACCCCTGTGCAGGAAATAGGGTATCTCCCCTTTCAGGCATGAGGAGAGTCCGATAAGTCCGCCGCTGTATTGTTCAAGCAAATCCATATCGATTCTCGGTTTATAGTAAAACCCTTCGGTATACGCCTTAGTGACCAGATTTACGAGGTTGCGGTATCCGTGGTTGTCCCTTGCAAGGAGGATAAGGTGGAACGACGCTTCCTCTGTTTCAAGGTCCTGCTTTCTGTCAAACCGGCTTCCCGGCGCAACATAGACCTCGCAGCCGATGATCGGTTTGAGGCCCGCCTTGGTGGCCTGACGGTAAAAATCAACGGCGCCGAAGAGATTTCCGTGGTCCGTTATAGCGACCGCGGGCATCTTATAGGCAATCGCCTGTTCGACAAGCTCTTTTATCCGTATTGCTCCGTCAAGCAGGCTGTATTCCGTATGCAGATGGAGGGGGACATAATCCGAATGCTGATGCATATAAAAATATTACCCTTATAAGCAGTCTTAAGTCAACGCTCACCACTCGATGTTTTCGTTCAGAAATATCCAAAAAGACTTTAAACCAATGAGTTGCATTTCGGGCTTTTGACAGGCCCTTTGCCGCAAAGGTATAATTCAACGATGAAACTAAAGTCTATAATTATTCTTGCGGTCCTTGCGATCTTTGTCGGGGTTTCCGCCGGAGTATATCTTGCCATAAGCCGGGACATTCCCTCTATTGAAGAGATGAAGCAGTACAAGCCTGAAGCAGGGACAAAGATTTATGCGGATGATGACACGCTTACAGGCGAACTGAAAGCTGAAAAGGGCGTCTTTGTCCCGATAGACAAAATACCGGAGCGGATGATTAATGCCGTTGTAGCGGTTGAGGACTCGCGTTTCTGGAAGCATAAAGGCATTGATTATATTGCGATCATGAGGGCTATCGTTAAGGACATTATCCATGCAGGTTTTAAAGAGGGCGCAAGCACGATTACTCAGCAGCTCACCAAGGTGATGTTCCTCACCCCGGAAAAAACCTTAAAGAGAAAACTGAAGGAGATCTTTCTTGCGATAAAGATCGAGAAAAGTCTTGAGAAGAGGGAAATCCTCGAACTTTATCTGAACAAAATCTACTTCGGACACGGCGCATATGGCGTTGAAATGGCGTCAAAAGTATATTTCGCCAAATCCGTTAAGGATATAACTCTTGCAGAGGCCGCACTTATAGCCGGACTCGTCAAGGCCCCTTCTTCCTATTCTCCTTATAACGACCTCTCAAAAGCAAAGGAGAGACAGCAGATTGTGCTTATGAGGATGGAAGAGGAAGGATATATAAAACCGGACGAAAAGGAACATGCGCTTCGACAGCCTATCTATCTTTCCACAATGAGAAAAGGGATTGAGGCAAACAATTACTTCACGGAATATATCAGGAAATACCTTGAAGACACTTACGGTCTTGACACGGTGTATAAAGGAAATCTCAGGGTGTATACAACCATGGACAAAAAGGCCCAGTTGCTCGCTTCCAGAGCGGTACAGGAAGGTCTCAGGGAACTCGATAAACGAAGGGGATGGCGGGGCCCCGTTGAACATAAATCAGACATTGATTTTGATAAAGAAATGAGGACAAAAGAGCTTTCCTCCATCGTTGTTTCCAACCCGGGCGATATTGCTTCCGGGCTTGTTCTGAGTGTTACAAATAAGGTAGCGGTCATAAAAACTCGCGGAATAATCGGGAAACTTTCCATTGAAGATGCGAGATGGGCTTCCAGGGTTATTGATTCAACAAAAGGCGCGCCAAGGATGTTAAAAAATTTCTCCCTGACACAGATTCTGAAGCCGGGTGACGTGGTTAAAGTCGGCATAAAAAATATACGCGGGAACACAGTTCAGCTCCTCCTCGAACAGGACCCTCAGGTTGAAGGCGCGCTGGTCGCCATAGAGCAGGAAACAGGTTTTATAAGGGCCTTGATCGGAGGATATGATTTTATAAAAAGTGATTTTAACAGGGCCCTCTATGCAAAACGCCAGCCGGGTTCGGCCTTCAAACCGGTCATATATGCGGCGGCATTAGATAACGGTTTTACGCCTGCCGGCATTATCATGGATGAGCCCGTGACATACCCCGGAGGACCGAAAGGTGAATGGAAACCGGAAAATGCCGACCACAAGTTTAACGGCCCGACAACGCTCCGTGAAGCGTTGACATACTCAAGAAATGTCGTCACCATAAAATTACTTGATGCAATAGGAATAGATAAGGCAATCGATTTCGCGCGGACTATTGGCGTTGAAGGAAATATGCCGAGAGACCTTACCCTTGCGCTTGGTTCATTAAGTATTACTCCCTTCGATTTGGCGCTCCGTTACAGTGTTTTTGCCAATGGCGGGCAAAAGATAAAACCCATAGCGATTAAATATATCACCGACACAAAAGGCAGGATACTTGAGAGCAACGAACCGGAGCAGGAGGAAGTCATCAGTCCGCAAACCGCTTTTCTGATAACCTCTATGCTGGAAGATGTCGTTAAATACGGCACCGGATGGAAGGCTAAGGCGCTCGGCAGGCCTGTTGCCGGAAAAACAGGGACGACAAATGAATATAAAGACGCATGGTTTGTGGGATACACTCCGCATTTAACCGCAGCCGTATGGGTCGGGTTTGATGATATGAGGCCTCTTGGCTCGCAGGAAACAGGGGCGCGGGCTGCGTCTCCTGTCTGGGTTAATTTTATGAAGAATTTCGCCTCCGGAGAGCCGGAGGAATTTCCCGTACCTGAAGGTATCGTCGGTATCATGATTGATCCGGCTACGGGACTCCTGGCGCGTGACGATTTATCCGGAATCAGGGAATATTTTAAAGCGGGGACGGAACCCAAACAGGTCTCGCCGGTAAGCGCTCCCCGCAAGATAAAGGAAAAAGACGCAAACCTTAATTTCGATTAGACCCGTCAGTTATATAATATGAAAACCTGTTTTGCAATAGCCAGATTGAAAATTAAACGGTTATTCTGCAAAATTATCAGGTTTAGAAAATTTGTAAATTATTCTATTGACTTTTGAGAAGTTTGTTAGGTAAGATAACTGCGATTTTTATCCTCAGAGGAGGTTGTTATGACAGAAGTTTTGTTGATGGATGTTTTTGTTAACCCGGAGGTAATACCTCACAATGTAACACATGCTTTTCTTGTATCAGCTATCCTTATTGCAGTGGCCCTCGCCGTAAAAGGATCGATTCAAATGGTTCCAAGGGGTATCCAGAATTTCATGGAGACAATCGTAGACGTCATATGGAAACTGGTAGATGAGAACATAGGCCACTGGAGTAAGCAGCTATTCCCCTTCATCATGACGATATTTCTTTTCATTCTTCTTTGCAACTTGATGGGGCTTGTTCCAGGTTTTGCATCTCCAACTTCCAATGTTAATACAAACGCTGCAATGGCAATACCTGTTTTTCTTGCAACACATTATTATGGGATCAGGGTGCACGGAGTATCCTACATTAATCACTTCATAGGCCCTATCCGTTCAATAGCCGCCCTGCCGCTGATGGTCCTCATGTTCTTCGTCGAGGTCATCGGCCATATCGCAAGACCCCTGACACTTACCGTCCGTTTATTCGGAAACATGACCGGCAAGCATATCATCCTTATCGTTCTCGGGATTATTGCGCCGATATTGGCGCCTGCCGTCATTTTAGGTTTAGGCGTGCTTGTCAGTATAGTGCAGGCTTTCGTCTTTGCGCTTTTGGCAACATTGTATTTAGCTGGTGCGGTTGAACACGCACATTAATTTTTAAATTTCAGGAAAGGAGGAATTAGAATCATGAAGAAAACCGTAGTAGCAATTATTCTCGTCCTCTCAGCGCTCTGCTTAATGGCTCCCATTGCATTTGCAGAGGAGGCCCCTGCCGCAGCAGCAGCCGCAAAAGGCGGCTCCAATACCTTTTACTATGCTATGGCAGCTCTTGGTAGCGCTATCGGTATGGGCCTTGCAGCATTCGGAACCGGTCTCGGCCAGGGTCTCGGTTTAGGAAAAGCTTGCGAAGGTGTTGCCAGAAACCCTAGTGCAGCCGGCAAGATCACCACAACCCTTATCATCGGTCTCGCGATGATTGAGTCTCTTGCAATTTACGCACTCGTCGTTGTCCTTGTTCTCATCTTCGTCAACCCGTTCGGAAAACTCCTTCAGTAATCCTTTTACGAAGAAATAAAAGGGCAGGATGGCAATCCTGCCCTTTTTTATTTTGTTTGCAATCCTGTTTATCTTTTGAAAATATTCCTGGGCATGAGGTGGCTTATAAGGTAGGAGATGATATCTTTGTGCCAGTCGAAACCGTATTTTCTTATAACCGGCAGGAAACCGTCTTTTTTTGCAAGGTCGACAAGAATATCGATCTGACGGTCGGAGAGCCGGGAAAAGATGCTACGCAGAAGCATACCGGCCTTTAATTCCGGTTCAAGTCTGCTTTTCCATTCCGTTTCATATCCTCTGAAAAGTCCTTCACTAAAGTCGCCGGTCTTGAAAGCCTTTGTAACGGTTTGGACCGCAATTTCAGAACACAGCAGTCCGAAATAAATCCCGCCGCCTGTTGTAGCTTTGACCTGTCCTGCTGCTTCACCGACTATTATGAGCCTTTCGGCATAACTCCTGGGAACGCTGCTTATGGGGATAGGACTGCATTTTATGCTGCCTTCACAAGCTTTCATCCGCCCTGAAACAAGCGGATTGCGAAGGAATTTCTTCAGAAAGTCAAGAGGGTCGTTCTTAGTCATTAACCCGATTTTTACGGAAGAGCCGTCTCCGGGAATGATCCAGGAAAAAGATCCGGGCGCGATCTTTTCGCCGAAATAGACTTCCACTTCATTGATATCTTCCATTGTTGCTTCCGTCTGAATGCCATAGAGAAATTTCTTTAATCTTCCCGGCATACCGTGAACGGCATTTAATTCAAAACCGGTTGCAATGATCCCTATTTTTGAGCTGAACTCTCTTTCCTCGTCAACGGTCTTTATTTTGATCCTGAAAGCATCTCCCGTATTATCGATCTCTTTCACTTTGCTGTTTAAATACGTCGTAACGCCCTTTGTCGCCGCATTCGTGTTCAGTTCCAAGTCAAACAATGAGCGGTCTACGACATGCGCCAAAGGTGATTCGGAACGGTATTGCATGAAGTTTCCCGAAGGAGAAAAAACCTTTATGGCGTCAATATCCCGTATTATGGAACCGGAAGGAAGACCGAAGCGTTTAAAACATTCTACGCTGACAATTCCGCTGCAATTCACATCCTTGCCTATCGAAGGGTTTTTTTCAAATATTCCTACGTCAAATCCTTCCCTTGCAAGTAAAAATGCAGTATAACTGCCGATCGGGCCTGCTCCGACAATTATTATGTCATGCTCTGTATTTCGGGTCATTAAGGGTAACCTGTTGAGGATAATTCATCGTAACTTTTTAATTTTGACAAATCCAAGTGTTTTTTGGCAACAATTTTCGGAGGTTTGCTTAAAGGGCATTGAATTCCTTTTCAAAATACCCGGCTGTCAGGAGAATATGGATAATTTTCCGTCGCGTTTAATCCTGAAAGCTTTCGGAATTTATCATGTCTCCCTTTCATTTTATACAACTGACAGGTTTATATGATAAAATATACCATAAAAGCAAATTGGAGGATATAGATACCAGCACTTTACGGACATCTCTCAGGGCTTAAGACCGGTTACCTGAATTCACTGGAAAGGATTTACAGAAGGAAGGTGGGCCGTGAGATAGTAACCCCGGAACTGGCAAGATACCTTACTGAAATCTCTCAGGAAATAAACCGTCAGATAGGTCTGCTCATCAACAGGTCGGGCAATATCACACATGTGATCGTCGGTGACGCCAGGGGTATTTTAATTCCCGCCCTTGACGACTATCCATTGGGGAAAAAGGCTTTAAGGGGGCTAAGATTAATACATACGCACCTAAAAGAAGAACCGTTTACACAGGATGACTTCACAGACCTTGCACTCCTCAGGCTGGACCTTATTGCGGCAATCGGGGTAAGAAACGGGCTGCCGGGCAGCGCTTTTATAGCCTATTTAATGCCAAAAGGTGAAAAACCTTACGAGGTTTTGACATATCCTGACTTTCATTCCCTTGAACTCGATTTCCGGGAATTCATAGAGTCCCTTGAAGAAGAGATGCAGAGAAACAGGGTTTTCAGCCCTGATGAAAAACGGGAACGGGCGATACTCGTCAGCGTATCGACAAAACCGAAATATGACCAGGAAGACTCCGTAGAGGAACTGAAAGAGCTTGCGCGGTCAAGCGACATACTTGTGCTTGATTCGGTCATCCAGAGATCGAAGGGCATAAATCCGAGGTATCTGATGGGCGAGGGCAAACTGAAAGAGTTAATTATAAACTCGCTTAATAAAGGCGCAACACTGCTGATATTCGATCAGGAATTAGGCCCTTCCCAAATTAAGGCAATCAGCGACTTGACGGAAATTAAGGTAATCGACCGGTCTCAATTAATACTGGATATTTTTGCCGGACGCGCCCACAGCAGGGACGGGAAGGTCCAGGTCGAACTGGCGCAGTTGAAATACCGTCTGCCGAGGTTAATGGGTAAAGGGACCGCCATGTCCCGTCTTATGGGAGGCATCGGCGGAAGAGGTCCCGGTGAAATGAAGCTTGAGATCGACAGAAGACGCGTTAGGGATAAGATAACGCTCCTTGAGAAAGAACTTAAAGCCCTGAGCGAAGCAAGAAAACAGCGGAAACAAAAAAGGGTTGGGACGGGGCTTCCAATTATATCTATTATCGGATACACCAACGCCGGGAAGTCCACCCTCCTGAATTCTCTGACAAAGAGCGTCGTCTTTGTCGAAGACAAATTGTTCGCAACCCTTGATACCGCAAGCAGGCGGATGCGTTTCCCGCACGAAAGGGACGTGATCATTACCGATACCGTGGGTTTTATACGCGATCTTCCGAAGGATCTTTTCGCGGCATTCAAGGCGACCCTTGAAGAACTTGAGGACGCGAATTTATTGCTGCATGTTGTTGACATATCCAACCCGCAATATGAACGGCACATCGATTCCGTAGAAAACATCCTGCGACAACTCGACATTATGGAAAAACCCAGGCTCCTTGTCTTCAACAAAATAGACAGGGTGAATCATGAAGAAGTCCTGAATCTGGCGACACGGTACAATGCGGTAACCGTTTCCGCCCTTGACCCGTCGACTTTCGGGCCGCTCCTGAAAGCGATAGAGGAATATGTCTGGGAAAGAGCTATGTTATCAAATAAAATTTGAGAACAGGAGAATACATGGAATTTATACCTAAATGGATAGCCTGGGAGATTACGAGGAGATGCAACCTGAAATGCATTCATTGCAGGTCCTCTTCAGAGCTTGAAGCCAAAACACATCCCGATCTTCCGCTGGAAGAGGCATTCAGGATCATCGACGATATCGCCGGCTATGCAAAGCCTGTTATAGTGCTTTCCGGCGGAGAACCCCTTATGCGTAAGGACGTCTTCGAGATCGCCGGATATGGGACAGGCAAAGGGTTGCGGATGTGTCTGGCAACAAACGGCACGCTCGTAACTGATGAGACATGCAAAAAGATAAAGGAGTCGGGTATCAGAATGGTCTCTCTAAGCCTCGACGGCTCTGATGAAGCAGTCCATGACGACTTCAGAAGCCAGAAAGGCGCCTTCACGGGAACAATAAACGCCGCGAGATTATTTAAGCAATACGGGATCGAATTTCTCATTAACTCCTCTTTCACAAAAAGGAACCAGGAGGAGATTCCCAAAGTATATCACCTGGCAAAAGAACTCGGCGCAACCGCATGGTATCTCTTCATGATCGTGCCTACCGGCAGGGGCGAGGAGATCCTGAATGAACTCATCACAAAAGAAGATTATGAAAAGATTCTCGAATGGCACTATCAGATGGAAAAAGACGAAAAGGACCTTCTGGTAAGACCGACCTGCGCACCACATTATTACAGGATCGTTCTTCAAAAATCAAAAGAAGAAGGAAGCGGCTTTGAGCGCAGGACCCTGAAATTTTCCACCGGCGGTTCAAAGGGATGCATTGCAGGTCAGCTCATCGCGCTGATTGACGTGGATGGAAATGTGCTGCCTTGCAGCTATTTCCCGAAACCGGCAGGGAATATCAGGACGCAATCATTTAAGGACATATGGGAGAACTCGGAGTTATTCAAAGAATTGCGGGATTTCAAAAAATACAAAGGCAAATGCGGCTCGTGTGAATATGTCCACGTATGCGGCGGCTGCAGGGCAAGGGCATACGCCGTCAGCGGAGACTATCTGAATGAGGAACCGTTCTGCCAATACAAACCGCGCAAATATCAGCGCTAATCCGTGTTATAAGGAGGGAGTCATGAACGATACGTTTTTAAGAGCATGTCGCGGGGAAAAAGTTGATTATACGCCGGTATGGTTTATGCGTCAGGCCGGCCGGTATCTTCCGCAGTATCAGGCCGTGCGGTCTCATATAGATTTTTTGACCCTTTGTAAAAACCCGAAATTTGCAGCCGAGGTAACGCTTCAGCCTGTAGATATCCTCGGCGTGGACGCCGCGATCCTTTTTTCTGATATTCTCATCCCTGTTGAACCGATGGGCATGCACCTTGAATTCTCGGAAAAAGAAGGCCCCGTGTTGACCGAACCTGTAAGGAGCAAAGCAGCGGTCGACAAGCTGTTGATACCCGATATCGAAGACGAACTGCCTTTTGTTTTCGAAACGATAAAGATACTGAGGAAAGAACTTGAGAACAAAGTGCCCCTGATCGGTTTTTCAGGCGCCCCGTTCACTTTGGCTACATACATGATAGAGGGGGGGACGTCGAAAAATTTTATGCACACAAAGAAGATGATGTTTCAAAACAGCGCCGCCTTCCGCTACCTCATGGAGAAACTGTCGGATATGGTGACCTCTTACCTCTCCGCCCAGATAAAAGCCGGGGCGCAGGCAGTCCAGCTATTCGATTCCTGGGCAGGCATTCTTGCGCCGGCGGACTATAAGTCGTTTGCGCTGCCTTATGTCAGGAAGATCATCTCAGAGCTTAAAAAGGAAGGCGTCCCTGTGATATATTTTGCAAATGACTGCGCCGGCATCCTCAAAGAAGTCAAAAAATGCGGGGCCGACGTCATAGGCGTGGACTGGAGGATAGATCTTGGCGACGCGATCAAGAAGCTCGGCAAGAAGATGGTTATCCAGGGCAATCTCGATCCGTGCGCGCTTTTTCTTCCCGTGGAAAAACTCGAGGAAAGAGCCAAGGAACTCCTGTGGAAAGGAGAGGCCGCCAAAGGCCATATCTTCAATTTAGGCCACGGCATACTACCGCAGACGCCTGTTGAAAATGTTATTGCCTTGGTAGAAGCAGTGCATACGTATGGCCGAAAAAGCACGGATGCCCGCTGACGGAAATACAAATTATCACATATAATGCGCGGATGAAAAACAAAACCCTAGGGGTCATCCTTCTGAATCTTGGAGGTCCCGATTCCATTCAGGCGGTAAAGCCGTTTCTTTATAACCTGTTTTCAGACAGGCAGATCATCCGGCTCGGACCTTCTTTTATGCAGCAACCTTTGGCATGGCTGATCTCGACAATAAGGTCGAAAAAAACCGAACAGTATTACAAATTGATCGGCGGTAAATCCCCGATACTTGAGATTACAACGGCACAGGCAAAAGCGCTTGAGGAACTACTAAACAGCCCCGGAGACAAAAATCGTGAGTTCTCCGGGTCAATGTCTTTCAGGGTTTATACCGGTATGCGTTACTGGCACCCGTTTATTGAGGATGCAGTTCTTCAAATGCAAAAGGACGGCATAAAAAAAGTAATCGCCCTGAGTCTTTACCCTCAATATTCTATCGCAACCTCCGGCTCGTCTTTTTCAAAATTCAACGAATTTGCTTCTCAATATAATATGAAGACCGTCAACATCGAATCCTGGCACAACCATCCGTTATATATAGAAGCGCTTGTTGATGTGATTAAGAAAGGGATCGAATCATTCAATGTTTCATCCTTCATCCTTCATCCTTCATCCTTTAACGACATCCACGTCCTCTTCAGCGCACACAGTCTACCCCAAAAAATTATTGCTCAGGGAGACCCGTATGTTGATCAAACCATGGGGACAATTCAGGAGATTACGAAAAGATTGAATATTAAATGGCGCCTAAGCTACCAGTCTAAAAGCGGACCGGTGAAATGGCTTGCGCCTTCTACTGAAGATAAAATTCAGGAACTTGCAAAAGAAGGCGTCAAAAATATACTGATGGTCCCGATAAGCTTTGTATCAGACCATATCGAAACCCTCTACGAGATAGATATCCTCTACAAGAATCTTGCCGAAGCGCTGGGGGTCCAAATGAAGCGTACGGAATCACTGAACACACATCCTATTTTTATTGAGGCATTAAAAGATATCGTATTAAAAAGCCTCAACGATAAAGAATAGTAAAACTTCAGGTTTACCTTGATTTTACCGGCTGCTCTATGGTATTAAATAGAGACTTTTTTTATTTATTGAAAGGCATTTGTCATATATACTGAATTTATTTCAGTATCACTTAATACCGCTGATTTTTTGATGCCGGACCATGTTCTGCACGACATTCTCAGCATCTCAAACAAAATCGGCAGTTTTCAATGAACTTGGAGAGAATGTATGGGTTTTTCATTCTTTAAAGGCGGAATTCATCCCCCTGATAAAAAAGCGCTGTCGGCAGACAAACCTGTTGCTGAAACAAAACAACCCCGGCGTGTTGTCATTCCCCTGAGCCAGCATCTGGGGGCGCCTTGCAAACCGATTGTAGCCGTTAATCAGGAAGTTAAAAAGGGCGAACTGATAGGGGAGCCGACCGGCTTTGTATCGGCTCCCGTGCATTCATCCGTTTCCGGTAAAGTGATCTCGATCGGGGAATTCCCTAACGCGATGGGAAGAATGGTCACATCCATTGTCATAGAAAATGACGGCAGGGAGGAATGGACTTTACTTAAAGATAATCCCGATTATATGAACCTTTCCCCGGAGGAATTGAAGGAGAAGATCAAGAATGCCGGTATCGTCGGCATGGGAGGGGCCGCCTTTCCGACTGTCGTAAAACTTTCTCCTCCAAAGGAAAAACCTATAGACACCATAATAATCAACGGCTCAGAGTGCGAACCTTACCTCACCGGTGATTACAGGTTGATGCTCGAGCACCCGAAGGAGATTCTTGAAGGACTCAGGATACTGATGAAGGTTTTAGGAGTCAAAAAAGGTTTTGTTGGCATAGAAGACAACAAGCCTGCCGCAATCAAATCGATGAAAGAAGCGGCGTCGGGGCTTGAGGGCATTGAAATCCGTCCGCTTCATACAATATATCCGCAAGGCGCCGAAAAGATGCTCATTAAAGCCGTCACAGGCAGAGAGGTCCCCCCGAGAGCGCTTCCTATGGATGTAAAGGTCGTCGTTCAAAATACCGGAACAGCCTATGCAATTTTTGAGGCGGTGCGATATGGGAAACCCCTTATTGACCGTGTTGTGACTGTATCAGGCGAGGGCATTAACGAACCTAAGAACCTGTTCGTCAAGACAGGAACTCTCATATCACATCTTATCGGGGAATGCGGCGGTCTCAAAGAGGAAAGCGTCAAAGTCCTCTCCGGCGGTCCCATGATGGGGTTTGCTATATCTTCGCTGGATATACCGGTCACAAAGGGCACGTCCGGGATTGTCGCCCTTACCGAAAGAGAGATAGCCCATGCCGAAAGCTTCGGACCCTGCATACGCTGCGGACGATGCATAGACGCGTGTCCGATGGGCCTTATGCCCTCGATGCTTAGCGTTTATGCGGAAAAAGGTTTTTATGAGGGCGCAAAGGGATACAATCTCTTTGACTGCTTTGAATGCGGGTGCTGCACCTATGTCTGCCCTTCAAAAAGACCTATAGTGCAGTTGGTAAGACTCGCAAAATCACAGGTAAAACCATGAAGCAATTATCAACTATCAATGAAAAATTAATATTGACAACATCGCAAAAAGTCCTTTTCATGGCTGTCATTCCCGAAGTCCTTAATCGGGAATCCATTCTTTTCAAGAAGTTGCGCGCACCTGGATTCCCGCCTTCGCGGGAATGACGACTTTTTACGA
>JBAZZX010000022.1:0-44185 GCA_041658585.1 Thermodesulfovibrionales bacterium
GCGCGTCAGGCCCTACAGTCTGCCTGTGCCGCCGCCACTGTGGCAGACCCGGACGAGGCCAGAAAAGCGTATGACGAACGCCAAGAGGCATTGCGGGGTGTTGAAAACAAAGGTCGGGTCGAGAAGGAAAACCTTAGAGATATTACTTACGAAAGCCTTGAACAAAGGTTGCACAATCTCCAGCAGAGTGTGCCGAACTACCTTGTCGGGCGGGTTAAAGCCCCCGCGATTTGCCCGGATTTCGACACGGCAAAAAAGGAACGGACAAAGGCCGAAGCGAATTTTCAGACTGCAAGTGGCGAATTGGACAATACGCGTAAGGTTCTCGAGTCTGCCCGCTCCTTCTTCGAAGGTGTAAATATAAAACACAGGGAAGCCGTGGCAAAACTTGAGCAGTTGGACAAAGACCTCAAACAGACTCAAGAAAACCTCGATAAAGCTCGTAAAAAAGAATCTGATGAAACACTTGAGGCCAACCTGACCGCTGCGGAAAGGGCTGTGCTCTCAGAAGCTACTGGATACCGTTCAGCCGCAGACTCTTTAAAAGCTTTCAACCCTGAACAAGCAAGAGCCCTGGCAGATTCCACTACAGGTTCTTTGAAAACGATAAAACACAGTCATGATTCAAAAGACAGGGGTCTGCTTGAGGTCCAAACCCGTCTTAAAATAATGGGCGAAGAGGGCCTTCACGAAAAATTAAACGCGGCAGAGAATCAACTTGAACAATTGGAGTTCAAAAATCGGGCGACCACACTTAGAGCCAACGCGGCCAAATGCCTTTTTGATACTATGTGCGAAGAGCGGGACAAGGCGAGCCGGGCTTATGTCGCCCCGCTTAAAGATAAAATTGAAAGACTTGGTCGTTTGGTCTTTGACCCTTCATTCCAGGTGACGATCGACGATGATTTGAAGATTACCAGCAGAACGGTCTCTGGTGTCACGGTCCCCTTCGATTCCCTTAGCGGGGGCACAAGAGAACAACTTTCTTTGATGTACCGGTTGTCGTGTTCCATGATAGTGGCAAAGGATGGCGGAACACCGGTCATTTTGGATGATGCGCTGGGTTATACCGACCCGGAGCGCTTGAAATTGATGGGCGCCGTCTTGGCGGTAGCCGCCAAGGAATGCCAGATCGTCATCTTTACCTGTGTTCCTGAAAGATATGCTTTTATTGGAGAGGCCGCTGTTGTTCCACTGTAGCTTGCTGTGCGGAGATTCATCAAGTTGGTTTCTTCTTGATCGATATAGAACTTTATTGCTTAAGTGGACAAAAGAACCATTTAATGGCATTTATTGCTTGCAAATAATACACAAAACCGGTAAATTATTAACATGAATCGTAAAATTGCAAAAAAACTTATTACATGGAAAAATTCTGCTCAACGAAAACCGCTGATTTTACGTGGTGCGCGGCAGGTTGGTAAGACGTTTTCGCTCAGAGAATTCGGGCAAAAAGAATTCAGGAATTGTCATTATTTTAATTTCGAAGAAGATGAGCGGATTGCTCAGATATTTGAAAAAGACCTTAAGCCGCAGCGCATCATCGATGAACTGCGGTTTTACCGAAACAGCAATATCGATCATAGGCAGGACATCGTCATTTTCGACGAGATCCAACGCTGCGGCCGCGCCCTGACAAGCTTAAAATATTTTTACGAAGAAATGCCCCATTGTGCAATGTGCGCTGCAGGGTCGCTTCTTGGGGTCGCATTGAATGTCGAGCCGTTTCCTGTCGGCAAAATCGAATTCCTCGATCTGCATCCGCTGGATTTCGAGGAATTTCTGGAGGGGACCGGAGAGGAGGAGCTTTGCGGGCTCCTGCAGAATCGGAATCTTCATGCGCCCTATCCGGCGCTTGCGCATGACCGGTTGTGGGAACAGTGGAAGCGGTATCTTGTCACAGGAGGATTGCCGTCCGTTGTGCTTACCTATGCGAATGATCGGACCAACCTGTTTGAAACAATGATCCGGGTACGGAAAATCCAACGCGATCTTTTCAGCGCATACCTTGCGGATATTGCAAAACACAGCGGAAAAACCAATGCGATCCACATCGAACGGCTGTGGCGCAATGTCCCTGCGCAGCTTGCCCGGAACATAGATGGCTCGGCCCCGAAGTTCAGGTTTAAAGATGCGGTCCCGGGTATGCGCGGTTTTGAAAGGCTAAGCGGCCCGATCGACTGGCTTGCAAATGCCGGGCTTATTCTTAAAACCTTTACAATAGATACGGCGGCAATACCGCTTTCCGCATATGCTTCCGAAAATAAATTCAAGCTCTATATGTTTGATGTTGGAATGCTGGGCGCAATCAGCGACATTCAACCGGCGACAATATTGCAGTACGGTTTCGGAAGTTATCAGGGATATGTTGCCGAAAACTTTGTGGCCCAGGAATTGAAAGCGTCAGGGGCGGTAAATCTGTATTGCTGGACGGGAAAAACAGCTGAAGTTGAATTTCTGCTTTCAACCGACCTCGGTATCGTTCCCCTTGAAGTCAAATCGGGAAGAGTGACGCACTCGAAAAGCCTTGGTGTTTTTGAAGCACGGTATCATCCGGAACGGTCGTACGTATTGTCTGCGCGTAATAGCGAATGTAAAGGAAAACGCTGCTTGGCGCCGATTTATGCGGTGGGAACGGTTGAACGGGATTTAGCAAACCGCGCCCCGAAATTATGAAATACGCACGCATGCAGGCTTTTGCGGCAAAACAGGGGATTGTTTTACCGGTTGTCGTGTTCCATGATAGTGGCAAAGGATGGCGGAACACCAGTCATTTTAGATGATGCGCTGGGTTATACCGACCCCGAGCGTTTGAAATTGATGGGCGCCGTATTGGCGGTAGCCGCCAAAGAATGTCAAATTGTCATTTTTACCTGTGTTCCTGAAAGATATGCTTTTATTGGGGAGGCCGCTGTTGTTCCACTGTAGCATGTGTTATATTTGGAAGGTATTCATTTCGAGAAGAAAAGAGCTTGGGTATGCCGAATAAAAAAAGAATATTGAAGACGCTGACAGTCAAGGATGAAAATGTGCCTACGCGCAACTCGCGAGGTCGTGTCCGCGAGGAAGGCGCTTCTTTCCCGGTGTCACCTTCCTTGAGCACTCTACCCGCAGACTATATTGAGGTGCTTGCCGACCTGAAGCGGCAAATTGCTGCTGCCCAGACACGGGCGGCTCTTTCAGTAAACCGAGAGGTTATCGCCCTTTATTGGCAGCCAGGTTAAACTCACCGTGTTTAGTATGTTGACCAAATTGGGATAGAGGAATTTATGGCAAAAATTATTCACTTAGATATCAAAAACTATCGGGGAATAAAGCATTTACCTCTTGAGTTTAAAGCAGATCAAAATTTGATTTGCTTTATAGGCCGTGGTGATAGCGGAAAAACAACAATTCTAGACGCAATTTCATCAGCTCTATCTCCAAGCTGGAATTTAAATTTTTATGATACTGATTTTTATAACTGTGATTATAATAAAAATATAGAAATAGTTGTCTCATTGATCAATGTTCCAGAAAAGTTTTTGTCTGAAAATAAATTTGGTCTCTATGTGAGAGGATTAAATAGACAAAATAATACAATAATTGATGATGTAACTTTGGAGGAATTGAACGAGGACTTAATTCCTGTGTTAACTGTCAAATTTACCGTAGATAGCTCACTTGAACCTCAATGGGTTGTAACAAATAAACGAGAACAAGAAGATAAACCTATCAGTGGAGATGATAGAGCACGCCTCAACTGTTACAGGATATCAGATTATGTTGACAGACATTTTTCTTGGAATAAAGGAAATCCGCTATATGCATTACTTAAATTAACAAATTCTGATGAAACTTTAGATAATGACAACATAATCATGCAGTATTTAAGAGAAGCTAAAGAAGAAATTAGTAAAAATAATTTTGAAAATCTTATTAAAGTAACCGATTTGATTAAATTACAAGCAGCAGAATTAGGTTTAGATATTTCCAACACCAGTACAACATTAGATTCAAGAGAGCTATCAATTAAGGATGGAAGAATTAGCCTACATGAAGATTCTGTCCCTTTCAGGCTAAAAGGCAAAGGATCTAAAAGGTTGGCCTCTATAGCAATTCAATCAGTCTTAGTTCGTAATGGTGGAATTATGCTGATTGATGAAGTTGAGCAAGGACTGGAGCCTGATAGAGTTAAACAGGCTGTCAGGTCTTTGAACAGGCACCATGCAGGCCAAATATTTATCACAACACATTCGCGGGATGCTATCACTGAGCTTGGATCGGAACCACTTCGTTTTCTACTCAAAGACAAGAAAACGGATATTATTGAAACACGATCGTTTGACATTAATAATGAATATCTTCAAAAAACTATCAGAGCATGTCCAGAAGCATTTTTTGCAAAAAAAGTGATCGTATGTGAAGGAGCAACAGAAGTTGGAATCTGCCGCGCTATGGACAAGTGGCGTAGAACAAACACAAAACAGCAAATGTCTTTGAAAGATTGCGCTTATGTAGATGGCACAGGGAATACAATAGTACAAAGGGTAGATGAAATTAACGCAGTGGGACTCAAAACAGCACTTTTTTGTGACTCAGACTTGCCAGAAATTAATGCAAGGAAGAGTCAATGGAAAACAGATGGGGTCTCCATTTTTGATTGTGATGATTCGCTATGTTTGGAACAGCAAGTTTTTAAGGATTTACTATGGAATGGTGTAAAAGCCCTACTTCAATATGCAAAAGATAAAAACGGTGATTCATTTACTACTGCTTTTGCTGATTATATTTCTATTCCATTAGAAGAATGGGCTGATACAGAAGAATTAAGAAATAAAATTATTTCAGAATTTAAAATAAAGGACGATGGTAGTTCTGGCAAAAAATGGTTCAAAACCATTCACCATGGTGAGGCTCTTGGTGACATAGTACTTAGGCACCTTGATGAAATAGACGAAAAAACTCGCCTCAAAAGCATGTTAACTGGCTTATCCGAATGGATTGATGCATAAATGGATTACCAAGCCTTTGTCGATGGGGATAAGACATTACTTGTTGCTCCGGCAGGTTACGGAAAGACATATACTATTGTTGAGAGTCTAAAATATACAACAGGGCGGCAGCTGATTCTTACTCATACACATGCTGGTGTCGCTTCTATTAAAGAAAAAATTAAGAAATCCTGCATTGCTTCTAATCTGTGCAATGTAGAAACTATCAGCAGTTTCGCCCAGAAATACGTGAATGCTTTTTATACAGGTACCGATATCCCAGATCAGGAAAACTCGGGAAAATATCATCCATTCATCATTGATAAAGCGGCGATTATTTTCAAATCAAATGTCATTAAAAATGTTATCAAAGCAACATACGCCGGTCTATTTGTTGATGAATATCAAGACTGCACCAAACTTCACCATGAAATGATTTTAGCTTTATCAGAAAGTCTGAGAACTCATATTCTAGGAGACCCTCTACAGGGTATTTTTAATTTTAATGGTGATTTAGTAGATTTTGATACTGACCTATCAGGCTTTGAAAGAGTGCCAGACCTTTCCATCCCTCATAGGTGGTATCAAGAAGGTAATAATAGGGCGTTAGGTGACAAACTTAAAGAGATTAGAAGGCTTTTAGAGCAAGCGGACATGGTTGATTTTTCTTTAAATAATATTGAAGGACTTCATATTATAAATGTAAGCCCTGATGATATTAGAAATTCTAAAAGTGGATATAGGGAATGTCTGAATAAAATAATCTCAAATCCTGATAATAATCCAGATTTTGATAGTCTTTTAATCATTGTACCGGAATACGAAGAAGTTAAGGATGACGGCCAAAAAGTACCAAAAGGCAACATTAAAGATAGAGCACAAATCCGTGCACTAATTGATTACAGTAAATCTTTAACTTTAATAGAAGCTATAGACGATAGAAGCTTCTACTCACTTGCAAAAAAAATAGATACTTTATGCTCGTCTATTGGGAGAGCTAGAAAACCTTTAAAAATAATTAAAGAAGATGTCCTAGAACAAATATATCATAAGACCGGATTAGATAACTGGTTTAATGAAAACGACATAAAAAACAAACAAGCTGCTGCTGATAAAATAAAAGCTACGGCGCTAAAAAGCACAATTGATCTTTTTGTATCGGAGCCTTCCCCGTCCAATATGAATAACATTGTTCTAGGATTAAAGAATAACCTAAAGATTAAATACAAGAGAGATGGACTTTTATATGCAATATTGAATGCTCTCAAACATTCCGATTTGGAAGGGATATCGGTATATGAAGCGATGAAAAATCACCGTAATGTTATCAGACGCGCAGGCAGAAAAATTAAAGGGAAATGTATTGGAACTACATTGCTAACAAAAGGTCTCGAGTTTGATACGGTTGCCATCCTTGATGCAGATAAGTTTGATTGCCCAAAACATTTTTATGTAGCGCTTACTCGCGGCTGTAAAAATCTATTTGTATTTTCTTCACAGAAGAAAATATCACCCTATAAGTAGTTAAATATTGGTTAATTTTAACGTTGGTTCTCAGCGTGCTTTGCGATAATTTTGTGTGAGATGTTCGAAAGAACGAGGTTCAGCATTGAAAACGGTCAGACATGACGAATCACAACCAGATGTTCCAGCGGGGAACCCGCTGAACTCATCGTTATATTTTCTATAGTGGTCCCCGGCCTGAAACCGGGTAGCACACTGAAAAAAAAGGGACTTTATGCCACGACTGACTGAACAGGAACAACAGGAGATTGTCCGCTTTATCGAGGCGGACAGGCCGTTGCCTGACAAGTATCGCTTTCTGCTGTTTGAGGACAAGCGGGAGGTGGAACTGGTCTGGAACGGTAAGACGAGCGAGGTCTGCAATATCGTACTGCCCTTTCAGGTCATCGAGCAGGTGGACGAACCGCGCGCGGAAAAACCGGAAGATACCTCGTTGCAAATGGGCCTGTTCTCCACGGACGAACGCGGTCGCCAGCTCAAGGGCTGGACGAACAAACTGATATGGGGCGACAATAAGCTCATCCTCTCATCGCTGAAGAACGGTCCGCTGCGCGAGGAGATTGAAAAGCAGGGCGGCCTCAAGCTGATCTACATTGACCCGCCCTTCGACGTGGGCGCGGATTTCAGCATGGACATCGAGATCGGCGGCGACACCTTCACCAAGAAGCCCAACATCCTCGAAGAAATTGCCTACCGCGACACCTGGGGCAAAGGCGCGGATTCCTTCATTGCCATGATCTACGAGCGGCTGGTCCTCATGCGGGATTTGCTGGCCGATGACGGCAACATTTATGTGCATTGTGATTGGCGGGTTGATGCGTTTTTGCGTGTTATTTTGGACGAGGTATTCGGAAGAGACCGATTCACCAATCATATATCGTGGCAGAAAATCAGGTCATCTAAAGGCCAAGCAAAAGGGTATGGAAATGTATCAGATACCGTTTTCCTTTACGCGAAGACTGATCAGTTTGTTTTCAATAAACCCTATGTCCCACTCGCTGACGAGAGAATCGAACAGCATTATTCAAACATCGACCCTGAGACCAATAGACGGTACATGCTTGACAACTTCTCTCAATCCGGCCAGGGAGAACCCAAGTGTTTTGGAAATCAAGTAATAGCTCCGCCGCCCGGCAAACATTGGATTTGGTCTCAAGACAGAATCGATGAGGGCATGGCGGAAGGGAGGATTGTAATCTCAGGCGGAGGAATGCCGCGTGTCAAAAGGTATTTGGACGATTCAAAGGGCAACCCCGTCGAAGACATTTGGTGTGATATTCCACCAATAAATTCACAATCGGCGGAAAGAGTTGCGTATCCAACGCAAAAGCCTGAAGCCCTGCTTGAACGAATCATCAAGGCCTCATCCAATGAAGGCGACCTCATCGCCGATTTCTTCTGCGGCTCCGGCACCACCGCCGCAGTGGCGGAAAAGCTGGGACGCAAGTGGATCGCAACCGATCTCGGCAAGTTTGCCATTCACACCACCCGCAAGCGGCTAATCGGGGTGCAGCGCGCGCTCAAGACCGAGGGCAAGGACTACCGCGCCTTTGAAATTCTCAACCTGGGCAAATACGAACGCCAGCACTACATCGGCGTCAACCCCAATCTGCGCGAAGCAGAGCAGCAAAAGCAACTGGAAGAAAAAGAAGCGGCGTTCCTCGACCTGATCTTGCGGGCCTACCGTGCGGAGAAGACAACGGGCTTTGCCGCGTTCCACGGCAAAAAGGCCGGGCGGCTGGTGGCGGTGGGACCGGTGAACCTGCCCGTGACGCGGCTGTTTGTGGAAGAGATCATTCTGGAATGCCGGAAGAAGCACATAACGAAGGTGGACATTCTGGGTTTCGAGTTCGAGATGGGGCTGTTCCCCAACGTGTTGGACGAGGCGCGGAGTAAGGGCATTGATATCGCGCCCAAGTATATCCCCGCCGAGGTGTTCGACAAGCGGGCGGTGGAAAAGAACCAGGTGGTGTTCCACGACGTGTCCTATATCGAGGTCAAGCCGCTCATGAACGCCAATAAACGCGAATGCAGCGTGGCGGTGGAACTGACTGACTTTTCGGTGTTCTATTCGCAGGACTCAATAGCCAACGCCGAGGCGGAGATCAAGAACAAGGGCAGCCGGATCGTGGCGGAGAAGGGTCAGATCGTGAAGGTTAGCAAGGACAAGGATGGGATCGTCACCCGCGAAGTGCTCACGAAACAATGGACGGACTGGATTGATTACTGGTCGGTGGACTTCGACTTCGAAAGCAAACGGGAAATCATCCGGGTGAAAAATGAGGAAACCGGCGAATGGGAAGAACAGTGGACCGGGGATTACATCTTCGAGAACGAGTGGCAGAGCTTCCGCACGAAAAAAGACCGGTCGCTGGAACTGAAAAGCGTTTTTCACGAATGCTCGCCGGGGCGGCGCAAGCTCGCGGTAAAGGTGGTGGACATCTTCGGCAATGATACGATGACGATTGTTGAGGTGAGCGTGGGGAAGAACGGAGGGAAAAAATAATGGCAAAGAAAATCGCAAAAACAACCGGCGGCCATGCGTCGCCTTTTGAGCGGATCAAGCGCACTAACGATGCGGGTATAGAATTTTGGTCAAGCCGCGACTTTGCCGGGGTCCTGGGCTACGGCGATTACCGCAATTTTGAGGGGGTTATTGAGAAGGCTAAAATGGCCTGTTTCAACAGTGGACACCGCCTCGAAGACCATTTCGTTGACGTCACCGAAATGGTCGCCATCGGGAAAGGCGGGCAGCGGCCGGTCAAGGTGGTCGATATCTTCGGCAACGACACGATGACGATTGTTCACGTGTAGGTATGAAAGAACGGAGGGGAGAAATGGCGCGCACCTGTAATAACCAGCACAGGCATTGTCACTTCGCTCCATCACTGTCATTTCGACCGAAGGGAGAAATCTCATGCCCAGAGCGCATCGCTACTACGTATACCTATTGACGAACAAGAACGACAAGGTCATGTACGTCGGCGTAACCAACAATCTTGAGCGGCGGGTGCATGAGCACAAGACGAAGATGGTACCGGGATTTACGGAAAAATACAACGTGAACAAGCTGGTCTATTTCGAGGAAACTAATGATGCCCTCGCCGCGATAGCAAGGGAGAAGGAAATCAAGAAATGGCGTCGAGAAAAGAAGAACAATCTGGTTGTCGCCGTCAATCCTAAGTGGAAGGATCTGAGTGATGGGTGGTTTGAGATCTCTCCCTTCGGTCGAGATGACAAAAGAAATGACGATAGAGATGACAATGGCGCAATACGAGAGAGAGGTGACTAATGGCGCTGCATAAAGACTTTCCGAAATCCCCGCACGCGATTCTCGATCCGGGCATCCGCTGGTTTCCCGCTGATGAGGCGTTGCGGGAAAGCAGTATGGAGAAGCTCATGCCGCCGCTTGTGGCGGAGCTGCGCCGCAAGGTGAAGGAGTTCCGGGACAAGGCTGACGCTGCATTTGCAAGACGAGGTCCGTATCACCCGGCCTACCGGCAATATCTTTCTGACCAACATCCACCGTGTTTATTCCGGCGACGACATTCCGCCTTCACCCGATGATGAAGACATGCGGGATTATTTTCTTGGCAAGCGGCCCACGGGCGCGACCACGGATTCCAAGGTTGACCTGGGCATGATCGTCCGGGATATTGACGAACTGATGGTGTTGAATGACGAGGCGCACCATATTCACGATCCGCGCATGGCCTGGTTCAAAGCAATTGAAGACATCCACAACCGGCTGAAGCAGAAAGGGGCGGCTCTTTCCATGCAGGTGGATACGACGGCCACGCCCAAGCACAACAACGGGGCCATTTTCGTGCAGACAGTGGCCGATTACCCGCTGGTGGAAGCCATCTCGCAGAATGTCGTCAAGCATCCCGTCCTGCCCGACGCGCCGAGCCGCGCGAAATTGCAGGAGCGCCAGAGCGCGAAGTATACCGAGAAATACGCCGACTATATCCATCTGGGCGTTATCGAATGGCGCAAGGCGTATACTGAGCACGAGAAGATGGGCAAGAAGGCGATCCTGTTCGTGATGACCGACGACACCCGCAACTGCGACGACGTGGCCGAGTATCTGGAGGGGCAGTATCAGGACTTGAAAGACGCCGTGCTGGTAATTCACACCAAGAACAACGGCGAGATTTCCGAAGCGGCCACAGGCAAGGACAAGGACGAACTGGATAAACTGCGCAAACAGGCCAACGAGATTGACGGGACGGACAGCCCGTACAAGGCCATCGTCTCGGTGATGATGCTCAAAGAGGGCTGGGATGTGAAGAATGTCACCACCATCGTAGGCCTGCGCGCCTATTCGGCCCAAAGCAACATCCTGCCCGAACAAACGCTGGGCCGGGGTTTGCGCAAGATGTATCCCGACGATGTGGAAGAGTATGTCAGCGTGGTCGGCACCGATGCCTTCATGGAGTTCGTGGAATCCATTCAGGCCGAAGGCGTGGTGCTGGAGCGCAAGGCGATGGGGGAAGGTACGGGACCGAAGACTCCGCTGGTGGTCGAAGTTGACAAGGAGAACGAGAAGAAGGACATCGCCGCGCTGGACATTGAAATTCCGGTGCTGACCCCCCGTGTCTATCGGGAATACAAAAGCCTGGGTGATCTGGACATCGCCGCGCTGCAGCATCAGCGATTGTTGTATTTGCAATTCAGTGAGGAAGAACAGAGGGAGATCGTATTCAAGGACATTGCCACCGGCGAGATTACGCATACCACGATTCTCGACACGGCCGGCGTTGCCGACTACCGCAGCGTGATCGGCTACTTCGCGCAAAGCATCATGAAGGATCTGCGCCTGGTCAGTGGCTATGACGTGCTGTATGGCAAGGTCAAAGCGTTTGTGCAAAAGGAGTTGTTTGACCGCCCGGTGGAACTGGAAGACCCCAACACATTACGCAACTTGTCAGAACTGGCCGCTACCAAGACCCTGATTGGGACCTTCAAAAAGGCTATCAACGCGCTGACCGTCCGGGACAAAGGCGACGCCGAAATCCGGGACACGATCAAGTTGCGCCAGACTCGGTCTTTTGTGGCCAAGGACCAAGGCTACCTTGTCCCGAAGAAAAGCGTTTTTAACCGTATCATTGGTGACAGCCAACTGGAGCTTCGGTTTGCCGCATTCCTGGAGGATTGCACCGACGTGGTGTCTTACGCGAAGAACTACATAGCCGTGCATTTCAAGTTGGACTATGTGAACGCCAATGGCGACATTTCCAACTACTACCCGGATTTTATGGTCAAGCTGTCCGACAAGCGGATTGTCATTGTCGAAACCAAAGGGCAGGAAGATTTGGATGTGCCGCTGAAGCTGGTGCGGCTGCGGCAATGGTGCGAAGACATCAACCGGGTACAGACAGACGTGGAGTACGACTTCGTTTACATGGACGAAGAAAGTTTCGAAAAATACAAACCAACTTCATTCCGGCAATTACTGGAGGGCTTCAAGGAATACAAAGGGAAAATATAACAAGGCGCTGCACCAGACGGCTTTTCCGCTGCGCTCCATCCCCGTCAGTGAGCTTGGTCGTTACCTGCATACTGTTCCGTAAATCTTTGGTATTGCACACAGTTTAAACCTGCGGATAAGTAGGGGTACGGTTAACGCGACGTAGTTGTTTTGATCCGGCTTGCCGCCTACCTCCGTAATGATAAAAAACCGTCATCCCCTGTTTTATACTACGGGGGGCTTACATGCGGATTTTGTATTCTTTGATCTTTGAACGCAGGGTGTTTCTGTTGATGCCGAGCGTTTTTGCGGTTTTAAGCTGATTCCCATCCGTTTCTTTGAGGACTATAGTTATGAGGGATTTTTCCACCTCGGACATGACCGTCTCATAGAGCCGGCAGTTGTCCAGTTTTGTCATTTCCTTCAGGTACTTCTTCAATTTTTCTTCGAGAAATTCTTTCATGGAAAAACAAGTCATATCGTCGATCAAAAGATCTTTTTTGCTTATCACGGCCCCGTTCGATAGGATAGTCGCCTTTTTTATCGTATTTTCAAGCTCACGTATGTTGCCGGGCCAGTCGTATTTCATCAGAAAATCCCTCGCATCCCTGGAAAATTCCTTGTCCCCTGTTTCAAACTTTGCCGAAGCCTCCCTGAGAAAATAATTGCCAAGATACAAAATATCCTCTTTTCTCTCTCTGAGCGAAGGGATTTTGATATCGGTGTTCCGTATAATTTCAAACAGTTCTTTATTGAAATCTCCGTTCAAAACATTATCCTTCAGGTTTTTACAGGTAGAACAGATTACTTTCACGTCCGAAATCCGATCATTCCCGTTGGAAGAAGAAGGAGTCATCTTTAAAAATTTAAGAATTCGCTCCTGAAAATTGCTATCGGAGTCTGCAATCTCGGCGAAAAAAACGGTTCCGTTATGCGCTTCTTCTATCCTGCCGGTTTTTCCGGACGCCGGGTCTTCATCATATCCGAAGACTTCCTTTATTTTCAGTTCATGAGGGATCGATGAAAGGTTGACGGCAACAAAGGGGCCGTTCATGCATGAGCTGTTATGATGTATAGCTCTCGCAACAAGTTCCTTATATGTTCCTGTTTCACCCGTTATGAGAATGGCGCCATCTTTAGAAGATATTTTTTTTATCTCTCTGAAGAGCCTGAGCATCTTTCTGCTCTTTCCCATTATTTGAGGAGGTTGAGATAATTTGTCACTGTCCACGAAACACTCCATTTAATATCTATTATTCAAGTATTTTTATAAAAAGAAAGAGTCCAGGGGAGACGCATAATGACATTCTCCCTCCCGTCCTGACACCGTTGAATGTATCATAATAAGTCAAATTTTGCAAGAAGTTACATTGACAGAGGAAATATTAAACTGTTAAAATATTACCTGATTTTCAAACAGGGAGGGGGGTATTTGGATGCCCTACGTGAGGGTTCGTGAGAGTGATTCATTCGAAAACGCACTCAAAAGATTCAAAAAACACGTAAAATTATTCAATCAAAGGGTAAAAGAGATTTCAGAGAAGACATGAAGCTAAAAAATATGTATGAAAAGGCTGTCGAAGCCGGCATTGCAAATGACCTTCGCGGCAAAGAATCCGTTCTGAAGGAACTCGAACAAAAGAAAAAGGAGTTTGATGATCTTAAAGCAGACGAGAAAGAGTTTTTTGACCGGGAATCATTACTGAACCCCTATTCCGATTCGAGGGTCCTCTTCGGGACCGGCGATGAAGAAATAAAGAGCGCACTTGTCGGCATAGATATTGACGTAGGAGAAATACTCCTTGCAGACAACCTTCGTTCCAAAGGAAGGAATATAGATCTGCTCCTCTCACACCATCCTTCCGGCAGCGCCTTTGCAAACCTTTATTCGGTCATGCGGATGCAGTCTGACATATTGAATATCTTCGGCGTGCCGATAAATGTTGCTGAAGGGCTTATGGACGGAAGGATCAGCGAAGTGGAAAGGAAACTGCTTCCCGCCAATCATACGAGGGCTGTCGATGCGGCAAGGCTGCTGGGCATTCCCTTCATGTGTATGCACACCCCTGCCGACAATATGGTAGCTTATTATCTTCAGGGACTATTCGATGAAAAGAAGCCCTGTTTTTTGTCCGACGTGCTTGACATTCTTAAAGCTATCCCTGAATACCGGGACTCCGCTGCAAATGGCGCCGGACCCAAGATCGTCCTCGGTGCAGGGAACAGAAAGGCCGGGAAAATATTCGTTGATATGACCGGCGGCACGGAGGGCGCCAAAGACGTTTTCGAAAGCCTCACCAACAGCGGAGTAAGTACCATTGTGGGAATGCATATCAGTGAGGAGCACAGAAAAGAGGCCGAGAAAGCCCATATGAACGTCATTGTTGCCGGACATATATCGAGCGATAATCTCGGCTTGAATTTGCTTATCGATCAAATATTAAAATTTGATTCATTCGATATAATTGAATGTTCGGGATTCAGAAGGTTTCACCGTTAATGCAAAAGCGGGCCGAATGAATGCTGACAAACTTCTTGAAGAAATTAAATCAAAAATAGATATCGTTGAGTTCATATCCGATTACGTTCAGTTAAAAAAGGCCGGACAGAACTATAAAGGTCTGTGTCCTTTTCATGCCGAGAAAACCCCTTCCTTTATGGCCAGTCAGGTAAAACAGATATTTCATTGTTTCGGGTGCGGCGCCGGCGGTGATGTTGTAAGTTTTCTGATGAAACATGAAACCCTTTCCTTTCCCGAGGCGTTGCAGTATCTTGCCCAAAAAGCCGGTATTGAATTGCGGGACATTCATTTCATCAAAGACAAGTCTTCGGGCAAACGAGAGCGGATACTGCGCCTTAACGAAGAGGCTATGCGATTTTTCATGAAAAACATTTCCGACTCTGAAAGGTCATTAAGGTATCTGAAAGACAGGGGTGTTGCCGAAGAATCTATAAGGAATTTCCGCCTCGGGTATGCAATAAATGAAAGAGCCGGCTTGCTTCGCCATCTTAATAAAGCGGGACATGCGGACCCGCTTCTTGCAGAGGCCGGGCTCACAATGGCTGATGGAAAAGGTTTCCGAGACGTCTTCAGGGACCGCATAATCTTCCCGATCTTCAATCTGAAAAATGATCCTGTTGCTTTTGGCGGAAGGGTAATGGACAACTCGCTTCCAAAATATCTTAATTCACCTGAAACAGAGGCATTCAAAAAAAGTGAAAACCTTTTCGCAATATCCATGGCCAAAGATGAAATAAGGAAAGCCGGATATGCCATTATTGTAGAGGGATATCTTGACGCAATTCTGTGCCACCAATACGGTTTCGGAAATGCCGTTGCTCCCCTCGGGACGGCCCTGACGTCTAAACAGCTGCAGAAGCTGAAGGCGCTGACCAGGAATGTCGTCATTGTCTTTGACGGCGATAATGCCGGAGTCTCCGCGGCAAGGAGGTCCTTAACCGTCATCTGCGAGAATGATTTCAGGGCAAAGGTTATGCTGCTCCCCGAAGGCGATGACCCCGACAGTTATTTGAGAAAAAACGGCGCAAGTCTTTTCCGGAAAAATCTTGCCGAAGCCATGACGCCTATAGAGTTTCTTCTTAAGACGTCGAAATCGGACAGGACTGATACGGCCAGAGAAGCCCTCGGTATAATCGCTTTACTGAAAGATCTGATCCTTGCCGACGAACTTCTCAGCGAGCTTTCCGGCAGATCAGGGATTCATGAAAACCTTCTGAGAAGCGAGATCGAAAAAATAAGGACAAAACCGGGCATACGTTCCGCAAAAACCGTCGCGCCCTCCGGGAAAAAGGCAAACCGCGAAGAAGAGCTTCTCTTAAGCGCCGCGATAGCCTTTCCGGAAAAAGCCGATGACATATTGTCGCATCTTAACATCGACGACTTAAGGGATGAGGCTGTCAGGTCTCTATTTTATAAAATCAGCGCCATGAAAGGTCATCTTCATATGGATCTGTTGCTTAAAGAAGCTGATGATACGGAAAAAGTCCTGATTACCGGTCTATCGTTGCATCCGGGTTTCGATCCCGAACACGTCGACCGGAATATTAGTGATTGTCTTCATAGAATTGCCCAGAGAAAATTCGAAGATAAGAGGATTGCCGCACTATCAAAGGAACCTGACGATGCCGCGCTTCACAATTTATTATTGAAAGAAAAGCGGAAACTTATCGGAGGAGCACATCCATGAAACATTATTTTGATTATTTTGATTATTTGGAATACCAAGATGATTATCAGGGCGGCAGAAGCGGCAAGTATCCGGAGCCGGACGATGAAGAGCTGATCAATGATGAAGAAGAACAAAAGGCGACCGATTTCACGGAAGGGGAAAAAGACCCGGTAAGAATATATCTGAAGGAAATGAGCAGCGTGCCGCTACTGACCCGTGAAGGCGAGATCGAGATAGCAAAGAGAATAGAAGAAGGCAAGGAAAAAGTCCACAGCGTCATATTCAGACTTCCTTTTGTCCTGAAAAAACTGATAATCCTTGGCAAGATGTTCAGGAACGGAGAGGCGCCGCTCCATGAGGTTATTCAGAATAATGAAGAAGCAACGGAAGATGAAATCCGGCTTGAGAGAGAAAAATTTTATCAGATTACCAGGGAAATAGAGAATCTGGATAAAAAGAGAAAGGTTCTTCTCATAAACTTAAATGAGACTACACCGGATGCTCAAAAAACGGCAAAACGTAAACCTGCCGCCCGGAAAACTTCCGCCGATCCCAAGACCCTTATAAAACAGCTTGAACTGAACCGTGAACATATACTGGGGAAGGTCCGTGTGCTGAAATTAAAGGAAGACGTTATCGACGCCTTCTCGGAAGAGCTGAAAAAATCTATTATCGAAGTGGATTCTCTCCAGAAAAAGATTATTTCCATAAGTAAAAAGACTAAACTTTCAAAAACGGACATAGTAAAAGAATGCGTCTTATGTAAAAAACAGATCGAGCAAAAAGAAATCTCCTTTGGTATGAAAACCTCTGACATGAAAAAGGCGCTCAGGGACCTTCTGCACGGTGGAAAGGAAGTAAACGAGGCCCGAAATGCCATGATTGAAGCCAACCTCAGGCTTGTTATCAGCATAGCCAAGAGATATCTTGGAAGGGGATTGAGTTTTTCAGACCTCATACAGGAAGGAAACAGCGGCCTGATGAGGGCAGTTGACAAATTCGAGTACAAGCGTGGATATAAATTCAGCACCTATGCGACATGGTGGATCAGACAGGCAATTACAAGGGCGCTTGCCGATCAGTCCCGGACAATAAGAATACCGGTGCACATGGTCGAAACGATCAATAAAATAACAAAGACGGCTAGAATGCTTGTTCAGGAGCTGGGCAGGGAACCGACGCCCTTTGAGATTGCCGAGAACCTGAAATTGCCTGTTGAAAAGGTCCATGGGATTCTGAAGGTATCAAAAGAACCCATATCTCTTGAAACTCCGGTCGGTGAAGAAGACAGCCATCTGATGGACTTTATTGAAGATAAGACCATGCCGTCTCCGCTTGATTCCGCGATCCGGGATGATATGAAAAAGAAGATCGATCAGATCTTGTGCTCTTTGCCTGCAAAAGAAGAAAGTATAATCCGGAAAAGATTCGGCATAGGGTTTGACGCCCCTCATACTCTCGAGGAGGTCGGACTTGAGTTCGAAGTTACCCGTGAACGCATCAGACAGATAGAAGTAAAGGCAATAAGAAAACTTAAACATCCTTCAAGAAGCAAGTGGCTGAGGGAATTTATCGAAAAACCTTGACCGGAAGGCAGGATTAAATTTAGAATATTAGGTTGCAACTTGATGCAATTAGCAATTTCTCCTTGGGGGCCCATAGCTCAGTTGGTAGAGCTACCGGCTCATAACCGGTTGGTCCCAGGTTCGAGTCCTGGTGGGCCCACCAGCTTTTGGCAAGAATTTTCTCTTATCCGTGATATTGTTAAAACTGAAAAGGTAAACCTTTGAACGAACAACTCAACCGTCTTATAGAATTGCAGAAGATCGATACGGAAATCCACATCCTACGGGATATGATAAATGCGTTCCCTAAAAAAATCACGGAAGCCGAATCCCCCCTCAAGGAAACACAACTTGCTTTCAACATGATCAGTCAAAAGCTTGACGCCCTGGAAAGAAAAAAACGCGACAAGGAGAGTTTACTTGAAGATACCGGCGAGAAAATCAAGAAACTTAAATCGCGCACTGCCGACATAAAAACAAACAAGGAATATCAAGCCCTTCTCCATGAGATTGAATCCGTCGAAAAAGAGCAATGGTCTACGGAAAACGAGATATTGACTATTATGGAAGAGTTTGAGGCAACGTCGAAACAGACAAAATCCGAGGAAGCAAAATACAAAGTTTATAAAGAAAAAAGCGACGTTCTGAAGCGGAAACTGGAACAGGAAAGAGATGTGGCCGAGAAAGAACTCCACGTCCTCAAGCAAGACAGGGCGAAGATAGCCGAAACCGTAGATAAAGAAAGCTACTACCTGTATAAGACTCTTATCGAGGCATGTAATGGACTTGCCGTTACGGAAGCGAAAGAGGAAATATGTCAGGGATGCAATATGAACATCCCGCCGCAGCTCTTTGTCGAGCTGAAAAAAAACGAGTTTATTTCCACATGTCCCCAATGCCGGAGGATCATTTACTATACGGCGCCGCTTGAGGAACCGGCCTAACCCGAACCCGCCAAAATATCTATTTCAAATTTTTAGTCTTTGTTATATAATAATAAAAATCTGTTATAGTCAGAGCAGAGCGTATGGTCGCCCTATCCGATAATATCGGAGCAGGGAGGAAAGTCCGAGCTCTAAAGGGCAAGGTGGTCGTTAAAAGCGACTGGGGGCAACCCCAAGGAAAGTGCCACAGAAAGGGAAACCGTCCCGGCTTTTTGGGATAAGGGTGAAAAGGTGAGGTAAGAGCTCACCAGTTGAGGTGGCGACGCCTCAAGCTTGGAAAACCCCGCCTTGAGCAAGGTCGAATAGGTTCCGCCTTGAGAAGGGCCCCTTCGATTCCTTGAGCGCTTAGGCGTTCCGGGAGGCGGAACGGGTAATGACCGCAAGAGTCCGGTAGCAATACCGGGCATTAGATGAATGACCATAGAAACGGAACTCGGCTTACCGCCTGCTCTGGCAATGCAGATACTACTAATCAGAGTCTGTCTTATTGAAAGGTATAAATGGAAGATCACAAATTGAAAGTCTTCTGCACCGTGGCCGAAACGAAAAGCTTTTCCAAAACCTCGGAGATTATTCATCTTACGCAGCCTGCCGTAAGTCTTCAGATTCAGGCCCTCGAAGAGAAATATGAGACAAAGCTGTTCGACAGGTCTTCCAGCACGGTTACACTCACACCCACGGGTGAAGTCCTCTATAAATATTCAAAAGAAATCCTGGCGCTGTATGCTTCCGCAGAAAAGGCGATAGGCAAACAGATCGGACTTGTAAAAGGAAGCCTTACCATTGGCGCAGGTTCTAACATCGGAAACTATATACTCCCCAGCGTGATTACTGAATTCAAGCATGCCCATCCCAGGATAAAACTTTATCTTCTCGTCGGCAACACGAAACGTGTAATTGAACTGCTAAATTCAGGCAATATCGACATCGGACTTGTGGAAGGGGACGTCGCGAGACAGAAGATGACCGTCAAAAAATTATTATCGGATGAACTGCTGCTGATTGTATCTCCGTCCCATCCCTGGGCAAAGAGAAAAGAGGTTTCCATATCCGAACTAATAAAAGAGCCGTTTATCTTCAGGGAGGCCGGTTCCGGGACAAGACAGATGATCGAAAAATACTTTGCCAGGCACGGCATTACTCCGCATGATATGAAGATAAACACCGTACTGGGAAGCACCGAAGCAATAAAAGATGCGGTCGAAGGCGGTCTCGGCGTTTCCATAATCTCACGCTGGGCTGCGCGGAAAGAAAGCAAATACGGCACGCTCCGCCTTCTCGGCATCAAAGAAGAAAAGATGGTGAGAGATTTCTCTCTCATTGTAAATAAAAATTCCGTCTCTTCAAATTCCCTTGAAGAATTTCTCGCTTTTTTAAAGGCCTATCCTTTCGACAAGCTTCTTCAGTAACGAGTTTATCCGTGTAAACTCTTTTACTTTGCATTGAAGATCCGGTAATCGATATCCTTAAAGATCCCGTCTTTTTCCTCTATCTTTTTCAGACATTGTTCCGGAATATCGCCTGATAAAACGTATTCATAGAGCTGATTGAATCTGCCGATGTGTTCTTTAAATCGCTTTGTTGCATATTCTTTTGCCGTACCGGAATTCATAATAAAAGTCCAATCGCTGTGCTGAGATAACAATACTTCTCGTGCAGCCTGGTTGAGCGCCCTTTTCATCGTCCCCCTTGCTTCCGGGAACTTTTCGGCAAGATAGATCATGCGTTCCGCCGCCTTGAGAATATGTCTGCAGGTATAATCGTTTGTTTCGTTAATCCAAACTTCGTTGTATCCCCTGTCACCCCAACTAGACATAGACGGTTCACAGGTCTGAAACTCCGGTTGGTCATAGCCGCTTTCGAGCATGTACTCATCAGGCGTTATCGTTCTGAAATTTCCCTGACCTGCATGTATCCCTCTCAAAAGACATTCAAGCCATTCCGGACCTTCAAACCACCAGTGGCCGAATAATTCGGCGTCATATGTTGCAGTGATAACCGGGCGTATTTTTAGCGCGTCAGAGAGACTCCGTACCTGTTTCTCTCTCTCTATCAGAAAATGCCGCGCATGTTCGGCCGCCTTTTTATGCGCCCGTTGAATAACATACGGCTTCTTATGGTCGGTTGCTCCGGTTATCCGGTAATACTTCATTCCGGTATACGTACGAGCGGCAAACGGCCGGAGATAGGATTTTATATAATCAAGATCAAGGTCAAACCCTATATCCCTGTAAAAATCCCTGTAATCAAAATCCCCGGGGTATCCGGCAACCGAGGACCATACCTGTTTTGAAGTTTCAGGGTCCCTTCCAAAGGCCCGGACGCCGGAAGGGCACGCCACCGGTGCATATACGCCGCACCTTGGCGCCGGTCTCCCATATAGTATTCCATGGGTATCGAGAAAGAAATATCTTATCCCTTCTTTGCTAAGGTAGTCGTCAAATCCCGGTACAAAGCCGCATTCGGGCAGCCATATGCCTTCCGGTTCCCTGCCGAATATCTTTTTATAATAGAGGACGCCTGTCCTGATTTGGACCCGGACTGCCTGAGGCAACACGGACAGAGCAGGAAGGAAGGCATGTGTTGCGGCGGTTGTAATAATCCGGACTTTTCCGCTTTCCTGAAGCTGCCTGAAAGCGGATGACAGATCATTTCTGAAAACATTATGGAATAGATGATGGGCCTTCCTGAACCTTGCATGATACATCTCTGCAACGGGCCGGAAATGGATATCTCCTTTTGTGCGGCGGGTTTCTCTTGCCGATAGTTCTATCAACCTTTCGATATGTCGTATATATCTGCCCCTGAGAAGTGAATCATTGAACATCTCAAGAAGTCCCGGACTCATGGAGAAGGTTATCCTGAAGTCAACCCTGTCGTTGATGAGCCTTGAAAACAAATCAAGCAAAGGTATGTAAGTCTCTGTTATTGCTTCATACAGCCAGTTTTCTTCAAGAAAGAATTCATGCTCCGGATGCCTGACGTAAGGCAAATGCGCATGAAGCACCAGAGAGAGATAGCCTCTATTTTTAGAGTTTGACATAGTAAAGAAAACTTTACTCCGGAATCTTACTGAAAAGGTATATGGCAGCTATGCCGAAGATTACCGGCATTATCCAGGTGGCGGCTACGGCAGGCACCACTCTGGCATAGCCCATCGAAAGCATAAAAGTATATGAAAGCCAGTAAATAAAACTGATGGAGATGCCGAATCCTGCCGCAAAGAGACCTCCGCCGATCCTTCCCATTACGGACAGAGCCAATCCGAGAATTATCATGAAGAGATTTACCGGCGGGTAGGATATCCTGGCCTGAATGTCGACGTCGAGCTTGGCATCATGGAAACCGGCTGCCTTCAGTTTTTCGGAATAGTGATAGAGCTCTAGAATTCCCATTTCATCAGGCTTTTTCATGACATTGCTGAAAATGTCGGGGGATTCAAGATACGGATATTCCATCCCGGCTGCTTTTGACACTTTTCCGGTTTCGATGTTATAGACTATAACGCTCCTTAGCTTCCAGACGCCTTTACCCTCTTGATTGACCTCCCATAATGCCTCTTCCGCCTCGATCCTTTGTTTCAGATGTTCTTCACCGAGCATAAAAATACTTACGCCCTTTGCAATTTTTTTCTCCGGGACATAAAGCTCTATCCTTACCACCGAGCCGTCCGGGTTTCTAAGCCAGATAGCGCCTTCCTTGAAGGTAATCTTGCCGATCTTTTTCATGTAAGATTTTTTAAATTCGAGCATCCTGTCTGAAAAGTCGGGAACAACAATCTCTCCGACAAAAAAACTTAAGGCGCTGAAAATAACGCCGGCGGCAATAAAGGGGTAAAAAAGTTTCTTCACCCTTCCCCCTATCGCCTTGATTGCAACAATTTCTTTGTTTCTGGATGCATTGTTAAAGACAAAAAGGCTGCATATTAGCAAAGACATCGGCAGAAGGAAATAAAAATATCTCGGGAAATTCAAAAAAATATATTCCATGACTCTCGGGATTGATAATTTACCGGGTACAAAATCGTCGACCTTGTCTACAAGATCCAGGAGGCTGAATATCAATCCAAGCCCTAATGTAATAACACTCAGGATCTTCAGGAATTCCCTGATATAGTAGCGGTGCAGAATTTTCATCGAAGGTTTTCTCTCCTGAACGCCCAAAAGGCAACGATGCAGAGAATGACCGTTGCAGCCCAGGCGCCTATGTAATGCGGCAAATTTCCGGCCCTGACAAGGTTTTCACCGTACAGGAGGAGCATATAATATGCGGTAAACGTCGCCAGTCCTATCGTCAAACCGCCGAGTCTTCCTGCTTTGCCGGCGATCAGGGCCAGCGGCGGCCCTAAAAATATAATGATAATGCACATAAAAGGAAGAGAAAAACGTCTGTGAAGTTCGAGGTAGAAAAATTTTGCATGACGGCTTTCGGATTTATCTATCCTATCAATAAGTTCCCACGGGGTCATCTCGGAATATTTTTTTGAAGGCGAATCAGTTTCTATCTGCAAAACCATGTTATAATTTTTAAAAAACACCTCGGTCGTATTGTCCCCCTTTGCCATATGTATTAGTCCGTCCTTGAGAGATAGGTTGAGGGCATATCCCTCCCGTGCCGATATTCTGCATTCTTTAGCCGTTAGTATTCTTGGTTCGTTTTTGTTTCTGTTGTCGTACATAAATATCCCGCGGATCGTGTTATCCTCAGTTTTATGCATTATATAAATTACGATATCCTTAAAGGAGGTATTGAAGCTCCCTTCTTCCATGGCAGCCGGCGTCCGCTCCCTGATAATTTCCGTTACCTCATATCTCAACTCCGAGCTGCTTTTTGGTCCTATAAAAAGACCGACCGCCATATTCAACCCAAAGCACAATAGTCCGAATATCACCACAGGCGCCGATATTTCCCTGAATTTCATACCGCTGATCCTCAGGATAATAAGCTCATTATCCATGTTTAACCGGCCGTAGACAAGGAGAGTTGATAAAAGCAGCGCCATGGGGATTGTTAGCAGGAACAGCTGCGGCTGAAGCAATAGAATGATCCTGGCCATGTCTATAAAAGAAGTCCCTACACCGGAAAGAAGTCTGCTCAGTTTTATCAGCTTCTCCATCATGATAATAAAATTCAGAGCAGTAAGGCTGAGCAGAAATGTAAGGATTAATTCCTTGAATATTGATCTATGAATTATCTTCATCTGGATTATACGATTATCTATTTTACCATAATCCGAAATCCGACTGACTCATCCCTGAAATCATGGTATTATATTAAGGGTCTCAAAAGTAAGGACATATTTAAACACCCTCCCCTTTATCCCCTCCCCTCAAGGGAGGGGCAATTCTTAAGACCCCTCTCCCTTGAGGGGAGAGGGCAAGGGTGAGGGTGTGTGGCTTTTCTTATGAACTCCTTATTAACGAGGTAACTCAATGAAGACAGGGACAAACAAAATATCAACAAAAGTCGGCCTTCCTCCGGGGACTCTCGTTCATATCGGCAAAAAGAAAAACGAACAGGTCGGGATTAGCGTTATTGAATATAATGAAACGCACTTCCAGGAAAGGGTATTAAAGACAATAGATGAATATCAACCCCACGCCGATAAATCAACGGTCACCTGGATCAATATTGACGGCCTCCACCGGATGGAAATAATCGAAAAGGCGGGTGCACTCTTTCATCTCCACCCTCTGACATTAGAAGATATTGTTAATACGGGGCAGTCTCCAAAAATAGAAGACTACGGCGATTATCTCTTTATTGTCCTGAAAATGCTCTACTATGATGCATCAAAGAATGAGATAGAGGTAGAGCAGGTCAGTCTGTGTCTCGGTTCAAATTTTGTCCTCTCTTTCCAGGAGGAAAAAGGCAGGGATGTTTTCAACCCTGTAAGGGAAAGGATCCGGAACGGCAAAGGACGTATTAAAAAGATGGGCGCGGATTATCTGGCTTACTCATTAATAGACTCGGTTGTTGACAGTTATTTTCTGATCCTGGAAAAACTCGGCGAGCGGATCGAAACCCTGGAAGAATTGGTAGTTAGCGAACCATCCCAGACCGTCCTGCATGACATTCATGCATTAAAGAGGGAGATGATTTTTCTGCGCAGGTCCGTATGGCCCCTGAGAGAAGTAGTCAGCAATCTTGAACGCGGCGAGTCTCCCCTTATCCAGGAATCTATGCACGTATATTACAGGGATGTATATGACCATACCATACGTATTATCGAAACAATCGAGTCGTTCCGCGACCTTCTTTCAGGGATACTCGATATATATCTTTCAAGCATCAGCAACAGGACCAATGCGGTCATGAAAGTTCTGACGATCATCGCAACGATTTTCATGCCCCTCACCTTTCTGGCCGGCATATACGGAATGAATTTCGAATACATGCCCGAGCTTAAATGGCACTGGGGTTATCCCGTACTTCTCCTGTTCATGGCTTTTGTAGGGATATCAATGCTGATCTTTTTCAGAAGGAAGAATTGGCTTTGAGATGGTCTGAAGAAATTCTTTTATAAAAGTATTCCGATTGACCTTATCTATTTTGAAAGTTATAATACAAGACGTGAAGCAATGTACAGAGAATGGATATTGAAATCTACCTCCGGCATTGAAGAAAAAAACAATCCTTAATTCATTGGGGCTGTAGCTCAATTGGGAGAGCGCTTGAATGGCATTCAAGAGGTCGTCGGTTCGATCCCGATCAGCTCCACCATTATAAATCAACAACTTACCTTCCAATATCATTCCTAATTACCCGCTGCACTATGCAGTAAATATGCAGTCCGTTTTTCTTCTCCGGTAATGTTCAGCATATTCACGGCATTCTGTAAATGGTTCGGTGCTAAATGACTATACCGCAATGTCATGGTAAGGCTTTTGTGTCCTAACAGCTTCGATACCGTGGTAATGTCCACCCCTGCCATGACAAGGTGAGATGCAAAGGTATGTCGGAGGTCGTGAAAATGGAAGTCTGTTATTCCGGCCTTTCTGCAAGCCGTGTGGAAGCTCCGCTTAACATCCTGAAACGGCTTTCCTGTGGTAGCATCAAAGAAAACATAGGGAACATCAAGCCTTCTGGTCAAGCCCTGTAATACGGGTCTTAGCAGGTCACTGATAGGGATGTCCCGGCGCTCTCCGTTCTTCGTCATGACAAGCCTGATAAAGCCGTGCTTCATGTCCACGTTGTCCCATTTCAGAGATAAGATTTCCCCCCGCCTGCATCCGGTATTCAATGCAAAGGTGACAATCGCCTTAAGGTGTTCATTGCTGTTATCAAGGAGCGTCCGGCATTCATCCTTTGACAAATACCGCAGCCGTCTGTTGTTTTCTGGCAAGAACTTTACCTGCCTAACACGCTTTAACGTCTCTTCTGTTACCTTCTCCCACTGCTGCCCCTTGTGAATGCAATGTTTCAGGGTTGCAATCAGACGATTCGCCGTTGCAGGCTTTTTGCCTTTGTTCAATATGTCTGACTGAAACTGTTCAATCAGCATAACGCTGAGCCTGTTTAACGGGATATTACCGAAAGTATCAACCAATTGTTTGATGAAATATTTCTTACTATCAAAGCTCCTCTGCTTTTCGCACCATTTGGTATACTCTCCGGCAAGCTGTGAAAAGGTATAATTCGGAATTCTCTTGATAGGCTCAGGCTCCTTGCCGTCTCGGATAGCCTTTCTCTGGTTTTCAAGCTTTGCTTGGGCCTCTTTGAAATTGGCGGTCTTAGTAGATTCCCTGATAATCTGACCATCCGGCCCGGCATAGCGAATCCAGTAAAAGTCAGACCCTTTTTGCTTATAAATTCCTTTTGCCATGCTTCTTACTCTCCTTTCCCTTTTCGTTTTCTTTTTCCTCAAGACAATCAAGTAAAGCCTTCATTGTGTTGCTCGGTGATCTCACCCCCCTTTCAAGATTACAGACGTATTGAACCGTTACCCGCAATAATGCGGCAAAGTCCTTCTGATAAAGGTTAAGCCGTTGTCTGAAGTCTTTGATTTCGTCTGGTGTCCATTGCTTCATAGGTACATTCTATAATTAAACAGTGTTTAAGTCAAGCATTATTTATGAAGTGCATAGTTTACGGCATAGTGGCTTATAACGTATTGTTTCACAAGGTTTTTTATTTGAGGCCGTTTGATAGAGTATCAAGAGGCCGGTCATGGTACGATTTTACCGCTAAACGGCATAATTTCTGGTATAGTGTGCTTTGCAATCCACCTGTCTACATCTCTTTTATAGAATCTTACGCCCCCGCTTTGTCCGGGCTGTATCTTGAAATGAGGTATCTGCTTATTGCTCACAAGTTTATTAACGGTGCTTTCAGAAAGCTTGAGATAAGCAGAAAGCCCCTTTTTGTCAAAGATGGTATCCACTGCTTCATGCTGGCACTTACCGGCGATAACGGGCTTCAGCATATCCATGACCGCCCCTGCTATGGCCTGTATGTCTTCCGGCTCAAGCTGTGTCTTCACTTAAGCCCTCTTGGTCTCAACATCTGAAAGACAGTAATTTATACAGTCCATAAGCTCTTGCTCAGACTCTGTGTTAATGTCACGGCGAGCATGGTCAAACCTTTCTGTTCCAAAATAGATAAGAATGCTTTCTGAACGGGGAGGCCACCCTAAAGTTAGACGGGGGGTGGTCGGAATATCTACCCTCCACATTACCTTTTGTATAATTTTCAGCAAGGTTAAGATTAACCTCCTTCATCCCCTTCATGCACATTCGCTCTCTCCCCTTCAATCATTTTTTGTGCAAAAATTCCTGTCATTTCCTGCAATGCTTCTCGTTCCTCTGCCGATATATCAACGTTTACATTCAGGTATTTTTCCGGTGCATATGAGCCATCGAGCTTGAAACTCATATCAAGCCCTTTATATGCAATGTTGAGGTCTGGGCTATCTATTATTTGCTTAAGCCTTCTAATCCTGTACGGTTTATCTATTACGCAATAATCCATTAACTCAGGGATGGACATCTGAATTTCAGGTTTAGCCATAAGCTGAGACCCTATGACCTTAGCACTCTTTCTTGATGAGGTCTCATAAGAGTCCATAGCTGCCTGAGTCTGAGTTTTACCCTGTGCTATTGCTATGCAGAATTTCTGCTCTTTCTTGGTAAGTTTCTGTAAGCTTTCAGGTGGTGGAGGTAGGCTAAGCCTCTTGAGTCTTTTATGTATGGCTACAGGGGATACTCCAAAATGTTCGGCAATCCGTTTTTGTGTCTTACCCTCTTTGAGCATCTTTAAGATTATCTCATCATCTGTTTTTCTCATCTGTTCTTAACCTCTCAATATGGTTAATTTGGTTAATTTTTAACCTTCCTGGTTATCTCCTCTACCTTTGAATCCTCAAAGACTTCCTTGACCTTGTGTATCCCCTTCAAAGAGTCCTTATCCATCCCTTTGAGCTTCTTTATCTCATCGGCTGTATAGATAGCCTCGGAGACGCCCTGAGAAGCCCTGATAGTTTCTCTATCCTTATCATCTGCTGTAACCCATAAGTAAGCCTGTAGAATGTTTGAATAGATGCGGTAAGCTACTTTCTCAATAGGCTGGATTAAACCATCCTGAATTAAAGGGATCGCTTCATCTTTAGAAAGCCTTACCTTTTGACCTTCCTTTAACATAAATGTACCTTCAGGTGTCTCTGTCTCAAATTCTTTCAAAACTTCAAAGGTCATTCAACTACCTCCAGGGTTTTTAAATATTTCTTCTCCCCTATGTCCTGTAACTCTCTACTACTCTCTACTAAACCCATAAACCCGCTATTATCAAGGCTTTGGGTTAGTAGAGTTTCATTTGAGAGTTCATCACTCTCTTTCAACTCTCTACTGCCGCAACCTATTGATTTTTCTTGTTTTAAGGGATTAGTAGAGTTTAGTAGAGTTTCCACAGAGGCAGGCAAGGAAATATTATCAAGCCCATGTTGTGTCAAAAGAATATTGAAGGTTTCTATATCTAATTGAATCTGTGAATATCCCATGACAATTTTAGTTTGTAAACCGATAGCCTTTAATTTTCTACCAAGATACTGACTTGTGAGTTTATGTCCCTCTGGCCTGCTCTCATTCAGCCGGTTCAGGAGATCGGATGTTTTGAGAGTCCATTCAGGTATGCCTTCTGGTGATAGTTCATGTAATATTGTTACTATTTGCCCTTCAATACTTGCCTTCTTATCCTCTATCCGTTGCCCTGCAACTTCAAGGAGCGCATCCTTTAACCGGTCAAGCCCTTCCGGATATACCATTTTGCACACCTGCAATAATGGCTGCGAAATGTCCCATAACCTGCCCTGTATGCCTTGTATGGGTTCAATGGAAGGTAACGGCGCATCAAGTACCCTTGCCCGCCATGCTGTTAACCTTTCTTTGATTTCCCTTACTTTTCCCGGTGTCGGGTTTTCATAATTACCGGGCTTATTTGGCATTGTAATATTAATGCCTCTGCTATCAAGTATCTTGTGGAGGGGTTCATTGGTCGCTATGATAGTCGGGCCATATACATCGTAATAAACTGTATCCTTGAAGGCCCCCTTTTCAGGATAGATAACCCTTGTTGCTTTTGCGCCTTTTTCAAAGCGCGACAATAATATATCTTCTGACCCGTTTCTCTCTGCTTTTTTCCATAAGTCCATAAGGTCAAAAAAGAGTGTTGCCTGTAAGTTCTGTGAAAACCTGAAAAGATTAGCCTCTCTTAAATCAACTACATGGATACCCCTGTAGGAAATAAGTGCAACCGCCTTTCCTGTCCTTGACTTACCCCTTTCCGGAACAGCATAGAAAAGAATCATCGGCATATAGTGAATATCAGGATGATCCTGAATGTAGGTTAAAAAGACTTTGCAGGCAACAATTAGAAATTGATTATCAGGTATATAGGAAAAACGTTTAAGACATGTTATTACATCCTCAAATAGTTTCTTGTCATTATCTGTCTGATACCATTTGATAACAGCCTCAGCCCCGACAAGTTCAAAAGGTAAATATTGCTTTTCCGGCGGCGAATACAAAACCCCATCCTGTTCATATATTGTTGCAACTTCTAAGACATCCTTTTTTTTAATGAGATATACAACGGCCCCGGTTTCATCTAAGGCAAGGTCAATAAGCCCTGGTATGTTTGCGCTGATAATTGCTTGCAGTTCGTCTTTTCTATCGCCTTTGCTCTGTTGGATGTCCTTTTGTATTGCCCTTTTGCCGATATGCAGTTTCTTTGAAAGATTTTCTATGTGAATCGCTTTTTCAGTTTCGGATGGTATTTGCAAAAACTCTTTGATAATTTCCTGAACATTCTCCGGGGTTGCCTCTGCAATTCTTTCAGATAATGATTTGACCTGAATAACAGGCAATGCCTGAAATTCTTCTACCGTATGATTGCACAAGTAGTCATCGAGTCCAATTTTCATTATTCATGACCTCCCGGAAGTTCAACTATAAACACCCTTGCGCCACGTTCCTTCAGCCTGATCACCAGACCGTAAACAGCCTGCTTTAAATTTTTCGCATATCCGTGCTTATTTGGCTGCAACCAGTCATTATCTGGAACGATATAAACAGCCCTGTTTTTTAATGTGATTTGGTTGAAATCCGAAATAAGTTCTTCGCTCCCCTTATTCTTCCAATTCCATAAGCCTGATAACCCTATACAGAAAAGCCCCTCCTGTGTTGCCTTGAGTGCTTTCTTTTCACCTTCTGTTATGTGAAGGGGAATAGCTGAATCATTGAGGACGGATCTTACAGTGGTAGGAATATAAAGCCTGTTACCTGAATCTTTAAGCTGTATATATTTTGGTTTTTTATCCTTCACTGGTATCCTCATAGAAAGCCCTAAATCTGCTAAAGTGTTTGTCGTAAGGGATTTCATAGCATGAGATTAGACTTGGGATGTTCATCCCCAATTTTCTGTTTATATCATTCGGGGGAACAGTCTTAATTCCCGATTGCTTTATGGTCTCATCTGATAATCCGCTTTTTCGGAGGTCTTCAAGGTGCAGAGGGTGAAAGGACTTCATCTCTGCGACCTCATCGAAAGCATTTTCCCCCGCATCATTTTTATCATGGTCACAAAGTCGGTGACAAAAACCGGATCGTTTGAGTTGAAATCCCTCATGAGTTCATAAAGTTTGTTGCTGACATCGAAAACGAAAATAACTTTCCCATTAATTAACTCAAGCCGGGGTGTCATGCCTGAAAGCGCAAGGAATGAAGATAAATAGAGGTCTAAAGTTTCAAAAGTTTTTTGCTCTGCCTTTTTCATATATCACCCTCTTTTTCGTCTACATATTTTTTAACTTCTATTTAAGTATGACTAAAAAAGGGGGGGTTGTCAGCAAATCAGCGGGTTAAATATTTTTTTGTTTAACCCCTTTTGGCGAGCATTAGCGGTCAGCTTCTAAGACAAGGGAAGAAAGCTTTTTAGGTGTTTTTTCAGGTGAGGACAAAAGTCGGTTTTCTTCTTGCATTTTCTTTTTAAAATGTTCTAATGATAAACTGAAAAACTTAGCCATTTCGAATTCTGTAAATTCCAGAGGGGGATCATCTATTTTAAATTTTGCTATCTTATGCAAATAAGCACGCATCCCTCCAAGATAAAGGTACGGTGGTATAGTTTTTTTACTGTGTTTTATTACAGTCGGTCTTTCAAGTATTTGGCTTATTTCATACTTTGCATCATCTCTTTTTTCGCCGTGCATATGATTATGGATCATTTTTGCAAAAAGAGATTTCAGCTTATCTGTCTGTGGTAAGTTTGATATTAAAAAATCATAAGGGTAGTCAGATAAGCAATATCGGAGTATTTCTTTCAAGTCTTGTCTATTGTTGCTTTCCAACCCTTCCTTAACAATCTTACTTGAAAGAAAATCCTCAAAGGTGGCAATCTTATCGTATCTACCCTTTTTGATATCCTCCCTGACATGACTTAACACATCTCTAAAAGACACCTCTTCATAGTATTTTTTATCAGGGAATGGCGGGAAAAATTCCTTTAAAACGAAATAGCCCGGTTTTGTGTTTGTACAGATTGTTTTAAAAGCGGGTTTGCCAAAAAAGATAGATATCCCATCAGGGGTAATTACTGTCTTTTCCGGCTTCTCCCCAAACCAAATAGGCACCCCGGCCTTGCTGCTTGCGTAGGTCTCATTTTTATAATAGAAATCGAAACGCTCTGCCTTCCTCTCTACAGAAGCGGATATTAAGGCTGCTCTCGTTATCTTTTTCTTTTCCATTTTTTTACAACTCTCTTTATGGTTCTCCTAAATCATTCAGGGGAAACGGTAGAGAGTATCCGCTTTTTCGCCCTATAGTGTCTATACCCTGATGATATACCTTATTTTAAAAGTGATTCTCCTGGTTTTCTGCCAGGCCATAAAAGTGGGTCCGATTTTTCCCTCTCATATCTTTTTTCACGATTATATTTTTCTTCAAGAAGTTGTTGTTGGTTTTCTAATCTACGCAGACGTTGTTCATTTTCCCACTCATATTGTTTTTGTCTTTGTTCTTCTCTGGATTTTTCAATATTAAAGGGGTCGCTGAAACTGTCATACGATGGAATGTTGCCAGCATATACAGGGGAGATTATAAAAATTAACACAACCAGAATAAATAAATAATTCCTCATGGCTTGCGTCCTCCTTCGGGGTAAGATATACTTCCCCTATAATTGTTTAATTGTTTTTTCGAAGTTGTCCCTTGCTTTCGTTGAAGAAGAAAGGGCCCGTCTTGCATTATCCTAAATGGAGACAACTTTATCTTTATCATTCATTCGCAAGCACCGCAATTAAAATTCATCTGCCGTTATCTTACGCATATTCCCTAAAATTATTTATAAATTAGATTAAATAATTCATTTGCGCGTTCAGGCTCAAGGTTTTTTAATATTTTATACTGTTCCAATGCAGAGCCTCTGTCATCCATAATAAGATAGGTAAGACCAAGATTATAATGAGCCTTTGCATCATCAGGATTAATTCTTATCGCCTGTTTGAAAGCCTCCATCGCCTCTCTGTACATGCCTGATTTGCCATAGGCAACACCAAGACCATAATGAGCCTTTGCATCATCGGGGTTAATTCTTATAGACTGTTTGTAAGCCTCTATCGCCTCTTTGTACTTGCCTGATTTGGAATAAGCAATACCAAGATTATAATGAGCACCTGCATAATCGGGGTTAATTCTTATAGACTGTTTGTAAGCCTCTATAGCCTCTTTGAACATCTCTAATTTGTGATAGTTAAGACCAAGATTATAATGAGCTTCTGAAATAACGGGCTTTATCCTTATAGCCTGTTTGTAAGCTTCTATCGCCTCTTTGTGCATGCCTAAATCGCTATAGGCAACACCAAGATTATAATGAGCTTCTGAAATAACGGGCTTTATCCTTATAGCCTGTTTGAAAGCTTCTATTGCCTCTTTGTACATGCCTGACTTGCTATAGGTACAACCAAGATTATAATGAGTTTCTGCATGATCAGGATTAATTCTTATAGACTGCTTGTAAGCCTCTATCGCCTCTTTGTGCATGCCTAAATCGCTATAGGCAACACCAAGATAAAACCAATACTCAGCTGATTTTGTATAGTCCTCAATACCTGCATCCTGCAAGGCAATAACTTTTTTAACTGAAATTTTATCCTTTATCACATTCACAGGAATCGCAAAATTAAGGTTCTGTGCTTCTTTTACGATAAATGTCGCAATGCCAATAACCTCACCATTTTTGTTAAAGACAGGCCCTCCACTGCTGCCTTGTGAAAGAGGGGCTGTTATTTGCAAAATCTTCCATTTAGTCCCTATCTCCCTGATTCCGCTTAATATCCCATCTGACACTGTATTCTCAAGCCCTTGCGGACTGCCGATAACATAGATCTTTTCTCCTATACCTGCCTTGTCTGCATCTCCAAGCTTCACTGTTGGGAGGTTCTTGTCATCGGCTTTCAGTATTACAAGGTCATTCTCCTTGTCTATATAAAGCAGCCCTTCGACATTCAAAACCTTAACCCCTGCCTTTATCTTGATAGACGCTGCGTTGCTTATTACATGATAGTTTGTTACTACTACTCCGTCTTCTCTTACAATAAAGCCGCTGCCCTGACTAATTGCTTCACCTTTTTGGTTGAAAGTTACCACAACTACCACAGCCTTGTTGTTCTCCAGAAAAATTCTTTCAGCATCGGCAAAAGCTATGCCGGAAGTAAGAGTTATGGTAATTAGAATTAAAATTTGTATGGTTCTATGAATCAACATTCTTTAATGTATACCCCCACCCATCCTAAAATGAGACCCTGCGATATCCCATATAGTCGGATATGCTAATTATAGATTGCTGGTTAGAATATAGCAATTTGGTAGGAGCCAGTCCATTATTTATTTCAGGAAGAATTATTTCCAGTTTGTTACTTCCTGAACTGAACATCTTCAAAAACTGATATAATTGTGCACAGTACAAATGGCATTTGATAAGGAGAAAACTTATGGGTAGCGAAGAGACAAAAATTGAACGGGAATCTTGTTGCTTCTGTGGAAAGTCAATCGTCCAGACCGAGATTGATCCATGTCGACTGACAGTCGAAACATCTCAAGTAAAGTTGCAGATCTGGTTCTGCCATGCAGAGTGTTTTAAGAAACGTTTACAAGATGACCCTATGCTTGTTCCTGTTTATTTCTAATTCCTGAAGCAAACAGAATCAAATTTTTATATAATTGTGCATAACCGGCAGCGTGGGCGTCACGAGTATTTCAAGTGATAATCTTCAATTTTCATGTCCTCTTCGTTTCGCGGCATTGTAGGTGTAACAAATAAAAAGGGGGCTTGGTTTTCAAGCCCCAAATGTAACCATTTTCCCTAAAATCTGATAAACTATGCAGTTATTATGCAGTTCATACCTGAAAAGATATGTCTGAATTACATCGTTCATATTTCTTCAAATTCTTACCATGCAAGTATTGATAAGGATTTGCAAAGATATGAAAGGTAAGTGTGTTGATCAGAGCATACATGGCATTCAAGAGGTCGTCGGTTCGATCCCGATCAGCTCCACCATTTTCAGTAATATACATTCAAGAGGTCGTCCCGACTCGGGTCGGGTCAGCTCCACCATATTTTTCAATGACTTATAGGCTTGCAACATTTTCTTCACCCATGACTGTAGCGGATTTGTAGCACCACATGTTCTTTTCATAAATTTCCACCGCCTGCTTTTCGATAACCGGAGGAATGCCTAAATACCTCGATATCCTTGCATCGAACGACGTCTTTCAGTTTGACGGCATAGTGGACTTTATTCTTAAGGACAACTCTCCCTTTCTCAATGAGGGCAGGAGCCTTCTTGTCGAAGAATTCGGCAAAGAATACGGCACGTACTTTTCGATTCTGGAACTGATCGCTTCCGGCAAGACCGCCAGAACAGAGATTGAATCGGTACTCGCAATACATGCGGGAGCATATTTGGCAAAGCTTGAAACCGATTACGCGCTCATCGCAAAGCTCAAACCCATAAATGCCAAACCCACCTCACGACTCCAGAAGTATCGCATAGTAGATAATTTTCTTGGCTTCTGGTTCCGTTTTATTTTCAAAAACCGTTCTGCAGTTGAGACAGGTAATTTCAGCTATATCAGAGAAATCATCAACCGGGACTATTCCACCTATGCCGGACGCATCCTTGAGAATTTCTACCAGCAAGTCTTTGCAGAGTCCGGCAGATATAACCGGATCGGCACATACTGGGAAAGAGGAAATCAGAACGAGATTGACCTTGTTGCTGTGAACGACTTAAGAAAAGAAGTCGTCTTTGCCGACATCAAGCTTGACTCCTCCAGGATCAACCTGAAGGCTTTAAAAGAAAAGGCGTTAAAGCTGTCAGAAGAATATAAAGACTATAAAAAAGAATGGCTGGGATTGCACATACAAAATATCGGGGAGTTTCTTAAATAAGAACTGATCACAACCTAAATAAAGCAGTGCTGGACAATTCGGCATTTTGAATGCATAATATCCGTATGTGGATAAAAAGAGACTCTGAGGACCTTATAAGGGAGCTCGGAAAGCAATTTCCTGTCGTTTTCGTAACCGGTGCCCGTCAGGTCGGAAAAACCAGCATCTTAACCCACCTTTTCCCCGATTTTTTCTATGTCACATTGGATGACTCTGCACGGGCAGCAGAAGCGGTAAACGCGCCCCAGGATTTCATAGACTCTTTGAAGTTTCCGGCCATTATAGATGAGGCGCGGTATGCACCTGACCTCTTCAGGCATATCAAGCTGACCGTTGACAAAGCAAAGCAGAAGGGACAGTTTTTCATAACAGGCTCACAGAGTTTTCCGCTCATGCAGAATCTTTCTGAAAGCCTGGCCGGACGGTGCGGGATAGTCAATCTTCAGCCATTGTCCGCACATGAACTGAATCGTGGAAACCGAATTACTTCTGTTGAGGATTACATAAGCACCGGAGGCTTCCCGGCTCTCTATGCGGATAAGGATATTAACCGGCAGCATTGGTATCCTTCATATATATCAACCTACCTTGAGAGGGATGTCAGGAATATCATGCATGTCGGCAGTTTACGGGACTTTAATCGTTTTCTTCGGGCTGCAGCCATCCGGACAGCACAGACCCTCTCATTTGCCGATCTTGCAAGGGATGTTGGGGTAGCCCCCAATACCATAAAGGCGTGGATATCGGTGCTTGAGGCATCTCATATGATCCACTTGCTTGAACCCTATCACAGAAGTATTGGCAAGAGACTTGTTAAGTCGCCCAAGCTCTATTTTCTTGACACGGGAATTGCCGCTAACCTGATGGGTCTTTACTCATGGCAGGACATAGCCAATTCTCCAATGGCAGTGGCGCTATGGGAGACATATGCGTTTAGTCAAATACAACGCCACCTGCTTTCTCAGGGGATCAACAATCCGCCGCTTTACTACTGGCGGACAAAGGATGGCAGGGAGATCGATTTTATTATTGAAAAAGGTGGGCAGTTCATAGCTATTGAGGCTAAATTGACTGGTGCACCCACTCTTGATGTAGCAAAGGGTTTTAATTATTTCAAGGACTACTACGGAGAGAATGCAGTATTGAAGGAGTATGTCATCTGCCGGGTTAAGAAAGATCATACGATCGGAAAAGGAGTAAAAGCGATCAATGGAGTGCAGCTTGAATTCTGAACATAGAAAGCTTTCTCAGTTCTTTCTTGATATGTTCTTTGTCCGTTTTCACATTTGCCATACGCCTTATTACACAAACAATGCTTCAAAATCTCTTGGAGTTATGATCTTAATGTCCCTAAGGACCTCCGCATAAGCAGCTTTGCCTACGGTACTGACGCGGCAGTGAAAATATCTTACTTTTCACTTACTAAGGAGTTCATAAGTAAGGACACATTTAAACACCCTCCCCTTTATCCCCTCCCCTCAAGGGAGGGATGATTCTTAAGTCCCCTCTCCTTTGAGGGGAGAGGGCAAGGGTGAGGGTGTGTGGCTTTACTTATGAACTCCTTAGTAAACCTAATATACACTTTAAATATGCAAGGTAAAGATAAGGTATATATCAGGAATTTGGAGCATCCGATACGGAAGTGGACTGTGTTATAGACACAGGATCAACAATCATCCCTGTTGAAATCAAGTCCGGCTCAAAAGTGATACTGTCCGCACTGCGCGGACTTTCGAACTTCATAGAAACATATAAAGAGAAAGTCAGCCATGCATATGTGATAACAAACGGTAGAATACCGGAAAAACTGTCGGACAAGATTACTCTGCTTCCGTGGAGGTTCATTTAATGTGTACAGCCAAGCTCTCAGAAGCAATTTCTGAGTAAAAACCATTAGTCGATTGCACTAAAGATTTTCAAAAGTGCTTTTTGAGCAGAGATTTTGTATCCCCTACGTAGGTAGGATTGAATATCGGAACTGATTGCAGTAATAATATAGGTAAGACGTAGGGAATACTTACTTCGGATAGAAATGATTGAACATTATCTGCTCATAGGGTTGGCAATAATAGTTGTTATCGGCGTGCCTCTGTTTTTTATTGCTCGTTCTTCTCAGTTGTTTGTGAAACAGCGAACAGACGATAGTCCGTATCAGATGGAAATAATTGACAGGGATCGTCAGATTAAAAATCTTAACCTGAAAATGAATAAATTAGTCGAGCTTAACAGTCGTTATCTGTTTTTCATGTTTCAGATCCCCTCTATTATTCAGCGTTTGAATACGACGTTGAAATTACAAGAAATCGTGGCGTCTATTATTGAACTGGTGAACAATATCGTATTCACTAAAAAAGTTGAAATCTACCTGTTTGATTCATCACATAATTATCTAAGCAAGCTTTATGTGAATGATACTCCGGAACAGGAAAAGGTTTTCTATGCCCTGGGAGAAGATCTGGTAGGCGCTGCCGCAGAACAGCGCTTTATCATGACGAGAGAGCATTACAATAGAATCAGCCCTCAAAAACAGAGTAATGGAATTTCAAAGTCTCAGCTCTGGATGGCGGTCCCTATTATCTTCAAAGACAGACTCCTTGGTGTTATAGGCATTGGGGAAATAGAAAATCCCATTGGAAATGAGGGTGACTTATTGAAAATGATTGCAGATATTGCAGGTGTGGCGCTCTTTAACCAAATAATTTTCAATGACGCACAACATAAGGCAAATACGGACTCATTAACGGGATTGAATAACCGCAATTATTTTTTCCAGATGTCACAGCATTACGTAGAAAAATCACTTCGAGAAGGCACCGTGATATCGGTCTTTCTCTTTGATATAGATAATTTTAAAAACTACAATGACACCAATGGTCATAATGCAGGCGACAAACTCCTCATCGAACTTAGCGGACTTCTACGCAATGCCAGTAGAAAAAGTTCCATTGTAGTTCGATATGGGGGAGAGGAGTTTATTGTTATGCTGCCCGGGATATCAAAAGAAGACGCTTTTGTATATGCGGAACGGCTTAGAGAACAAATATCACAACATCCTTTTCAAAATAAGGAAAAACAGCCTCTTGGGTTTGTATCAATCAGTGGAGGCATTGCAGCTTTTCCGGAAGATGGGGACTCGGTAAGCAAAGTAATTCAAAATGCCGATATTTCACTTTATCAAGCGAAATCTGAAGGAAAAAACCGTGTAGTGGTTCATAAGACCGGGCTGTAGGAGAATACAATCGTATGATTCAAGTGCGGTTATTTTCTAAAAACATCTTATAATAATGATTATGACTGATAATTTTGAAAAAATACCGCTTGATGCAAAACTTCTGAGCTACGCCATAATTGAGCTTAATATTTCACGCCGTAATGTAGCAATCTATCCAAAAGAGCACCCTTCGGTAGAGAGATCACTAAACAATGCCTTCAAATTCTTAAAACAACTTTTTGAACTCAGACCCGAGATTACGTTCGCCGTTGCAAAAGATATTCTTATTATCGATAATTATCATCTCGACAAAAAGAATCCCGTCTACAGGGAATTTGCTCTTTCACTCAAAAAAATGAATATCGCGTATGTAACATTTAAAACCGGCATCACAAAAGATGAACTGTACGGGTTTCTTAGTTTTCTCGCGGAAAAGACGGAGGATCTGACGGTCAATAATTTTAATAAAATATTCAAAAAATATAATTTAATTCACATTGGGATCGGTACTGTGGACTATAGTAAATTTTCAATAGAAGACCGCAAGCCTGATCATCAAACCGACAAAGTGCCGCTCTGGGAACGATTCGTATTCGGCTTGCTCGAAGGCAAGCTGCAGAGCGGGAAAGCATCCGATGAAATCAGAAACATCCCTCCTGAAATACTTGCGGAAATACTAAACAAAACTTCGGATAGTGTTTTGAAAGAAGAAGCATATGATAAGGTAATTGCAACTTATTTGAGGCGTTCATCCGACAATGTATTTTCGGGTAAGGATATGAATAGATTGTTAGAACTCGTAAATCGTTTGGGGCCGGACCTTAAAAAGCAGCTTCTCTCTTCCACGGTGAAGACCTTTTCAAACGATATTAATTCAACCTGTAAAGCTTTTAAGGAAATAACGGCTGAAGAAATTGATAATTTTCTTAATGTCGTCAATGAGCAGAATATTACTATGCCGCACCCTCTTATGGATCTCATCGATGAACTATCATACGGCGTTCAAAATTCATCCGATACTATTTACATTGATGAAGATGAACAGGAAGATGAGGAATTCCTCCCCTCGAATCTTACGGAGTTTTTTAGCAACAATAATAACGATAAAAATATCGGGACGTTTGTTACCGGTAACGATCTTCAGGAAATTAATAATCTTTTGCATTTTGATGCCGCCGGCTTAAAGTCATCACATCTAATGGAATTCGAGAACGAGTTCAATGAAGATCTTATGGAAAAGAGATTTAATCAGATCATACTTGAGATGATGCAGTTCGAGATCGTCTCGAAAGAAGAATATCAATCATTTATTAATATTATTAAGGAACAGACCGAGTCGTTATTGTGGGTCGGACAATTTGATCAGTTTCTGGAAATACTCAAAGTGATTGAATTAAATAAAGCCCTGTATAGATTTGATGCTATAAATTCAGAGGTTATTCGGTATTACCATTCTCCCGAATTTATCGTTACACTGATTGATTCTTTCAGAATTTTAGGAAGACAAAAGAGAAAAGAAGTATCGATGATTTGCGAGTATTATGATAAAAAAATTATACCCTATTTAATGGATGCGCTCGCAGAAGAAGATTCGTTAATTATCAGACGATTCCTGATGGAACTGATCAAACAATTCGGCGAGAAGGTTATTCCAGAGGCGCTAAGGAGACTCGCTGATGACAGATGGTTTGTAAAAAGAAACATGCTCTATATACTTGTTGAAACTGATAGCAAGGAGATCATTGACTACATAAAACCCTTCTGCCGGCATGAGAATCTCAAAGTAAGTATCCCGGCGATTAAATGTCTGCTGAATGCCGGAGATAAGTACGCCAAAGACTTAATCAGGGAGTACTTAGACTCAAAATCAAAAGACTTGTTTGAGCAGGCTGTTGCTCTCTCCGGGACTTTCAAAATAAAGGAAGTTGTTGGAGATTTAATCCGACTGATCAAAAAACAAGGGATGACCGGAGATGATATCCTTAACAAAATTCCGATCGTCCGGGCCCTCGGGGATATAGGTGATTCACAGGCTGTCGATGCCTTGCGGGAATTGCTTTCGGGTAAAACAATCTTCTTTAAGAGCGTTACAAATAGATTGAAAGCAGAGATATATAAGACGTTAAAAAAATATCCTTATGAGTCGGTTAAAGATTTAGTGGAAGCAGGGTTAGTATCTAAGAACGAATTAATAAGAGAAGAATCATTACGATTACACAAGGAAAAGGCGGGATAAATGGATCATTCAAAAGGATTCATATCCGTATTCATGTCCGCTATATCAAACTGCATGCTTTACTCGAAAAATCATGCATTTATAGATGAATTAATCGAGAATGCCTTTTCCAAACTGGGAGTTTTTCTAAAAGGAACAGATCATTTTGAAATTATGATAATTGAAAACGATCTCATCATTAACAAGAACCCTGCGATAGAAATCGGACTTCAGGGTAAAAACTTAATAAAAAAACTCAAGAGAAAGGGAATTTCTCATATTGAATTTTCTAAAGGTATTACTCTTCAGGAACTGAAAAAACTAATTGCCGATATTTCAAACATGGGAAAAGAGTTAAAGTCCACTCCTCATATAAAGATAGGAATTGTTGGCCTTCATTTCGATAGGTCTACAATTGATAGAGATTCAAGTACCGAAAAAAGCTTATCCTGTTTTACCTCCGAACAGCTTAAGAAAATTGAGGAGGAAGTTAATAGTATTTCACCTTTCAAGAAGCTTAATGTTGCGGGATTTGAAGAAATAGTATTTCAGTTCGTTGTAATGCTGAAGAAAAAAATGAATATCCTTAAGCTTTTGAGACCTGTCCAGGCTAATAATGGATTAGATTATAACCATGCAACAAATGTTGCGGTGCTTACCCTGTTTCAAGCTCAGGCCCTCGGTATTAAAGAGGAGTTCCACCGTGATATAGGTCTTGCCGCTCTTCTCCATGATGTAGGAAAATTATTTGTCACAAAAGAAATGCATAAAAAAAAGTCTTCTCTTGGAGTAAATGAAAGCGAAGCAATGAAACTACATCCTTTTTACGGAGCGCAATATCTTGCAAAGATAAACGATCTTACCTGCCTTGCGCCTATAGTAGCATTTCAGCACCATCTCAGATACGACGGTCGGGGATATCCGCAACTGAAAACAATTAACATGAAACAGCATATTTGCAGTCAGATGACCGCAATTTCCGATTCTTTTGACAATTTAAGGATTACGACACCTTACAGGAGAGCTTTAGACGTAAAGGATGCGCTCGTTACAATGAAAACAAAAGACGAAGGGTTATTTAATCCTTTTTTAATAGACAATTTCATTCGCTCGATCCATTTAGCACTCTCAGGATGATTGTCGTGTAAAATCTATATTTATGCGGAACTACTTTTTCAGATCTTCCAAAACTATTTCAATTATCCGGGGGACTTTATCCTTTATTTCAGGCGATAGTTCCAGGCTCATTTCGAGGGATTTGGGTTCTACGCCGATGACGGTTGTATGCGGGGTTTTGCCGATCAGTCCTGAAAGGTCTATTACCTCCAGAATGCCTATCTGATGCACAGACGTCTTGAAGCCCGACGGAGAGTTTCTTACATCATTGATATCAAACCGATAGATTGTGCCGGGTTCGCCTCCACCCTTTACGGCATCTACGACAATCAGTCTGTCGGCTTCAGTGATTACATTCAAAAGCCTGAAGCCGTCGGTCCCTCCTTCAACAACAGAGACATTGGCAGGAAGCTCCATTTTTATCAGTTCATTGGCTACATGCACCCCGACTCCCTCATCGGACAGTAGAACATTTCCCACACCGAGTATCACAATCTTTTTTTTCAAAAGTTTGTTCTCCCCCCTTTATAAGCGCGTCAGAACCGGACTTAAAACTATCGGCCATTAAAACCTCCCTGCCCTTCCCCTTTCTACGGGGGAGGACAGGTGAGAGATCTCTGTTTTTACCTTCAGTGAATCTATTTTCACTCGATGACGAACTTCCTTATTTTGTTGCTCTGAGGATCTATAATGTGAACTGCACATGCAAGGCACGGGTCAAACGAACGGATAATCCTGACCACATTGATCGGGTTCTTAGTGTCGGGGACAGGAGCGCCGATCAATGACTCTTCATATTGTCCGCGCACGCCTTTTTCACATCTCGGAGAAGCATTCCATGTGGAAGGCACAACAGCCTGATAGTTCTCGATCTTCTTGTCCTTGATCTTTATCCAGTGCCCAAGGGCGCCTCTTGGCGGCTCGAAGAAACCGACGCCCATTCCGCTTGCAGGAGGGTCCCAATGCTTGGTATCGTGAATTTTGAACCCCGGTTTTGTCATTTCCGCCTGCAGTTGATCAAGCCAGGAATAAGCGGCATCCACCATAAGCTTAGTTTCGATGGCGCGGGCTGCATGACGCGCTACTGCACCGGGCTGCACTCCCTGCTTTACGAGACCAAGGAGGATCGGATTCTTTGCAATTATCATTCTCGCCAGGGGACCGACTTCCATCGGCATACCGTCATAACGCGGAGCTTTGACAAAAGAATATGCATCTTTCTTGTCAAGTTCAAAAATCTGCTCTCCATCATATGGATGGACCGGTTTATTTTCTTTGTACCAGGCGTATTTTACCGATTCAGTGACCTTTTTCGGGTCAAATGCATTAACTTTGATATTTGCCGGATCCAGGCCTGTGATTACACCTGAAGGGAATAAAAGGTCTTTCCCCTCGGGGTCTTTTTCAAAACCGCCATATGCAAGATAGTTAAGATGTCCTCCGCCTACGCCGGCTTTGGCCAACGGCAGGAGCGGTCCCGTACCGAAGAGCAGGACATCAGGTATATAAACCTCGTTGATGAACTTTGCCTGTCTGTCGAGCATGGTGCGGAAGCGGGCTATCTGATTTAAATCAGGGTATGAGGTAACCCCTCCGACTACTATATTCTGATAATGGGGAGTCCTGCCGCCCCAGATGGCGCCCATATTCCTTGCCTCTGCATGCATTTTAAGGGCCTCAAGGTAGTGCTTGACAGCCATTATGACAATATCGGGGTCTTTAACACAGAATTCATCCGGATCATAACGCGGCGTTAGAGGATAGGTGTCCTTGCTTGTCACCAGACTCAATATCTTATCTTTAACGGCAAGCAGCTCCTTGTCCTTGCCTTTGTATTCGGCAATCGCCATGATATCAATATAATCAAGCGCGCTGAGCTGATAGAAATGAAGCGGATGGTCATATATGAATTCCGCCGCCATTACGAGGTTTCTGATTAACATCCCGCCCCAGGGCACTTTAGCTCCGAAGGCTGCATCCAGCGCCCGTGCGGAAGCCATCTGATGCACGCTGTAACATACGCCGCAGAACCT
>JBAZZX010000023.1:0-43360 GCA_041658585.1 Thermodesulfovibrionales bacterium
TCAATCCAAAGACGCTTGAATCGATGATGAAAAAACTGGGCATCGAAAGAAGTAAGAAAAATACCTGATATATCAGGAGACTCCTGATATATCAGAAGTCGGCGCCTTTCACAGTATCATTCCCTCAATCGTTGTCTTCGCTGAAATTTCAATGTTTTCAACATCGTAGAGAATTCTGTCTGGCAATAACAGTCCTGGCACACATTCTGCTTTTCAATATACCAGCAAACACCAAAGCATGTTCCCTTTTGATGCAACAGGTGCATCAAAAAGAGTATTAACACTTATCGAAAGGAGAGAGAAATGACCAACAGTAGGGGCTTAAGCCAGAAGGTTATTTTTATGGCAATGTTAATAGTTTTTGGATTAGCTTTATTTTCCGTCCCAGCCTCTATGGCAGGCGAAACAGCGGGTGAATATATCGACGACTCGACGATGACTACAAAAGTCAATGCGATAATCGTTAAAGACCCGGATGCTCATTATTTCAAGATCGATGTGACGACAACGCAGGGAGATGTTGTTCTCCAGGGTTTTGTGAATAGCAGAGATACCGAGGAACGTCTTGTGGCAAAGATCAAAGAAATCAAGGGCGTAAAATCCGTGAAGAGCCTTTTGAAGATTGAAGAGAGAAAGTAAGTCGTCTTAGGCAGCACTTTAATTACGGAGTTAACTGTGGCTAAAGTACCAGCCGCCAAATCGAAATCCTAAAGGAGAAATACCATGAAATCAAGCACGAAGGACAAAGTAAAAGGCACGTTTCACGAAGCAAAGGGTAAGGTCAATGAAATGGCAGGGAAAATCACCGATAATCCCAAGTTGGAGGCCAAAGGCAAAGTCGAAAAGATAGCCGGCAAAGTTCAGGAGAAGATTGGCCAGGTCAAGAAGGTTCTGGGGAATTAGGAGTGCGGTTTCTCATTTGCCGGTACGCCCTTGGGCCCGTGGCTGAGGTTGCATGATAAACCACAAGCAGGACTCCGAAAGGCATGGGGTCAACGAAGTAAAAGAGTTCAAAAAACAACATAAACAACATAAAGGAGAAAGTACAATGAAAATGAAAACAATATATTCTGCAGCGCTGATGGTGGCTGCGGTCGTTTTGTTAGTGATCAGTGTGCCTGTGCACGCGTCTACGATTGATGACAGCATAGAATTATCGGCTAAGAAGTCGTATGTGTTCATTACCTACCTTCAGAGGGATGATATTAAAATCCATTCCAAGGATGGCGTCGTCTCCCTGACTGGGACTGTCTCAGAAGAATCCCACAAATCATTAGCCCAGGAGACCGTGGCGGGCCTGCCTGGTGTGAAAAGCGTGGACAACAGGCTGGAACTCAAAGGCGTGCCCCCAACCGCAAACTCGGATGCATGGGTCAGAGACAAGGTGAAAACCACGCTCTTATTCCATCCGAGCGTGAGCGCCGGCAATATGGAGGTTGACTTCAAAGACGGCATCGTGACCCTGCGCGGCAATGCCACCAGTCAGGCACAAAAGGATTTGACGACCGAATATGCCAAGGATGTCGAAGGGGTCAAAGAGGTAAAAAATGAGATGACCGTATCTAAGACCTCGAAAGAGACACCCCGTACAACGGGTGAAATGATCGATGACGCCTCAATAACCGCCCAGGTCAAGATAACGTTGCTGTTCCATCGCTCCACCAGCGCCCTACACACCACGGTCGAGACAAAGCTTGGCGTGGTCACGGTGGGCGGCAAAGCTAAAAACGCAGCCGAAAAGGACCTCGTGACCAAACTCGCCAATGACATAGCAGGTGTCAGCAGTGTAACGAACCAGATGATCATCGAGGATTCCAAATAGACTCTGGATCGTTGCCATCTGGCGCCATGTGCGCAAGCTGGCAGTGAACCTAAAGCAAACTAAAAGGAGGAAAGTCGGATGAGCATATTCAAAATTTTATTTGGCGTACTGATATTCATAGCATTTGGCGTGATTGAGGCAAATGCAATAGATCAATCGATCTGTTCACCGGGAGAGAAAGTGGTACTTTATCCCAACGGTTCACTTAAATCGTGCGCCTTGAAAGACGATTTACGTTTAGATGAGATCAAATGCAAAAGCCAAAATTCGATAAGCTTTTACAATAATGGCCAGCTTGAGACGTGTGTTCTTGCTGAATCGGCCAAGGTAAGCGGCCAGGAATGTAGAGAAGCCGGGCTGACAAGCTTCTATCCGGACGGGAAATTCAAATCATGTGTAAAAAAGGACTAATCCTGCGTCTCTTTTGGGTTTAACTTGAAACAGGGATTTAACCGAACAGAGGAGGAAATATGAATGCCGCAAGAAATGAAGTGCACGTTTCTAACGAGAAAGGAGAAATGTAATGGGAACTATACTGATTGTCATCTTGATCCTCATGTTGGTTGGCGTTTTCCCCACCTGGCCTCACAGCAGGAGCTGGGGATACTATCCCAGCGGCGGACTCGGATTGGTCCTTCTGGTTCTGATCATCCTGCTGCTCCTTGGGAGGATCTGAAGAGATTTTATAGCACGGGAAATCACTATGAATTCGTCTAAAAGGAGAGATACAAGACATGAGTAAAGACATGATGCAAGGCAAGTTGACACAATTAAGAGATGCAGTAAAACAGCGATGGGGAGTGCTCACAGACAAAGACCTTGATATGGTCGATGAGAAACTGGTTCAACTGCCGGGCCTGTTGCAGGCGCGATACGGGTACACAAGAGAACAAGCTGAAAAGGAGATAGATCTATTCCTCAGCAACATGAAACCAGAGGGAATAAATCCGGTTGAAACAGTACGTGAAACCTTGTCAGACTCGACCCCTGAAGAAGAGGCCCTAAGATGTTTGAAGATATTGTAGAGACAGTACGTGAACCCCTTATTGTACTGGATTCAGACTTGAGGGTTTTTTTAGCAAACCGCAGCTTTTATAAATCATTCAAGGTAACGCCTGAGGAGACTACAGGTAATCTTATATATGACCTCGGAAACCGGCAGTGGGATATTCCAAAACTCCGGACATTACTTGAAGATATTCTTCCCAAAAACAACAAGTTCGATGACTATGAAGTTGAGCATATATTTTCAAACATCGGGCACAAAATCATGTTGCTCAATGCCCGCCGTATCACTCACAAAGAAATAGGTTCTCAGATGATCCTCCTTGCGATTGAAGACATTACAAAATTCAGAAAGCTGGAAAGAGAGCGAAAGAATATCCTTTCCATGTTTGCACATGACATGAAAAACCCTGCGGTAACATCGGAAGGTTTTCTGTCGAGACTCATTTTAGGCAAGGCAGGGGCACTGACGGAAGAGCAACAAAACTACCTTGAAATTATCCATAGTGAGCTTAAAAAATTATCACAATTAATATCAGATTTTCTGCAGTTTTCGAGATTTGAAGCAATAGAATATAAGCCTGTTCAAGCTCTATTTAATATAGAAGAGGAAATCCGGAAAAATATTGAAGCGGAAAAAGTGGAGGCTGAAAAGAAAAAAATCATTATAGGTCTTGACCACCCGGATACAATAACTCCTATAGTTAATGCAGATGCTGCCATGGTAAATCGCGTGATCAGAAATCTTCTCGTCAACGCAATAAAATATACCAACCCGGGAGGAGCTGTAACAATCAAAATATCAGACAGGGGCAATGAAATACTTGTCTCTGTTAAAGATACAGGCATAGGAATACCGAAAGATCATCTGCCTTATATATTTGATGCATTCTACCGTGCGGGAAACTCAAAAGGTTCGGGGCTTGGGTTGTCCATTGCCAAAGCAATAATAGAAGGCCATGGAGGAAGGATATGGGCTGAAAGCATACCCGACAAGGGCAGCACCTTCAGCTTCACCTTGCCGAAATAGCAATATAATATTTGGCGGGTAAGCGGCAAGGACGGTGCAGCAGAGATTTTAGGTATCAATCCAAAGACGCTTGAATCGATGATGAAAAAACTGGGCATCCAAAGAAGTAAGAAGAATACCTGATATATCAGGAGACTCCTGATATATCAGAAGTCGGCGCCTTTCACAGTATCATTCCCTCAATCGTAGTCTTCGCTGAAATTTCAATGTTTTCAACATCGTAGAGCATCCTGACCTGTCAACAACAGTCCTGGCACACATTATGCTTTTCAATACAATAGCAAACACCAAAGCATGTTCCCTTTTGATGCGACAGGTGCATCAAAAAGAGCATTAACATTTATCGAAAGGAGAGAGAAATGATAAGGAAGATGAGAAAGTCGTGTTTATTGGTTATTGGTGCTCTGCTTTTAGTCTTAACAGGATCTGCAACCCAAAGTGAGGCAGGGGTAAGTGTAAATGTAGGGGTCAATCTCCCCGCCATCAGGTTTGCTGCTCCGCCTGCGGTGGTTGTGATACCTGGAACATATGTTTACATGGTCCCGGACATTGATGTGGATGTTTTGTTTTTTCAGGGCTACTGGTGGCGTCCTTATGAAGGGCAGTGGTACAGATCCCGGGACTATAAAGGGCGGTGGCGTCACGTAGCCCCTGCAAGGATTCCCAGTGGATTGAGAGCGCTGCCACAGGACTATCGTCATCGTCTATCACCTGGACACGAACGGATACCCCACAGAGACGTGCAAAGGAACTGGAAGAAATGGGAGAAGGATAAACATTGGGACAGGCGAGGGGAGCAAGGCCGCGGAGGGCAAGGTGATAAAGACCGCGGAGGACGAGGTGAACAAAAAGGCCGGTATTAACCGGACAAAGGAGGGAATATGAGAAGACCTGTTAGCTTAATTTTAGCCATTATCCTGCTTATCACATGTTCTGGCTGTTTTATTCCAGGTCGCGGATGGGTTGTACCGGGTGACGAATTGCCCGGTGACCACGATCGTGGAGGCCATGACGGGGGTAGACATGACGACCGCAGAGACTCTGACCATCATCGTTAAGGCTATGACGAATCGAGATCCGATGTCAGAATCCTGGTAGCCGGGAGGTACCGTGATACTATCGACATTAAAAATGATTGTCCAGCCCGAAAGGCGGAGTGATCTTTTAGAAACGATGAGGGGGATGCTCGAACCCGCGCGGGTCGAAAGGGGCTGCCTGAGTTACCGTCTCTATGAAGACGTGGAAGACATAAATGCCTTCGTCCTGCTGGAGGAATGGGCGACACAGGAAGATCTTAAGAGACACATATCTAAAGACAATCAGCGGCGGCTCCTCGCGCTCATGGACCTCCTGAGCGAGCAACCTGAAGTGCGGTTCAACACTGTGTCACACACGGCGGGAATGGATCTCATAGAAGATGTCCTCAAGACAGATGGACCGAGATGAGAGGAAGGTCAGTGCCCTCTCCTTTGGGGGAAGGCTAGCCTCTCGGGTTCGATGTAAGCACGTGAGGCATGATGTCATATGAAGAAAGGAGGTTGCTATGCTTTGGACGATCTTTGTGATACTTGTGGTGCTTTGGATGTTGGGACTGGTGAGCGGTTACACGATTGGCGGATTTATTCATATTTTACTTGTCATCGCAATCGTTGTGGTGTTGATCAGGGTCATTCAGGGACGAAGACCTATGTAAATGATTTACAGGTACTAATTTGCCTTGGTTACATTTATTAACATTGCAATCGTATGATTGTACATCTAAAGACAGGAGGAGTGAAATGACCAACAGTAGGGGCTTAAGCCGGAAGGTTATTTTGTTGACAGCACTAATGGTTTTTGGATTAGCCTTGTTTTCGGGATGTGTCTCTATGCAAACATGGCCGGATAATGAAAGGAATGCAGAGAACAAGATGGTTGTAATCCAGGAGAAGATTGGGGATGGGCTGAAGACTGGCGCGCTTAGCCCTGATCAGTCCCAGATGTTTCTGACGACACTGAAGGGTATTCGAACAGACTATAAGGAGCTGAGAGACAGAAGGGTCTACCGGGACGAATGGGACAGGCTTCTTGGAAGACTTGATGCGCTTGGAGATGAGATCAACAGAGCGCTTGACCGGCCTGCAAGAATTGAAGAACCAAGGAATGGGGACAGGATTGTCTTACTCCAAAGGAGAATTGATGATGGAAGAATCAGCGGGCGCTTGCCTCTAACAGAGGGGAAAGAATTTCAAGCCAGACTGGACTCCATTCGGCGTGAGTATTTGCGGATGACGGATGAAGGCAGATATACCACGCACGAGGAGAGAACAGACATTTCCCGCCGGCTTGACTCATTGGAAACGGATCTAAATCGGTTCCGGTAGAATTTTTCATAAAATCGGCTTTCCGGTTATGGCGAGGTTGTGAAAACAAAAAAAATTATGAAGGAGGTGTAGAGATGCAAGCAATAACTGCAAAGAGAGTGCTCATGGTCCTCATTGCCTTGCTTTCCCTGAGTTTTCTGATCGGATGCGCGGGGAGGATATATGCACCAAAAGAGGGAAGTGCAATATGGTACTACCATCCGGAGTTGCCAGAGGCAGACAAGGCTGTAGAAGATGCCCGTAAGGCAGGAAAGGACAGTCAATGTCCTGAGGAATTTAATGCTGCAAACGACCTAAAGGAAACAGCCTATCATACGTACTGGGCATGCCATACCCAGGAGGGTATCGATATGGCCAATGAAGCAACAGCAATGGCAAGAGCACTTTGCCCACCACCAGCAGCCTGTGTTTTGTCAGCATCACAAAAAGAGATTGAAAATGGCAAATCTACTACTATTACCTTTTCGACATCGGGAAAGGTAAAATCTGCAATGCTGGATGGGGAAGATGTTGCCGTCACAGGGATTACAAAGACGGTAAACCCGACAACCTCTACTACCTATAGCGGAATGGTAACAGGTTTAGGGGGCACGAAAACATGCGGTGTGACCGTAACAGTCGCATGTCCGCCACCGCCGCCACCACCGCTATGTCCACCGCCGCCGCTATGTCCACCGCCGCCGCTATGTCCACCGCCGCCGCTATGTCCACCGCCGGCACCAAAGCCTGCGGCAAGAGTCATCGACCGTCTGACAATCCATGTCAACTTTGATTTTGACAAATCGGATATAATAAAAGCCGATGTGGCAGAGTTGAAGAAGGCCATTGACTTTCTCAGGAAATACCATGGCGCCAAGGTAAAACTGGAAGGGCATACTGACAGTAAGGGAACCGAAGAATACAATCAGAAACTTTCAGAAAGAAGGGCCGAAGCAGTAAGGCAGTACCTCGTTACAGAAGGTGCTGTTGAAAAAACAATGATCTCGGCCACGGGTTACGGTGAGTTAAGACCCATTGCTCCAAACAAGACAAAGAACGGCAAAGATAATCCTGAAGGAAGGGCTGAAAACAGGAGAGTAGAAATTCTTATCATCTCTGAATAGGTTTGTCTCAGGGAGAACAAATTCTTCGGGGAAGGACTTTATGCTCCTTCCCCGGAAGAGGGTCTGGTTACATTTATTAACGTTGCAATCAGATGATTGCACATCTAAAGACAGGAGAAGAGAAATGACCAACAGTAGGGGCTTAAGCCAGAAAGTTATTTTTATCACAGTGTTAATGGTTTTCGGATTAGCCTTGTTTTCGGGCTGCGCAACAATGACGGGCAGAACGGCAGGCGAGCATATCGATGACGCAACCATTACTACGGAAGTGAATGCGATAATCGTCAAAGACCCGGACGCCAAGTATTTGAAGATCGATGTTTCCTCTTTAGAGGGAAACGTTGTTCTCCAGGGTTTCATACACGACAGAACGGCTGAGGAGCGGATCGTAGCAAAGATCAGGCAGATCAATGGCGTGAAATCCGTTAAGAGCAACTTGAAGGTGCAAGAGAAAAAGTAAGTGGAAGCGAGAAAGTAAAATGATAAGGGGCATTCCGTGAAAGCACTCCTCATTTATCCTGAATTCCCGGGGTGCCCCTTCAACTGCGAGTTTTATGACCTCACACTGCTCTATAGAGAGGGGAAAGTATCCCTTCTCCTTCAATGCGCAGCATGAAAGGAGACATACTATGCCGTTGATTCAATTAGTGATTGTTTTGGTTGTCGTCGGGGTAGTCCTATGGGTGATTAACAGCTACATACCGATGCAGGCCACCATAAAGAAAATCCTCAATGTCGTCGTGATTATTGCAGTGATTATCTGGTTACTGAGTGCCTTTGGGGTCATAGGAAACCTCTCAACGATTCGTATTGGGAAGTGAAGAGTCTGAACATACGCTCAATAGAGTGAAAACTGAGCACCTGTGCCTGTAAAAGCACGGGTATCTCTAAGCACAAAACGCAACAACATAAACAGAATAAAGGAGAAAATACAATGAAAATGAAAGCAATATATTCTATATTTCTGATGGTGGCAGCGGTGGCTCTGCTGTCGCTCGGCGTGCCTGTGCACGCGTCCACGATGGATGATCGCATCCAGGCATCCGCCGAGAAATCGTATGTGTTCAAAACCTATCTTAAGGATGATGATATTAAAATTCAATCTAAGGACGGCGTTGTTACCTTGACGGGGATTGTCGCGAATGAATTCCACAAATCATTGGCCCAGGAGACCTTGGCGGGCCTGCCCGGGGTAAAAAGTGTGGACAACAGGCTGGAACTCAAAGGCGCGCCCCCCACCGCAAACTCGGATGCATGGCTCAGGGACAAAGTAAAAGCCACCCTCTTGTTCCATCGGAGCGTGAGCGCCGGCAATACGGAGGTTGACGTCAAAGACGGCATTGTGACCCTGCGCGGCAATGCCACCAGCCGGCTACAAAAGGATTTGACGGCAGAATACGCGAAGGATGTCGACGGGGTCAAAGACTTAAGGAATGAGATGACAGTGTTAAAGACCTCGAAAAAGACATACCGAACAGCGGGTGAAAAGATCGATGACGCTTCCATCACCGCCCAGGTAAAAATGGCGTTGCTGCTCCATCGTTCGACCAGCGCCCTCAACACCAGGGTCGTGACGAAGTACGGCGTGGTCACGTTGAATGGCAAGGCCGGGAATGCAGCCGAAAAGAACCTGGTGACCAAACTCGTCAATGACGTAACCGGTGTGAAGAGCGTAAAGAACAAGATGACCATCGAGTAGTTTGAGTCCAGTACCAAAGAGAATGCTGGATCCGCTGCCGGCTGGCGCGAGGTGTGCAAGCCGGCAGCGGACCTAAAGCAAACTGAAAGGAGGATCATATGTTGTGGACAATCGCTGTGATACTGATAATTCTGTGGGTGCTCGGGCTGGTGAGCAGTTACACGATGGGAGGGTTTATTCACATCCTGCTGGTAATTGCTGTTATCGTGGTGCTATTCAACATCATTCAGGGGCGCAGAGCTTTGTAGCCTGCAGGAGGTTATTAACCCAACCAGGGTGACAACAGAAAGAAGGAGCAAAATGAAAACAAACACGTTGATAGGCATCATTCTTATCGTGATCGGAATCGTCGCGCTCGCGTATCAGGGCATCACCTACACGACCAGAGAGAAGGTTGTCGATATCGGTCCCATCCAGATGACTGCCGAGAAGACGAAAACGCTTCCCCTGCCGCCGATCGTGGGAGCTGTTGCGCTCGTGGGCGGCATCGTGCTGCTGGTTGTGGGAAGCAGGAAAGGTTAATGGGAGACAAAACAGTGATGTGTATAGGAGGCAACAAAATGAAAAAGTTATTTTTTGGAACATTGCTTTTGGCGTTTGCAATTGCAGTTCCTATTCCAACGAGGGCAGGGGTAGATGTAAACGTTAGCATTGCTCTACCGCCCATCGTATTTGCCGCACCACCGGATGTGATAGTGATACCTGATTCGAGCGATGTTTACGTTGTTCCTGACATTGATGCAGAGCTCTTTTTCTGGGATGGTTGGTGGTGGCGTCCATGGGAAGGTCGTTGGTATCGCTCACATTATTATAACCGGGGCTGGGGTTATTATAGCAATGTTCCAAGTTTTTATTTTGATGTAGATCCAGGTTGGAGAGGATACTACAGAGACCATAATTGGAACGGGCACCGGTGGAACTATGAACGGATTCCTCACCAACGACTTCATCAGAACTGGAAAGGCTGGAAAAATGATAGACATTGGGAAAGGCAAGGAACCTGGGGCGTCCAGAGTTATCAACCTCGACCACAACAACAGAGACAGGAACTAAGACAACAAAGGCAACAGCAATATAAACAGCGGCCTGAGGTTCAGAAACAAAGACAACCCCAGGTTCAGCAGCCAAAGAGACAAGAGCAAAAACCTCAGGTCCAGCAGCCACAGAGACAAGAGCAAAAACCTCAGGTCCAGAAACCGCAGAGACAAGAGCAAAGACCTCAGGTTCAGAAACCACAGAGACAAGAGCAAAAACCTCAGGTCCAGAAACCACAGAGACAAAAGCAAAAATCTCAGGTTCAGAAACAAAAACACTCTCAGCCTCAAGGAAAACCTGAAAGAGGGGAGGAAGAAAAACAGGACAGAAGGTAGGATGACAAAAGGTTCACTCGACGATCAAAAGAGGCTCGCGAATAAATAAGAATCGTAATGAATTTTAAGAGTAAATATGCAGTATAGATGGTTCGACAGGCTCACCATGACATTTGTCATCCTGAGCCTGTCGAAGGATAAAGATGTGAAATCAGGCAAGAGGATGGAGCACACAGAGGGGGAGAATACAGGTTCTTTTGTAATATCTTGATATTTAATATGTTCTCTGTGGTCTCTGCAATTAATTTTTGACAATACGTGACAACAGAAAGGGGGAGCGAAATGAAAACATACACGTTGACAGGCATCATCCTTATCGTGATCGGAATCGTCTCGCTCGCGTATCAGGGCATCACCTACACGACCAGAGAGAAGGTCGTCGATATCGGTCCCATATAGATGACTGCCGAGAAGACGAAAACGCTTCCCCTGCCGCCGGTCATGGGAAGCAGAAAGGGCTGAGAATAAGTAAAACGTTTCAACCACGAGGAGGTTACTATGAATGACAAACGAAAAGCATACGAAGAGAAGCTTGATGCGCAGTTGGAGGAATGGAACGCGCAGATCGCTCTGCTCAAGGCCAAGGCGGACAAGACCAAGGCCGAGGCGAAGATAGAGTACTATAAAACCATTGAAGCGTTGCAGCACAAGCAAGATGAGGCCGGGACAAAGCTGCACGAGTTAAAGACCGCCGGCGATGAGGCATGGGAAGACCTCAAAACAGCCGCAGAAAAGGCCTGGGATGAAGTCAAGACAGCCTTCCACATCGCGGCCTCAAAGTTCAAATGAGCAAGGCCGCCGGACCCATTGGTCTGACGTTTGGTGCCCCTTATTTATGTCAAAAAAACGGAGGATGAAATGACCATGCTGATGCGTATCGCCACCTGTCTTAATGTTACCGGTCGCCTGTGCGCCGTCGCTCTCTGTCTCATGCTCCTTTTCGCATCTTCCCCTGCTGTGGCTGCGGACAGGGCCGGCGATGAATTTCTGACCGGTTATATTGCCTCTATCCTTGAGCGGGACCTGCACTGGGAGAGAGACAGCTATAGTTTGAAGATTGTCAACGGGGTTGCCACGATCACCCTGTTTAAAGATGACCCGGTGCGACGGGAGGCGGTTGAAAAGCAGATGCGCACTATCGACGGACTGCAGGGGATAGCGATTGTGGTGAAGCCTGTAGTCGCCCGCAAGCCGGGAGCGGTAAGCAGGGTAATGGGTCTCACCGGCGAAGGGAAAGTTTTTCCGGTGGGCGACCTGTTCCGACCGCTTCTTGCCGACCCGAAGCAGCCGCAGTTCTTTGTCAGCATCAACCGCTTCAAATCATCGGGTGTCCGATACAATGTGGCGTCAGTCGGCTTCGGAGAGACCTTCGGAATGTACAGGTTCTTCGGTAGCCGTGAGGGGGATGGCCTGCAGGTCAGCCTGGAGGGCGCTATATTCGCCCAATTCAACCTGGACACCCCTTCCTACGACCTTATCAATGCGGATTACACTATCGGCATTCCCGCCACCTACCGGTATGGCAACAATTCGCTCCGCTTCCGCATTTATCACCAGAGCTCGCACTTGGGGGATGAATTCCTCCAGAGTGTTAATCCTCCGGAACGGGTTAACCTCAGCTACGAAGCCGTTGAATTCATCTATTCCCGCGAATGGCGCGGATGGCGAGTGTACGGCGGCGGTGAGTACCTGATCCACAAGGAACCAACCGATCTTAAGCCGTTGAGCGCCCACTGGGGGATTGAGTATCGCGGCAGCAAGCCGCTTGTGTGGAACGGCAGGCCGGTTGGCGGGGTGGACATGAAGAGCTTCGAGGAGCATAACTGGTCCATCGATACCGGCGTCAAGGCCGGCCTCGAGTTCGGTCATCCCAACCCAGGGCAGCGTCGCCTGCGCCTCATGGCCCAGTGGTACAAGGGGTTTGATCCACGCGGCCAGTTTTACAACAATAAGGTTGAATACTATGGCATGGGAGTGTCTCTGGGATTCTGATAGGGGTTGTCGAGGAGGTGTTTATTCATGACTGAACAGAATAATTCTCAGCAAGGAATCCGCTTCCTCGTCATCGCGGCAGCGCTTGTGATCATCGTTTGGGGCATAAATCAGGCACAGTCGGTTATGGTGTCATTCCTTGTCGCCGTTTTTTTCGCTATCATCGGGACGCCGCCTGTACTCTGGCTTGAGCGGAAACGCATTCCCTCCGTTGTCGCGGTGCTGCTCGTGGTGTCTGGCATGATCACCATCCTGCTGATTGTCGGCGCAATCGTAGGCGCGTCCATCAACAGCTTTTACACTGAGTTGCCTGTCTATCAGACTCGTTTACAGGAGCAAGTCTCGGCATTCAATGCATTTTTAGCGACCAAAGGCATCCGGGGCATGGACAAGGTTCTGCTCGGATATCTCAATCCGGTAGCGGTGATGAACCTGACCGCACGCTTGCTCGCGGGGTTGGGCTCGGCATTGTCGGACATTGTCCTGATTTTACTCACCGTAACCTTCATCCTGCTCGAGGCCTCAAGCTTTCCAGCCAAGCTCCGCGCTGTTCTTGGTCATCCTCATCAGGCATTTCCCCAGTTCACGAGGTTCGTCGGTGATATTGAACGCTATATGGTTATCAAGACGCTCATCAGTCTGGTCACGGGGATTCTGATAGGGATATGGCTGTCCATCCTCGGCGTAGATTTTCCCATTCTCTGGGGTTTCCTGGCTTTTCTGCTCAACTATGTGCCGAATGTCGGCTCCACGGTCGCCGCCATTCCCGCGGTTCTTCTTGCCCTTATCCAATTAGGGATAGGCAGCGCTGTGATGGCAACAGCAGGATATATGGCCGTTAACTTTATACTCGACAATGTGATTGAAACGAGGCTCATGGGGCAGAGGCTTGGACTGTCCACGCTGGTTGTCTTTCTCTCGCTGATTTTTTGGGGAAGCCTGCTTGGTCCGGTCGGCATGGTTTTGTGTATACCGCTTACCATGACCCTGAAGTTTGCATGCGAGAACAATAAAGGCACACAATGGATCGCGTTATTGCTCGGGCCTGAGGCGCCCACTGAAAGCATTCCACCGGTGTCGAAGAGAGGTAGAAATAAATAAAAGTATTTTTAGAATGTTAGGACTGGAAGGATTACCGGAACGTATGGAGGATCGACGGCCCTCCGCACGGATTCGGTCTTGAAGGTGAAAGAGAAAAGTGAAGTCATTGAAATCAGGTTATTATTTTTGCAAATGTTTAAACTTTACTAAGGAGGATGCTATGAAGATCTTAAAGGCAGTGATGATTGCGACTGTGCTATTTTTAGCGCCGGTTTATGCCCTCTCTGCGGATCTCGGCTATATGCGCATAAGCCTTATCGAAGGCGACGTCCAGATAAAGACGCCTGACGCGGGAGACTGGGGTTACGCCTCTATAAATACACCGCTCGCCGAGGGTGATCAGGTTTGGGCGCCTCAAGGTGGGAGGGTCGAACTCCAACTGAACAGCGGGACATATATAAGGCTCGACGAGAACTCGGCGCTCCAGATACTTTCGATGGATAAGGACTCTTCCCAGTTTTATCTATCACAGGGCTATGCGTATGTATATTATGGCGCGCCGAGGGGGAGTGTCATACAGGTCGATACGCCCGATGCGTCAACCCGCGCTTTTGACAATGCGATCTTCAGAATCGACATGTCTGAGCAGTACACCGATGTGGCGGTCTACAAGGGATATGTTGAAACGGAGAACAGGGTCGGAAGGACAAGAATAAACGCAGGACAAATGATGTCTCTCGGACAGAACACGAATGGAGAGCTTGCCCCGATGGGCCCATCCGATGATTGGGAAACGTGGAACAAGACGAGGAACGACAGGATTTTTGCAAGAAGGGGCGTAAGTTCCGGTTATCTTCCCGCCGAACTCAGTGCGTATTCTTATGATTTTGATAACAGCGGCAGGTGGGTGCATGTTCCTGAGTACGGCAATGTCTGGACCCCGACGGTCGCAGTCGGTCCGAGCTGGTCTCCTTACAGAGATGGCAGATGGATCTGGAGGGGCGGTGATTACGTCTGGGTGGCTTACGAGCCCTGGGGATGGGCGCCCTACCATTATGGCAGATGGAGCTTTGGTGTTAACATAGGCTGGTTCTGGGTGCCTCCTATTGCTCGGGAGGTTTACTGGAGTCCGGGATACGTCGGCTGGGTCAGAACGGCGGATTATGTGGCATGGGTTCCGCTGGCGCCCGGAGAAATATATTACGGCCGCGGCAATTATGGCCGGAACAGCGTAAATATAACCAACGTAAATATCAACCGGGTCAATATCACTAATGTATATAAGAACGTGTACGTTAACAACGGGGTGACGGTTGTCAACCGTAATACCTTTGCAACGGCTTCGCCCAGGATTGTTAATATTAACCAGAACATCATACAGCAAAAAATATTTACAAAAAATAATATCAGTGTCGGCACACCGGCAATTAAACCTACGAGGGCGAGTTATTTTTCGTCGGCCGGGTCTGTTCCGGCAGCCAAACGTCCGCCGCAGGCTGTCAGAAACATTCAGACCACACAGTTGAAAAAGTCAAGGCCGTTTATCAAAGAAGCTGATAAATCTGTTTTGAACCCCGGTATAAAGCCAAAGACCCTACCGGTCAATACCGTTACAACGCCGCGAACCCCGGGTAAGGGAAACCCAATGATTCAGCAGTTCAAACCAGACGAGAAGGGAAAAGCAGCAGTACCGCATGTAGTACCCACTGGCAGAGGTGAAAAGCAGCAGGTTAAGCCTGTGGAGAGAGTGAAGCCCAGCGGTCCTGCAGCCAGTCCCACTGGCAGAGGCGAAAAGCAGCAGGTTAAGCCTGTGGAGAGAGTGAAGCCCAGCGGTCCTGCAGCCAGTCCCACTGGCAGAGGCGAAAAGCAGCAGGTTAAGCCTGTGGAGAGAGTGAAGCCCACCGCTTCTGAAGGCGGCCCTATTGGCAGAGGTGAAAAGCAGCAGGTTAAGCCGGATAAGAAAGGGAAACCTAAAGTACCTGAATGCGGCCCCGGACAAAAAGACGAGATGAATCCTGACAAGTGTCCGCAGAAAGACCGGAAAAAATAGGGTAAGGAAGAACCTGAGCGATAAACAGATCATGCTTTAGGGGGGGAACAGTTCCCTTTTTTCGCAGCATATTTCACATGGCTATTAACAGCAATCTAAGTTTCTTAAAGGAATATATAAGGAATAACAGGGACACCGGATCGCTCGTCCAGGATTCGGCGGCGCTGGTCAACGCCCTGCTGAAGCACGCGCCTTTCGGGTCCGCGAGGCTGATCCTGGAATACGGGCCGGCATCCGGCGCCGTTACTATGGAGATCATAAAGCGGATGGACGCTAAAGCCGTCCTCATCTGCGTTGAGAAAAACAGGCATTTTTACAGGGAGCTGGTTAAGAACGTTTCGGGGAAGGACGTTTTTCTCGTCCATGACGACGCGTTCCGCTGGGTGCAACATTCGGCTGGCACCTGCGGGATACGCGGCGGGGATGTGGACTGCATCATTTCCACCCTCCCGTGTTCCTCCATGGATTTCGAGGCTTTTCTCCGGATATCGGTCCTGCCCCTGCTAAAGGAGGGCGGCGTTTTTGTCCAGTACATGCATACCGTTTCTTTTTTTAAAGGCTTCCGTCTCCGCCCCATTTTAGAAAGGCATTTTGCCGCCGTGGGCTCCGAGTTCGTGCTCCCCAACGTCCCCCCCACCATGGTCTACACATCCAGTGGCGTTCTATGAGCCGGCGGGAAAAAGCCTTTCCTTTGTTTTTTGACCGCCGTCTTAGACGGTATTTTCACAAGGGGGCAGTATGACAAAAACAGGAAAGATGATAGGAGCGGGCATCGGGCTGACCGCCATCGCCGCGGTAGAAACTTATTTCCTAAGAAATAAGAAAGCTCTGCGATAAAAATGGAGTCCAATCAAAGACTGTTATAACGGCAGGGCATTCCGTTGAGGGTATTGTGAAAGAGGCTGCGAGGGCAAAGGTAAATCTGATTATTATGGGTTCTCACGGGAAGAGCGCTTTAGCAGCCGCGGTCCTCGGCAGTGTTACCTATGGCGTAATCCACAAAGAAACAAAAATCCCGGTACTCATTGTGAGGAGTTGATGAAGGGAAGCCTTCAGGCTTAGGATGCGTATACGTTTGCTGATATAGTAATATGAGTAATTATTAACAGAGGAATGAGGTAAGCAATTTATGCAAACCGATGATAAGCAACACCGCTCTATCTTACAGAAAATCGCGCACAGGGCGATGCTTCAGAGGGGATTACTACCTGACTTTTCTGCCGAAGCACTCGTCGAGCTTGCCAGAATGCAGGCGCCTGCAGCAATAAACGGTGAGCAGGTTCATGACCTTAGGGGCCTGCTATGGGCGTCTATCGATAACGATGATTCCCGTGACCTGGATCAGCTTACCGTTGCGGAGGCAATGCCGGGAGACAAGGTAAAGATACTTGTTGCCGTGGCTGATGTGGACGCGCTTGTTAATAATGGTTCGGCAATTGATGAACACGCCCGCCATAATACTACCTCTGTTTATACCGCCGGCAGGATATTCCCGATGCTCCCTGAAAAGCTTTCCACTGACCTCACATCCCTGAATTTCAATGAGGATCGACTGGCAATAGTCGTCGAAATGGTGGTCGGCGCGGACGGCTCTTTAATGGATTCTGATATCTACAGGGCGAGTGTCCGCAATCATGCAAAGCTCGCCTATAACAGCGTTGCCGCATGGCTTGAGGGGAATGGAATTGTGCCTGCGGCTGTTGCCGCGGTAAATGGCCTTGAGGAAAATCTGCGCCTGCAGGACAAGGCAGCGCAAGGCATGAAGAACCTCCGGTATGTGCACGGCGCGCTTAGTTTTGAAACGGTTGAGGCGAGGCCGATATTTGACGGAGACGAAATCCGTGATCTCGAAGTCGAAAAAAGGAACCGGGCAAAGGACATTATCGAGGATTTCATGATAGGGGCAAACGGCGTGACCGCACGGTATCTCTCGTCAAAGAAATTCCCTTCTATCCGCCGTGTAGTCCGCACTCCGAAACGATGGGAACGGATTGTCGAGCTTGCTGACGAATATGGGTCCAAGCTCCCTAATGCGCCGGATTCAAAATCCCTGGAGGAATTTCTGACCAAGGAGAAAGCAGCCGACCCGGTCGGATTCCCCGACCTCTCCCTCGCTGTGATCAAACTTATGGGGGCCGGTGAATACATTGCAGAACTTCCGGGAGACACTTCCCCGGGACACTTTGGTCTCGCGGTCAGGGACTATACCCATTCCACAGCCCCTAATCGCCGGTACCCCGATCTTATCACACAACGCCTGTTGAAGGCAGCGATAGGAGAAAGTTCCTTACCGTATAGCAATGATGAGCTTGAGGCCCTGGCGAAACATTGCACGGAAGAAGAAGACGCCGCAAACAAAGTCGAACGACAGGTCAGGAAATCCGCGGCGGCAATGCTGCTGGAACACAGAATTGGGGAGCAGTTCGATGCCATTGTTACCGGCGCAGCGGAAAAAGGCACCTGGGCCCGGCTTCTCACTATACCTGTTGAAGGGAGGGTGGTCCATGGTTTCGAGGGCCTTGATGTCGGCAACAGGATTCGCGTAGAGCTGACATTTGTAGACGTTGAACGGGGATATATCGATTTCAGGAAAGTCGCTCCATCAAGACATTAACCTACAAAAAGCAGTTAACCACAGAGACACGGAGGCACAGAGTTGAAAAGTAAGAGAAAAGGCCGGTATGCATCCTTCACCTTGGTGGTGAAACAAAATTATTCGACAACCCATTGTTTTCTCTGTGTCTCTGTGCCTCAGTGGTAAATGAACTGCTGTTTTTAGGATTAATGAAATGGAAACAGCCGGAGTGGTGCGCCTCCAAAAGGATGAAAACAGGTATGAATCATGGCTGAAGATAAGAAAGGCGGGATAGGCGGTATTCCCGGTACATATTGGAGGTACATTGCGGTATTTTTTATCGTGTTTGCATTTTTATATGCATGGAATAGCTTTTTCAGCACAGGCGCTCCTGCGCAATATACGATAAATTACAGTCAGTTCATGGAGCAACTGAACGCAGGCAATATCAAATCTGTTTCAATTAAGAAGCTGCACGTGGGCGGTGAATTCGTTAAAGAGGTGAACATACAGTTCCAGGGTGAAAAGAAACCCGTAAATGTGAAATACTTTCATACCGACCTGCCTTCTTTCCAGGGCATCCCTTTCCTTCCTGCTTTTGGCCAGGGCCTTCTTCCTCTCATCTTCTGATATCGTCAGGTCTTTGTTGATCCGGACGTAGAAGGCGTCACATTTCCCCTCTTTGATCTCCTCCGTAAAGACGGAAAGACAGGCGGCCCTTATTCCGGACTCCTGGTCAAGAAAGAACCTTACTTTTTCCACACCGCTGAACAACTGCTTAAGGAAAAAGAAATGACCATATAGCGTATACTCCGAATGCACCTGCATCCCTTTGGACGGCAACTTCATGTTTTCGTCGAGCGACTCGGAGACTTCCACGTCGTCTCTTTCGATCGCCTCCTGGTAAGTGGTCTCTATCTCCCTATCAAGGGACTTCCCCGTGAACCGGTACATCTTTTCCCCCTGCAAGGCATCACCGTAATCCTTTTGTAGCCATAACCGGGCGTATTTACGAAACGGGTATCTTTTCTGGTAATCCCCGGTCTCTATCGCATCAGCTTCTACTACGGTGCAGTCAAGGGAGGAATCAAAGTTCAGGTGCATACCGAAAACATAGCTGGTCGTATTATCTGCGCTCCCTACAGCTCTCAAGATAACATTGCGCCGATCTTTCGACTGGGGCCAATTTACAAGGTAGTCCTGTCGGTCTGTCCCGATGTATAGTCGCTTTATCGGCATCCCCTCAAGGAGTCTTCTTTCTCGACTGGCGGTAAAGGCAATACACTGCCTATGGATAAAATCGATCTTGTCATACAGGGTTGGCATGGAGATGTCTACTACTTCACATATACGCTTCAGCGGCATCTTATTGACAAGCATCTTGAACACCTGTATGTTCTTATGCGGTTTTCGTTGCTGTACAGTGGGCGCCCCAACAGCAAACGTTGTCCTGCAGTGCTTGCAGCGATAACGCTGGGAGCCGGACTTGGTCCTCCCAAATGATTGGTACGCGGTTTTCCCGGCACTAATGTCTACGGCATGGTTGGGACAGGTCTCATTCGGACAAGAGGTAATCGCGGGGGGCAGATAATACGAAAAGCGGCACAGTTCCTCATGTATGGCCTGATTACTCTATGGTAGGTCTCTCGTCGCAGAACTCACACGCCAGTATGGGAATGGAAATGCCACTTACATTCTTTTTGCCGGTTATCCTGTAGGTATCGCGCTCAAGGTCTTTTGGCCCTGGGCCCTTCGGCTGTTTAACGACACTTGCCGGGATACCGAAATTCTCACAGCGAGGATTCTTGCAGAAGTTGACCTGGATCCCTTCAACAGCCTCGGGTATTCGAGATTTATCTTCCATTGGTGTTTCCTCCAAAACAAAACTGCGGTTTCCAAGAGATCTTATAAGTAGTATACTGAAATAGTTGAGTGGATATGATATCTAAAGGAGGACGGCGCAGTAATCCTGACAGCCGTTTATGTGAAAAACTAAAATGATGAGGGACATTCCATGAAAGCACTACTCATTTATCCTGAATTCCCGGATACCTTCTGGAGTTTCAGGTATGCCCTGAAATTCATTCACAGAAGGGCGAGCAGTCCACCCCTCGGATTGTTGAGTATAGCAGCGATGCTTCCTGAAGCGTGGGAGAAAAGACTGGTCGACATGAACGTGGAAAGCCTTGATGACGAGGACATAAGGTGGGCTGACCTCGTTTTTGTAAGCGCGATGTCTGTCCAGAAAGAGTCGGTAAAAGGAGTGATTCAAAGATGCAAAACCGCGGGCGTCAGGATTGTCGCCGGCGGTCCTCTTTTCACGACCGAATATGAGGCGTTCGGGGCGGTAGACCATCTGGTGCTGAACGAAGCCGAAATCACCCTGCCCCGTTTTCTGGAAGATTTCCAGAATGGCGATGCAGGCCATTTCTATACCACTGATCAGTGGGCAGACATACGGAAGACACCCATTCCGCTCTGGGGGCTTATTAATATGAAGCACTATGCCTCAATCAATATCCAGTATTCCCGGGGCTGCCCCTTCAACTGTGAGTTTTGTGACATTACCCTGCTCTGCGGTCGCGTGCCGCGCACAAAAGATAAAGACCAGATTATCAGGGAGCTCGAGAGTGTTTACGCGTCAGGTTTCAGGGGCCAGGTCTTCTTTGTTGACGACAATTTTATCGGGAACAAGAAAAAGCTGAAGGAGGAGGTCCTCCCCGCCATCATCGAATGGATGGAGAGGAGAAAGTATCCCTTCTCCTTCAATACGCAGGCATCCATAGAACTATCCGACCATAAAGACCTCATGGAGATGATGGTTATGGCAGGATTCGATGTCGTCTTCGTCGGCATCGAGACCCCCCATGAGCAGAGCCTTGCAGAATGCAACAAATTCCAGAACAGAAACCGCGATCTCCTCGCCAGTGTCAGGAAGATACAGAAGTCCGGCCTCGAGGTGCAGGGAGGATTCATTGTCGGTTTCGACAACGACCCCCTTACTATTTTCGACACCCAGATCAGGTTCATCCAGACGAGCGGCATCGTCACGGCAATGGTCGGCATTCTCATTGCCCTTCCGCGCACGCAGCTCTACGAGAGACTCAAAAAGGAGCAGCGGCTGGTGAAAGAGACCTCGGGGAACAATACGGATTTCTCGACAAATTTTATCCCAAGGATGGACTATGACCTGCTGATCAGTGGCTACAAGAAGATCCTCAAAACCCTCTATTCGCCCAAACACTATTATGAAAGGGTCAGGACATTCCTGAGGGAATACATCCCCCCCAAGAAAAAGAAGAAGGCCTTTCGATTTCGGCCGAACTATTTCGGCGCGTTCTTCAGGTCAATTGTCGTCCTCGGGGTAGTTGGAAAAGAACGGTTCCATTATTGGAGGCTACTGCTCTGGACTGTGATCAGCCGTCCCCGCCTTCTTCCGCAGGCCGTTACCCTCTCGATCTACGGGTTTCATTTCCGCAAGATATTTGAAAAACGCCTTAGTTGAAAGTAAAGGAGAAGATTTTGAAGGAGGTTGGGGAAGAAATACCGCATAGGCGATATTTATTGAAAACTCATCACAGAGATAAAAGCAAGCCATAGTTTTTCCATACTATCAAATTTCTCGAAGTATGATGCATTTTCACCCATTAAGCCATTACTGAATGCTATAGCTAAAATCCCAGGGCATTGCATAATTTTCAATTACCATCTCCTGAAGTTGGTCTTGTCTTGGAAGCCAAACAGCCTTTATTGTCTTTAAATAAGATACCTTTTTCTCAAGATCACTCATAATTGGCTGACATGGTGAAGTCAGGCCTAATGACATCGAGACATAAAAGTCTCCAAACTCAGGTTTCCACTGCTCTTGTATCTCTTCTATACTCTCACACATCCTGATATAGTTAGACGATTTATCCATAAAACCTCGTAATTGTCAAAACATAAGGGCTATCTGACGCAGAGGGATCCTCACTATACACTCAACTCTTCGCATAATCTAAGAAATTCTTCTTTTACTTTCGCCAAAGACGGCAATTTGAGTTCATCTAATTCGTGATCTATCTTTTTAACTGTTCTAAAGTCCAGGTCAGTAAGATAATTTTTTTTAACCTCTTCTGCGGTTTGAAATTCATGAAATAGGTGTTTCTCACTCTCGGTACGCCTTTTCACATTACTAAGCTTTCCTTTGAGATCTTCACTTTTATAATCTTCAGGTAAAGCCCGCAGAATGGGGTCGAATACTTTTTGATTAAGAAATTTCAGCAATTCTTTTCTTTTTCCTTCATCTGTTCCTATCATTTGATTTAATCTCCTCGTTTAAAGATTATTTTTAAATAGTGATATATTAATATAGCTCTTTGGAGAAAATAATATGACAAAAAAGAAACAAGAAACCGTCCTCTGTCAAATTTGTAAAGAGCAAAAGAAAATAAGTGAGGTACTGTCAGCAGAAATAATCCGAGAACCTATCGTAGAGAGAATAAAGGCGGCACATCCCGACTGGTCATCAGAGGGTTTTATTTGTATTTCTGATCTAAATCACTTCAGGGCGGAGTACGTTACTTCCCTTGCCCTCAGGAACAGTACCTGCCTTAAGCAGAAATTCCTTCACCGATTTTCTGTCAGGTTCCCCTTTTGAGGCTGCTTTCGCGAAATTCCTCATCGATAGAATCGATTTCCGTAAAAATAACCCCTTTAGGTTGGCCGCTTAGTTGCTTTTGAAACATTGAATACGGTACTCTCAAGTTGAGTGGATCTGATATCTAAAGGAGAAATCTATGGAAACAACAAAGGAGTATTGTGAGACCTAAAAAAAGTTTGAGAAGGATCGATAGAGAAAATTGCACATGGGCAGTACAGGCCGCTGTTCAAAATTCAGCCTGTACCATTTGATAAGAAAAATATCGGTAATGCGGCCACAGCCGTCAAGGAGGTTAGGTATGTCAATTTTAAAGAATATTATTTTGGTTATTTTTAGCTGCATGATTATCGTTTCTTTTACCGCCTGTAAAAAAGAAGGGCCTGCCGAGCGTGCAGGAAAGAAAATAGACGAGACTGTACAAAAAACCGGGGAAAAGATAAAAGAGTCGGCTGAAAAAGCAGGTGATAAAATCGAGGAAGCCGGGGAAAAAGTGAAGGAAGCTACTAAAAAATGAAAAGGATGACAGGAAAAGTGGCCGCTGAAGAAACGCGACTTTAAACACATATAATCAGGAGGGTTAATGGATAAATCTTCTGCCTATATCAAGATGTGTGAAAGTGCAAAAGTGATGCAAAAGAAGTGGAAACCTGAGTTTGGAGACTTTTTTGTCTCGATGTCATTAGGCTTGACTTCACCGTGTCAGCCAATTATGAGTGATCTTGAGAAAAAGGTATCTTATTTAAAGACAATAAAGGCTGTTTGGCTTCCAAGACAAGACCAGCTACAAGAGATAATAATTGAAAACTATGCAATGCCCTGGGATTTAGCCATAGCATTCAGTAATGTTTTAATGGGTGAAAATGCATCATACTTTGAAAAAATTGATAGTATGGAAAAACTATGGCTTGCTTTTATCATGCTTGAAAAATACAAGAAGAAATGGAATGATGGTGAATGGGTTTAAATATGATCGATATATTAAAAGACCTCGGTGCTTCTATGAAAGAAACAAAGAGCGTTTTCAATTTCCTGAATGATGAAGATCTCAGGAATCTGGCCGCTTATTTTGAAAGCAAAAATATACCGTCTGGTGAGACTCTCTGGAAAGGAGAGGAACCTTTCGACTATATAGCATTTATTGTTTCAGGAAAAGTGGAAATAAAAAAAGAGATGGAGTTCGGGGACATGAATCTGATTATGGGCATATACAGCAAGGGTGCATTATGCATTCTTGATGACAGTCTCAGGAAAGTTACAGCGGTAGCACTTGAAGATACCTCCCTTGCGATTATTACTCAGGAAAACCTCGATAAACTGATCGACACAAATCCAGGATTGGGAGCTAAACTCCTGAAGGGTATGCTCTTTACCGTATCAGATCGTTTAAGAAAGTCCTTTGATCGCATTGTAACGTTCTTCTGATTTGTCTTCTCTGAACCAACCTCCAAATATGAAAAATTATCTTCATAATCTTTTCACATTTCCTTCGTGACATCTTCATATTGTTATTTTATTCTAAAATATATGAAAATAAGTCTATGGATAAAGGAGGAATCATGAAAAGAGTAGTAATTGCAGTAGCGGCAGTTGTATCACTGGTATTCGCATTAACGGCATTCGCAATCGAAGGCATTCAGCCACAGAAAGAGACGGGCATTAACTTTGAACAGATGAAGGCTGATCATCTGAAAAAGCTCGACGAGCGCATTAATAGCCTTCAGCAGGAAAAGACCTGTGTAGGGGCGGCAAAGAACCAGGACGACCTAATGACCTGCAGGTCGAAACATAGGGCCGATATGAAAGGGCACCGTGATGAGATGAGAAAGAGCGGAGGTCCCGACGGTCTGGGTGGCCGGGTCCCTCCTCCGGTCAAGTAGTTAATCTGCCGATATAGTTTCCCTGAACGGCGGGGTGGCCAAAAAGCTATCCCGCTTTTTAGCCCGGATTATTCATAAAATTGGCAAAAGCAACTTAGGATAGAGTATTTGAGCGGTTTTTTTTGCCGATAGTCAAATACGATATGTGAAAATAAAGAGGCAAAAGCCTCGGAGGGAGGAACGACCGAGAATGAGCGCAAATACTTTATCCTCGGTTCAATCAGGAATATTTGTGAATAATCAGGGTTAGTTTAACCAGGGAAACCAATCGCACGATAAATTTATGGACAAGCGGGTTTTGTTAAAGCCCCAATTTCTCAAACAGCTTTACTATAATTGTATTTGAAATAACGATTCCTTTTCTTGTAAGCCGGAGATAATCTTCATTCAACTCAAGATAACCTTCGCGGATCAGTTCTCCTGATGCATCAATGAGCTTTGTAAGCGCTTCTCTATCATAGATCGTTGATGAGGGATTGTCCTTTGCGTTTATTCCTTCCGTTTTCCTGAGGCCGAGAAAAATAATTTCTTTCAGCGATTCCGCCGGTGTGATCATGAATGATTCGGTTTCAGGTATTATGCCGCTATTCAGGCTATCAATATACCTGTTTACATCTGCAATATTGTTTGTCCGGACTCTGTTTACAAAAGAATGCGCGCCGGCGCCGGCGCCTATATATTCTCCTCTGTTCCAGTAATTGAGGTTGTGGCTGCATTTGAATCCTGGCAAAGCAAAATTGGATATTTCGTAATGTTCGTAACCATGGCCTGCAAGATAATCAATTGTATGGTTATACATTTCGAGGATAAGGTCTTCATTAGGCATGGCGATTGTATCAGATTTAATAATCGCATACAGCGGCGTATTTTCTTCCAGCGTGAGTTCATATGTTGAAATGTGAGTTGGTGACAATTCAACAGCGTTTCTCAATGATGCCTTCCATGAGTCCATTGTCTGTCCCGGAATGCCGTACATAAGATCAATCGAAAAATTCTCAATCCCGTGTTTTATTAATGTTTCAATTGTTCTTGTTGCATCTCCGGAATTGTGTATCCTTCCAAGGAATTTCAATTCATCATCCTGGAACGACTGGACGCCTATGCTGAATCTGTTTGCTCCGGCTTCAAGCAGGGTCTGTATCTTTGATTCGCTGATTGTGCCAGGATTTGTCTCGATTGTTATTTCAATATCAGGTGAAAAGTGATAATTATTTCTCAGGCATTGAAAAAGTTTCATGAAACATTCATCGGGAAGGAGAGACGGCGTACCGCCGCCTATATAGATTGCCTTTAACGATTGAGCAGAATCTTTTTTCAGGCTTAACTCTTTACACAGGGCATCAGTATAGTTTACGGCTGTTTGCGCATTATAAGGCACGGAGAAAAAATCGCAATAGAGGCATTTTTTAATGCAGAATGGGATGTGGATGTAGAGGTAGTCAGGCATACAAAATTTGGTTCATTGGTAAAAAGGTTGAAATGCTCATCAGACTTGCTGGATTCCCGCTTAAGACCTGCGGGAATGACAAACAAAAACAACCAGTTAAGATTGTCATCCTCGGGCTTGACCCGGGGATCCAGGGTGTTTCCAACTTAAATACGAAAGACCCAAAAATTTTAAGCAAGATTCCAGACAACTGGAATGACGGATAAATGAAATTTTGGATTCTCACTTTACCTTCAAGACCGCTAAAAACGCCTCTTGCGGGAGTTCGAGCTTGCCGAACTGCTTCATCCTTTTCTTTCCCTCTTTCTGCTTTTCGAGGAGTTTTCTTTTGCGGGAAATATCACCGCCGTAGCATTTGGCAAGGACATCTTTTCTCAGCGCCTTTACGCTTTCTCTTGCTATAATCTTGTTGCCGATTGCAGCCTGAATAGCAACCTCATACATCTGGCGAGGGATGATCTGTCTAAGCTTCTCTGTCAGTTCCCGGCCTTTGTAATAGGCTCTATCATCATGAACGATTAAAGATAGGGCATCAACTACTTCTCCGTTGAGAAGGATATTCAGTTTAACGAGGTCCGATCCCCTGTAACCGATAAATTCATAATCCATGGAGGCATAGCCTTTTGATAAAGACTTCAAACTGTCGTAAAAATCCCATAGTATCTCATTTAAGGGCAACTCATATTCGACCTTTATCCTGTCCTTTCCTATGTATGAAAAGTTCTTCTGGCTCCCTCTTTTTTCCTGGCACAGATCGAGAATGGGACCGATAAATGGAGAAGGCACAAATATGGTTGCAAGGACAAAGGGCTCTTCTATAGTTTCAAATTGTTCAGGCAGCAGCGACGGGTTATCGATGTGGATGACCTCGCCGTCCGTTTTTGTGACCCTGTAAACGACGGTCGGCGCAGTGCTTAAGAGTAAAAGATCAAACTCCCGCTCAAGCCTTTCTTTTATGATCTCCATATGGAGCAGTCCGAGAAAACCGCACCGGAAACCGAAACCAAGGGCGGAAGACGTCTCCGGCTCGTAAATAAAGGAAGAATCGTTCAGCCTGAGCTTATCTAATGCGTCTCTGAGGTTTTCATATTGATGTGATTGTGTCGGATAAAGTCCGCAGAAAACCATCGGTTTCACATCCTTGTATCCCGGACAGGGCTCTGAAGCAGGGTTATCTGCATTGGTTATTGTATCGCCGATTTTTGTATCGGTAACGCGCTTTAATCCGGCTATGATATATCCGACTTCTCCGGAGGAAAGCTCTTTAACCGGCTCTATCTTAGGCGAAAATATGCCTACCTGGGCTACCTCGAAAATACTGCCCGTGGCCATCATCTGTATCTTGTCCCCGGCTTTCACTTTACCGTCGAATACTCTGACAAGGACGATGACACCCTGATAGTTGTCGAACCAGGAGTCGAAGATCAATGCCTTTAACGGCTTATCATCGTCTCCTGTTGGAGAGGGCACCTTCTTTATTATTGCTTCAAGTATCTCCTTTGTTCCTTTCCCCTCTTTCGCACTTGCCAGTATCGCCTCTGAGCAATCAATACCGATTGCGTCTTCTATTTCGTTTTTTGTTTCTTCCGGGTTGGCATTCGGAAGGTCTATTTTATTGATTACGGGAATAATTTCAAGGTTATTCTCTACAGCGAGATAAGCGTTTGCGAGGGTTTGGGCCTCGACACCCTGGGACGCATCAACAATAAGGAGCGCGCCCTCACAGGACGCAAGGCTCCTTGAAACCTCATAGGAAAAGTCCACATGCCCGGGGGTATCTATCAGATTAAAGATATAGTCCATACCGTCATCGGCCTTATATATGAGCCTTACTGAATGGGCTTTGATGGTGATGCCCCTCTCTTTTTCGAGGTCCATGGAATCAAGTACCTGTGCGGTCATTTCGCGGGCGCTGAGCGCGCCCGTATATTCGAGAAGCCGATCGGCAAGCGTCGACTTCCCGTGGTCGATATGGGCAATGATTGAGAAGTTGCGTATATTTTTCGTCATAATTCCTTTCAGGATAAAACAGGGAATATATATTTTATCATAAAACGCTAAATGAAGATGGAAAACCCCCTGTTCTGTTTGCGTTAGGATATATGAACGTGGTAAACTTATCAGAAATATCGAGGTAAAACAATGCTTGAAGATATTATTCAGACAGGTTTGACGTTTGACGATGTGCTGCTTTTGCCTGCCAGGTCGGAGGTGCTCCCTAAAGAGGTCAACATTGCTACATATCTTACACGCAATATTCAGATAAATATCCCTATCGTAAGCGCCGCTATGGATACCGTTACCGAAGCCGACCTTGCAATAGCCATTGCGCGCGAAGGCGGCATAGGTATGATACACAGGGCGATGAGTCCCGAGAGGCAGAAAATAGAAGTAGATAAAGTAAAGAAGTCCGAATACGGGATGATTATCGATCCTGTCACGATATCACCGGACGCTCCGCTTTCGGACGCCATGGCATTGATGCAAAAATTCAGGATTTCCGGAGTCCCCGTGACTGTTGAAGGGAAACTTGTCGGGATCATTACCAACAGGGACCTGCGCTTTGAAACGCAGTTCAACAGAAAAGTATCTCAGGTCATGACAAAGGCAAACCTTATAACTGCGTCCGTCGGCACGACACTCGCAAAGGCCCAGAAACTGCTTCACAAATATAAAATTGAGAAACTTCCTATTGTTGACAGGGCGGGAAGGCTCAAAGGGTTGATTACCATAAAGGATATCGAGAAGAGAAAGAAATATCCTCATGCCTGTAAAGATTCCATCGGAAGGCTCCGTGTCGGCGCTGCTATAGGAACGGGAGAAGACTCGGTCCAAAGGGCGGACCTTCTTATCAAGGCAGGGGTTGATGTAATTGTGATCGATACGGCCCACGGGCATACTACTCCTGTTTTGAATATGCTCAAGCTTCTGAAAAAGAAAACCGATATAGATATTATCGCAGGGAATATTGCCACTGCCGAAGCCGCAAAAGATCTTATCAAGGCAGGAGCTGACGGGCTTAAGATCGGTATCGGTCCCGGCTCAATCTGCACTACCAGGATAATTGCAGGTGCCGGCGTCCCCCAGATTACGGCAATCAGAAACTGTTATGAAGTTGCGAAGAAATATAACGTCCCCATTATAGCCGACGGCGGCATAAAATATTCAGGGGATATAACCAAGGCCCTTGCCGTAGGCGCACATTCCGTCATGGTCGGCAGCCTGTTTGCGGGCACGGATGAATCCCCCGGTGAAATAGTGCTTTTACAAGGGCGCAGTTACAAGGTCTATCGGGGTATGGGTTCTATAGGCGCGATGGAACACGGTACAAAAGACAGGTATTTTCAGTCAGGCGTGAAAACAGCGAAGCTTGTACCGGAGGGCGTTGAGGGAAGGGTGCCTTATAAAGGACCCGTATCGCAAAGTATCCTCCAGCTTATCGGCGGATTGCGTTCAGGCATGGGCTACTGCGGGTGCAGAGATCTTGTTGAACTGAGAAAGAAAGCCCGGTTTATAAGGATTACCAGCGCCGGCCTGAGAGAAAGCCATGTACATGACGTCATCATAACCAAAGAGGCCCCGAACTACCGGCCTGAGTGGTAGTAAATGCATAACGAAAAGATTTTAGTCCTCGATTTCGGTTCTCAATATACACAGCTTATTGCGCGTCGGATCAGGGAAAGCAGGGTGTATTCGGAGATATTCCCCTATAATGCTCCGCTGCAGAAGATAATAGATTTCAAACCTAAAGGAATTATTCTTTCCGGCGGTCCGTCAAGTGTGTACGATCCATCGGCGCCGATACCGGACATGAAGATATTCGAGTTCGGGCTGCCGATTCTCGGCATCTGTTACGGTATGCAGCTTATGGCCCATATGCTTGGAGGTAAGGTTGCAAAGGCGCATAAAAGAGAGTACGGCAGGGCTGAACTTATCATTGATAAGAAGCTGAAGATTTTCAGGGATATACCGAAAAAAACCGTTGTTTGGATGAGCCACGGCGACAGGATAGAGAAATTCCCTGTTGATTTTGTTCCGGTGGCGCATACGGATAATTCGCCGGTTGCCGTAATGGCGCATAAAGAAAAAAGATTCTATGCCTTGCAATTTCATCCGGAAGTGGCCCATACGCCGCTCGGTTCAAAGATACTTAAAAATTTTATATTTGAGATATGCGGATGCAAGCCTCTATGGACGATGAAGTCTTTTATCGAGACCACTACAAAAGAGATACGGGAAAAAGTTGGAAAGCAAAAGGTTGTCTGCGGCATCAGCGGAGGAGTGGATTCAACCGTCGCAGCGGTCCTTGTGCACAGAGCAATAGGGAAGCAGCTCACCTGTATTTTTGTCGATAACGGAGTGCTCAGAGAAGGAGAGGCAAAGAAGGTCGAACAGACCCTCCGGAAACATTTTCATATGAACATAGATTGTGTCGATGCCTCTGAAAGGTTCCTGAAAAAACTGAAAGGTGTGACAGACCCGGAGAAAAAGAGAAAGATAATAGGCAACGAATTCATAAGGGTGTTTCAGGAAAAAGCGCAGAAGATCAAAGGAGTCGAGTTTCTTGCCCAGGGCACATTATATCCGGACGTGATCGAGAGCGTCTCTTTCAAAGGCCCGTCGGCGACTATCAAAAGCCACCATAATGTCGGCGGACTTTTAAAGAGGATGAAACTGAAACTCATAGAACCTCTGCGGGAACTATTCAAGGACGAAGTCCGGGTCCTTGGCAGAGACCTCGATATACCTGAAGAGATAATCAACCGCCAGCCTTTTCCCGGGCCCGGCCTTGCAATTAGGATAATCGGCGAGGTAAGCAAAGACAGATGCGATATTTTACGCAAAGCCGATACGATCGTCTGGGAAGAGATAAGAAAGGCAGGTCTTTATACGAAGCTCTGGCAGTCTTTTGCGGTTTTGCTGCCGGTAAAAAGCGTCGGAGTTATGGGCGATGAAAGGACCTATGAAAACGTCATCGCTGTAAGGGCCGTCAACAGCCTCGATGGAATGACCGCAGACTGGTCGCGTATCCCCTATGACGTGCTGGGAATAATATCAAACAGGATCATCAACGAAGTAAAAGGCGTCAACAGGGTAGTCTACGATATAAGCTCCAAACCGCCCAGTACGATAGAGTGGGAGTGAAAAACGGATTTATTAAAACCCAGACTGAGATTAGCAGAGGACACAAAGAAGTTGCTATTGCTGTTTAGCTGGATATTACATAAATTTCACAACGAAATTATAATTTGATGGATATAAAGCCATATCTTCAGGAAAAACGAGAACTTATTGATTCATATTTAAAGAATTACTTTAATAAATTAATTCAACCCACCATACTTCATGAAGCAATGACATACTCGCTTTTTGCAGGTGGCAAGAGGATCAGGCCGATTCTTGCTCTTGCCTCTTATGAAGCATGCGGGGGCGATCCCGTTGATATACTCCCTCAAGCATCCGCTCTTGAACTGATCCACACCTATTCACTAATACATGACGACCTCCCGGCTATGGATAACGATGATCTGAGGCGGGGCAAGCCGACTAACCACAGGGTTTTTGGAGAGGCCATGGCTATACTTGCCGGCGATGCATTACTGACGGAAGCGTTTTCCATGATTACTTCAATGCAAAATACAAATTTCAAATTGCAAAATTCTTCAATTGTGGAAGTCATTCGGGAAGTTTCTATTGCATCGGGCGGCTATGGTATGGTCGGAGGACAGGCGCAGGATATTCTTTCCGAGAATTCCAAGCCCGACGGGGAAACCCTGGAATTTATCCATCTTCACAAGACCGCAGCATTAATTAAAGCATCCGTTAAAATAGGGCCTATACTTGCAGGCGGCAAAAGGAGTATATTAGAGGCATTAACAATCTATGGAGGACATATCGGGCTTGCCTTTCAGGTTGTTGATGACGTTCTGGATGTGGAAGGCACTACAGAGGAACTCGGTAAAACGGCAGGTTCCGATCTGAAGAAAAAGAAATTGACGTATCCTGCTATCTATGGTACGGAAAAGGCGCGGCAAAAGGCTGAGGACCTGGTAACAATGGCAATAGATTCTTTGAAACCGTTTTCCTCTGAGGCAGACCCGCTCAGAGAGATAGCTTTATATCTCCTACGGAGGAGGGCTTAATGTATCTTGAACAGATAAAATCACCGGCTGATGTAAAAATACTTTCAATTGCGGATTTAAAAACCCTCGCAGATGAGATGAGAGAAGTCATTATCGAGAGGGTATCAATAAACGGCGGACATCTGGCTTCAAACCTCGGCGTTATAGAACTCACCATAGCCCTGCATTATGTTTTTAATTCTCCTGAAGATAAGATTATCTGGGATGTGGGGCACCAAACATATCCGCACAAGCTTCTGACAGGGCGTTTTAAAAGGTTTCCGACAATCAGGAAATTCAGGGGTATATCCGGATTTCCCAAGAGAGATGAAAGCGCACACGATATCTTTGGAACGGGACACAGTTCCACCTCGATCTCTGCCGCCCTGGGAATACTTGAGGGCCGCGATAAAAGAGAAGAGGATTACAAGGTAATTGCGGTAATCGGTGACGGCGCTCTATCCGGCGGCCTTGCATTCGAGGGCTTAAATAATGCAGGACATCTCAACAAGGACCTCATCGTAATCCTTAACGACAATGAAATGTCCATATCTCCGAATGTCGGGGCGCTCCATGCCTATCTGAACAGGATACTTACCGGAGAGTTATACAGGAAGTTTAAAAGAGATACGAAGTATTTTCTTGAAAGCATTCCGAAGCTGGGCGGCGCTGCGGCAAAGATAGCCCAGAAGACGGAAGAGATGCTGAAGATGCTCTTTCTGCCGGGAATAATTTTCGAGGAACTCGGGTTTAATTATGTCGGTCCTATAGACGGCCACAATAGTGATCTCCTTATCGGTACGCTGAAGAGAATAAAGACTGCAACAGGTCCGACCCTTGTTCACGTCATCACCAAAAAAGGAAAGGGCTATGAATTTTCCGAAAAAGATCCGTCGCTCTTCCACGGCATAGGTCCTTTTGAACCGGATACCGGTTCACCAATAAAGGGGAAAAGGCAGACATACAGCGAATTCTTCGGTGAAACGCTTACGGATATGGCAGGCCGGGATTACAGGATTGTGGCTATTACTGCCGCTATGAAGGAAGGCACGGGCTTGGAGAAATTCGCAAAAAAATATCCGGAAAGGTTTTATGATGTCGGAATAGCGGAGCAGCATGCCGTTACCTTTGCCGCAGGTTTGGCTACACAGGGGGTGAAACCTGTAGTTGCCGTTTATTCCACATTTCTGCAAAGGGCTTATGACCAGATAGTTCATGACGTCTGTCTGCAGAACCTGCACGTTGTGTTTGCGATTGACAGGGCGGGAATAGTAGGAGAAGACGGCCCTACGCACCATGGAGTTTTTGATATCTCTTTTCTCAGGCATATACCAAACATGGTCGTTATGGAACCCAAGGATGAGCGGGAATTACAAATGATGATGGAGCTTGCGCTGGAACATGAGGGACCTGTCGCGATACGCTTTCCGAGGGGGAAAGTGCAGGCGATAGAAACAAATACTGAAAAAGCAATGCCCTTTAAGATCGGCGAGGCAGAGGTGGTTAAGGAAGGAAAAGATGTAGCAATCATAGCTCTGGGCAATACGGTTTATACCGCCCTTTCGGCAGCCTTAAAGCTTGAAAAGGAGGGCGTTTCGACAATGGTTGTTAATGCGCGGTTTGCAAAACCCTTAGACAGTCACCTCATAGCCGCTGTTGCATCTATGGTCCCCAGGATAATCACGATAGAGGAAAACGCGCTTCAGGGCGGTTTCGGCAGTGCGGTCATTGAATACCTGAATGAGCTTGAAATGCCTCATGTACGAATACGGCGCATCGGCATACCGGACATATTTATCGAGCAGGGCAAACAAACCGAATTAAGAAAAAAGTACGGGCTTGATGAAGAAGGGATTTATCAGGCAGTGCTGTCCATATCCAAAGAGCCTGCCTATACCTTTTGAAAGACAGATTAGATAAAATACTTGTTTCAAGGGGACTCGCAAGGAGCAGGGAGCTATCCGCTGCTTTTATTATGGAAGGAAAGGTCTTTGTCGACGGTAAAAAAATCACAAAGGCCGGCACACCCGTTAGTGAAGATTCCGAGATAACCGTTGAAAAAGACGATCTTCCGTACGTGAGCAGGGGCGGGCTTAAACTTGAAGGCGCATTACATTTCTTTAATATCAATGTCGAAAATAAAATCATTATGGACGTCGGTTCATCAACCGGAGGTTTTACCGACTGTCTTCTTCAGAAAGGCGCCCGGAAGGTTTATTGTATTGATGTAGGATACGGACAGCTTGCCTGGTCTCTCAGGAAAGATCCGAGGGTTGTCCTATTAGAGAGGACAAACATCCGGTATCTTGATACAATATTAGCAAGTGAAGAAACAAATCTAAGCAAGCAGGAACTTGAATATCTTGTAAAGGGCAATATAGATATGGCTGTGATCGATGTTTCTTTTATCTCACTGACAAAGGTTGTTCCGACGGTGATGAAATTTCTCAATAAAAATGGAGAAATACTATCTCTTGTCAAGCCCCAGTTTGAGGTAGGGAAGGGCGAAGTCGGCAAAGGCGGGATAGTCCGGGAAGAGGCAAAGAGGATGAAGGCCGTGCAGGATGTCCGGGAATCTTTGCGAAATCTCGGCCTCGTTGCCATAGGTCCATATCAATCGCCGATTACCGGACAAAAAGGCAATATTGAATATTTTTTATATTTTAAAAAAGAGGGGAAAATTTGAAATCACAGGAAAAGAATCTCACCACAGAGGACACGTAGAAAAGGATTTTAGATTTTCAAACCTCCGTGTACTCTGTGGTTAATTCTTGACAATATGACATTCTATTACTAATAAGTACATAAGTTAGACTACATCACACCCTCACCCTTGCCCTCTCCCCTCAAGGGAGAGGGGACTTAAGAATTTCCCCTCCCTTGAGGGGAGGGGATAAAGGGGAGGGTGTTGGAATATATATCCTTAATTATTGTCGTCTTATTAAAGGGGGGAAGGGATGGAGGAGGAAAGGCTTTTAATCGGGATCGATTATGCAACGGCGTCGCCGTTGGCAATAGAACTGCTTCTTGAAGACGCCTATGATCCTTTGCTATATGAAGAGATTGCAAAAGCGAATATAAACAGGCCGGAGATCCTCCGGATGATACTTGACAGCCCCGAGGCTCCGGACGAAGTCAGACAGCAGGTTGGTGCTTTGATGAGTGTGCCTGTCGTGCCGAAAACGGAACTCAGGAGAGAACAGAAACCGCCTGAAATACGCGTTCAGACAATTTTGCAAAGGCTTCAGAAGTTGAATGTTTCAGAGCGCATACAGCTTGCCCTCAGAGGCGGAAAGGAAATAAGGACCATCTTATTAAAAGATGCAAATAAACAAGTGTCTATGACTGTTCTTGATAACCCTAAAATAACTGAAACTGAAATTGAATTGCTCGCAAGATCGCGTTCCGTACCCGAAGAAATATTAAGGATAGTAGTAAAAAAGAGAGAGTGGATGAAAAGCTATAATGTAATTCTCGCTATGGTAAATAATCCGAAGGCCCCACAGGGCGCCGCCCTCCGCCTTGTGAGTGAGCTTAAAACGAGGGACCTGCAGATGCTTGAAAAAAACAAGAATGTAACTGAAGGGGTACGTTCTACCGCAAAGAAGCTCCTGAAGATCAGAAAGTCCATGTGAAGGCATTCTGAAAAACATTGCAAAAAATTTCCAAATCCATTTTAATAAAAAACTAACTTTATATCAGGGAATGAGATGCTGAAATCTTTTAAAATAGAAAAATACCATGCAGGGATAGTCTCCAGGACCACATTATTCAAGGCATTGCAATATCTTGATAATGAAAAGATCATAACGCCTTTTCTTCTCATAGACAGTGAAAAGGTAAGGGAAAAGGTTGCGCTGATAGGGCGGCATATTAAAAATGCAAAGTTGTTCTATGCAGTTAAGGCAAATCCCGACATTAAGGTCATAAAATTTCTGAACAAACTCAAAACAGGGTTTGAGATAGCTTCGGAGGGCGAACTCGAACTTCTTTCATCCATCGGAGTGGAAGCGTCAAGGATCATATCGAGTAATCCGGTCAAGTCATTGAAATTCCTTAAACTGGCTGCCTCATACGGAGTCGATCGGTTCTCTTTTGATTCGCCGGACGAAGTGGATAAGCTCATGAAATATATTCCGGGTTGCAGTGTATATATCAGACTTTCGGTCCCCAATGAAGGAAGTGAATGGCCGTTAAGCAAGAAATTCGGAGTGGAATTAGATAACGCTCTGGAGCTTCTGCTTTATGCCGGAAAAAGAGGACTGAAACCTGCAGGTATCACTTTCCATGTCGGTTCACAGTGCACGAATGTGTATAGCTGGAATATTGCGCTTGATAAGGCAAAGGCGCTCTGGGATATGGCTGAGAAAAAGGGATTGAAACTTAAACTGCTGAATATAGGCGGCGGCTATCCTATAAACTATACCAAAAATGTAGTCGGCATTGAGGCGATCGAGCGTAACATAAACACTCTTATCTACGAGCGTTTTCCCGAAGATATAGATATTTACATAGAACCCGGAAGGGCTGTTGTCGGAGACGCGGGAATATTCGTGTCCACCGTAATAGGAAAAGCAAAACGGGAAGATCAAGAATGGCTTTATATAGACGTCGGGGTTTTCAACGGACTTATGGAAAGCGTCGGGGGCATCAAATACAGTTATATCGTTGAAAGTAACAAGCAGGTAAGATCAAGGAAGCTATGGACTGTGGCGGGTCCAAGCTGTGACAGTTTTGACGTGATAGACAAGAACGTTCTTTTGCCGGAACCCGAAGTCGGAAATCTCATACTCATACTGTCAAGCGGCGCTTATACTATATCCTATGCCTCCGAATTCAACGGCTTTTCGATACCAAGGACGATTTTGATATAATTTGTTTAAATGGGTTGAACTGTTTAGTGTCTGTGTATGAACTATTAAACACCCTCACCCTTGCCCTCTCCCCTCAAGGGAGAGGGTAGCAAATTCGCCCCTCCCTTGAGGGGAGGGGTTGGGGAGGGTGTTAAAATATTGACTTTATACATAGACCCTATTTAACTTATTTGAACGGTTCAATCCGTTGAAATGTGGCCTCTGTGGTTAAATATTAATAATATGAGACAAAAAGAAAGGATGAAAGATGATTAAATTCACTGAAAAAGCGCCTTATGCGCCGGTTGAATATTTATATGACGTTGAGGAGATCCTTTACAAGGGTAAAAGTCAGTTTCAGGATATAATGGTCATCAGAAATCCCCATTACGGCAAGATGCTCATCCTCGATGAAGTTGTTCAAATCACTGAACGGGACGAGTTTTTCTATCATGAAATGCTGACACATGTTGTCCTCCATGCGCATCCGGACCCTAAAAAGGTCATCGTCATAGGCGGCGGCGACGGCGGCGTCGTGAGAGAGGTTTTAAAACATAAGTCCGTCGAAAAAGTCTATTTCATCGAAATAGACGAAGAAGTGATCAACGTATCCAGGAAGTTTTTCCCTGCGGTCTCTTCCGGTGTTGACGACCCCCGCGTGGAGATAAAAGTTATGGACGGCGCGGATTTCGTAAAGAAGGTGAAAACTCCCGACATCGATGCCGTCATCATAGATTCGACCGATATCATTGGGTTTGCAAGGAGTCTTTTTACCCCGGAGTTTTTTACCTCCGTTAAAAATTGTCTCAGCGATGGAGGCATGTTTGTCACCCATACCGAGTCGCTGCATTTTCATAAAGACATGGTAATCGAACTGCAGGAGGCAATAAAGCAGGTCTTCCCCGTAGTTGACCTTTATACTGCAGCGATTGCAACCTATCCGGGAAACTGGTGGGCCTTTGCCGTGGCTTCAAAAGGACCTTCTCCAAGGGAAATAAGACAGCCCTATCGGATTTCAACAAAATATTACAGCGACGAAATTCACCTCCAGTCATTTATGCCCAAAGGCATGTATGAGAAGCTTATGCAGAGGAAGCTGGAGTGGTAAACCGCACTTGGCCCGGAAACTGCGGATGTCCGAAATAAATTTATTTAACTCGATAAACTTATTTTAAAAAGATACTTCATGGCAATTGCATAAAAATATTTTGGTAACACATCTATGTAAGTACACTATGGTATCGAAAAATAAATTTATTTCGGACATCCGCAGTTTCTCTGATATTATGTAGTCGCAAAATTTTTTCATTCCCGAAAGCTTTCCGGACCTTTCAAGTTGTGAACGTCCTTTGCAAGGTTTAGTTTTCGTTGTCTGTGTTATAATATGGATTAATGTTTTGGAGGTTATTTTATGCCTATATATGAATATGAATGTACGAACTGCGGGAAGCAGTGTGAAGTAATACAGAAGTACAATGACAAACCCTTGAAGACCTGCCCGGAATGCGGCGGACATATGCATAAATTGATCTCTCAGAGTTCCTTTGTCCTCAAAGGCACCGGATGGTATGTCACGGATTATGCCTCTCCCGACAGGAAGAAGAAGGCCATGGAGTCCGAAGGCAAACCCTCTCCTGCAGCGGAAACTAAACCGCAGAAAGAGAAAGAAAAGAAACCCGAAGCGGTTGCCGGGAAGTAATGCTTCATCCTCATGTCCATGTGCCCTATCATCGGATAGAGGATTACCTTACCTTTATTAAAGCAAACAGGATAAACCTCGAGATATTTATATCTTCGGAATCCCTTGACGCAATAAATAACTCTCACATAATCAGCCTGAAAGAAAAGCTTGACTATAATCCTTCTTTAACGATACATGCGCCGTTTATGGACCTGTCACCCGGAGCAGTCGATCGGAAGGTCCGGGCCGTTACCATCGAAAGGTTTACCCGTATTTTTGATATAGCCGGGATTCTAAAGCCCGAAGCAATAGTCTTTCATTCCGGCTATGAAAAATGGAAGTATGCGCTTAAGGTTGATGTGTGGCTTGAGAACAGCCTGAAGACATGGGAATTATTCATGAAAAGGGCGGAGGAAATGGAGATCAAAATAGCCATTGAAAATATCTTTGAGGACGAACCGACGAACCTCAGGCTATTGATGGAAGAAATGTCGTCATCCAATTTCGGTTTATGTTTTGACACGGGACATTTTAACCTTTTCTCTAAAATACCTCTTGCAGAGTGGCTTGAACAATTGAAAGAATATATTTTTGAACTCCATCTCCATGACAACGACAAATCCTTGGATGCGCACCTTGCAATAGGCGACGGGACTTTCGATTTCGATACACTGTTTGCAACCCTTAATAATAAGGAATTGATTTATACCATTGAAGGACACTCAAAAGATAATGTCCTGAAAAGCCTTGCGAGGCTGAAGACTTACTCCGTTAATTTGAAATAATGCAGACATTGTTTAAAATTTTATTTAACTCGGTAAAATTAATTCATCAGTTGTATAACTTGAAAGGCAGACATGCTGAAAAACCTTTTGAATGCGACAAAAATTGAGCCATATTCACCTGACGGCACTTTTAACCTAAAGTGCATTTTAGATGAATGCATAATGCTTGGTGTAAATAGTACATTATGGAGTCGCCAAAAACTTTTTCATCATGTCTACCTTTCAAGTTGAGAACTGCTTTTGCAAGGGTAGGTTAATTTTACAAAACAGGTCCATTTTCATAGAACTCATTAATAAAGAAAGGAATTGAAAAAATATGGGCAATGAACCGAATAAGGTTATTTACTCCATGATCGGAGTGAGCAAATATTATGACAAGAAACCTGTTTTGAAGGATATATATCTTTCCTATTTCTATGGGGCAAAGATCGGGGTGCTCGGGCTCAACGGTTCAGGAAAGAGCTCCCTTTTGCGTATCCTTGCCGGAGTTGATAAAGAGTTCAACGGCGAGACCGTCCTTTCTCCCGGACACACCGTCGGTTTCCTTGAGCAGGAACCTAAGCTGGATGATAGCAAGACCGTGCTGGAGATTGTAAAAGAGGGCGCTCAAGAGATAGTAGACGCACTTAATGAATATAACGTTATAAATGAAAAATTCGCCGGACCGATGTCGGATGATGAGATGAACAAGCTTATCGAACGACAGGGGAATGTTCAGGAGAAGCTCGATGCATTGGATGCATGGGAACTGGATTCGCGTCTGGAGATGGCCATGGACGCCCTGCGCTGTCCGCCGGGAGATACGCCGGTAAAGGTCCTCTCCGGAGGGGAAAGACGGCGCGTGGCCTTTTGCCGGCTCCTCTTGCAGAAGCCTGACATCCTGCTTTTAGACGAGCCTACAAACCACCTTGACGCCGAGATGGTTGCCTGGCTGGAGCACCATCTGCAAGGCTATCCCGGCACAGTCATTGCAGTGACCCATGACCGCTATTTCCTTGATAATGTCGCCGGGTGGATTCTGGAGCTTGACAGGGGACAGGGGATTCCATGGAAAGGCAATTACTCCTCCTGGCTGGAACAGAAGAAGGACCGTTTGCAGCAGGAGGAAAAGTCCGAGAGCGAAAGGCAGAGGACACTGCAAAGAGAGCTTGAGTGGATACATATGTCTCCCAAAGGACGCCATGCAAAAGCAAAAGCGCGTATCAATTCTTATGAGGCGCTGCTCACTCAGAACATTGAAAAGAAATCAAAAGAGCTGGAAATATATATTCCGCCCGGACCGCGTCTGGGCGACATTGTAATTGACGCCGATAACGTGAGCAAGGCATACGGCGATAATATTCTTATGGAGGGGATGACCTTCTCGCTTCCTCCGGGCGGAATCATCGGCGTAATCGGTCCAAACGGAGCAGGAAAAACCACGCTTTTCAGGATGATTACCGGTCAGGAAAAACCTGATTCAGGGACCTTCAGGACGGGAGAGACTGTAAGGCTTGCATACGTCGACCAGAGCCGCGATGACCTTGATCCCAACAAGACTATCCATGAGGTTATCTCCGGCGGGGATGACACTATTCAACTCGGCAAGAGGCAGGTCAATTCACGCGCTTATGTGGCGCGCTTTAATTTCTCGGGAAGCGATCAGCAGAAAAAGGTTTCAATGCTGTCCGGGGGCGAAAGGAACCGCGTTCATCTCGCCCGTATGCTTAAGGAAGAAGCCAATGTCCTACTGCTCGATGAGCCTACGAATGACCTGGACGTAAACACTATGCGCGCACTGGAAGAGGGCCTGGAGAATTTTGCTGGCTGTGCCGTGGTCATCAGCCACGACCGGTGGTTCCTCGACCGTATCGCCACCCATATACTCGCTTTCGAGGGTGACAGCAAGGTGGTATGGTTCGACGGAAACTACTCCGAATATGAGGCTGACAGAAAAGCCCGCCTCGGCGCCGCCGCTGACCAGCCCCACCGCATCAAATACAGACATTTGACCAGAGGGTGAGAGGAGAAAATATGGCAAAATACACGGCGACGATTGATGAAGATACGCGCCAGAGGATTCATGCATTACCAAGGCATGTCCACTTTTCAGCTTTTATGCGAGAGGCTATCTCCGTCTTTGTCGAGGAGCTTGAGAAGGATCCTGACTTGCTGCCCGAGAATTTCATCATCACGAGCACTGCCCGAAAAAATGTATCGAACAAAAAAAGAAAATAAAGTTACGGAAAAGAAGGCATAATCTCATATTCCCTTATTCACCATCCTGCTTACCGTTGAGTAATGTATCCCCAGATAGTCAGCAATCTCTTTCTGGCTGTATCCATATCTCTCTATAGCCTCTTTTGCCTTTCTGCTTATCTCTTTTCTTCCTTTTGTCCCTTTCAGTAGTTCCACAAGTCCGGGTCTTCCAATATATCTCTGGTTCTTCGGTATCTCCTTTACTTCTTCGTATCTTTTTACATGATTTAAAAATCTTTTAATAAATTCATCCTGTCCAAGTATACTCTGTCCCTTTACATCTTTCCAGATTTTTTCCTCACCTATGCCGGCCATGACAAATTCACTGTATTTTTTCTCCGACTGTCTCCTCTTTGATCCAAATTGCCCTAATATCCAGTCCTTCGTTAAACAAGGATGCGGTTTCTCTTTTCCTGCCGTGCCACGGTAGCTACTCCATTTCCATTCCTCGGGGTCTTTTACTGCCTTTGCCCTTACAGGGTTCAACACCACATATCTGCTTGCTTCAAGCAGATGGCTTTCCTTCTGGATTAATATCGCCTTGTATCTGCCCTGAAATATATGACCAACCCTATTATGCCTCTTGTTGAATAGCTGGGTATATGGGTATAGACCCCATTTAGTTGCCTCATTCCATGAGAAAGATTTCCATCAGGTGTCTCTATGATCAGGTGATAATGATTGTTCATAAGGCAATAGGCATGACATAGCCAGTTGTATCGGGTATTTGCTCTATGAAGCGCCTCAAGAAATATCCTTCTGTCTTCGTCTTCTTTGTAGATGGCTTTCCTTGCGTTTCCTCGTGATGTTATATGATAGACTGCTCCGTCATATTCTATCCTGAGAGGCCTTGCCATGTTGTTTTATAACTTAACAATGGATTAAAATGCAAGAAACAAGACCTGACCCCACTAACCACTAATGCCACTAATGCCCTAATGCCACTATGACCCCACTAATGACCCCATGAGTAATTCGTTAGGCACAAGTCTATTATCTATCTCGTTCCTTCTCAAGCCGAAAGATCTTCTCATAAACCAATCCCGTGTTATGCCTTGCACTCTTAAGTTGAGTTTCGATACTCTGCGCCAAGACGACATTATTGCTTCGCAGTGAGTCTGCTAATTGCACAGCAAGGTTAACAATAGTCACCCAAGCATTGCCACCATACAGTTTTGCATGCCGCCAATTCTCATTGGCGAACATGTCTTTAAGATCACACAGAGAAACATGAAAGCGACTCTCGAAAACCAGTAATGCAGAATCGACCGAAGTTGCCTTAAGTGCCTTGTCTCTTAGCGGGGCAATATCGCACCATGCATCGTCCCGATTTATCGGAAGTGATATAACATATAGCCAAGGTTCACGGGCCAGCAAATTCTGATTAACAAGGTGACGCACGTTTCGGCTTTCATGATAGATTAGTGCAACAATGTTGCAGAGCGTATTAAAAGCATTATTAGTGTCGGTCATTGGTCATTTTCTTATTTCTTGCCTAACGAGTCTGTAGAAAAAGTCCTTGTGATATAAATCGCCGTAATTTTCGGGGTCTCTTGCCCATTCGACGAACCGAGATCGCTTAATACAGTGCATTCTACGCATTCGTTTTTTCCTGCCCAATCCATAATATTTTGTCAAGTGGCTTTTTCTACAGCTTCAACGTTA
>JBAZZX010000024.1:0-42876 GCA_041658585.1 Thermodesulfovibrionales bacterium
TTTCTCAAATTGCAGTTTTAAATCATTCAGCAGTTTCAATTCTTCCTCCTCCTTTTTGATTTCTCTGCAATTTTACCATTTTCTTTTATCTGTTGAGGAGTTAGTGTTTATACACAGACTCTAATTAAACTTTTCACTTTTTAAAAAGTATAATCTCATTAGTTTACGTTTTTATTAGTCAAGAATGTCCCCTTATTTTACCTTCTTTCCGACGCAAACTGGTCAAGATCACCGGCCCCACCCTCAGCAAGAAAAAAATCACCCTCCGGGTGCTGGATGAAATTACCGACCAGATTCAACGCTATCTGCTGGTGCAGATATTCACCAGCCTTCTGGCGGGCGTGGTGACCTGGCTCGCGTTTCTCTGGATCGGCATGGCGCTTCTGGTCGTGGGCATATAGGCAACGGCATTCATTCTCACCAGAGAGACAAGGTGATTACCCTTCTTAATCAGAGGAGCCATAACCTTCCGACTTCGTATTGGAATCTGAACTTACAAAAGATTCAAAGCTCTCGTTGAAAAGTGGATCGATCTCTCTATCGAACACTCAAAAATCAAAATACACCTTGCTAACCGCAATCTATTAAAATGATCGAGAACTCGGTACTGTCAAGTTAATGAGTTGCTATTCTTCAAACTCCGAGGCTTCAGACAACTTTCAGAGACAGAGGGAGGCAGCTTTTCTGTCCTCCTTCTGTCTTACTTACAAAGGCCAGAAATCCTTCTAATACGGGTACCAGTTATAGCCGTCTGAAGAATAGTAGAAGTATCCTGAAGGTGACAGATAGAGCTGACCATAATAGGGATCCGGCCAGCCGTCAGGTGTCAGGGCTATCGCATATGCTCCACCCGAAGCATTATAAGTGATTACCACATGTGCATAACCGTCAAAATACGATTTTGGCCAATACTCCGCATAGTCGCCGTTAGGATAAGACGATGATGTATATGCCAGAGAAAGGGCCTCGCTCGTTTGAGCAACAGCGAATATCATAAATACAGCTACTAAGATAAGAGGTAATATTTTTTTCATTTTTCATCTCCTTGTTTTGTGGGTTTTTTCAATAAAACTGTCCTTCTGTAAAGAAGGTAAAACCGGGATCAGACATCAGGGTGAAACGCTCACCTCCTTTCATTACTAAATCTCACATACATCTCTTTGTTTATTATCTCAAGTTTGAGGCTCTTGCAAAAGTCATAAAACGAGCGATTATTAATAAGGCTAATTAGCTCTCTATCTGTTAAAATTTCTTTGGCAAAATAAAACAGAAAAGGAGAGCCAATACGCCTTAGAGAAACAATATCATGGTTAAAAGCAAAAATACAAGCGGATTTATTTCCACATCTCGCGAGATGCAACAGCAATAGCAGGAAATGAGAAGCCGGCGAAAAAAGAGAAAATAAAGATGGAGCCCAAAAAGAAAGGTCGCCCTAAGAAGGGAGAAAACAGGGAAAGCAAGAAAGAGGACAAACGGTTGAACAAGCAGGTTAATCAAACGGCGGAAGAGGCTCTTAAGGACATCCCGACAGCCTGTGATGTCGGCTGCAAGACGAATGCACAGGGCTATAAGGAAACATGGAGAGGGTATAAGTTTCACGTAGACACAAACGATTGTGGGTTGCCCATAACGACAATATTGACCTCGGCGTCATTGCATGACAGTCAGGTGGCGATCCCAATGATGAGGATGACCACAGACAGGATAACCTATTTGTACGCTTTGATGGATTCCGCATATGATACGAAACAGATACATGAAGTGAGTAAGTCTTAGGGCATGTGCCTATCATAGACAGGAATCCTCGGCGCGGAGACGCATTGCCAATGACACCTGCTGAGGCATTGAGATATAACGAGAGGACTGCCGCAGAGAGATTTAACAGCAGATTAAGGGGAGAGTTTGGGGGCGAAACAGTGATGGTACGCGGATATAGAAAAGTTAAGCTGCACCTGATGTTTGGAGTTATCGCTTTGTTCGCTGACCAGTTGTTGAAATTATCGACGTGAAACCAAACATACTTTTAAGCCATTTTTAACAAATAAAGGGATACCTACGTTCAAAAACAGAAAAGGACTTTTAAAGTTCTATCCGAAACATTTTTTTTTTGCCTAAAGTAAGACAGCTTTTTAAATCGGGAACCGGGGCATTTATTTTAAGCATGAATATTCCGATCATGATAAGCTAAAGGTAATGAACACGGTGAATTATTAATATGCAATCAAACAACATGGACAACTCAACTGACATTAATGATAATTCTAAACGGCAACCTTTTCTTTCCATCATCATTCCGGCTTTCAATGAGGAAGAAAGATTGCCTGATACCCTCCACCGCATTATAACCTTTGTAAAAAGTCAGCACTATACTGTAGAGGTGTTAATTGTAGATAATGCAAGTACCGACATGACAGGCACAGTTATATCAAATTCCGTACCAAGCTATCCTTTCTTTAAATCTCTGTATGAACATCGCCGCGGCAAAGGCGCTGCAGTAAGAAAAGGGATCCTCTCAGCTCGAGGAGAATATATCCTTATTTGTGATGCAGATATGGCTGTGCCAATTGAAGAGGTTGAAAAGTTTTTGCCTCCTCGAATCAATGATTATGACATTGCTATCGGGTCTCGCGAAGCTCCCGGTGCTCAACGATATGGCGAACCCTTATATAGACACCTTATGGGTCGGGTTTTTAACGTTATCGTTCAGTGTTGTGCCCTTCCAGGTATCCATGACTCACAATGCGGGTTTAAATCTTTCAGACGTGCTGCTGCACACGATCTTTTTTCCGTGAGTAAACTTGATGGTTGGAGTTTTGATGTGGAAATTCTTTATATCGCCCTTTTAAGAGGATACCGGATTAGTGAAGTTCCTGTTAATTGGTATTATGGAAAGAATAGCAAGATTAATCCAATCTATGACTCCTGGCAGATGTTCAAGGAAGTGATAAAAGTGCGTTGGAATGGGCTTAGGGGCCTTTACAACATAAAACAAAATATATAGGTAACAATTAGGTTATTTTCTTCAATCTTTCTATCATTTTGCTGTATAAGTTTCTTCTCTTTGTGCCTTGAGGTAAAAATTTATCCCTTGCCTTATAGAATCTACTTATAAATCTCCAGAATAGACTGCTCGTTAATAAATTAAGATCGGGTTCTAATTCCTGTTTTTCTCCTTCCGCCGCAAGCAGTTTTCTTTCTGTTTCTTTTAAAGTCTGGCTCAGATTACTGATCTCCGCGTCTTTTCTTTCTAAAGCCACATGGGCTTTCCGCAATTCGTATATCAGTTCATCGGCAACTTTTAATTTAGAGAGGAAAATCTCCGCAGAAGTATCGTTATAATCAAATGTAGACCATTTCATTATTTCATCCCTTGAAACAGGTTTATCTATAAGCCAGAAGGCCTCATAGAAGCCTTTCTTTTTTACTAAAAGCGACCTGTATGCATCAAGGCCTTCTACTGAATACCAGAAAGTCTCGGGAATATCCAACAAACTCTTTTTGTAGGTTAATACAGCTTCTTTTTTCTTATGAATAACAGAAGAGATGTCTACAAGGACATTAAACCTGATAGGATGGTATATTTCATAAAAAGCTATTTTAAAACCTTGTACCTCTCGCATTAATGACATTAATGACAAAGCAACTTCAGAGGTGGCCCTGTGATCGGGATGAGGATCCATGGGAAAAGGAGCATAGATAAGGTCAGGGCTAATATCTTTAATAATTCCGGTTAGTTTTTCTTTTATCTGTTCCTTATATTCACTAATCTTCTCATCAGGAAAATCAAGGAATATGGTTTTCTTAATATTGAGAATATCTGATACCGCAGCAGCTTCAGATCTTCTTATCTCAGCCATATTTTCAAGTTTGAGCTCTGCCTTCTCACCATTTGAAATAAAGCTCAAGTAAACATCTATATCATTTTTTGTATAGAGAACTATCGTCCCTCCACATCCGAGAATTTCATCATCTGGATGGGGAGCCAGTATCAATACCTTTTTAGCTTCTGGTGGCAATAAATTCGGCAAAAAGTCAATCATTTTAGATCAAATCAAGGGCACTTAACATCTTAGTCTGCCATATATTCATCGTATAGTTTTCTTCTACAAGTCTTCTGCCCTCTTCTGATATCTTGTTTTTCCATTCAGTATCAGTCCTCAAGGAATAAATTCTTTTGAGAGATCCATAAATTAAGTATTTTTCATCTATTGAAAAATCAAGCTTTAATTCTGAAAAGGGTTCACTCTTATATATTTTCCTGGCAATTCCAACATCACCTGCAAAAGTGGGAAGACCACAAGCCATAGCTTCTAAGATAACTAAACCAAAACCTTCATATCTGGATGGAAAAAACATAAAGTCTGACAATGAATAGATCAAGGGCATTTCCTCATAAGGAACCTCGTCAAGAATAGTAACATTTTTTGTTTGCCTGAGGGGACAATTATCGCTGCCAGTGCCTAAAACAAGTAACCAATGATTATCAGGAGTTTTCTGTATAATCTTTTCGAGTATATCACTACCTTTGGTTTTATGCCATCTACCAACAAATATTCCAACAAAAGCATCTACAGGAATCGAATACTTTTTCCGTAAATCCGTTTTGGGTTTAATTGGCTTAAACAGACCGGTGTCAACTCCGCTTTCCACGACTCTCACGTCATCAAAACCGTAATATCTTACTAGTTCCTCTTTTACAGGATCGCTCACGGCTATCTTTATTCTATCAAAGCCGCTTACCATTTCTCCTAAATATCCACAGAGATATGTCCATTCCAGGGAAGTAATATGGGATATGATGCCCTCAACAGACTTGTCAAAGGTGACATGATTTGAATGGTAGATGTTAAAGGCTTTAATCCCCGGGGGGAAATACCCAAGGCCATAGAAGGAATTGGATATGACGAAATCATAATTTCTCTCAACCTCGCCGAATTTGCGACCAAGGGCATATATCTTTCCAAGCATTTTATGTTTAAGCCCCATATCTTCATCTATAAGTCCGGTATGGTATACGTCCACTCCGATTCCGTGTCCTTCCAGCAATCTGATCAGTTGCAGGGTGTACCTCTCTATCCCTCCCTTAAACACATAGGGATCAAATGCCGTTATTATTGCTGCCTTCATGTTCAGTGCCGGAATGATATTATATCGGATAACTGCGTATATGCACCTTTATTATTGACACAGGTCAAGATCAAAAAAGAATAATTTTCGGACAGGGGCATTCCGTCAATCAACCACTTTCCCTTATCATAAGAGAGACTTCCCCTCGGTAATACCTCTGCATCCTTTACATCAAAAGCATTTGTGAGATTGACAGACTCAATATAGGGAGCGATATATTTTATTGCAGTAGGCCTGCCTTCAACGTTTTTCACTTCGAAACCTGTAATCCCCTGAGCAGAGGCGCACTTCAAATTCATGTTAACTATATTATTCTGTTTGAGTAATGAAATATGCGGTTTCTCATCTGAGACAGATTTATTGAAATGCTCGATCTTTCCATGGATTGAATCAGAAATATTCAAACCCTCCCCTTCCTTTATTTCATAGATATCCCTGAAGTCATTCAAAATCTTAGGATAAAAAGAAAGCAACTCTAACGGGTAAAAAGGCGAATATGCCTTAATACCGTGAATCTTCTGATAAGCCGTTGAGATATGTTCTATAAAGTTAGAACTTGCCATCCAGTTACTCTCAGGAAAGAGAATAATGGCTTCCCGATATTTTTGATCAAACAAAGCCCTGGTAGTTCTTTCTGCCATTAGCATTTCTTTCCCTGCAATACCTTTTATTTCATTACCAAGAGCAAGTGAGTGCATGAGAAAAAGTGCGAGGATAAGGGAAGAATATGATATTTTTAAAAAAATGCTCTTTATCGCATTGGAGTTGAACCCCACCCAGAAGGAAAAAAGAACAGCAGGAATAAGCCAGTACCGGTATGTATCTACCTGAGGATATTGATGCATAACGAGGAAGGACACCATAAGGGATGTTACCCATATTGAAATTGACAGGAAAAGACTTCTAAGTTTCAGCAGCAGAGGTGCCCCGGCCAAAAGGACAACCCATGGATATCCAAAGAGCACCTTTGAAGCAGTGAAAATAGATTCATAGGTTGTTTTCATATATACAATAGGATCATATTGGACCCCAAGATAGCCGCCTAATCCTCTCAGAACCCGGAATCTCAGGATAAAATGTCCTGCAAATAATAGAAAATACGGTAGGGTCTTATAAAGCCTTTCTTTGAAACCCCCTTTTGCGAGCATGAACAACACAAATGGAAGGGTCATAAACTGTTCCTTCCCCATAAAACTCAGTTCAGTAAAAATGAGAATAATTATAAGGACCGGACGATTTTTCTTAATATCAGGCTGATACTTTAAAAAAAGAAATATTGAAAAAAGGGCAAAGAGCATTCCGTAAAGATATTGTCTGAGTGTTATCCACAAGAGGCATATCAGTGAAGGGAGAGACAACAAAACAATAAGGGCCGGCACAACAGAACTGATTGTGTCAGTATATTCCCTGAGTATTGTATATACCATGAAAGATATTAATATGAGGATAATGGTATTGTGAATATGAAACGGAAATGGGTTGATACCAAAGATCATTACATCCGGCTTAAATGAGAGTGCAACTAATGGCGTATAGAAATAGTGCGAAAAGATATGATCGAAGAAAATCTTCCGCAATGTCTCTGTGGAGGAGACCATTGCCGCAGCATCATCAGAGACAAACCAGAAACTGAAAATATCGCGGTAGTAAAGAAAAGCAATTATTACAAGCAACATTAACACAATCAATTGCTCGTAGCGATAGAACTTCTGAATTATTCTCAAAAGATATTTCTTCACTTTCTCTGCATGGTATCTTATTTAAGAATCATTCAACTCTGATTTTGTTTCTTACAGAACCCGAAGGATATTTTAATAATCCTTAATTTACTGATACAACCCTATGAAATATATATCTCTTTCTGTTAAAATAAAAAATTCCCTTATTTATTCTATAGCATGATAAACCTATTAATCTATTTTATTAAAAAAGATTTTAAAACTAAATATGCCGGTTCGGGATTAGGATTGATATGGGCATTTCTTTTGCCTGTTTTCCAGGTTCTCCTTTTCTGGTTTGTTTTCGCCGGAATTATGAAGGCACGCCCTTATGCTAACTCACAGATGCCCTATCTTTACTTCCTGCTCTCGTCATTTTTCTTCTGGCTTGCTTTCTCTGAAGGTCTTAGCAGGTCATCAAACATAATTCTGGAAAATGCCGAGATAGTTAAAAAAGTATCATTCCCAACAATTGTATTACCCATCACAGCAACCCTCTCCAGTTATTTGCATCACCTGATAGGTTTTGCCATCTTTGTTTTAATATATACAGTGACAGGCTCTTTTAGTCCCATTCTTTTGCTTGTTATCCCGGTCTTACTGATCCAAATTACCTTTTCTGCCGGTCTTGGCATGATATTTTCTGCCCTCCTTCCTTATATCAGAGATTTGGGACAGATAATGGGCTATGTGCTCCAGGGAATTTTTTTTATTTCACCGATAATGTACAGCATAGATACAATTCCCGAAAGATTCAGGATAATCTTCTATTTTAATCCTCTCACCTATTTCGCTATGTCTTATCAGAAGATAATCCTTTTTTATAAACCGCCGGAACTCTATCACATTTTTATAATTCTTCTGCTCGCTATTTTCTCTATTATCGCCGGGATTTTTATTTTTAATAAACTCAAGGATGGTTTTGCTGACGTTTTATAACCGGGCATATGGACACTGCTATTACTTTAAAAAACATAACAAAGATCTACAAACTCTATGATCGACCCTCAAACAGGTTAAAAGAAGTAATTTTTAAAAAACCCTTTCATAAGGAGTTTGTTGCTCTCGAAAACATATCTTTTGAGCTTGCTCAGGGTGAATCCTTTGGTATTATAGGAGAAAATGGAGCTGGGAAGACCACTCTCTTGAAGATCCTCGCAAAAACGCTTTCGCCTACATCCGGCAGTATGGAAATAAACGGTAAAGTTTCCTCTTTACTTGAGCTTGGATCGGGCTTTCACCCTGAATTTACCGGGATGGAGAATATTTATTTTTACGGCGCCCTCCTGGGTCTGAGCAAAAACGAATTATCAAAGAGGATAGCAGAAATTATCGAATTTGCAGATATCGGGGATTTTATTAATTATCCATTAAAGACATATTCTTCCGGAATGTACGTAAGGCTTGCTTTTTCAGTTGCAACCACGATAGACCCTGATGTCCTTATAGTTGACGAGGCCCTTTCAGTCGGAGACCTTTATTTCCAAAAGAAGAGTATTGACAAAATACTGTCCTTCAAGAAAAAAGGTAAGACCATTGTATTCTGTTCACATGCCATCTATTATATCAATCAGCTCTGCAAGACAGTATTGTGGCTTAAAAACGGTAAGATTGAAATGTACGGACCCCATTATGAGGTAACACAGGCATACGAAAAGTATCAGCTTGAAAAACATTCGGACAGGGGCGAGCAGAGGGAAACGCCTGAAGCGGATTCTTCTGTAACACCGGTCCGGATTAAAGAAGTTCAAAGCCTTCCATTTCCTAATCTCAAAACAGGTGACGATCTCAAAATAAAGATAAAGGTAGTTGCCGATGATTCTTCTCCTTACAAAGTAGCCGTCATACTCAAGAGGATTGATAATCTTGACGTAACGAGTACCTATACTTCGGATACCGGACATTTAAACGGGGATCGTGAATTGTCCCTCGAGTTTCCGTCCATACAACTGAAAGCCGGTACATACTATATCAGGGCTTATGTGCTTGATGAACACATGTTACATGTTTATGATACAAGAGATTCTTTTCCATTCAATATACCTAAAGAAACAATTGATGTCGGGCTTGTTGCATTGCCTCATAAATGGATAATTTAGTCTATAATACAAGTAATGACGGATACCCCATCGAAACATAAAATCCTTTTTGTATTACCCACAAATACGTTTGGAGGAGCTGAAAGGGTCACATTGAATGTCATAAAGGGAATGCAGTCTTTTGAACCGATATTGTTGACCCAGAAACGGATGAATAGAATTTATTCTCCTCTTGGAATAACGATTTACTCTTTCGAAGATTACAACTGCGTAATTCCGGACATTTCTTTGCGAACAATAATTTCCTACGCGAAGGCTATACATACTGTTTCAAATCTCGTAAAGCCGTCAATTATTTTTGGGGTAATGCACTTTGCGTCTTTATTTCTAACTCTTGCAAGAGACCTGTTTTTTTTAAGGGTCCCGGTCGTTACAAGCATTCATGGTACGTATTCGTCACATTTCAAAAGTCTAAATCGTTCGCCGACTTTTAAAGAAAAACTGTTAATTCATTATCTCTTGCTAAGACTTAAAAATGTTGTTGTCCCCTCAGCGGGCATTAAATCTGATATTATTTCACACTTCAGCATAAACGATAAAAAGTTTAAGGTTATCTATAATGGTTTTGATCTGGAGTGGATTAAGGCGTGTGGATTATCAGAAATTCCACTCACAAAGGACTGTCCTTGGATCGTTGCCGCATCAAGACTTGGCCCTCCTAAAGATTTTAGTACGTTATTACAGTCCTTCAGGATAGTTAGAGATCAGTTAAAGACCAAGCTGCTTATCGTCGGTGAAGGTCCATATGAGCAAAAAATAAGGGAGCAAATAGCGTTATTAAAATTAGATGAAGATGTTCATATGGTCGGTTTTCAAGAAAATCCCTTTAAGTATATAGCAAGGGGAGATGTATTCGTCCTGTCTTCGCTGTCGGAAGGACTTCCGGGTGCTTTGATCGAAGCAATGGCCCTCGGTGTCCCTGTAGTTTCTACTGATTGTCCATCCGGACCGGGTGAAATAATTGAAAGCGGCGATAATGGTATTCTTACACCTGTCGGAAATGCGCATGATCTTGCTGAAGCCTGTCTCTCTATTCTGAATGACCATTTACTCAGGGACCGTTTCGTTGCCGGTGGGCGTGCGAGAGCTGAATACTTTTCAATTCAGAGAATGAACAGAGAGTATAATGAATTTTTTATAAGCCTTATAACATAAATTGCCACGGAGGTTTTATGTCCGAAGTTACTATACGTGAATATAAACAGGGCGATGAACATGGCATTGTTCAACTCTTCAAAGATATTTTTGGCAGAGAGATGACTCTTGATGAGTGGCACTGGAAATATAGAGGCCAGGGGAATGAAAAGGTCTGTTCTTTTGTGATAGCTGATGAAAATGGACGGGTAGTAGGCCATTATGGTGGGATACCACTTCGGATGACATTTCATGATAAAGACATTATTGGTCTCGCCACATGTGATGTTATGATTCATCCGGAATATAGGGGCATATGGGTATTAAAAAAACTTCATCACTATTTCGTTGACACACATGTAAAAAACGGTGTATCCATGGTTTATGGATTTCCTACTGAAAAAACCCTTCTTTTACCTGCAGAAAAAAAGGGACTTATTGAAAGAATAGAAACTGTCCTTGAGGCTTCTAAGGAGTTGGCTTTTCATAATGATCCCGAAAGATTCATCTATAAACTGATATCTTTAGAGTTCGATGATTATAGAATTGATGAATTATGGTCTTCTGTTAGAAAATTTTTTCGTTTATCTGTGATCAGGGATAGGGCTTACTTCCAGTGGAGGTATAAACGACATCCTCTTTTTGATTATGCGATATGGGGACTCACTAAAAGATGGAGCAATAGTCTTCTTGGATTGGCAATTTTTAAAAAAGATGAATCAGAAAATATTTTATTAATGGATATGGTTTTTAATGTGAAATCTTTCATGCCTCTTCTCAAAGAAATTGAAAATCTTGCCTTCAGGCTCGGGAAGAAAAGATTAATTCTCTGGCTTCCTCAGCGGATGCATCCGGAATTAAAAAAACATGGATTTGTATCCAAACCTGCCGGAGCGACTTTGTCGCATTCTACACAACCTGCAACATTGAAAGCGGAGGAAGTCCGGTCTCATTTTTACTATACCTGTGGTGATACGGATTTTCTCTAAATTAGAGATAATGCCAATTCTTTATGAGAGGGTGTATAATTCCCTGCCGAATTATAAAGATTTGCTCTAACAATTCTATGCCACACAAAAACGCAATGGCGAAATTAGTATGAGGTGTTTTATATAAGATACACAACTATATCAAAAAGTACACACATCTACATATCTTCTCAAAAAAGACTATTGTGGAAGGTTATTTTTCGTTCTGGCTTGAATTTTGCTTAGAATTCATTGGTGGTTATGAACAGTATATAAAATCGCAGATAAGAATGAAAAAATCCTTGACACAGTAAGTGTCTTTTAGTAGTATATATGTGCATTAAATTTTATATGAGCATTAATATAGAAACATTATTTCCAAAATGGAGGTGGTGTGAAAAGCAGTAAAGGATTCCTGAAGAGGTTTTGGCTACTTGCAATTATTTCGATTTTTTTCTTGATTATTATTTCAGGATGTGCTAAAAAAGAGGCAATAAAAAGTCTCCAGGATGAGGAGGTTCTAAAAGAGAGGGTGACGTCTTACTGGAATCATAAGATAAAGAGAGAGTTCGATAAGGTGTATCCCTATGAGGATCCCTTATTCAGGAAAAGGATCTCATTGATAGCATACATACGGCAGTATGACAGCCCGGCAATGTCCTATACCAGTTTTAAAGTGCAGGATATAAAGATGAACGATGCAGAACATGCTGAAGTTAAGATAAAGACGGATGTGAGGTTAAAGGTTCCTGGCGCTAAGGCATTTGAGCATGATACTGAGCTGACGGAACAATGGGTGATGATAGATAGAGAATGGTACCATGTTCCAAAAGGGAATAAAAGCCCTAATCAGTAAAATAATACTGGATACAAGGAGGTGATTAGGAAAGCAAAAAAGGAAGATACCGTTAGGATAAAGTTTGCTGTAATAAAAATTTATCGGCATAGTCGGTAAAAAAAGGAGGAGAAATGTTAAAGAAAAGGTTTTTAACGGTTTTGCTTGCGGCTATCTGCATCATTGGATTTGGCGTAGTAGCCCAGGCTGATCAGATCGATGGCTTGACGAACGGTTCCGCACTTGTCGTACAGCCACCTACTCTGAACTTGTATGTCAATCCCGGAGGCCTTGGTGATGCCCTTATTTATGGGTATTACAACGCAAGGGATTCCTGGGACTTCATTAGGGTTATCAACACGTCTCTGATTAGAGGTACTGCAGCAAAGGTGAGGTTCAGGGAAGGCCATGACAGTAACGAAATTCTCGACTTCTTTATCTGTCTCAGCGCTGGTGACCAGTGGTCCGCATGGATACTCGGTGACAGCGGAGCGGCACCTGCTTCTCTTTACTGGTATGATAATGATACACCCACATATCCTGACCCGCAGGGCAACAACGTTGCAACTGACAACTTTATGGCATCACAAGCATTCCACTATTCAGCTACAGGTGCGGCAGCAGCAGTTTCTGCAAACGATACAAAAGAGGGTTATTTCGAGATCATCGGCGTATCATCATGGGTAGACGCCCCTGGCGCAGCTAAGGTTGTAACAACACCTAATGAGTGTGCACAGCAGCTGAGCCTGTTGCCTCCCGGCCTCGGTTTCCCTACAGCTCTTGTCGATGTTCCTAACACCTTGGCTGGCAATACCTACATCTTCAACGTTGGGGCTGGCGCAGGTACGTATGCCTACAATGCGACACCTCTTGCAAATTGCAGGACTACAATCGTTGCAGCTCCTGGTCTTGCAACAGATGATCCGCCAAGGCTTGACAATTGTGACGACATCGATCAGGCTGGTGCAGACGGTGCTGTAACCGGTATCAATGAAGTGAACTATGTGCTCGCAAAGAGTGTTGAGTATTTCATTTATGATATCGAGACTGCTCTTGGAGGCGCTACGGATCTTATCGAGACTTTCCCTACAAAGAGGCTTACGATTAATGCTGGAATAGGTGCCGCTATTCCGATCGCAAATAATGGTCCGTTCAACGATCTCGCATGCATCGCAGCTGACGGCTCAATCGGCACTATCTCAGGTGCGCTATGCATCACGACCGTTACTACAAAGGATGAGACATTAAACGGCCGGTGTGAGTTTATCAGAGTGGCTATCTACGATGATGAAGAGAATTCACCGACTACTACAACAGGGTTCTCCCCTGGCGAGACATCAACGTTCGTAAAGTGTGATGAGGTCAATGTGATTACTGTTGGAGGCACCGCATTACCGCTTCTTAACACGGATCTCTTACAGTTCAACATTGCAGCAGGCGGTTTCCAGCTCGGTTGGATATCTATCGACCTGAGCCTGAATGCAGCCGCTGCAAACAGAAACAATTGGCTTGATACAGCCGGTGTTGCGAATCTCCAGGATGCAGCGGCCGGTCTTGACTCAACTGCGGTAGGCCTTCCTGTTATTGCATATGAACTCCAGGGCTTCCTGGATGGTTACCTCACACATATGCTGCCGGCAAGATACACAACAACCATTACCAATCCTTAATTTATTCAGGATTTGGTGTGCAGCCTCAGAGAGGTGGGGGAAATCCCCCACCTCTCTTTTTATGTCATGCTATTGACAATAATTGTCATTATTTGAAGGATGAAGTGCCGCCGGCAAAGGTTTTGAAAGAGGTACATAAGTCAATTCAATCCCTTATTTATTCAAAAAAAGCTTGCATAATTCTTGCTTATACTTTAATATTAGTATAAGTAGACGGAATACTTTTCAGGAGGTTTACAATGCGAAATAAAAGTGTGCCATTGATTCTATGTGTATGGCTGGTATTGTGGGGAATATTTTCTGCCGCATCTGCACGGGCAGATGTATTTATCAATGATTTTCCCGAGGATATTACGGTCTATGCAGGACAGCCCCTGGATATCCCGATCTTCTTTCTCGGGGGGACTAATTCCGGTAAACCGATAGAACTTTTTGTCTGGATAGAGGGACTTCAGAGCGGCAGCAAGGCGTACTACAGTTTCTCAGGCTGGGTCCCTTTTACTGACCTTGCAAATTTGGGACCCCTCCTCAGCGTCGATTCAATGGTAGAGTATGTCAATATCGTCTGGCCGATGTTGAATAGTACATCAGAGGTTGAATCTTTTAAATTGTCAATATGTATGGATAGCAAAGTGGATGGGCTTTTTACCTTAGATACATCAACCTGCGGCGAGAGGGTGGTTAATATCGTCACACCACCACAGAATTGTGAAGGGTTCACCGTTGCCCCTGCCTCTATATCAGAATCCCTTCAGAAGGGAGGGAGCAAAACAGTACAGCTAAGCGTCAAGGATTCCTGCAACCAGCCGATTTCTTTTAGTGCAACCGCCTCTCAGGGCTGGATAACCCTAACAAACCAGCAGGGAATATCCAATGCAACACTGAACGCAGCTTCCCTTTCTACCGGCAGTTATCCCGGGGTCATAACCTTTACATCCGGCAGTTCATCGAAAACAGTAAATGTTGCTCTTACTGTTACAGCCCCCGGATTTAATTTCGGAGGAGGAGGGTGTACTCCATCTTCGATTAGTGTATGGCCAATAAATATTACTGCTGAATCAGGGGTTAAAAAGACTGCTACCACATCTGTGGCGAATAACTGCGGAACTGCAGTGAGTTACATCGCATCCGTAACGAGCGGCAGTCCCTGGCTGACTGTCACCACATCGGGAACCGGCACGGTTACTGTAACGGTGGACGCCGCCGGGAAGGCTTCAGGAAACTATTCCGGAACAATAAACATTTCGGCGGGTGGCCTCACAAGCGCTACACTGAATGTTACTCTTAACGTAACAGGCCCTTGCACTCCCTCAACGGTAGAGGTAAATCCTCTGTCGATATCAAGCACTGTTTTCAAGGGAAGTAATGCATCGGATGTGAGCGTCACTGTGAAGGATAATTGCGGGAAAGACCTGGCTTATACAATAACGGCAGTCTCAGCCGCGTGGACAGTTGGGGGAATTACCGCGCCTGTACCCGGCACCGGTACCGGCAGCTTTGTAGCGAAATTCCATACGGATGATCTTGCCGCAGGTACCTATAACGGCAGCATAGCTCTGAATGCAGCATTGGGGACCGCTGAGATATCCAAATCCATACAGGTGTCGGTCAGGGTTACAGAGACGACAGGTTCCACTACCGCGTCCCGTATTCAAAACGGGAAAAAGTACTTCTTTGGAATCGCACCCGGTGAGGTAAAGTATTTCTATTTTACAGAAAACAGCGACAAGGGAACAGGTAATACCAACGAACTGATGGTAGACCTGGCAGATATGACCCAGTCAAGCCAGTACAATGTAGACATGGTCATAAGGTATTCAGGTCCGACCTGCGATGACTCTAAAAAGCCTACAATAGCTGACCGAACGAATCTTCTCAGTGGGCAGATGCATTCCGGTGGACCGGAAGGGTTTTACGCCAATATGTCAGGAACGGCTATGGAGACTAATTTTATCAAGAGAAACGCTTCAATAAATCCTGATGCCGGCCCGAAAGGAAACCCGGAAGGATGTTATTACGTCATGGTAGTCAATGTTGATGTGGGTAATGAAACTCAGCTTAGGATTGGATACTCTGACTATGACTCAAATATTGTATGGTAAATAATTTCTGTCATAGGCATCTCAGGTGACTTAACAGATATGCAACAGGGGGAACATTCCCCCTGTTGCATATCCATACCCTTTATTCCTGCGGTAAAATATTTATTATTGAGTTGGTCGATCAAATCTATACTAACGTTAGGAGAGTCTGGAATGAAAAGAATATTTATAATCATGATCGGGTTACTTGTATTGACTGTGAGTGCAGCATATAGCGAGAACAAGGGCGATGTTCTTGCCATAGTGGGGAACAGGACAATTTCTTTGGCTGACCTGGAAAGGATAATGAAGTTTTATCCGGAGGAGAGGCAAAAGGCATTTGCGGACAATCCGAGGAATAAGGATATGCTACTGAGGAGGATTGTCCAGGGAATAGTGCTTTCAGATCTGGCAAAAAAAGAAGGTTTTGACAAAGATCCTATAATAAGAGAGCAGCTCAGTCTCTCTGAAAACGATTTCCTTGCTATCGAATTCGTTAAGCAAAAAACTTCAAAGGATATCAGTGTTACAGATAAAGATATCGAGACCTATTACAAGACCCATCCTGATGAATTCAAGGTGAAGGAACAGGTGCTTGCCAGTCATATTCTCATAAAGGTTGATACAACCGCATCTGAGGAAGATAAGAAGAAGGCTATGGCAAAGGCGGAGGATTTATTGAAGAGAGTAAAGGCCGGGGAGGACTTTGCAAAGCTCGCAACTGAATTCAGTGATGATCCCTCCGGCAAGGCAAAGGGAGGGGACCTTGGATATTTCTCGCGCGGAAGGATGGTAAAGGAATTCGAAGATGCCGCATTTGCCCTGAAACCAGGGGAGATTAGTGATATTGTGACGACAAAATATGGCTATCATATAATCAAAGTAACAGACAAAAAGGGTGAAGAGATTTTACCCCTTGAGTCCATTATGAAGGAAAGAGTACGCAAGAAACTCCATGAAGACTTCAGACAGGCAAAGATAAAAGAGTTCATTGACAAGGCGATCAAGGATGCTGGTGTAGAACTTTATCGCGACAAGTTAATTCCGCCCGGGATGGAAGAACCGGCGAAGGAATTTCAGAAAGAATCAAAATAGGTCGCTGTAGCAGATGGTCCTTTCGGTGAAGAGACCTTAGAAGTTTTTAGCAGTTCAAGCTGGGATGGATTTCATCATGCTGTTTTACAATTTTAACAATGTCAGTAATACCGGCCTTGCCACCGTATTAGACCCTTCTGGTATCCCGACAATTTACCCTGATTTTGGGTATATTTACTTCCGGGCTGATTTCTTCCCCACTTACACAGAACTGTGGGGCTCGAATGATGGCATTAAACGGTTTTTCATTGGGTATTTTTAGTAAGATTCAATCCTGCGTAAAGGGGATACAATCCCCTTTACGTACCTTCTAATTATTTCGTTCCTCTTTGAAAAAAGTCGCGGAATTTCTTTTTTGCTTCCTCTGGTGTCATAGGTTCTTTGTCAACCTTTTGTTTAGGTGGTACAACTGACTGCTGTGGTGCTGCTGCTGTCGGCTGTTGTGCCCGGGTCGCCTGGCTGGGTGCTGTTGCTTGACCGGGTGCTGCTTGAGTAAAGGGTGCGGTTGATACCCTTACTTTCGGATGTGATTGATCATTCAAATTGACGACCATCTTTTCTTCCCCTCTTACCATTACAATCTGATCGGCTTCTATCTCTTTCAGTGTGAATCCGCTCAGGGCGTCGCCTTTTTTTAAGGCTGTCTGCCTTTTTCCCCTACCCGGGCTATTCCTGGGCGCTTTGAGGTCTTCTATGTAGGCCAGTCTAAGGTCGTCCGTTATAAGAGTTCCGTAAAGGACGAATTCAGGCTTTGGCAGTGGCTGCTGTTGCTGGTCGGCTTTTTTCTCGACGGGAATCTTTCGTTCCGGATGAAAAAGGTTTTCTTCGGAAATTTTTACATATTCGGTCACCGAGGGTATTCGAATCTCCGTGCCTGTTTCTTCTTTTTCCGCGGCGAATTTATTAACGGCAGGAAGCGTAAATCCGGCTGTAATGTCAAGCGCCGGAAAGAAAACATAGAAAGCAAAGAACAAAGCTCCGGTCAAAAGAGCTACATTGAGCATGTTGATATTTCTTATGAGCCGTTTAATCCGCATATTATTTCTCTTTAAATTTTAACACAAATCAACCCGTCAGGTGCGAAATCCGTTTTTAGGGATATGCAGAGACTATGATATATTTGGAATAAGTGGTGAAACAGGACCATAAAGCATGATAATATATTCCGGAATATATTATCCTAAAACTATCTGCTTGCCGTCAGAGCGGACACATCTAATTTTACCATCTGGTCCCTTGGGTCCCTGTAATTCCTGACCCTTATGTCAACGTCCTTTATGGTCAGATAAGGAGTCCGTGTCTCAAGGGCATAAAGGATGTCCCTTAATGCCCTCGTATCAGGCAGTACCGTATCAAGACTGACGCTTATTATCTTAAATTTGCCGAAATCCTCCGATTTTGCTATGCGCTCGCTTGAGATTGTCCCTCCGCTCCGTGTGACCGCGTCCTTGACCATATCCTGAAGGGTGGCTGAGGCAAGGGAAATCGTCTGGCCTTCAATCAGTTTTGAGTCTTCGGCTTTTCTTTCATCTTTTAATGAGGCAAGCTCTTTCTCAAGTTCGGGCTTTTTGGCAATGAGGGCCATATACTTTTCAAGGGTCGTCGTCTTTATCGACTGGCTTTCTTTAATTGAGGCAACTTCCGTCTGAATGCCCACGTAAACATACTGATACAGTAGGACCCCGGAAAGAATCACCATCAGAGGTATGGCAATAACCAGTGTTTTACTCTTCTTCATTCTCCTCCGATACCGCTTTTTCCACTTGCGTTTCTTTTGTGAAACCTTCTATTTCCATTTTTATATTAAACCGGTCCGCATTCATCCTTGCATCCCTGAAGGTCGGCGAAGCGAACTCCGCTTTTTTGAAATAGCTTGAGGCCTCAAGCTTTGACAGGATGCCGGTAGCGGAAGCTGAATAACCCTCAAGCTCCACGGCGGTCTCCGTGATCCTGACCCTTGACAGCCAGGCGCTTTTGGGAAGAATTGCCGTAAGCTCTTTCAGGATGTTCAGCGCCATCGGCTTGCCCTGCTTGAAATCGTTGATCGCGGAAAGCTCGGTTTTAACCGCCTCTATTTCTTTCTTCAGGGCCTCAATCTTTTTGATTTCATCTTTTCTGAGCGCAATCTGCCGGTCTATTTCAAGTACCCTTTTCTCCTCGATTTTCAAAGGCGCGATTATATAAAGAACCCACATTATGATAATTGAAAGCAGGAGGATTATGGTCAGCGCAACGGGGGTCTTTGGTTTTTCATGGACTCCCCTCAAAAGAAGATTCAGGCTCGCCGCCTTTGTCCATAATGATTCGAGCACTCCTCCGACGGCGGCATAGGGGAACTCGTTTGAAAAGCCCGGAACTTTCAGGTTTACGCCGGTTTCATTCAATACCTTGACCGTACAGGGCAGCCCCGATCTCAGCAGCTCTTTGAGAACGGAATTTTTGTCCCTGAATATAACGTTAAGGAGCGCAGGCTTCTCCCGTATTTTCAGGGTATCGATTAAGGGGGCGATTTCCTTTGCTATAACATTCAGTTTTGAAGTATCGTCCTCTGCAGCAAAAGGGCCTGAAAAAGACCCTGCTATTATGCCGTTCAGGAATAGGGCGCCTTCATAGCCGTCCTTTCGTATTTCAAGGAAGACATTCTCCGATTTTTTATCCGCAAAGCGGCAGAGGGTCTCTATCCCTGATATATTGACCGTTATTCTGCAGACGTTAAGTCCTTTTTCCGCGAGGGCTTCTATATACGGCTTTATCAGGTCGGCTTTTGCCGCAATAATCAGAAGGATGAGCTTCTCCTCCTTTTCACCAAGGACCTTGAAATCAAAATACGCATCGTCGGCGCTAAAGGGCGTTATCCTGTCTAATTCGTAGGCAACAACATTTGAAAGGTTCTCTTTTATCGTTACGGGGAACTCCGTGGTCTTAATTATAGCCCATGCCTTTGGTATGCTCAGGGTTATATCCGACTTTACCGCACCGAGGTCATTGACGGCTAAGGAAAGGGAGGATGCAAAAACATCCGGCTGTGGGAATTTCCCTTCTTCAAGCGGATAGTCTCTGGCGCCCTTTACTATGGTCCTTGACAGAAACCTTGAGCCATAAGCTACCGACAGGCCGCCTTTTTCTATGGCAGCGCAAACCGCTTTTGCAGGATAGACGCTATCATCGGCGAGACTGAAGGTCAGCATCCTCCATAGAGGATCGGACAGCTTCCTGAATGCCATAGTAGAGGAAGCCGCAAAGGTTGTTAATTTATCGATGACGATTGCGCTGTTCATTGTTTTATAGTCACAGGGCTTTTATAATAAACGATTTGATAGTCGTCCTGACCGGAAATAGCGACAGTCGCCCGTATTGCATATCCCCCGGCTTCATTGCTTTTATGGCCAAGGCTATTTATGGTAAAAGCGCGTGAACTTCCTTCCCCCGTGGATAAATAGTTCAGAGCTTCCTGTGGCAGGACGATCTCTCCCATGTTTGTGATCTCCGCATCCTTTCGCCTTTCTATAATCGCATCGGCGAGTTCGGGAGTAATGCCGGGTATTGACATAAGTACCTCTTTCGGCGCCGAATTAATGTTGATTTTCCTCTGCCTTGAGTGCAGCGTAAGAAAATCTATTGCGCCTTTTTTCTCATTCGTCCCGTAAAGGATTTCAGACGTCATCCCTTTTACAAGAAGAAGTTCCTCAAGCGTATCAAAATTAGCGTCCCTGGCTTTGTATGGATTGGGCAGGGACATATAATAATCACTTTCAGCCCCGTGAAGTCTGTGAAGATCGTCAGGGTCTTTCCAGTCCATTATGGAGTCTACGATGGTATCGACCTCCTCTGCCTGAACCCCTAAGTTTAAAAAGAGGTTTTTTAATACTACCTCAGATACCGTGTTAATGTCTACCTTGGCCATTTCATCCGTTATGCGCACCGTATAAAGCCCGTCGCCGACCTGCCCCTGATAGGGGGTGTCGTCCGTTTTCCATATTTCCCTGCCCTCGATGTCGATAGTCTGAGACCGGTAAAATTGTCGGTAGAATAGTTCCATAATCCCTCGCTCAAGACCTGCTTCGGCAAGAAATTTTTTCTCAATACCTCCTTTAAATGACATGGTGGCATAAGTTTCCGTCCTTGCCATATAGGAAAAGGAAAAGACGATAAGCATCAGGATTGTCAGAATCCAGAGGACCATCAACAGGGCAATTCCCTGCTCGGCAGGTTTACGATTCTTAGGTCTTGTATCCATAGAGAGCAAATGCCTACTCCGCATCATCCGCCGTATTCTCCCCGTCCTGTTCCGTCAGCGACGTTTTGATCCTCAAAGGGATTATCATCGGCAGATCCTTGGCGCCTTCAATAAAATGGATCTTTACTTTTTCAGGGACACTCTCCTCTTCAGTCCACTCTTCCACCCATTTGCCCGCCTCTTCCATAGGGTCTTTGAAGAAATATTCAAAATATATTGCGTCAAAATGATCAAAGAGTTTGGCCTCTCTTGTTGATTCAAACCCGACGATATGTTCCGTTACATACAATATCTGTTTCCCGTTTTCGGCAGGCGTTACGGTATATGTAGCTATTACATACCCTTTCTCTCCTCCCCACACGGAATAGTTGGTAGAAAACTGCATAAGGCCGCGTTTTCCTATAAAATAGTATTTTTTCTCTCCCTGATCTTCATAGGTCAAAGCCGAATATGACTGGATCTGGGAATCGATAATATTAAATGAGGACCTTATCCTCTCAAGATATTCTATTCTCTTTTCCCCCGACTCTATAGAGCGGTATCCGAGTCTCAGGGCGCCGAGGATTATCAGAACAATGAGCCCGATTAATGAAATCGAAATCGTCAACTCAAGAATGGTAAACCCCGCCTTGCGGGAATTAGAAAAACCAAAAATTTTTAAATTTACATTTTTCATTGATAATCTGACCAGTTGCAGAAATTAACTAAAAACGGCAGGGTGGACACGATGAAAAGGTCTTGTAGCGACACCTTAATGTACCTTAATGCAACGCTATGACTTTTTTCTGAAAGACACCGCAGATTATATCTGCATTTATGTGCTCGGAATATAGTCTTTTGTCGCATTAGAAGACTTTTCATTGTGTCTGCCCTGCCGTTTTTGCTACGTTTAGATAATTTTGCATAATCAGATCTCTTTTCTGATAACCTTCATAGACCTGAGCGTCATGGATTTTTCCTTTGTACCTTTTGTCCAGCGTACGGTCAACGCTATTTCGAAAAGCCTCACCTGAAGGTTTTCCGTCCGCTCTTTTAATGTTTCGGTTATAGCGATATCCATCCTGTACCCATCGTTTGTTATTTCACTGTACGATTTTTCCAGGAGGCTGTGGTTGTCCAGCACCTCCATCATTTTAACCTCCGCCCTTGTCGCCGCCGCTACATAGTCGCTTGAATCGGATATGTTGCGCAGGTTGGCCGAGAAAAGCTGTAGTATAACGGCAATCGCAATGCCCATTATCGAAGTGGCTACGAGGACTTCGAGGAGGGTGAAACCCCTTCGGGAAATGCAAAGCGCAAATTTTTCATTTTTCATTTTGACAGTTTCGTAAAAAGTCCTTTTCAGGCCGTCATTCCCGAAGTCCTTAATCGGGAATCCAGTCTTTTTAGGTAGTTGTAACCTCTCTGGATACCCGCCTTCGCGGGTATGACGACTTTTTACGAGTTCATCAATTTTGCAATTTTCATTTTTCATTTCTATTTTATTATCACCGCTCCAACTATCGGGTCCGGCTGGATGCTTATGGATTTTTTGGCATTCCACACTATTATCGTGCCGCCTTCAATATTACCTGCAACATAAAGCAGGAAATGATATTTCCCCTGAAAAACTTCTCCCGACATCGGATCGATGATCTTGACGCCGATATCGGCCGGTATATCTTTGATCTCCCGGCCTTCTATGCCGTATTGTTTTGTATCAAGGTCGATAGTGACAATCTGTCTCTGATTGTTTATCCGTGCAAGGGAGCGGGCATGCTTGATAGTGGACGAAATATTCCTGACCGTAGCATCCAGCCTGCTTGAAGGAAGGAAATTGGCAAAAAAGACTAATGTTATACCCATGATGAGTGTAATAAGAAAGAGTACGACAATCAGTTCAAGAAGGATAAAGCCCCTTCGGGGAATGCAAAATGCACTTTGCAAATTGCAAAATTCAAATTTATCATTTTGCATCTTGCATCTTTTGACCCGCATATTTTTAAAACGGAAGGTCTACAATGCTGAATATGGCCAGGAGCATTGCGATCACGATAAAGCCCATGATTAACCCCATGACGAGAATCATGACCGGTTCAAGGAGAGTTACAAATCGCTTTATTGCGACATTCAGACTTCTTTCATATGTCGTAGCAACCTTCATGAGCATGGTATCAAGCTGTCCGGTTTCTTCCCCCACTTTGATCATGGAAAGGGCAAGTTGAGGGAATATTTTTGTCATGGACAGCGGATCGGCAATCCCTCTGCCCTCCTTGGCGCCCGAGGAAACGGCGTCGATTGCCGATGCTATGACCTGATTGTTGATGACGTCCTTGGCATTATGCAATGCCTGAAGAAGCGGCACGCCGCTTTTCAGGAGGGTGCCCAGCGTCCTGCAGAACCTCGCCGTTTCGAGTTTTTTTATAATATCTCCCATCAGCCTGAGTTTAAATGAATCCCATTGATATCTGCCGGTATCGGACCTGATATAGTTCCTGAACGCAAGCCAGCCCGTAAATATTCCGAGAGCGACAATCCACCAGTATGCCTTCAGGCCGTTGCTGAAACTCAGTAGTATCTTTGTGGGCAGGGGCAATGAGCCTCCAAGCTCGGCAAATATGACGGAGAATTTCGGAAGCACAAATGTCAGAAGTACGATGATAGATGCGCCTCCCGTAAGGATGAGGATGATCGGATATATCATGACGGAAAATATATGCTCTTTCAGGGCCTTTGAAGATTCTAAAAATTCATTCAATTTGTCTAAAACTACGTCAAGCACGCCGCCTGCTTCACCGGCCCTTATCATGTTCACGTAAAGCTTGGGGAATACCTTGGGGTGCTTTGCAAGAGCATCCGAGAAAGAACTTCCTTCCCTTATGGATTTCAGGATGGAATTAACGATATTCTTCATTTCTTCACTCTCGGATATTTCGGCAAGGATATTGAGACCTCTGTCGAGGGGTAATCCCGCGGCAAGGAGCACGGAGAGTTCCGTTGTAAATGTCAGGACGTCTCCCTTTGATGATCTCAGGGAGATTTTTTTATTAATGCTTTCCCTTGGCGCCGCAACATTGAGAGGTATATACCCGGCATTTCTTAGCCGCTCAAGCGCCGATTTTTCATCATTTGCCTCTATAACGCCCTCTACGATAGCGCCCTGCATTGTTGTGGCTCTGTAAGAGAAAACTGCCAATTATGCCTCCTGAATTACCCTGAGGATCTCGCTCAGGGTTGAAACGCCGTCTTTTATCTTTTCAGCGCCGTCTTCAAGGAGAGTTCTCATTCCGTGCTGTTTTGCAACGGTCCTGATCGCGTTCGAATCGGCGTTCTTTAAGATCAGCTTTCTGACGTCATCGTCGACCACAAGCAGTTCAAATATTCCCGACCTTCCGTAATATCCCGTGAAAGCGCAGGTCTCGCATCCTTTCCCGCGATAGAGCTGAACATCGTCCCGGATCCCGAAAAGTTTCAGTTCTTCCCTGGCGGCAATTGACGGGTCCGGCTCTTTGCATGAAGGACAGATCACCCGGACGAGTCTCTGTGCAAGGATACCTCTTATGGTGGATGAAAGAAGAAAATTCTCGACCCCCATGTCAAGAAGCCTTGTAATGGCGCTGGGAGCGTCATTAGTGTGCAACGTCGAAAAAACAAGGTGACCGGTCAAGGCCGATTGTATCGCTATCTGGGCGGTGTCAAGGTCTCTAATCTCACCGATCATTATAATATCAGGGTCCTGCCTGACGATATGCCTCAGGGTGTTTTCAAAATTCAGACCGATCTGAGGTTTAACCTGTATCTGGTTTACACCCTTTAGCTGATATTCCACAGGGTCTTCAACAGTGATGATTTTTTTATCGGGCGAATTTATTTTATCAAGCGCACCGTAAAGGGTCGTGGTCTTTCCGCTTCCCGTAGGCCCCGTGACGAGGATGATGCCGTTTGGTTTCGTGATGAGCTGGTCGAAAGAAGTAAGGGTTTGAGGAGGGAAGCCCAGAAGGTTAAGGTCTATAACTATGCTTTCCTTGCGGAGTAATCTCATGACAACACTTTCACCGTAAAGGACCGGTATTGTCGATACCCTCAGGTCTAATTCACTCTCGCCGACTTTGAGCCTGATGCGGCCGTCCTGCGGCAGTCTCCTTTCAGCGATGTTGAGTTTTGCCATAATCTTGATCCTCGATACGACGGCTGCCTGTAGTCTCTTAGGTGTTGATTCTATATCATGGAGCACGCCGTCAATGCGGTATCTCACTTTTAATTCGTCTTCAAAAGGTTCTATATGGATATCGCTTGCCCTGCTCTCCACGGCCCTCGTAATCAGCATGTTCACAAGCCGGATGATAGGCGCCTCCGACGCAAGGTCTTTCAGGTGGCCGACGTCTTCCTGCTCCTCCCCGAGGAATTCAATCCCCTTGTCCCCCATGTCCTCGATGATCCTGTTTATGTTCTGAGATTCCTGTTCATAGAACCGGGAGAGGTATTCTTCCAGGGCGCTATTGTCTGAAGCATAGATCACGACGTCTGCGGCGCTGGCAACCCTGAGGGCGTCTACGGCGGCCGTATCATGAGGGTTCGCCATAACGACCTTCAGGACGTTATTTTTAAGATCAAGAGGGACTATTCTGTTTTCACGAATAAACCTGGAGGATATGCCGTTGATTACAAACGGCACTTTCGGAAGGTCGTCAGGGTTTAAATAAGGGATGTCTCTTATCATCGTATCAACGCGTTAATAAATTATATCACAAACAGATATGGTAAATTCGTAAAAAATCCTTTTCATGGCTGTCATTCCCGAAGTCCTTAATCGGGAATCCATTCTTTTCAAAAAGTTGCGCGCACCTGGATTCTCGCCTCGGCGAGTCGCTGAGGTGACCCGCCTTCGCGGGAATGACGACTTTTTACGAGTTTATCAGATATGGTAATCTCAAAAAATCATTTTGCTTTTTAGGCAATTCTTTGGGGGTTTGAATAGACGTTCAGATTTTCGCCCCTTACAAAACCGATAAGGGTCATGCCTGCCGCTTCCGCTATTTCTACCGCAAGGTCTGTCGCCGCCGCACGGCTTGCAATGACGGGGATCTCCCATCTCGCACATTTTGAAACTATTTCCGATGAAATGCGGCAACTGACGAGCATTAATTTCCCCCGGAACGAAATATCATTCAGCAGAGCGTATCCCGTCACTTTATCAACAGCGTTGTGTCTCCCGATATCTTCGGCAAAGGCAAGGATGCTCCTGCCGTCAGAGAGCGCCGCACTGTGGAAACAACCGGTCAGTCTGAAGAGTTCCGACCTTTGATGGAATCCCTGAAATATTGCCCTCAGGTTTTCAGGCGCAAGAACAAAATTATCTTCAATCTTCCGGAACGTTTTTCCCTGACTGAAGGTAAAACCCGCAAGGCAACGGGTAAAATGCATCCCCTCCGGTACGGCATCTCCGGCAACAGAGACATGGATGTTGATTTCCTCGTTTATTTTTAATGTAATACTGTCCGGTGATATTTTATCCGACACGATTTTTTCAGTAAGGAGAATACCGTTGATCAGTTCAGGAATCATGGAGGGAGTGCAATGCAGAGTAATTAGTTCTTTCCCGTTAAGAAATAACCTGAGTTTCTTCTCAACTGCGACAGAGTCTTCCGTTTCTTTTCCGGATGCGCCCTGATACTTTATTATTTTTCTTTTTATATATGGGTCCATTGTGATCGATAAATCCCCTCCTTATAGGTTTAATTATACACTATATTATTAATAATACACTTACTAAGGAGTTCATAAGTAAAGCCACACACCCTCACCCTTGCCCTCTCCCCTCAAGGGAGAGGGGACTTAAGAATTGCCCCTCCCTTGAGGGGAGAGGATAAAGGGGAGGGTGTTTAAATGTGTCCTTACTTATGAACTCCTTAGTAAAAAGCCGGAGGTTAAAAGTATATAATAGGAGCATGAACGGAAAGCCTGCAAAATTCAAGCGGTCCAATCTTGTTCCGACAATAATCTTTATCGTCGTCGCCGTTTTTTATCTGGCTTATGACAAACATTCTTTCTCGAAACAGAACGCCGCCGGCCCGTTTGTGTCCGTCGTATCGGTTGCCGACGGCGATACCGTAACGGTTTTGATTGACCGTAAAGAGGAAAAGGTCAGGTTTATCGGAATGGACGCGCCTGAACTGGGACAGAAGCCGTGGGGACGGAAGTCGAAACAATACCTGGAGGATCTCCTGCGGGCTTCGGGATGGAAGGTCAGCCTGGAATATGATGTTGAGAGAAGAGATAAATACGGACGCACCCTCGCATATCTGAGGACAACCGATGGACGGATTATCAACCTTTTAATGGTAAAAGGCGGTTATGCAATGCTGTTTACCGTGCCGCCTAACGTCAGATATGTGAATGAGCTGACCGCGGCACAGACCGAAGCAAGAAGTAATGAGCTTGGCATATGGAGCCGGAAGGGGCTGAAGGAAAAGCCGGTGGATTATCGAAGAGAACACCCCCGGAGATAATCATTTATTATTGCACTCCGGCATGCCGGGATTATACACTCTTTTGAATTCCTTCAGAATGTCGCAAACCTCATGGACGTCATCTACGAGGGAAATAAGGCCTATGTCCTCCGGAGCTATCGTGGCGTTTTTTATGAGAGTTGTTTTGAACCATTCGACGAGCCCGCCCCAGTATTCTCTACCGAAAAGTATTATCGGAAATACCCCGATCTTTTTTGTCTGAGAGAGCGTCAGCGCTTCAAACATTTCATCCATAGTCCCGAAGCCGCCGGGGAAGATAATGAAGGCGGAGGAATATTTGACGAACATAAGTTTTCTGACAAAAAAATATCTGAAGGACAGAGAGACGTCCTGATATTTATTCGGATGCTGCTCTGCGGGTATTTCTATATTCAGACCGACCGATTTCCCTTTGTTATTCTTCGCACCCTTATTTGCGCCTTCCATAATGCCGGGGCCGCCCCCTGTGATGACCGCAAAGCCTGCATCAGAGAGTATTTTGCCGAGCTCGACGGCTTGCTCATAATAAAAAGAACCCGGCTTCATCCGTGAACTGCCGAATATCGCTACGGCAGGCCCGATATCGCTGAGGTTTTCAAACCCCTCGACAAGTTCGGACTGGATTCTAAAGACCCTCCAGGGCTCGGACTTTTTCAGATCTTCCATTAAAAATCTCCTTTTCCTTTTGATTTTATAAGAAGTATGGTCAAAAAGTCATTATAGGTTTCAAAATCTGCTATAATATTGACTCGTGGAGAATACACTTTCTGTTATCCCATTGGGCGGCGTTGAGGAGATCGGCATAAACATGACGGTCTTCGAATACGGGAACGATCTTATCGTTGTTGACGCCGGCCTTATGTTCCCCGAAGAAGACACCCTCGGTGTAGATTTCATCATCCCTAATTTTTCCTATTTGCTTGATAACCGTGAAAAGGTGAGGGCGGTCATCCTTACTCATGGGCATGAAGATCACACAGGCGCCCTGCCTTTTCTATTGAAGGAACTGAAGGTCCCCGTATACGGCACTCCGCTGACTCTCGGGTTAGTGAGAGAAAAACTCCGTGAACATAAGCTTGAAGACGCGGAACTTATTCCTGTTATGCCGAGGGACATAATAACAATCGGCGTTTTTTCGATTGAATTCGTAAGGGTCACTCATAGCATTGTCGACGGCGTCGGCCTTGGCATAACAACTCCTGCGGGCCTTGTCGTACATACCGGAGACTTTAAGCTCGACCCTACGCCGGTAGACGGCCAGCTTATGGATTTCCACAGGTTTGCCGAATACGGAGAAAGGGGCACACTGCTTCTCCTGTCGGACAGCACCAATGCGGAAAAAGGCGGCTTCACATTCTCCGAGAAAGAGGTGAGGAGGGCCTTTGAGGATATTTTTTCGAATACCAGGGGGAGGATAATAATTGCGACCTTTGCATCAAACATCCATCGCATTCAGCAGGCTATAGACGTTGCGGTAAAATATGGGCGCAAAGTGATCCTCTCCGGTAAAAGCATAGTATCAAACGCGCAGATAGCATTGAATCTGGGATATTTAAAAATACCTATGGGGACCTGGCTGAAGCTTGAGGACCTCAAAAAACTGGAAGACCATGAAGTGGTTATCATCACAACCGGCAGCCAGGGCGAGCCGATGAGCGTTCTCTCAAGGATTGCAATAGACGAGCACAAGCAGATCAAGATCAGAGAAGGCGACACCGTTATTCTGTCCGCAAAGATGATCCCAGGGAATGAGCGTTCCATCGGCAAAATTATAAACCATCTTTTCAGAAGGGGCGCAAATGTCATCTATGAAAAGGTATCCGAGGTGCACGTTTCGGGCCATGCCTCAAAGGAAGAGCTGAAACTCATGCTCAACCTGATCAAACCCAGGTATTTTATGCCGATTCACGGTGAATACAGACATCTCATATATCATTCTATGCTCGCCAAAAAAATGGACATCCCGAAGGAGAATATATTCATCATGCAGAACGGCGACGTTCTGGAGATTAACGAATCGGAAGCCCGGAAGAGCGGCAATATAAATTCGGGACGCATCTTTATTGACGGCAAAGGTTACGGCGACGTAGAGGAGATGGTCCTTCGCGACCGTCTTAGGCTTGCACACGACGGGATCGTGATAATTCTTTTAGTTATTGAAAAGCTGACAGGCAATATCGTATCAGGCCCTGAAATCATATCGAGGGGCTTTGTCTTTGAAGACGTCTCACAGGAGATAATCAATAACGTAAAGGAACTCCTTGAAAAAACCATCAAAGGTCTTGAGCGGGAATATATTGCAGACACCTCGCTGCTTAAAGCAAAACTCAGAAGCACCCTCAAGAAATATCTCAGAGACACCATGGACCGCAAGCCCATGATCATGCCGATTATAATCGAGGTTTAAAGAAATCACTAAGGAGTTCATAAGTAAAGCCACACACCCTCACCCTTGCCCTCTCCCCTCAAGGGAGAGGGGACTTTAGAATCGCCCCTCCCTTGAGGGGAGGGGATAAAGGGGAGGGTGTTTAAATGTGTCCTTACTTATGAACTCCTTAGTACGTCAGCGCTTATTCCCCGCTATGTTTCTGCTATAATAATATTTCATGCTGCAAGCGATAATATTAGGTATAGTCCAGGGACTGACGGAATTCCTGCCGGTCAGCAGCACGGCCCATCTGATACTGTTCCCGTGGTTTTTCAACTGGAGCGGAGAGGTGGACACACTTGCCTTTGATGTCGCGCTGCACGGGGGCACACTGCTGGCCCTTCTTCTCTGCTTTCGGAGGGACTGGACCGATCTGTTTTTCAAGAATCACAGGTTGTTGGGACTGATTATCGCTGCGTCAATCCCTGCAGGGCTTGCGGGGTTTTTCCTTAACGGTTTTGTGGAGCATTCCCTGAGAAGCCCTCTGCTGATCAGTATCACGCTGATAGTCGGCGGCGTTATTATGCTGGCGGCTGAAAAAATATACAAATACAGGGACATGGACCAGCTTGCAATGAAAGATGTGATTTTTATCGGCGTTGCCCAGGCTATTGCCATTATCCCCGGAGTTTCAAGGTCGGGCTTGACCATCTCTGCCGGTCTCTTCAGAGGACTTGAAAGGGAGACTGCGGCAAGGTTCTCCTTCCTGCTCTCTACGCCGATTATCGCCGGCGCTTTTATGCTTCACTTCAAGGATGCTTTTATCAATAACGGGGGTCATAACCTTCAGATTTTTGCGGCAGGTCTGATTTCCTCTTTCATCACCGGGTCCTTCGCCATAAAATTTATGATGAAGTTTCTGAAAAGGTATCCTCTGGACCTCTTTGTTTATTACAGGTTTCTTCTTGCTGCTGTTATAATAGCTGGTATATGGCTGAAAGGCTGAAGAGAGTCAAAGAAGAGGTCATCGGCGTTATTTCGGTAATGGGAAGCCTTTATCTTCTCTTAAGTCTCTTTACCCATTCCCTGAGAGACCCTGTCCCGTTTTTCAGAACAACGGACCCGCCGGAACCCCTCCTGAATTTCGGAGGTATTGTCGGAGCTTATGTTTCGGGATGGATGATTATATTTTTGGGCCTTGCCGCCTATGTTATCCCTTTGTTCATCATAGCCTTCGGCATTAAACGTCTGCTGGCCGTAGAAGGTCATAAGGTATATCTCCTTGGCAGCCTTCTGTTTGTCCTTTCCACATCAATGCTGTCAGCTTTGGTGGCCGATACCTTTCAAATAATACCGGAAATATTTCCGGACGGGCCTGGAGGTCTGACAGGAAGGGCGATAGCGCATCTTGCGGTAAGTTTTGTCTCGGTCCCCGGCGCATATATTTTCATACTCTCCATGTTTTTGTCATCCGTCATCCTGATTAGTCCCGTTTCCGTCACTGCCGTTGCGATAGGGAGAAAAAAGCAGGAGGCGGAACCGGACGAGATAATAGAAGAAACTCCTGTAGAAGAAGAGGAAATCCTTATCAGAGCGCCTGTATCCGTTCCAATATTTATACATGAAACCGAGCTATTAATCGAACCCGACTCAGTTAGAACGGGAAAGGCCGGCGGGTATGAACTGCCGTCCCTGGAACTCCTGCATCCGCCCGACCCGGCGTCGATAAGACCTTCAAAGGACGAGCTTTGGAACGATTCATCTCTTATCGAAAGTAAACTCGGGGATTTCGGCGTCGAAGGAAAGATCACCTCGGTCCACCCCGGACCCATTGTTACCATGTATGAGTTTGAGCCGGCGCCGGGAGTCAAGATCAACCGGATAGTGTCCCTTTGCGACGACCTCGCGCTGGCGCTGAAGGCGCAGAGCGTCAGGATTTCTCCGATTCCGGGCAGGGCGGTAATAGGCATAGAAGTCCCCAATAAACAGAGGGAGACGGTCTGTCTGCGGGAGATCCTTTCATCGGAAGGGTTTAAAAAGACCAAATCAAGACTGACCCTCGGCCTCGGCAAGGACATTTCCGGTCTGCCGGTCGTAGCGGATTTATCGAAGATGCCGCATCTTTTAGTCGCGGGCGCAACAGGCTCGGGCAAGAGCGTATCGATAAATTCTATGGTGATGAGCGTCCTTTACAAGGCAACACCGCAGGAAGTGAAGATGTTGATGATAGACCCGAAGCTGTTGGAGCTCTCAGCCTATGAAGAAATCCCGCATCTTATTTCTCCGGTCATCACCAATCCCAAGGAGGCTGCCGAAGGATTAAAGAAGATGGTCTTTGAAATGGAAAGAAGATACAGGGTGCTTGCAGAGAAGACCGCAAGAAATATCGAGAGTTACAACCTCAAGGCAAAGGATGAAGAACTGCTGCCCTATATTGTAATTATCATAGACGAACTTGCCGACCTTATGTTCACCGCGCCCGGTGATGTAGAAGACTCAATTGCAAGGCTTGCCCAGATGGGAAGGGCCTCGGGCATTCACCTCATACTCGCAACACAGAGGCCGTCGGTAGACGTAATCACCGGAATTATCAAGGCGAATTTCCCCGCAAGGATAGCCTTCCAGGTGTCATCAAAGGTTGATGCAAGGACGATCCTTGATACGCACGGAGCCGAACAGTTGCTCGGAAAGGGTGACATGCTTCTTATGCTGCCGGGTACGAGGATTGTCCGTGTCCACGGCGCTTTGGTAACCGAAGAGGAAATTAAGGGCGTCGTCGACTTCGTCAAGACCCAGGCCCATCCCGACTACACCATATACGAAAGCATACAGATACCCGATGAATCCGCAGAGGACGACAATGAAGGCGAGCGTGACGAGATGTATCAGAAGGCTGTCGACATCGGAGAAACGACAGGCGAGATTTCCATCTCTTCTATCCAGCGGCGGCTTAAAATAGGTTATAACAGGGCGGCAAGAATAATGGAACTCCTCGAAGAGGACGGATTCGTCGGCCCTCACAGAGGAGCCGGAAAACCGAGAGATTTCTTAAGGAGAAGGAAATAAAAAAAGGGTTGAGCAAGCGCCCAACCCTTTTTGATGAATTGCCGGCTTTTTTACCAGTTATAGATTAAGGATGTCGTGTATCTCCAGCCGTGCTGGTTTATTGTGTCCCATTCAGTGTCTACATAAGTGGTTTCCAGGCCTGCCGAGATGTCCTTCATTATTTGATAGATGACGTTTCCATAGGTGTATCGACTCTGGTTCTGACGGCTCTGCCGAGAGCTACCCATGCCTTTTTCTCGAGGTCAAGAAGCAGGCCGCTGTAGCCGATTTTTGCAGCGACCCACGGCATTTGAATCTGTGTGGTGATATCGGTTGAGCCGAACTTGTCGTTATCATCGCTCCAGCGGTAACGGTAGATCGATAAAAGACCTTCCAGCCCGCCGCCGAACTTCTGCTGTACCGTTATCTGCGGGACCCTGTTCCACTGGTATCACGGACATTAAAGGTGGCCTTGTCTTTGCCGTCGGCTGTTTTAGGAAGGTAGGTGATGAATTCCTTTGAGAAAAATGCAATATGCTACAGCTCAAGAACAACCTTTGCCGAGTCGTTATCGGATGATACTTTTTTAAATCCCATTTTCTCGGCCCTGTACAACATTCGCGCATTCATCAGCAGAATCTCCATGCACATCTTTTTTATCCCCGTATCCTTTGCGATTTTTATACCGTGGAGGCAAAGCGCCTTGCCGACGCCCTGACCCTGCCATTGGTCTCCGACTACGATAGCCATCTCGGCATTTTCAAGATCAGGAAGTCTGCTTATTCTTACTTCGGCTATGATCTTTTCGCGGTCACCTTCTCTGATGACGCCCACAAAGGACATCTCCCTGTCGTAATCTATATGGCAGTATCGTGTCAGCTCTTCATGGGACATATCGGTTAGTTTCCTGAAGAACCTCATCATGAGCGTATTTTCCGATGACGTCCGCAGCAGTTCGTCTATCAGGGGCTCGTCTTCAGGCCTGATGGGTCTGATAACGACGGCGGGTCCGTCCTTAAGTTTAAATATATCTATATACTGGTCCGGATAAGGGCAGATAGATAAATGGGGCGGACAGAAGTCCCCTCTTACAGGCACAAAACCGTCAAGGACGTCGGCTTCAAGCAGGATGCTTGCGTCCAGGACAAAACCTTCTTTCTCCGTGATGAAAAACGGATTAATATCAATCTCCTTTATATGAGGAAAATGTATTACCAGATGAGAAAACCTGACTAATATCTCTTCGAGATATTTCAGGGTATTTTCGTAGTTTTTATTTTTCTGAAGGTACCTGAATATTTTCGTCTCTTCCATCATGCGTCGGGCAAGGGCCTGATTTAGGGGAGGCAGTCCTATTGAATAGTCCTCCATAGCCTCAAGAAGTTCTCCGCCGGTGCCGAAGATTATAACAGACCCGAAGGTCGGGTCTTTCTTTGCGCCGATCACAAGTTCATGCCCCTGTTTTAAAACCATGGGCTGTATAATTATATGGGCGTTCTGGTCCTTGAGAAATGTCGCAAGCTGATTCAGTTGTCTGAATGCCTTTTTGACTGAAGCCTGGTCCCTCAGATTTAAAAGGACGCCGCCCTGTTCGAGCTTATGAATAATTTTCTGGGAATCGATTTTTAAGACAACGGGATACCCGATGACATCGGATATTGCGACAGCCTCCTCTTCGGTGGCCGCCTTATGAGTAGAGATGACCGGCAAGCCATAATGGCGGAATATCTCCTCTACTTCGTGAAAGTTCAGGATGAGTCTTTTATCTTCCGCAGCCTTCCGGATTACTTCTTCAGCTTTATATTCATCCGGTTCAAAGTCTTTTAGGATCACCTCCGGGGTTTCAAGGAGGAGCCTCAGGTTATAGTCATAGCGGTACATATAAATAAAACTCTTTACCGCCTGTTCAGTAGAAACAAACGTGGGGATCCCTTTGTTACTGAGAAATTCCCTGGCCTCCAGCACCTGATCTTCGCCCATCCATGTCGTAAATACCGGTTTGTAAGGATAGGCCTTGGCTGCCGTCACGACCGCCTCTGCAATCTCTAAGGGGTTTGTCGCATAGGTGGGGGTATAAATTACCAGAACGCCGTCCACCTCTTTATCTTTCAAACAGGTTTTGACCGCAAGCTCAAAGTCCTCGGAAGAGGCTTCAATAAGCAGGCCAACCGGGTTTGACATGAATTTAAAAATAGGGAAACGAGCCTGCAGGGTTTCTACCGTAACGCGGCTCAGTTCGGCCAGTTCTCCCTCGAGTTTCATCAGGGTGTCGACGGCTATCACGGACGGAGCGCCGGAATTTGCAACAATGGCAAGACGGTTTCCCTTGGGACGGCGCTGTTTTGAGAGGGATTCCGCAAGATAGAAGAGGTCAAGAGTTTCATCAACCCTTATAGCGCCCGCGCGTTTGAAAGCCGCGTCATATACTTTATCTTCACCCGCCATGAAACCTGAATGGGTCAATGATACAACCTGCGACGCTTCAAATTTGCCAGATTTGATTACCATTATCGGTTTGCTGGAAGAAAAACTGCGCACGGCGGTCATGAATTTCCGGCCGTTCTTGATAGATTCGATATAGAGGATTATGGCCCTTGTTTCAGGGTCTACTCCCAGAAAATCGATGAGGTCGGAAAATTTTATATCGATTTTTGTACCTACAGAGATGAAATAGCTGAACCCGATATTTTTGCTCACAGCCCAGTCCAGCATGGCCGTCGATAAAGTGGTGCTCTGGGCTATAAGGGCGATATTGCCTTTTGGCGGTATCTTTGGAAACAGACTGGCGTTCAGGTTTTTCCCCGGTTTAATGAAACCCAGTGAATCAGGTCCCAATACCCTGAACCCGTACTTCGCGGATATTTGGCTTATCTTCGCCTGTAAAGCAGGCGCATTTTCTACGCGTGTTTTAAAATCAAAACACATCAGGACTATGCCCTTTACTCCCTTCACGCCGCACTCTTCAAGCACTCCGGGAAGCACTGCGGGCAGGTTTTTAGGGCATAGCGATATTATTGCCAAATCGATGTCCAGGCGAATGTCGGTGATCTTGGCATACGCTTCAACACCCTGTACAGACTCAAAATCAGGGTTTACAGGATAGACCGACCCTTTAAACCCTTTGCCGAGGAGGTTTTTAAAGACGAAATACCCTATCGAAGAATTGTCTTCGCTGGCGCCGATTACCGCTATCCTCCTCGGATTAAAAAAGAAATCGAGATTCTTGACCGACACAGCCGGACTCCTTTAAATAATTTTTTGCTATAGATATTTTTTACTGTTTACCCTTAAGGATTTCATTGACTACTGAAGGGTCGGCAAGGGTTGAAGTATCTCCGAGATCGTCTGTTTCCCCCCGTGCAATCTTTCTGAGAATCCTTCTCATAATCTTGCCGCTTCTGGTCTTCGGCAATCCCTGCGCGAACTGTATTTTGTCCGGGGTTGCGATAGGGCCGATAGCCTGTCTGACATGGCCGACCAATATTTTTTTCAGTTCAGGCGTCGGTTCGATGCCCTCCTTAAGGGTCACATACACATATATGCCTTCCCCCTTGATATCATGCGGATATCCGACTGTGGCAGCCTCTGCTACGGCTTCATGGCTTACCAGAGCCGATTCTATTTCGGCGGTGCCGATCCTGTGGCCGGACACATTGATGACGTCATCAATCCTCCCCATCAGCCAATAATCGCCGTCCGCGTCCTGCCGGGCGCCGTCGCCGGTGAAGTATTTGCCCGGGAACCTTGTAAAATAAACTTCTTTTATCTTCTTGTTTTCGGGATCACCATATGTCCCGCGCAGAATCCCCGGCCAGGGTTTTTCTATAATGAGATAGCCGCCCTCATTCGGACCGGCAGGCGACCCGTCCTCTTTGAGTATCTTCGGAACTACGCCGGGGAAAGGCTTGCTTGCAGAGCCCGGCTTCGTGGTCATTGCGCCGGGCAGCGGTGTTATCAGGATGCCGCCTGTTTCAGTCTGCCACCAGGTGTCGACGATAGGGAGTTTGGTTTTCCCGACATTGGTGTGGTACCACATCCACGCCTCGGGATTGATCGGCTCACCTACTGTCCCAAGAACTCTCAGAGAAGACAGGTCCTGTTTTACGATCCAGCTTACACCCTCTCTCATCAGAGCCCTGATGGCGGTCGGCGCCGTATAGAAGATATTAACGCCGAATTTGGCCACGATCTTCCAGAACCTGCCGGGGTCCGGGTAGGTCGGTATACCCTCAAACATGAGGCTCGTGGCGCCGTTGCTCAACGGACCGTAGAGTGTATAGCTGTGGCCCGTGACCCATCCGATATCCGCAGTACAGAAGTGAATGTCTTCATCTTGATAATCAAATATCCACCTGAAGGTAAGATTTGTAAACAGCATGTATCCGCCGGTTGTGTGAAGAACTCCCTTGGGTTTGCCTGTTGAGCCGGATGTGTACAGGATGAAGAGCGGGTCTTCCGCATCCATCTGCTCAGGTTCGCAGTAGTCCTTGATGTCCGGATCATCCATTACATCATGCCACCAGAAATCCCTTTCCGGTTCCATGTCTACCGGGCCTATTCTTTTTACTACAATCACTTTTTCCACGGTTGGGCATTCCTGCAACGCCTGATCAGCATTTGTTTTTAGCGGTACCGACCTGCCGCCTCTTGCGCCTTTATCGGCAGTGATAAGTAGGTTGGACTTGCAGTCCTGTATCCTGTCTTTCAGCGCCATTGCGCTGAAGCCGCCGAACACGACGCTGTGAATGGCGCCGATTCTGGCACAGGCAAGCATCGAGATCGGCAGTTCAGGGATCATAGGCAAATAGATAGTAACCCTGTCACCTTTCTTGATGCCGTATTTTTTCAGAACATTTGCGAATCTGTTCACCTCACGGTATAGCTGCTGATAGGTGTATGTTTTGTAAGTGCCGTCATCCGCTTCCCATATAATGGCGGCCTTGTTTCTGACCGGCGTATTTACAAATCTGTCAAGGCAGTTATAGCATGCATTCAGCTTGCCGCCGATGAACCATTTGATATACGGTTTGTTGAAGTCCCAATCCAAGACCTTGTCCCATTTCTTAAACCACGTCAGGTTTTTCTCGGCCATTTCCGCCCAGAACCCTTCCGGGTCTTCCACTGAACGCTTGTACAGCTTTTCATATTCCGCGATACTCTTGATATGAGCTTTTTCGCTGAAATCTTTTGAAGGGGGAAAGGTCCTTTTTTCCGCCATCAATACATCAATGCTTTCATTAGACATCCTTACTCCGACCTCCTTTTAATGAAATTCCGAGACTTCTTCGATAAGCATAATCTAGGCCGCCTTATTACGCGCTACTTTAGTGAATTTTTGAGGAATGAAATGACCGTATATTTGCAGCAAATTCTTTACTTGCATAAAATACATATAATCCAGTATAAAATAGCCTCTGTACCGGGAAAATTTTCCAAGTACATGAGGCCTTGGGTAACGGTAAGTATATCAAAAACTTTTTTTAAAATGCAAATATTTTATATGATTATGAAATATTTTTTATAGGGAACAAGTTGAATTGCTTGAATATCAATAAGATGCGGAAAAGCAAAGACGGGACATGTCATAATCATAATAAAAAACATATTTATTATTATAGTCTCAAGAACATTAAAAGGAGGTTCTGGTTATGCCTGAAATAAAAAGGATCGGAGTTATTACGAGCGGCGGTGATTGCGGCGGTCTGAATGCGGTCATAAAGGGCGTTGCAAGGGAAGCATATTTTTTGGGTATTGAATCGGTAGTTATACCTCACGGTTACGCGGGTCTTTATAATCTTGTGCAATTAGAGCAGGTTGTTTACCTTAATGCCGAAAGGGTCAGCAAAATAGAAGCGTCGCTCGCGGGCTCGGAGGCCGGCCATTCACGGGTGAAGATAAGCAAGATAGATGACCCGAACAAATATGAACGGATTAAGGATGGGTTAAGGAAATTCGGCATTGACGCCCTCGTTATCAGCGGCGGAGATGATACGGGAAGCGTGGTAGTAGACCTTTCATCCAAGGGTATTCCCTGTGTCCATGTCCCCAAGACGATGGACCTCGACCTCCAGTCCTACAGTGTCGGAGGCGATTCAGCCATCAACAGAATAGCCGTTTTTGCAAGGGAACTGAAGACCACGGGAATGAGTCACAACCGTATCCTTGTCATAGAAGTATTCGGAAGATATGTCGGTCATACCGCCTTTCGCGGAGGAGTCGGCGCGGAAGCCGATGCTATACTGATACCGGAAATCCCGGTTGATTTCGATGTGCTCTATGAGCATATGAAAACAACCTATTTTGCCAGGATAGACAGAAGCGATGTGAAGTCGGGGACATATATTATTGTTGTTGCAGAGGGAATAAAAAACATAAACGGCGAGATGCTTTACGATGAATCCATCCCGCCCGACGCCTTCGGTCACAAGAAACTTGCCGGTTCGGGGAAATATGTAAGACAGCAGCTTGAAAAGAGGCTCAAGGTTGACCCGGCCGTGAAAGAATTCATGCAAAGGACGGGCATGTTTGCGCCGGGAGTGTATGAAGCGCCGGAGGTGCGGGAGGTTACGCCCGGTCATCTGGTGCGCGCAGGTCATTCCTCCGCGCGCGACGTCAATTTCGGGTATAAGGCCGGCGCTGCGGCGGTCTTTCTTCTGTTAGAGGGAAAGGCCGGGAACACGGTTGTGAATGTTGAAGGCAACAGGATTTACTACCAGGCGACCGCCGAAGTGATAAAAAGGAGAGAAGTGAACATCAGAGAGATCCCCATTTTCGAGAGCCTCGGCACCTGTTTCGGAAGAAAGCCCGAGAAATTTGTTTATGAAATAGTCGAGCAGAAAGGGCGTATCGAGAGGCATCTGTAAACTCGTTTGAAGTAATAATTTCCTAATCTGATTTGTAAGTTAATTGCTGCACAATTCATACGGGGCAACATCATAGCTATTTTTAACTGGAAGATTCCGAAGCCGGAATAGTCATAGTCTCAGAGAAGCACTATAGGCTTGTGCCCCCCGAAGAGCTTTCCTTTGAAGATTTAAAGAAATACAGGCTGCGTTCTGCTGATTAAACAGAACTGCTGTCACTTTATTGATGTACTTCGTTTGACCCACGAGCAAGGCCGCAAAACTGTTATAACGTGTAAGAGTTCACCCTATAGGAAACAGTCATGTTTTAACGCGTTCACATAGAATACGACGTTTTTTGAAATTTCCGGTCTCCGTTTTGTACTTCCTGAAGCACGCCTATCCAATGCATATTATAATTGTGATGAGTACACATGGTATTGAGTGCTAAGTATGGAATCGTCCCTGTTCAATCTTGTAAAAAGAATCTGTATTTATTATTATTCAGACGAATAACAAATAAAGGAGGTTTCATATGCATAGATTTTTTCTATTATTTAGTTGTTTCGTGATCTTAGTTGTTTTAATAATGTCTTTAGAACATGATTGTTATGCAGAAACTATTGAGATGAATTACCAAAAATTCAAAATTGCAGAGTGGGATTACTGGGGATGTTTTGACAAACCATGTATTATTGATCCTGGTGATTTTAATATCTTTGGTGTATACGCTACGAGTGTTGGAGATGCGTGGTATTACCTGGGACGGACTGGGGAAAAAACTTTTAACATTTTTAAAAGTATGGATTTTGGGAAAAAGGAAATTATTTACTCTGTTTACTTTACGCCGAATGATACTTTAAGGCTCAAACATGTTCTTGGTGCAAAAGGTTGTTTATCCGATGATGCTATTTATTTAAAGATGCTCAACTTGAATGGCAATAAATTGACATTTCAAATATTGCTGCCTGACTGTGTGAAAAAAGCAAGAAGTCAATAATAACTATAAAAAATTCTCACAGCTCTATCAAGATTTCTAAGGCTAAATTGTGTTTGAAAGGATGAAAACAATGTTAAGGTTTTTAACAGATATACATGAGATAATAAAGAAACAAGAACAGTTTGAGATTTTTCTAAGAAATTGCAAAGATGTGGTGAAGGAGGCATGTGTGAAACGCCCTGGGAAAAAATATAGTCCGGAAACTGTGTATTGGAATAAGGAACATCAAATTTATTATCGGTTAGGTAAACACACTCTAACCAGCAGACCAATTTATTGGAATGTATTTGGGATTTCATCCAATGAAATAGTGACAGGTCACTGTTATGAAATCGTAGTTGAGATAAATTTTCCGTACGAGAAAAGAACAGGAAGGGGTAGACCACTGGCAGGAAGAATAGCAATTGATGATAACAAAAGAGTTTATATTTTGCATGACGGCTCTATACATCAGGGAAACTTTTTTAAAAAATATCCTGATTATTATCAGGGACCAACTATTGAAGTAAATGAAAGAGATAAGATAAGATCATTCGCGTTATGCTCAGTGTCGAATGGAAAAGACATTGTATCTTTGAAGATGATTTCTGATTTCGTACATGAAATCAAGAAAGTTAAAGAAATAATTCGCAGCAGAACTTGAATATTATCTGTTTAGTTATGCTGGAAATGTTTTGTTTTTATCCCCTGTTGATCCTGATGACTCGTAGATGAAAGCCACCCGCTCAATAAGTTCCTGAAGTCTTCTTGAAGTTGTCCCTTGCTTTCGTTGAAGTAGAAAGGCCCCGTCTTGCATTATCCTAAGCCGCAGCCTCCTTTCTGTCAATGGATTTCTGCTGCAAGGCAGCAGTGAGTTTCGGGATTTCCTTGTAGCCCTTGACGCGCTTGAATTTCTTTTCGGCCCTTAATAGGGAAGCCACCGCCCACCTCTGGACCATATCATCGCCCCTCCATCGTTTGACCCTGCCCGTAATCGTCCTTGTCACCGAGAAGCAGGACTCTATAGGATTGGTCGTCTGGAGAGTCTTTCTCAAAAGTTCCGTAACTCCGAGCTTGTGTACGGTCAGCGTCTCCTCAAGTCCCTCCTTCAGCGAAGCTGCAGCGCTCGGGTTCAGTTTTTCAAGATACTTCACGGTCAATTCCAGAGATTTCCTGGCATCATCATAAGCAGTCATATTGTATGCCGCGCTGATACGAGCATCTATAGCGTGCTGGTGCTCCTTGGGAAGATGATCAAGCACGTTTCTACGCTTATGCTGCTGGCATCTCTGCACCGCCGCATTTGTGCCGAACATCTTGGAGACAGCCGACCTCAGGGCCTTCGAACCATCAAGGACAAACAGATAATCCTTCCCGGTGTGCAGCCCGCGCCGGGCTATGTCCTCAAGGAGACTCGCGCATACGGTGGCGTTCTCCGTGGCCCCCTGCCAAAGCCCCAAGACATGCTTTCTGCCGCCCTTGTCCAGGCCTAAAGCCACGACAAGTAAATGCCCCTTGAATTCTATGCCGTCGATAAATATCGCAACAAGGTCAAGCCCGGTGAGGTCCCTCTCCAGAAATTCCCTCATCTGTTCCGCCGTAGCCTTCACAAAATGCCTGCTTACACTGGATTTCTTTATGCCGTAGCCCTTGACGAAACCCTCAACCGCCTCCTCATAATTGCGGCTCGATATGCCAAGGACCATATTCTTCATTACCGAGCTCCTCATGCCCCTGGGATCCCGGAAAGCTTGAAACGTTGCAAGCGGAATCTCCTTGTTGTCCTTGCCTCTTAGCCGAGGACGGTCTATCAGCACCTTCTGCTTGTCGTAATATACCGGGCTGAGATCGCTGCCCCACCAATTGGCTGCCCTTAAAGGATTCTTTGAGTCCTTAGCCCCGGCTATCCTCTCACATTCGGAATCCATCGCAGCCGACATGAGCAACAGCCCCGCCTCCTGCGCCAACTCCCTGATTACATCAGGCAGGCTCTCGATAACCCCAGCCACAGGCAATGGTAGTTCCAATAATACACTCCCATCGCCGATCTCCCTTACTTTTCCATTTGCTTTTTTTTGCATATTCCGATATCTTTTCTTCATAGAAAACGACCTCCTTTTAGGTTTTGATGTGGTAATCAATTCTAATCGGGGGTCGCTTCCTACTTCAACAACTTACAGGGGCATCTTC